>JAHHRU010000001.1 GCA_020025635.1 Allofournierella sp.
ATTATCCTACAACAGGGGGCGTTTTGTCATTGTCCGTTTTTACTGGACCTGTTCACTGTTTTTCAAAGGCAGAGGGGCTTTTTCAGCGGCAGTTACAGAAAGCCGCGGATATTTTTGATGTTGATTTCGCAGAAGCGGGGGTCTTCCACCTTGCGCATCTGGGCAAAAACATCTTCTTCGGTGAGGACCGCATTTTCCGGATGATTTTCGGTCAAAAGCCGGGCAAACGCCTCGGCGCTTTCACTCACCAGCCGGGAAAGATAGATCGCCAGGGCCTTTTCGCCCCGGGGGGTGAAGGTCAGGGTGCCGACCTGTGGCTTTTCATAGCTCAGCTCTCCGTCCGCCAAAGCCTCATCCGGGATGTATCCGTCTTCCGGCAGGCCCAGGCGCTGGAACTGCTCAAGGGGCGCTTCGCTCTTTTTCATCTCGGTGCGCAGCAGTTCGGCCATGCGCCGGCGCAGGGCAAGGCTTTCCACCGGGTGCTGCTGGTCCGGGTCCTCCTGCAGATCATAAAGACGGCTGCCGAACCAATAGCTGTTGCTGCCCACCTTTGCCTCGGTGCGCAGCAGCTGGCAGCCATCGGTGAACGAGAAGCCGGGCACAAACTCCGTAGTGCGCAGCTCGGCGGCCGAGAAGGGGGCCGTCATGTGGCAGGGCATCAAAGTGTATTCATACAGGGGGGCATTGGCGCTGTTGGCAGAAGCGCGCATGTAAACATAGCGGCCGTCGGTCACATTCACATGGCCGCCGAAGATGCCAAACAGGGCGGCATAGCGGACCGGCCGGTCCTTGCGCAGAACGGGCAGCAGCGAAACACCCTCGCTGTGGTTCAGGGGCGGCGCACCGAAGAAATCCAGAATGGTGGCCGGCACGTCAATGGTCTGGGCCAGCTCCTTCCGGCGGGTGCCGTCCATTTCCGGCACTGCGGGGTCATGGATGAAGAACGGCAGATGGATCAGCTCCTGATAGAAAGGCTGCACGTTTTTGCCCATCCACTCTTTTTCGCCCAGCATAAAGCCGTGGTCGGTGTTCACAATGAGCAGGGTATCCTTCCAAAGATCATACTCATCCATCTTGTCCAGCACACGGCCCAGGTTCCGGTCGCACATGCTCATCAAAGCTGCGTACTCGTACCGCAGATGCCGGGTCGTTTCCTCATCCAGCTCGTTGCGGCCGTAATCGGGCCAGTCCATCTGCTTGCCGCGGTACTCATGGGGGTAAAGGTCCTTGTATTCCTGCTGGGAATAGAACGGCTCATGGGGGTCAAAGGATTCGATCTGCAAGAACCAGTTGTCGTTCTTCGCATTTTTGTCAATAAATTCCAGCCCGTTTTGGAAGGTGTGGTTCTGGGGCATTTTTTCTTCGCTGTCCAGATACGCACGGTTTGCCCAGTCATGCCGCCAGTTTCCGCCGGCGGTGCGGCCGGAATGGGTTTCCGGCCAGAAGGGCTTTTCCACACAGGGCACCCAGGGGTCGCCCTGCTGGCCCCGGTTCATTTCAAAGCTGTCGAACTTGCTCATATAGCAGGAACCGCCGTCCTCCCAGTAATGGAAGTGGTCTGTTGTGATGTGGGAATAAACGCCGATCTTGCGCAGGTTGGTGCAGAGGGATTCATCGTAAGGCTCCATCGGGGACCAGCTGCGATGCAGGAAATTGTACCGTCCGGTGTGCAGCTCCCGCCGTGCAGGCATACAGGGCATGCTGCCGCCGTAGAAGGTATCAAAAGTGACGGTGCGGCTGGCCAGCCGCTGGAAATTGGGCAGCTTTGTCCAGTCACATCCGTAATTGGGCAGCAGGTGCCGGTTGAGGGAGTCGAACAGAACCATAATGGCTTTCATTCAAAACGCTCCTTTGTGGCCCGGTGCGGGCTCTTTTTTCTCTGATTTTTCTGTATACAAGCATACGGGTTTTCCATCGTTTTTGTCAAGCCCGGCCGGGCATTTGGGAATGGACAAGCCCCCGGCCGCCGTGCTAAAATAGGGCCGAGGTGATTTTTATGAGCCAGTATGTTGACAAAACGATTTTGGGCCCAAACAGCACCTGCAATGCGGATGCGCCCATTTACTCTTTTTTGATGGCCGGCCAGTCCAATATGGCCGGGCGGGGAAATCTGGACGGTGCCCCCCTTATTTCCGATGAGCGCTGCCATGTGCTGCGCATGGGCCGCTGGCAGGCCATGACCGAGCCTGTGAATGTGGACCGCAGCCCTTTCCCCGGCTTTGGCGCCAAGAGCGGAGCAAGCCTTGCGGCCCGCTTTGCCCAGCTTTATGCCAAAACCTATGACCGCCAGGTGGGCCTTATCCCCTGTGCGGACGGCGGCACCTCCATTGACCAGTGGCTGCCGGGCAGCCTTCTGTTCGATCACGCGGTGTTCCAGGCAAAGCTTGCCATGCGCACCTCCACCCTCTGCGGCATCCTGTGGCATCAGGGCGAGGCGGACTGCAAGCAGATGGAGGGCGTGCTTTGCTACCCGGAAAAATTCATCCGCACCATGCAGGCCTTCCGCAGGGAGCTGGGTCAGGATCTGCCCATCCTCATCGGGGAGCTGGGCCGGCCGGATCTGGGCTTTTATTCTTCGGATGCGGACTCTCTGCGGGAATTCAACCGCCGCCTGCCCGAGCTTGCGGCACAGCTTCCCCGCTGCCGGGTGGTTTCCAGCGAAAATCTTCCCTGCCAGGGCGATGGCTTCCACTTTGGCACCGCCGACGTGCGCACCTTTGGTGAGCGGTATTTTGAAGCTTACCAGTCCCTTTGCAAAGAGAGCGGTTTGTAACCGATAAAAACAGCAGGCGCTTCGCATTGAAAAGCAAAGCGCCTGCTGTTTTTCATTTCAGTTTCTGTTTTTGAGCCAGATGCATTGCACCGCCCAGTGCCAGCAGGATCAGCAGCGGAGTGAAATTGAAGGCATAGCGGGCTTTTGTTTCCCAAAGGCTCAAAAAGAGCACCAGCCCCAGCACGCTCACACCGCACAGGGTCAGCGTTCCGGGCACTGCCGGTTTTATCTGGCCCGCAAGGAAAGCCAGCATGAACAGTTCCAGCATAAGCAGATAGCCCTGGCAGTAATAAACCAGCGGCATATACCCCGGCTGGCCTTCCAGGATAAAGGAATGGGTCCAGTTGGCCCGCTGCGGGGTGGCAAGGAACTCTTCCGAATTGTACAGGCCGTCCCCCCAGGTGATGGATGCCTTATGGGTCATGAATTCCGCAAGCCCTGCCGGGGTGAAGGATGCATAGTTCTTTTGAAGCTGGGCACGGATCAGCTCTTTCCTTTCGGCAAGGGTATCCACCGACATGGCAAGGTCAAAATCCTGCTGGGAGTAATTGCCGTCATCGTGGCTGCCGTAGCAGAACCAAAGGGTCAGCGGCAGAGCCAGGCTGTCCTCTTCGGTCCAGTCGATGAGCCAGCTGCGCTGAACGGCCTTATAGCCGGTCAGCAGCAAAAGGAACACCAGCAGCAGGGCCGCCCCGCTGAGCAGCGCCTTTTTGGGCGGATGTTCCAAAAAGAGCTGGATCACTGCCGCCGCCAGCACCACCACCACACTGCCCTTTACCGCAAAGCCCGCAAAGGCTGCCGCCGCCATTCCGACAAGCAATAAAAGCTGTTTTTTCCGGCTGCCGCCTTTTCGGAACTCATCCAAGCCCAAAATCACCAGCAGCGCAAAGGGCAGCGAAAGGGTGTCGGAATAAAAGCAGGGGCTGTACAGCACAAACGGCGCAAACCCGGCTGTCAGCAAAAAGGCCAGCGCCACTGCCCGGTTGGAAGCAAACACCCGCCGGGCCAGCACGCAGATCATTGCCGCTGTGCCGGCAATGGCCAGCACATTCAAAAGGATGCCCGGCATCACCCCCCGAAGATCGAGCCCTGGGCCAAAGCCGAACAGGCTGGTGAGCTTATACCAGCCCCCCAGCAGCAAGGCAAGGCCCAGATTGTTGTTGCATACAATGTAATAGCCGCCCCAGGTGGGGAATTTTCCGTATTCCAGGAACTCCGGCAGGCTTTTCAGGATCACCTCGTGGTCCATGATGGGCACCTCGGCCAAAAGCCAGCCCATCCAGCAAAGGAAGACGGTATAGAAAAAAAGCACCGACCGGGAAAGGAGCTTCCAGTTTTTGGGTGAAAGGCAATCCAGTTTGGGCAGGACAAACCTTGCCAGGGCCCAAACTGCCCCCGCCATCACAAGGCCCAGCCCCAAAGCCGCCGGGCTGTTGTGCGGCCAGCGCACCAGATTGTTTAAAAAGATCCAGCCCCAAAGCAGGGCAAAACCGGCATAAAAAAGCCGGGCTGCTATTTTTTGCATTCATCGGCCCCCTTGTTTTTCTTTTTTCAAGGATACCACAGATGCCCTTCTCCCGCAAGGCTGGCAGACTGCAAAAGCCGCCCCCTGCCCGGCTGCGGGCAAGGGGCGGCTTGCGGATTTAAAATCACGAAACCTTCGCAAGGCTGGTGTTCATGGCCGGCCCCAGAAGATCTTCTCTGGATACAAAGTAGATGAACTGGTTTCCCTGATGGGTCAGCACGCCCCGCTCACCGGGTTCCAGCTGACGGGCGATCTCACGGGGGACCGCAAAACGGACCTCACCGCTCTGGCACACAAAGCTTACCATGGGGCCGCACTCACCGTTGAGGGTCACCCTCTTGACGGTGGCCGCCAGGCTCACTTCGCCTTTTTGCTTTTTGCCATACCAGCGTCCCCAGGCTGCAATGAGCCCGATCGCCGAAGCTGCTGCCAATAATCCTGCTGCGATAAACATCCACCGCATATGTGGTCCCTCCTTATTGGGTTTTTGATCTCTTCTGCTTATAATACGCTTTAGCGGGGTAATATATTTCACATTTTCTTAACTTTTCTGAAATTTATAAAAAAAGTTTTTATAAAAGAGGGCAAACCCGAAAAGAAGGCCTGTTTTCCAACCGGAAAACAGGCCTTCTTTCAACCGTTGCTGAACAAATTCTTTTTGTTGTGCATATACACGCTGGTAACGAGCCCCACCGAAAGGTACATCATCAGGGCGCTGGTGCCGCCTGCCGAGAAAAACGGCAGCGTGATGCCGATGACCGGCAGCAGCGAAAGGTTCATGCCCAAATTGATGATGATCTGCCAGGCAATGGCCGCAAATACGCCGGAGCAGATGTAAACGCCCACATAGTCCTCACTGCGAAGGCCGGTGACAAGGGTGCGCACCGCAATGAACAAAAGCACCCCCAGAATGATCACGCTGCCCACAAAGCCGACACATTCGGCCAGATAGCTGAACATGAAGTCATCCTGGGCATTGATCACATTGTAGTGATCCTCACCGAAAAGCCCCCGCCCAAAGATCTGGCCGGAGCCGATGGCGACCTTGCCGCCCTGCTGCTGGCGGGAAATATCGGGATACTGGTCGGGATGGAGCAGCGCCATGATGCGCTCGAACTGATAGCCCTTGAGAAATTTCTCCGGGAAAAAGCCGATCATCAGCGAAAAGCCGGTAATGCCCACCGCCGCGGCCGAAAAGATATATTTCCAGGAAAGGCCGGCCACAAACAGCATCATACAGCCGATGCAGCAAAACACGATGGCCGTGCCGTCATCTCCCTGCACATGCACAATGGCGGCCACCGCCAGGATGTGGGCCAGCAGCTTTGCAAGCTCCCGGGGCTCGTTGATCTTTTCCCGCACATTGTCAAGATGCATGGCAAAGGTCAGGATAAAGCTGATCTTGGCAAGCTCGGTCGGCTGAAGGCTCAAGGGCCCAAGGCGGATCCAGCTGTAATTGTCGGTTCCGGGCGGGTTCCAGCCCAAAACCAGCGGCCCGATGCTTGCATGGGTCAATGTGAGCAGCACCAAAAGCCAGGAAAAGCATACATGGATGGGCCAGATGCGCACCAGAGAGCGGTAATCGATGCAGGAAAGGCCAACAGCGCAGATGATCCCGAACAGGCTTGCTGCCCCCTGCACCACTGCGTTGCGGTAGGCGCCCAGCCCTTCGATGCTGCCGTCAAAGGCGTTCACTTCAAAGCCGCCGGCATTCATTCCCAGCGAGACCAGTGTGAGCACACTGAGCACCGAACAGAAAAGACAGGCTGACAGATACAGCCAGTCGGTCGCTTTCAAATATTGCTTGATGACCTTGAACACAGCATCACCTTCCCTTTATAAATACACACTATTTTGTTATTATATCCCACTTGCAGCCCGCTGGCAACGCTTTTTTCCGGCGCACATGCACGCTTTCCGGCGGCTTGGGGGTCGAAACAGGCAATTTTGCGTTGAACTTTTGGGATTATCGGGTTATAATAATTTCTGGCCCCGGATAAAGTCCGTCTTTTTTATAAAACGAGGCGCAGGGGGCGCATCTTTCACAAAAAGCAAAAGGAGGCCTTTTGAGCATGGCCGTTTTCACTACCAGCAGCCGGGCCGAAACCGTGGCCCTTGGCCGGCGGCTTGCCGCTGCTTTGCAGCCGGGCACCCTTATCTGCTATCAGGGCGGGCTGGGCGCAGGCAAAACCGCTTTTACCGAAGGGCTTGCCCAGGGGCTTGGCTGCCAGGACCCGGTGAGCAGCCCCACCTTTGCCATTGTAAACTATTACCGGGGGCCCCGGCCCCTGGCCCATTTCGATCTCTACCGCCTGAGCTCAGAGGATGATCTTTGTGCCGCCGGGCTGTATGACTATCTGGACGAGGGTGCCATCGTTGCTGCCGAGTGGAGCGAAAACTTCGCCGACCTTCTGGCTGCCGAGGACCCGGTGACCGTGCGGATCGAGCGGCTGAGCGAGGATGCCCGCCGCATTACCATTGAGGGGGTTTCCTTATGCTGACCTTTGGTCTTGATACTGCGGGCAAAACCGCTTCGGTCGCCGTTCTGGACGGAGACCGGCTTTTGTACGAAAACTTTGTGGACTGCGGCCTGACCCACAGCGAGACCATGCTGCCCCTCATTGACAGTGCTCTGCGGGCCGTGGGCCGCACCCCGGCCGATGTACAGCTTTGGGGTGTCTGCTCGGGGCCGGGCAGCTTCACCGGCCTTCGCATCGGGCTGGCTGCCATCAAGGGCCTTGCCTTTGCTTCGGATGCTCCTTGTGCGCCGGTTTCCACCCTGGAAGCGCTGGCGCTGGGCTGCATCGGCGGTGAAGGCACCATTCTGTGTGCACTGGATGCCCGCCGCCGTGAGGTATACTGGGCCGCATTTGACCTTGCAAGCGGCCGGCGCCTTACCGAAGATCAGGCAGCGCCGGTAAAAAGTCTTGCAGATTTTGTCAAAAGCTGCAAAAAGCCCCTGTTTTTTGTTGGTGATGGGGCTTCCTTGTGTTATAATGAATATGATCAGCTGGACGGTGTGGTGCACGCACCCGCCGCTTTGAGCCGCTGCCGGGGTGCGGCGGTGTGCCTTGCGGCACAAAAGGCCTTTGAGCGGGGCGAATGTGTTCCGCCCGCGCGGCTTGCCCCCAACTATCACCGTTTGAGCCAGGCGGAGCGGGAACGCGCCGCCCGAATAAAAGCCGAAGGAGAAAACAAATGACAAAACCCGTTGCACTGGCTGCCGATCACGGCGGCTTTGAACTGAAGGAAGCAGTCCGCCAGCATCTGGAAGAGATCGGTGTTGCCTATAAGGATTTCGGCAGCTACACCGGCGAAGCCTGCGATTACCCGGACATGGCCGAAAAGGCCTGCCGTGCTGTGGTTGGCGGCGAATGCGATAAGGCCCTGCTGTTCTGCGGCACCGGCGTTGGCATTTCCATGAGCGCCAACAAGATCAAAGGCATCCGCGCCTGCTGCTGCTCGGATGCGTTCAGCGCTGAATACACCCGCCGCCACAACGACGCCAACGCCCTGTGCATGGGCGGCCGTGTTGTGGGCCCCGGCCTTGGCATCTACCTGGCAGACCTGTTCCTGAACACTCCCTTCGAGGGCGGCCGTCACCAGCGCCGTGTGGACAAGATGATGGCCCTGGAGAACACCTGATCCCATTGCTTTTTTTCGCATTGCAAGCGGAAATTCTTTTGAACAAGATTAGAAGGAGCGGATAAAAATGAACAAATCTCCCATGATCCTGGACCATCCCCTGGTTCAGCACAAGATCGCACACCTGCGTGACAAGAACACCGGCACCAAGGAGTTCAAGGAGCTGGTCAGCGAGCTGGCTATGCTGCTGTGCTACGAGGCGACCCGTGACCTGCCCACCGAGCCTGTGGACATTGAGACCCCCATCGGCATTGCCCACACCCGGATGCTGGCCGGCCGCAAGCTGGCCCTGGTGCCCATCCTGCGCGCCGGTCTTGGCATGGTAGACGGTATGCTCAGCCTGCTGCCCGCGGCAAAGGTCGGCCACATCGGTATGTACCGCAACGAGGAGACCCTGGAGCCTGTGGAATACTACTGCAAGCTTCCCAGCGACATTGCCGAGCGTGAAGTGCTGGTTCTGGACCCCATGGTCGCCACCGGCGGCAGCGCCTGTGACGCCATTGCTCAGATCAAAAAGCGCGGTGCCCGCAACATCAAGTTCCTGGGCCTGATCGCCGCTCCGGAAGGTCTGGAAAAGCTGCGTTCCGCTCATCCCGATGTGGACATCTATGTGGCCGCTCTGGATGAAAAGCTCAACGAAAACGGTTACATCGTTCCCGGTCTGGGCGATGCCGGCGACCGCATCTTCGGCACCAAATAAGTTTTCTGAACCGAGCCGTGTGCTCCTCGCCCCTGACGCTGGGAACGGGGACCCACGGCTTTTTATTTTTTAAAGAAAGTGAGGCGAGCGGCTGTGCGGCATCTTTTAAAGAGCCTGTTCATCTGTCTTGTTTTAACCTCTGGCGTGATTTTTTCACTGGCCGCTCTAACCCGGTATTCCTTTTTCAGCCCTGTTATCAACCAGATCACCCTTGTATGCATCCTGGTTTTGCTGGCTGCCATCTGGCTGGCCTTTTGGGGTGAAATGCATCAGCAGAAGATCGAAGAGCCTGCACAGCAGCCCCAAAAAGAGCCCCTGCCAAAAAAGACTCAGCCGGAAAAGCTTTTGCTGAAAAAAATCCAGCCGGAAGCTCCAAAGCCGGAGCCTGCAGCGCACCGTGAAGAACCGGTTTCGGCCCCTGTTCCCGAAGAGCTGCCGTTCACAGAAGCGGAGCCCGTTTTGGAAAAAGCAGAGCCGGTGCAGGCAGTGCCGGAACCAACGCCCGAAAAGGCGGCCATCCCGCAGGAGCCGCTGGAAGTGTCCGTTTCCGGGGCAAAAGAACTGCCGAAGGAGCCTGCATCCCAAAAGCCCCGTGCAAAGCGGACCCTTAAAAAGCCGGCCAGTGCCGAGGAGACAGCTGCCCAGCAGGCTGCTGAAGAAGAGCTGCCGGCCGAGAAAAAGGCAAAGAAAGCTCCGGCAAAGAGTACAAAGGCCGCCGCAAAGAAGACGACTGCTGAAAAGGACGAAGCTTTGGACGAAAAGCCCAAAGCCCCGGCAAAGAGCACCCGGAGCACCGCCAAAAAGGCGGCTGCCGAAAAGAGCGAGGTTTTGGAGGAAAAGCCCAAGACCCCGGCGAAGAGCACAAAGCCTGCCGCCAGAAAGACGGCTGCCGGAAAGAGTGAAGCTTCGGACGAAAAGCCCAAGACCCCCGCAAAGAGCACCACCAGGAAGGCAGCCGCTGAAAAGGGCGAAGCTTTGGATGCAAAGCCCAAGGCCCCGGCAAAGAGCGCAAAGCCTGCCGCCAGGAAAACAGCTGCTAAAAAGAGCGAAGCCATGGATGCAGCGCCCAAAGCAGCCCCTGCCGAAAAGCTTTTGGAAGAGCCTGTGAAGGAGCCTTTCCAAAAGCAGGAGCCCCGGCCCAAGATCGAAATCATTATAGACCCGCTTTCCGCCACCGAGCCTGCGGCAAAAGAGACTGCCGCAGCGCCTGCCGCCCCTGCCCCCAGCCGAAATCCGGCTTTGCAGCCTGTGCCTGCGGCAGTAAGAGCTGCCCGCCCGACCAGCACCCGTCTCTCTGTGGAAGAAGACCGGAAGCTGCAGGAGCAAAAGCTGCTGATGCTTCAGCAAAAAGCGCAGGAAATGCAGCGTGAGCGTGAACGCAAGCTGGCCCAGCAGGAAGCCCGCCGCCAGAAAAAGATGGAGGAGCTCAAGGCCGAAGCGGCCATCCCCCGCCAAAAGCATGAGCGCTTCAACTGGGACACCAAATAAAAACGAACACCGTCCGTTCCCTTTCAGCCAGGGAACGGACGGTGCTTTTTTACTTTTTTATACCTTTGAGGTTCGGAGCATCATGAGAAAAGCCACGAGAAGCCCGCCGCAGGCAACAAGCGGCGAATACTGACCGAGCAGGGGGCTTATATGTACACTCACCGAAGCGCCCAGAATGAACAGCGCGATCACCGCATAGTAGCGCAGGCTGTGGATCAGAAGCTTTTTCTCCTTGGTTTCCAGATAGCGGGACAAAAGCTCTGTGCCGCTGCGCAGGTTGCCGGTGCACATGGTGGTGGCGTAGGCCCTGCCCCGCACCTTGCGGAAGCTTTCCACCTGCAAGGCGCACACAAAGCCCACCGACCAGTTTACAACCATATCCCATCGGCCGCCCATTGGCATAAAGGATACCAGCGCCAGAACGCCGATCTCGATAAGCAATACCGCATGCCGCCAATGAAACCCCTGCTGTTCTTTTTTTCGAAAGCAGGTGCGAATCCGTTCTGCCAGCAGGATGCCGCAGAAAAACGCCACCACCGGCAAAAGATATTTGAGCGCCTTCATCCATTCGCCCGATGCCAGATTGATGCCCAGCAGCACCATGTTGCCGGTTTCTGCATTTGCGAACACTCCGCCCCGGCACAGGTAGGTGTAGGCATCCAGATATCCGCCCACAATCGCCAGCACCAGACCCAAACGAAGCGTTTCGCTGATTTGGACCCTGTCTTCCTCGTCCATTCCGGTTCCTCCTTTTAAACAGGCCGGCCTGCCCGGCCTGTGATCAGTTCTGCTTTACGCCTTTCATGGTAAGACCGATGCGTTTCTTCTTCACATCCACTTCCAGCACCTTCACCTTTACCACGTCGCCCACCTTTACAGCCTGGCTGGGGTGTTTGATGAATCGGTCGGAAAGCTGGCTGATGTGCACAAGGCCGTCCTGATGTACGCCAATGTCCACAAACGCACCGAAATCGATCACGTTGCGCACCGTGCCGGTGAGCTCCATGCCGGGCTTTAGGTCTTCCATGCTCATCACATCGCTGCGCAGAAGCGGCGGGGGCAGCTCATCACGCATATCCCGGCCCGGACGCAGCAGCTCGGCCTGGATGTCCTTCAAGGTCAGTTCACCCACGCCGGTCTTTTCGCAAAGGGTCCCATAGCCGATCTGGGCCGCGCGCTGGGGCAGCGACTGGATGGCCTGTGTGCCGATATCCTTGCCGGTAAAGCCGCACAGCTCCAGCAGGGTGCGGGCTGCGGGGTAGCTTTCCGGATGAACGGCGGTGCTGTCCAGCGGGTCCTTTGCGCCGGGCAGGCGCAAGAAGCCGGCGCACTGCTCAAAAGCCTTGGGGCCAAGGCCCTTGACCTTTTTCAGCTGGGCACGGCTGGTGAACGCACCGTTCTCTTCCCGGAAGGTCACCACGTTCTTTGCGGTGGATGCGGTAAGACCCGCAATGCGGGAAAGCAGCGGGGCGCTTGCGGTGTTCAGGTCCACGCCAACCGAGTTGACACAGCCTTCCACCACACCGTCCAGCGCTTCGCTCAGCTTTTTCTGGGGCATATCATGCTGATACTGGCCCACGCCCACGGCCTTGGGGTCGATTTTCACAAGCTCCGCCAGGGGATCCTGCAAACGGCGGGCAATGCTCACCGCACTGCGCAGGTTCACATCATACTGGGGGAACTCCTCAGCGGCCAGCTTGCTGGCCGAATAAACGCTGGCGCCTGCCTCGCTGACCACCATATACTGAACGCCGCAGTTCATCTCACGGATGACCTCTGCCGCAAACAGCTCGGTTTCACGGCCGGCGGTTCCGTTGCCGATGGCAATGATCTCCACCTGATGCTTTTTGATCAGGTCTTTCACGATGCGCTTTGCCTGGTCCACACGCTTGAATTCCGGCACCGGGAACACCACGGCGGTGTCCAGCACCTTGCCGGTGGCATCCACAACCGCCAGCTTGCAGCCCATGCGGTAGCCGGGGTCCATGCCCAGCGCCACCTTGCCCTTGATGGGCGGGGCCATCAGCAGCTGGCGCAGGTTGTCGCCGAACACCTCAATGGCGCCTTCTGCCGCCTTTTCGGTGAGCTCGGAGCGAATTTCCCGCTCAAGGCTGGGGTGGATGAGACGGGTATAGGCATCCTCCACGGCAGCAGCCACCTGGTCGGCGCTGGCCCCGCCGCTGCGGCGAACGAACAGCTGGCGGGCAATGCCGGCGGCCCGCTCCGGCTCCACCTCCACACTGACCTTTAAGAATTCTTCCCGCTCGCCCCGGTCCAGTGCCAGCACCCGGTGGCCGGCAATTTTGGAAACAGCCTGGGAGAAATCATAATAGCCGGAATAAACGCTGTCCTCTTCCTTGGCGGCCCGGCTTTTCACAAGGCCGAAGGCGTGGTAGAACCGGCGCAGCTCGGCACGCAGGCGGGCATCATCGCTGATCATTTCGGCCAGGATGTCCCGTGCGCCGGCAAGGGCTGCTTGCGCATCCGGCACCTCCTCACCAAGATATTCGGCAGCGGCAGCCTCGGGGTCAAAGCCGGAGTTCTGCTCCAGAACGGCAAGGGCCAAAGGCTCAAGGCCCCGCTCCTTTGCGATGCTGGCACGGGTGCGGCGCTTGGGCTTATAGGGGCGGTACAGGTCCTCCACCTCGGCCAGGGTAGCTGCGTTTTCCAGCTGAAGGCACAGCTCCGGGGTCAGCGCTCCCTGCCCCTCGATGGTGGCTTTCACCTCTTCCTTGCGCTTTTCCAAGCCGCGCAGATAGGAAAGCCGCTCATCCAGACGGCGCAGTACCTGGTCATCCATGGCATTGGTGGCTTCCTTACGGTAGCGGGCAATGAAGGGAATGGTGTTTCCCTCGTCGATCAGGGCAATGGCGGCCTCCACATATTTTTGGGGCACTTCCAGCTCCTGTGCAAGAATTTTTGCAAAATCCATTGGTTCTCTCTCCTTTTTTACCCTTTGCGCTTTCTGCGCAGAGGTTTTCGGCTGATAATTAGATAAGCCGCATAGCAAAGCAGGCTGATGCCTGCAATTACAGCACTGAGTTCAAGGCCCGGTGTGTGGTATTCCAGCCGGATCTCGTTTTCACCCGCCGGCACCGGAACGGCGGTAAGGCCGCCGCTTACCTGGATCACCGGGACCTCTTTTCCGTTCACCCAGGCGGTGAAGCCCTTATCATGGGGCACCGCCAGCTGAACGATTTTGTCTTTTTCCAGTGTGATGCGGGCGGTAAGGCCGCTGCGGGTCATTTCCACATTGCTGCCTGCACTCATGGAGCGCCGGGCCTGCAGATCCTGCTGGAAGGTGTCCCGGTCAAAGCGGGTGTGCCGGTTCCGGGGAAGAGGGCTGAGCCAGCCGCCCCATTCTTTCGGCTGGCCCTCTTCCAGCACAACGGCTCTTAAAAGCAGCTGGTCCCGCTGGGATTCGGCCACTTTTTCGAATTCTTCCCGGGTCACATAATAGTCATATCCGCACACAAGCGGCAGGGCATCCCGGTTTTCGTAAACCACAATGCGGCCCTTCTGGCCTCGGCGCTGCCAGCCGTCCCCGGCTTTCTTTTCGAAATCGGCAGTGTTCGCCTCGGTGCACAGGGTGTAGCGCACCCCAAGCAGGCTGCGCAGGGCCTGCTTTTCAAGGGCCGGTTCGCTGCGCACATCCCGCTTTACCCCAAACTGGGGATAAAACTCCATCACCGCCGGGGCCACGGTGGAATGGAAGCAGGCAAGGCAGCTTTTGTCCATCCAGATGCCCACATTGTCATAACATTTATAGGCATCCAGCCGGTAGGCCCCTTCCGGCAGCTGCTGCGAAAGCTCTCTTGCCTGCACATACAGCTCGGTTTTCATGAGTTTGTCTTTTTCCCACTGGGGGAATTTGCCGATGGCGATGTGGGTGACCCCCATCACGCAGGAAAACGCCAAAACGGCGGCACACAGCCTTCTGGCAAACTGCGGGGTGCGTTCATGCCGCAGCCACAAAAGCCAAAGCACCGCAATACCCAGTATGGCAAAGCCCAGGTTCATCCAGAACTTTTCCCCATCGGTCAGAACGCCCATGGTCCAGCCGGCATCCTCCCCTTCGCCCTTTAACGGAACAAAGGCAAAGGCACAGAAGGCAAAGGTGGCAAAAAGGGTGGGTACAAGGCCCTTTTCCAGGCGGACGTCCTCATCCTCCATTGCCAGGACGGTGGCGGCACACATGATCAGGACGGGCATATAGAACCACCGGGCGTAATAGCTGGAATTGAAGGCATAGAAGCAGGAATTGAGCATGGGCACAAACGCCATGAAAAGGCACACATACAAAATGCGCTTAAAGGCAGTGCTGTGCTTGCAGCGCAGATAGGCCCACACACCGCAGGTGCTCACCAGCGGCAGATATGCGGAAAGGCTGGTCCACTTGATGACCCCTTTGCTGAACACCACCGGCATATAGGGGCTGTCCGGCGGGAAGAAGAAGTTGTACAAAATGGCCGCATACTGCTGGGGCTGGCGGTACAAAAGGAAGTCATAGCCGCTGAACGGGCTCATCGTGCGGGGGTTTTCGGCCAAAAACAGCAGCGCCGGAACCGCCAGCACACAGCCCATGCCACAGCCCAAAACACTTTCCAGGGCAAGGCGGCCGAAATCGGAAAGGCCGATGCGGTAGCTTTTCACCGAAAGCATGGCTATAAAATAGATAAGCAGGAACACCACCTGCCCGGCAAAGAAAAAGTAGTTGTCCAAAAGGCACAGGGCCGCCATGGCCGCAAAGGGGCCGCGGCGCTTATCCAAAACCGCCCCGTCCAGCGCCCAGAGAAGATAAGGGAACAGCGCAGCGGCATCCAGAAAGAAATAGAAAAAAACATTGTAGACGTTGAACCCGGAAAACGCATAAAGCAGGCCGCCCACAACCGCAAGGTTTTCGCTTTTTACCCAGCGGCGCATCCAAAGCTGCGCACCGGCACCGGCCAGGGCAAATTTGAGCACCATCAGCGGCACCATGAGATAAGGCTCGGCCCCCGCCGGAAAAAGCATGCTCAGCCAGAAAAAGGGGCTGCCCAAAAGATAATAGGCGTAGCTGTTCACAAAGCCGGAGCCAAGATCGGTGGCCCAGCTGAAGGAGCCGCCGCCGGTTTTCAAAAATTGGTTTGCATAATACTGAAAGGGTACCATCTGGCTGTTGTAATCGCCCGCATAGGTGAAGTATCCCTTATCCACCGCCAGAAACGGCAAAAACATCAAAGCCGCCCCCAGGGCCGTAAGCCCGAAGGTGAGCCAATATTTATTCTGCGGCCTGCTTTTCACCGGAGCATTCCTCACTTTCTGTGCCAAAACCTGTAATTTTGTTTGTGCTTTCCTGCAAATATGGTATGATACGATCAGGAAATCATCCGGGCAGTGCCCGCTTTTCAGGAGGTATTCTATGAAAACATATCCCTTCAACGCGCTTTTGAGCCGCATGAAGTTTATCCGCCGTTGGAGCCTGATGCACTCGGCCCGGCCGGAAAATCTGGCCGAGCATACCACCGACACCGCCATCCTGGCCCACACCCTGGCCCTGATCGCCCAGGAGGTGACCGGCACCCCGGTGCGCCCGGAGGTGGTGGCGGTTGCCGCCCTTTATCATGATGCGCCGGAAATCCTGACCGGCGATATCCCCACCCCGGTCAAATACAAAAACGACCGCATCCTTTCGGCCTACCGGGCGCTGGAAGCTGAAAGTGAGGAGCTTTTGCTGAACCAGCTGCCCCCTGCCCTGCGCCCGGCCATGGCCGGATACCTCACCGGCCGGGCCTTGAGCGAGGCAGAAGCCCGCATCGTGAAGGCAGCCGACCGGATCTCGGCTCTCATCAAGTGCCTGGAAGAGGTGCAGGCCGGCAACCGGGAATTTGCAGGCGCCCTGGAAGCTCAGAAAGCCGCCCTCACCGGCATGCACTGCCCGGAGGCCGACTATTTTCTGGAACGGATGCTGCCCTGCTACACCCAAAATCTGGATGAGCTCACTGCCCAGAGCGAATGATCAGTGGTTGCCCGCCTCGTAGACCTGTTCGATCAGGCGGTCCACATCTTCAAAGCCCGCCAGCTGGCAGCAGGCACGGCGCAGCGATGCCGCACCCTTCAGGCCCTTCATGTAATGGAGGGCCTGACTTCTTGCCTGGGGCATGGCCACCCACTCGCCTTTTTCCTCGCACATTTCATAGATCTGGGTGCGCATGGCTTCCATCCGCTGGCGCAATGTGGGCGCAGGCGGGATGGACTCGCCCACAAGGGCGGCCTTGATCTGGGCAAACAGCCAGGGGTTTCCCAGTGCGGCACGGCCCACCAGCACCCCGTCACAGCCGGTTTCGGCCATCATGGAAAGGGCATCCTGGGCGGTTTCGATATCCCCGTTTGCCAAAACCGGGATGGAAACCGCCTGCTTCACCTGGCGGATGATCTGCCGGTTCACGGTGCCGGGGGTGTACATTTCCTCCCGTGTGCGGCCGTGCACCCCGATCAGGGCGGCGCCGCCGGCTTCCACCTGCTTTGCCACCTCCACGGCGGTAACGTGGTCTGCATCCCAGCCGGTGCGCATCTTGACGGTAACGGGCTTGCCGCAGCTTTCCTTCACCACCGCTTGAACGATTTTGCCGCAGAGGGCCGGGTCCAGCATCAGGCGGCTGCCAGCACCGCTGCCGGTGATCTTGGGGGCCGGGCAGCCCATGTTGATATCAATAAAATCGAACTCATATTTCTGGATGAGGGCGGCGGCCTTTTCCATGGTTTCCGGCTCGGCGCCGAACAGCTGCACGCCGTAGGGCGCATCGTTTTCGCCATTCCAGATCAGCTGCGCGCTTTTCCGGTCGCCAAAGGTGAGGGCCTTTGCGCTCACCATCTCGCTCACCGTCCAGGCGGCACCGTGGCGGGCGGCCATGCGCCGGCAGGCGGCATCGGTAAATCCGGCCATGGGCGCAAGCGCCGCGCCGGGGAGTTCCAGTTTTTCCAGTTGCATCATTTTTTCCCCTTACTTTAAAACTCGGTATCTATTGTATCATAAATCACAGATTTGTGGTATACTTTATAAGCGTTATATGCAATCCCGCTTCTCAGGAGGTAAAACATGAAACTGCTTATTCTGGATGGAAACAGCATCGTGAACCGGGCGTTTTACGGCATCAAGCTGCTGACCACCAAGGATGGACAATACACCAACGCCATTTACGGCTTTATGAACATCCTTTTAAACCTGCTCAAGGAAACCCAGCCCGACGAAGTTGCGGTTGCTTTTGACCTGAAAGCCCCCACCTTCCGCCACAAGATGTATTCCGGCTACAAGGCCACCCGCAAGGGCATGCCGGAGGAGCTGGCCCAGCAGATGCCGGTTCTGAAAGAGCTGCTGGCAGACCTGGGCTTTGTGATGGTGACAAAAGAAGGCTTTGAGGCCGACGATATCCTGGGCACCCTTTCGGCGGCCGCCGCCGCCCGGGGCGATGAATGCTTCATTGCCACCGGAGACCGGGACAGTTTGCAGCTGGTGAGCGAAAATGTCACCGTGCTGCTGGCTTCTTCCCGCATGGGCCGCAGCGAGACCCTGCGCATGGACCTTGCCGCCGTGACCGAAAAATACGGCGTGAGCCCCAAACAGCTGATCGAAGTGAAAAGCCTGATGGGCGATACCTCCGACAACATCCCCGGTGTGCTGGGCGTGGGCGAAAAGACCGCTTTGGGCCTTATCAGCCAGTTCGGCTCTCTGGACGGCGTTTATGAGCACCTGGACGATGCTTTCATCAAGCCCGGTGTGCGCAAAAAGCTCACCGAGCACCGGGAGGATGCGGTGCTTTCCCGCAAGCTTGCCGAAATCGACTGCGCCGCCCCGGTGGAAACCGCCCCCGGCACCTATCTGCGCAGTGAGGGCGCCCCCGCTGAGGCCGCCGCACTGCTGGCAAAGCTGGAAATGCACAGCCTGATCCACCGGCTGGGGCTGGACGATGCGGCGGTGCCCGCAGAGACCCCCGCCGCAAAGGCCCTTGTGCAGGCAGAGCCGGAGCCCCTGCCCCTTTTGGTGGAAGGGCCCCTTTATCTTGCCTGCCAGGATGGGGGCTGGTACGCCGTTCAGGGCGAGCACCTTTACCCGGTTGATGAAAGCCGCCTGCCCGGCCTTTTGGAGGGCGATGCGGAGCTTTTTGTGTTTGATTCAAAGCCCCTTTATCACATTGCCCTGGAAAACGGCGGGGTGGGCAGGGCCATCCGCTTTGACGCAAAGCTGGCCGCTTACCTTTTGAACCCGGCCGCCTCGGGCTATGAGCCGGAGGCGCTGGCCGCTGAATACGGTGCCGCCGCCCGCTTTACCGTCGAGGGCTACCCTGCCGCCGGCCAGCTGGAAGCGCTTTGCACTCTGCTTTGCGCCAAGGTGGAGGAAGAGGGCATGACCCCGCTTCTGCGGGATATCGAACAGCCTCTGGTCCTGGTGCTTGCCGATATGGAGCGCACCGGCATGCTGGTGGACCGGGAGGGCCTTGTTTCCTTTGGCGAAGAGCTGAAAGAAAAGCTGGATGAGTGCCTTGAGCGGATCTACCAGGCGGTTGGCTATGAGTTCAATGTGAACAGCCCCAAGCAGCTGGGCTCTGCCCTGTTTGACGAGGACAAGCTGGCCCTGCCACACGGCAAAAAGACCAAGACCGGCTATTCCACCAGCGCAGAGGTGCTGGAAGGCCTGCGGGGCGAGCACCCGGTGATCGACGACATCCTTCAGTACCGCACCTACCAGAAGCTGAGCTCCACCTATGTGGAGGGCCTTCTCAAGGTGATTGGCGGGGACGGAAGGATGCACTCCACCTTCAACCAGACCGAAGCCCGCACAGGCCGGCTTTCTTCCAGTGAGCCCAACATGCAGAACATCCCCATCCGCACCCCGCTGGGCAGCCGCCTGCGTGCCTTCTTTATGGCCGCCCCCGGCTGCAAGCTGGTGGATGCCGATTACAGCCAGATCGAGCTGCGCATCCTTGCCCACATCTCCCGGGATGCTGCCATGCAGGAGGCCTTCCTCACCGGGCAGGACATTCACCGCAGCACCGCCGCCCGCATCTACAACATGCCCCCGGAGATGATCACCCCCCAGCTGCGCTCCAGCGCAAAGGCGGTGAACTTCGGCATCGTATACGGCATCGGCGCATTCAGCCTTTCCAAGGATATCGGGGTGAGCGTGAAGGAAGCGGATGCCTTTATCAAGAATTATCTGGCCAAATTCCCCGGCGTTGCCGCCTATATGGAGGACACCATCAAAACCGGCCGGGAAAACGGCTATGTGACCACCCTCTTCGGCCGCCGCCGGGCCCTGCCGGAGCTTTCCAGCAAGAACTTCAACATCCGGGCGCTGGGCGAACGGATGGCCATGAACACCCCCATCCAGGGCACCGCCGCTGACGTGATCAAGCTTGCCATGGTCAAGGTTTGGAAGCGCCTGCGGGAAGAAGGGCTCAAGTCCCGCCTGATTTTGCAGGTGCACGACGAACTGATTTTGGAAAGCCCGGAAAACGAGGTGGAGGCCGCCGGCCGCATCCTGCGGGAAGAGATGCAGAACGCAGTCGACTTTGCAGTTCCCCTCACTGCTGATGTTGCCAGTGGCAGCACCTGGCTGGAGGCGCACTGATGGAGATCCATGTTCGGTCCATGACCCAAACAGACCTTGCACCCTGTGCCGCCATTGAAGCCACCGCACTGGATGCCTGGAACCTTGCCCAGCTGACGGAAGAGCTGGAAAGCCAGCTTTCCGGCGGGGCGGCCCGGCTTTTTGCCGCCGAGGAAGGCGGCAGGGCGCTGGGGCTTGCGGTTTTTCAGCTGGCGGCCGGCGAAGCAAGCCTTTATGCCATCACGGTGGACCCCGGCCTTCGCCGCCGGGGCGTGGGGCGGGCGCTTTTGAGCGGCAGCCTTGAAGCCCTGCGGGCCGAGGGGGCCCAGAGCTGCTATCTGGAGGTTCGGGCCAAAAACCCGGCTGCCCGCCGGCTTTATGAAGCGCTGGGCTTTGAAACAGCCGGGCTTCGCCGGAATTTTTACCAGAACCCGCCGGATGACGCAGTCATCATGCGGCATGAATTTTAAACCTTTTATTCTTTCTTATAAGTGGTGATTTTGCAATGTATATTCTTGGGATCGAATCCAGCTGCGACGAAACAGCCGCAGCCGTGGTAAAGGACGGCCATGAGCTTATCAGCAACGTGGTTTCCACCAGTGTGGCCGAGCAGGCGCTTTATGGAGGGGTCGTGCCCGAAATTGCCAGCCGCCGCCATGTGGAGTTCATCAGCGACACGGTAAAAAAAGCGCTGGATGACGCCGGAATGACCATCCGGGATGTGGACGGCGTGGCCGTGACCTTTGCCCCGGGCCTGATCGGCGCGGTGCTGGTGGGCCTTAATTTTGCCAAGGCGCTGGCCTATGCGGCCGACAAGCCCCTCATCCCGGTGCATCACCTGCGGGGGCACATTGCGGCCCTGTATCTTTCCCACCCGGAGCTGAAGCCCCCGTTCCTGTGCCTGGTTGCCAGCGGCGGCCACAGCCACATCGTGCAGGTGCAGGACCACACCCATTACAAGGTGCTGGGCCGCACGGTGGATGACGCCGCGGGCGAAGCCTTTGACAAGGTGGCCCGCACCCTGGGCCTTGGCTACCCCGGCGGCCCGGCCATCAGCAAGGCGGCCCGTGAAGGGGATGCCAAAGCATACCGGCTGCCGGTGCCCAAGGTGGAAGGCCGCTACAACGTGAGCTTTTCCGGCCTGAAAACCGCTGTGCTCAACGCTGTGAACCAGGCAGAGATGAAGGGCGAAGCCATTGACGTGAACAGCATGGCCGCCAGTTTTGAGCGGCGGATCGACGAGATCCTGGCCGAAAAGCTGCTGCTTGCCGCACAGGATACCGGTGCGGATAAGATCTGCATTGCCGGCGGTGTTGCCGCCAACAGCCTGCTGCGCTGTCTTTTGAATGAGGGCGCCCAAAAGCTGGGCGCAAAGCTTTACATGCCGGAGCTGCGCTTCTGCGGCGACAATGGTGCCATGATCGCGGCCCAGGGCTATTATGAGCTGCTGGACCACAACATCGGCGGGCTGGACCTGAACGGTCTTGCCACCCTGCCCATTGATTATAACGGGCAGATTTAAACCACCGCATACAGAAAAAAGGCTTGCCTTCCCCGCTTTTTTTGGGGGAAGGCAAGCCTTTTTCAATTTCAAGATGAAGCTGTCTGCCGGATGGGCGGTTAAAGCAAGTTTTTTTATGCGCCCAGGCGCTGTTCCAGATTTTTGCGGATGGCCGCAATGAACTCGGCGGTGTTCACCCGGGTGGGGGTGATGCCCTCCACGATGCCGCACAGATCACCGGTCATCACGCCGCTTTCCAGCACGTCGATGCAGGCCTTTTCCAGCTGATGGGCAAACTGGGTGAGGGCCGGGATGCCGTCCAGCTCGCCCCGCTTTGCCAGAGCGCCGGTCCAGGCATAGATGGTTGCAATGGGGTTGGTGCTGGGCATTTCGCCCTTTTTGTACAGCTCATAATGATCGGGCACGGTGCCGTGGGCGGCCTCATATTCATAGCAGCCGTCCGGGCTTACCAGAACGCTGGTCATCATGGCAAGGCTGCCGTAGGCGGTGGAAAGCAGATCGCTCATCACATCGCCGTCATAGTTCTTGCAGGCCCAGATGAAACCGCCCTCGCTGAGCAGCACCTTGGCCACTGCGGCATCAATGAGGTTGTAATAATAGTGAAGGCCGGCCTTTTCAAACGGGGCCCGGTACTCTTCCTCATACAGCCGGGCAAACACATCCCGGAACTGGCCGTCGTAGGTTTTGCTCACGGTATCCTTGCAGGCGAACCACAGGTCCTGCCCGGTGGAAAGGGCAAACGCAAAGCAGCTGCGGGCAAAGCTTTCAATGCTGCTGTCTTTGTTGAAGGAGCCCTGCAAGACGCCGGGGCCCTCAAAATCATAAATGGTCTGGCGGGTCTGGGTGCCGTCCTCTGCGGTAAACACCAGCTCGGCCCTGCCCCTGCCCTTTACCCGCAGCTCGCTTGCCTTGTACACATCGCCATAGGCATGGCGGGCAATGGTGATGGGCTTTTTCCAGTTTTTCACCAAAGGCTTGATGCTGCTGATCAGGATGGGGGCACGGAACACGGTGCCGTCCAGCACCGCACGGATGGTGCCGTTGGGGCTTTTCCACATCTCATGTAGGTGATATTCCTGCATGCGCTGGGCATTGGGGGTAATGGTGGCGCATTTTACCGACACGCCATACTTTTTGTTGGCGTTGGCCGCATCCCAGGTCACCTGGTCAGCGGTGGCGTCCCGGTTCGGCAGGCCTAGATCGTAATACTCGGTCTTGAGCTCAACAAAGGGCAGAAGCAGTTCGTCCTTGATCATGGTCCAGAGCACACGGGTCATTTCATCGCCGTCCATCTCAACCAGCGGGGTAGTCATTTTAATTCTTTCCATCTTTATTCCCTCTCTTTCAACGGGGAAGGGCGGCATAGCCGTTCTCCACCGTGATTACACAGAAAATGCGGGGGTCCCGCTCTTTGGCCATTCGCTGAATGGTCTCGATCAGCTCCTCATCGGTCATGGCAAGATCCATCGGCACCACACAGTCAAAGATCAGGTTGGTATGGGTGGGGCCGGTTACCATGCGCAGATCATGGATGGTGAGCGCCGGGTGAATGTTCTTTACCTGCTGGGAAAGCCAGCTGCGCAGCTCTTCCAGCTCGGCATCGCCGGTGACCAGCGGGTCAAAATGCAAAACCACATGCAGGCCGTCCTGTTCCAAAAAGTCCCGTTCGATGTTGTCGATGATATCGTGGCTTTCGATCACGTTCCCTTCGGCCGACATCTCCACATGGGCGCTGGCAAACTGCCGGCCGGGGCCGTAGTCGTGCACCATCAGGTCATGGGTGCCCAGCACCCCGGGATAGCTCATGATCTTTTTCTGAACATATTCCACCAGGCCGGGGTCCGGCGCAAGGCCCAGCAGCGGGTCCATGGTTTCCTTTACAAGGCCCACACCGCTGTACAGGATAAAGGCGGCCACACCAAGGCCCATCCAGCCGTCCAGCTCACAGCCGGTGAAACGGCTGATCAGGGCTGCCGCAAGCACCACCCCGGTGGAGATCACATCGTTGCGGCTGTCGGCCGCGGCGGCAAGCAGCGAGCCGGAATCGATCCTCCTGCCGATTTTTTTATCAAAGGCGGCCAGCCAGAATTTCACCCCGATGGACACGGCCAGCACCCCGATGGCCACCCAGCTGAAGGCCACCGGCTCCGGATGCAGGATCTTCAGAAAGCTTTCCTTGCCAAGCTCCAGCCCGATCACCAGCACCATCACCGCAACCGCAAGGCCGGAAAGATACTCGAACCGGGCATGGCCGTAGGGGTGCTCCCGGTCTGCCGGGCGGCTGGCCAGCTTGAAGCCCACAAGGCTCACCACACTGGATGCCGCATCCGACAGGTTGTTCACCGCATCCGCCGCAATGGAAATGCTGCCGGAAAGGGTGCCGGCCAGGAATTTGCCAAAGCCCAGGGCCAGGTTGCAAACGATGCCCACAATGCCTGCCAGCTTTCCGTAGGCGGCGCGCACAGCGGGATTTCGGACCTCGGTCCTGTTTTTTATAAAACGTCTGATCAGTGCTTCGGTCAACAAAATCCCCTTCTCCTTGTTTTCTGATAATGGTCCAAACAAATTCTTTTTGCTATTATAGCACATCACTGCTCACAAAAAAAGGCCGGGGCCTGCCGCAGCGGGATTTTTCTCTCACAGCTCGTTCACAAAATTTGTAACCTTTTTGCAATTTATTTATAACCTACTCACGATTTGTTCATAATTGAGGAGTATTATAAAAGCGTAGTCAGAAGGAAAGCCAACTGAGGCTTCCCAAAAAAGCTGACCTACCAGCAGACACCGCATATCGGCATCTGCGCTGATCACTGGGAGCCGCCCATGCCAGACACCTCTGCCAGGTGCCTGGGCGGCCCAGACAACAAGCTCCTTTCCCTTTTGGGAAGTTTTTCATACATATTCCCCTTTTCTCCTTTTCATCGTGTTTTGCTGTGACGAACCGGCTGTCTTCCTGCCATGCAGGAGGGCGGCCGGTTCGTCTTTCCGCATTCAAAAAAGCCGGGCCTTTCATTTTGCAGAAAGGCTCGGCTTTTTCTTTTAGATTTTGATATTCAGCCATTTGTTGCTTTTGAAGCGGGTAAAGGTCAGGATCATCCGCATGAACTGATCCATCGTAAGGCCGATCCACGCACCCAAAAGGCCCATATTCAAAGGATAGACAAACAGCCAGCCGGAGAACGGGCGGATAAACGCAACGCTGACCAGCGAAACCAGCGCCACAAAGCGGGTGTCGCCGCCGCCTTTCAAGCAGCCGCCGAAAATCACCTGCGGCACCTGAAGCAGTACGATAATCACAATAAAGAACATCAGCATGGGGGCATACGCCAGCACCTCTTCTTCGGTTGTGAACAGGCCGAAGAGCGGCTTTCCCGCCACCAAAAAAATCACGGACAGCCCAACGGAGCAGACAAGCCCCACCCGCTGGCAGAAGCCGCCGTAAATTTTGGCCAGATCCTGCCGGCCGGCACCCAGGCTTTGCCCCACCAGCGTAATGGCCGCCACCGACAGGCCATCCCCCAAGGCAAAGGAGATGGTGAGGATGTTCATGCCGATCTGGTGGGCCGCAAAGGCATTGGTGCCCAGATGGGCCACCACCATCACATACAGCAAAAAGCCGATGCGCAGAAACAGCTGATCGGCCAGGGTGGAGGAGCCGATATCCACCAGTGAGCGCAGGGTCTTGCTGTCAAACCGCCAGGCACGGCCGCCCCGCCACAGGAACAGAGTGCCCTCCATTGAGCTTACCGAACGCAGTGCCATGAGCATTGCAACGAATGTGCCGATGACCGTGGCCACCGCCGCGCCCTTTACGCCCAGTGCCGGGAAGCCCAGATTGCCGCCGATGAGCAGATAGTTGAACACCACGTTCACGATATTGGCCACCAGATTGGTGCGCATGGCAATGCGGGTATTGCCGGCGCCGCGCTGGGCGGCATTGATGATGATGTTGATGGCCTGGAACAGCTGGCCGCCCACGATCACACGGAAATAGTCCACCGCCGGCTGGTGGGTATCGGCGCTGGTGCCCACAAACTGAAGCATGGGGTCGGCATACTTGAGGGCTGCCGCTGTGATGACCAGATTTAAGATCAGCGTGATCATCAGGGACTGGGTAAGTACCCGGTTTGCCCCATCCCGGTCCCCTTCGCCGATCCGGCGTGCCACCAGCGCGCTTACCGCAACGCTCATGGACATGAAAATGGCAAGGCATATGAATTTGGGCTGGGTGCTCAGGCCAACCGCCGCAATAGCCCCCGGGCCCAGGGTGGACACCATGATGGTATCCACAATGTTCACCAGCGCCACCATGAAGGATTCCAGCATGGAGGGCCAGGCCACCTGGAAGGTCTTTTGCAGGATCTCCCAGTCGGAAGGGAGTTCCCCCTGCGGGTCAAGGTTTTTCAGGATGGATCGGGCATTGAACAGCCCGGGAAGTGCGTGGCTCACGGTGCATTCCTCCTCTGCGGGTTATTTTGAGCGTTTTTTCGATGATCTTTGTACTCTATTATAGCATATCCAAAAAAAGACACCAGCCCCGGCCGGGAAATTTGCTTTGGGCCGGCCCTCCCCTTTTGTTTTTCTCAAAAGCTGTTATAATAAGAACGAGTCTATTTTGATGAAACGAGGTTACCCATCATGGAACAGAAAAAGCTTGACCGCATCAACGAGCTGGCCCGCAAGAGCCGCACCCCGGAAGGTCTGACCGAAGCCGAAAAAGCCGAGCAGGCCCAGCTGCGCCAGGAATACATCGATTCTTTCAAGAAAAGCCTTCGGGCCCAGCTGGACAACACCGACCTGGTCCATCCGGACGGAAGCGTTGTGCCGCTGGCCCGCAAGCCCCGGTCCTGACGGAAGGAGCGCTTTTATTCATGGAACCTTCTGTGAATTTTTCGAAAGAGATGCTGCGCATTCTGGAAAAGCTTCCCCGGGACCCTCAGCCCCGGCTTGCGCTTCACGCCTGCTGCGCCCCCTGCTCCAGTGCGGTGATCGAGCAGCTTTCGGAATATTTTGACATCACCATCCTTTATTACAACCCCAACATCTGGCCTGCCGAGGAATTTTCAAAGCGTGCCGAGGAGCTGCAGCGTTTTGTGAAAGAGCTGGAGCTTTCCAACGTTCACACTGTGGTGGACTACTACGAGCCCGGTGAATTTTATCAGGCGGTAAAAGGCCTTGAGGACGAGCCGGAGCGTGGGAAGCGCTGCACCGTATGCTACCATCAGCGGATGGAGCGCACCGCCCGCTGGGCCGCCGAGAACGGCTTCGACTGGTTCTGCACCACCCTTTCCATCAGCCCCCATAAAGATGCTGTACGCATCAACGCCATCGGCCGGGAGCTGGAAAAGCAGTACGGCGTGCGCCACCTGACCAGCGACTTTAAAAAGCGCAACGGCTTCAAGCGCAGTTTGGAGCTTTCGGCTCAGTACGGAATGTACCGGCAGGATTACTGCGGCTGTGAGTTCAGTGCCCGCCGGCTGGAGGAAAATCCCGGAAATTGAGCCCATTCCCGCATTTCGAAAGTCACCCCCCTTTTTTGGGGGAGGGATGCTGCTTTCTTTGACCTTTTGCTTGAATGAAGGCAGCGATCCAGACCGGGAGGGAGCGCAATGGAAAAGAAAACCGTGGGCAGCTTTCCTGCCGCTCTGCGCCGGGCTTTTGCAGCTGTTCTTTTGGGACTGGGTCCCCTGCTGCCTGCATCATCCGTAAAGCCTTCCCTGTGCTTTCTTTTTTCAGAAAGCGCAGAAAAGCATATTTTTTCTTTTTCAAAAGGCCGAAGCCGACAAAACCTGTCGGCTTCGGCCTTTTGTCGGCCCCGGAACGCTTGACAAGGCTTTCTGTCAAAGGTTATACTTAACAACGTATGGATGTTTGGCAAAGAGGAGTTTTTTATGAACGCATTGGTCCTGCAATCTGACTTTGGCTATGCGGATGGTGCTGTAAGCGCCATGTACGGTGTTGCGGAAACGGTCTGCAATGAGCTTCGTGTATTTGACCTGACCCATGACATTCCCCAGTATGATATCTGGGAAGCCAGCTACCGGCTGATCCAGGCGGTGAGCTATTGGCCCGAAGGGACCGTTTTTGTCAGCGTGGTCGACCCGGGCGTTGGTTCCACCCGCCGCAGCATTGCAGTGAAAACCGCCAGCGGCCAATACATCATCACGCCGGACAACGGCACCCTCACCCACATCAAACGGATGCTGGGCATTTCCGAGGCACGCATCATTGACGAAGCCGTGAACCGGCTGCCCAATTCCGGCGAAAGCTACACCTTCCACGGCCGGGATATCTACGCCTACACCGGCGCACGCCTTGCCAGCGGCATCATCTCCTTTGAACAGGTGGGCCCTGTGGTGGAGGTGAGCTCTGTGATCGAACTGCCGGTGGTGGAGCCGGAGCTTACAAAGGACTCTGTCAGCGGCACCATTGACGTGCTGGACGTTCGCTTTGGTTCGCTCTGGACCAATATCCCCCGAAATGATTTTTTGAAGCTGGGCATTCAGCACGGGGAAATGGCGGAGGTCACCATCACCTATCACACCCGCATCCTTTATAAATATGTAATGGTGTATGCCAAGAGCTTTGCCGATGTAAATGTGGGCGAGCCTCTGCTTTACGCAAACAGCCTGGACTGCATGGCCATTGCCATCAATCAGGGCAGCTTTTCCAAGGCTTACAGCATCGGCACCGGCATCAGCTGGCGCATCAGCCTGCGCAAGGCCCCCCGCCTTGTGTACGAATAAGCCTTCTGAAACGGGTCTGCCGTTTCACGAAGATAGATGAGGAATCAAAAGAAAGAGGTTATCGCAATGAAAAACACTCCTGTTAAAACCGTTGTTGCCATTGGCATCGGCGCTGCCCTGTTCTTTGTTCTGGGCCGCTTTGTTTCCATCCCCAGCCCTGTTCCCAACACTTCTGTGACCCTGCAGTATGCAGTTGCTGCCATCTTCGCCGCTCTGTTCGGCCCTCTGGCAGGTTTCGCCACTGCCTTCATCGGTCACTCCCTGATCGACTTTACCCTGTACGGCCCCTGGTGGAGCTGGATCATTGCTTCCGGCGTGTTCGGCCTGCTGAGCGGCCTGCTGATGAAGAAGCTGGACGTTGAAAGCGGCGAGTTCGGCAAAAAGCAGATCCTGACCTTCAATGTGGCTCAGATCATCTCGCATCTGGTCTGCTGGGGTCTGGTTGCCCCCGTACTGGACATTGCCATTTACTCTGAGCCTGTTGAAAAGGTGTTTGCTCAGGGCCTGATGGGCGGCATTTCCAATGCTGTTACCACCGGCATTGTGGGCACTCTGCTGCTGCTGGCCTATTCCAAGACCCGCACCAAGAAGGGCTCCTTGAGCAAGGGCTGATTTTCCGCTTCGGCGATTTATGGGCGGCGGCGCAGACCGCCGCCCTCTTTTTCATTGCAGTACCTTTCATATTTTCAAACCCAAAGTCAGGAGTGAGCATACCATGCAGCCCATCATTGAATTTGAACATTTCGGCTTTCAGTATGACGCCCAGGCAGAGCCGACCCTTACTGATATCAATTTAAAAATTTATCCCGGCGAGCGTGTGCTGATCGCCGGCCCCTCCGGCAGCGGCAAAAGCACCCTGGCCAGCTGCGTGAACGGCCTTATCCCCTTCAGCTATTCCGGCAGCTGCTCCGGCAGATTGACGGTGGCCGGGGTGGACGCCCCCCATTCCAGCATTTTTGAGCTTTCCAAGCATGTGGGCACCGTTCTGCAGGACACCGACGGCCAGTTCATCGGCCTGACGGTGGGTGAGGACATTGCCTTCGCACTGGAAAACCAGTGCATGCCCCAGGAACAGATGCACAAAACGGTGGAGCGGGTGGCAAAGCTGGTGAGCGTTGAGGATCTGCTTTCCCATGAGCCCCACGCCCTTTCCGGCGGTCAGAAGCAGAGGGTAAGCCTTGCGGGCGTTATGGTGGACCAGGTGCAGGTGCTGGTGTTCGACGAGCCCCTCGCCAACCTGGACCCCGCCACCGGCAAGCAGGCCATTGAGCTGATCGACCAGGTGCAGAAGGAAACCGGTGCGGCGGTGCTTATCATTGAGCACCGGCTGGAGGATGTTCTGTGGCGCAGTGTGGACCGGATCGTTCTGATGGATGAGGGCCGCATCCTGGCGGACCAGACCCCGGCCCAGCTGCTGTGCAGCCCTCTGCTGGCAAAGGCCGGCATCCGGGAGCCCCTTTACCTGACTGCTGCTAAATATGCCGGGCTCACCATCCGGCCGGAAATGCGCCCCGATCACCAGGACACCCTGACCCTTTCAAAAGAAGAGAAGGCCCAGGTGCGCCGCTGGTTCAGCGAGCCTCTGCCCCAAAGCAAGGCCCCGGCCGGCGAACCTCTTTTGGAAGTTCGGGATCTCACCTTTGGCTACGACCCCGGCAAAACCAGCCTGGAAAACATCTCCTTTACCCTGAACAAGGGTGAAATGGTAAGCATCGTGGGCCGAAACGGCGCAGGCAAATCCACCCTTTCCAAGCTGATCTGCGGCTTCGAAACACCCCGCTTTGGTTCCATTCTGCTGGAAGGGCGCGACCTTGCCGGCGATACCATCAAAGAGCGGGCGGTCTCCATTGGCTATGTGATGCAGAACCCCAACCAGATGATCAGCCAGAGCATGATCTTTGACGAAGTTGCTTTGGGCCTGCGCACCCGCAAACTGCCGGAAGAGGAAGTGACCCGCCGGGTACACGAGGCGCTCAGGATCTGCGGGCTTTATCCCTTCCGCTCCTGGCCGGTTTCCGCCCTTTCCTTTGGGCAGAAAAAGCGGGTGACCATTGCCAGCGTGCTGGTGATGCAGCCCCAGGTCCTGATTTTGGACGAGCCCACCGCCGGGCAGGACTTCCGCCACTACACCGACATCATGGAATTTCTGCGCCAGCTGAACCAGCAGGGCTACACCGTGATCATGGTGACCCACGATATGCACCTGATGCTGGAATACACCCCCCGTGCCCTGGTATTCAGCCAGGGGCACCTGATTGCCGACCTTGCCCCTGCCCGGCTTTTGTGCGACGAGCAGCTGGTGAAACAGGCCGCTTTGAAGGAAACCAGCCTGTACAGCCTTGCGACCCAGTGCGGCATTGAGGATGCCGACGGCTTTGTTCAGCACTTTATCGATTATGACAGGGAGGTACGCGGCTGATGGCAAATTCTTCAATGCTCACTTATCTGCCCCGGGGCAGTTTCATCCACAAGCTTACCGGGACCACAAAGCTCTGCTTTTTTGTAATGGTAAGCGTGGCCGCCATGGTCACCTTTGACACCCGCCTGCTTGCGGTTTTGCTGGTGGGCACTCTGGTGCTTTTCAAATGCAGCCGCCTGCATTTCCGGGATGTGAAATGGGTTTTGTGGCTCGCCTTTATCTTTTTGGTTTTGAACCATCTGTTCATCTATCTTTTCTCTCCCGAATACGGCGTGGAGCTTTACGGCAGCCGCACGGTGCTGTTCACCCTTACCCAGCGCTACACCGTGACCAGTGAACAGCTGTTCTACCATTTGAATATGCTGTTGAAGGTGTGCACGGTCATTCCCCTTGCGCTGATCTTTATTTTGTGCACCGACCCCAGCGAATTCGCCGCAAGCCTTGCCAGCGTGGGCATTTCCTACCGCATCGGCTACTCGGTCTCGCTGGCACTGCGCTACATCCCCGACATTCAGCGGGATTATCACGACATCAACCAGGCCCAGCAGGCCCGTGGTGTGGATATTTCCGGCAAGGACAAGTTCTTTGACCGGCTGCGGGGCAGTGTAAACATCCTGATGCCGCTCATCCTTTCCAGCCTTTCCCGCATCGATACCATTTCCAACGCCATGGAGCTGCGGGGCTTTGGCAAAAACCCAAAGCGCACCTGGTATGTACAGCGGCCCTTTAAAAAGGCCGACTGGGCGGCCCTTTGCGCGGCGGTGCTGGTTTTGCTGGTCACCTTGGCCGTTACCGTTCACAACGGCGGCCGCTTCTGGAACCCGTTTGTTTAAAGTAAAAAAGATCCTCCGCCAGGGCTCAAGGCCCCGGCGGAGGATCTTTTTTATGCTTCCGGCTCTGGTTCGGTCATTTCATATTCCATGCGCTTTTGGATGTAGATCTTGTTTGCCCAGCTCTGGGCGGCACGCAGCACCAGGGTCTGGGTTTCCCGGGCCGGCAGCTCAATGTTTTTGCCGTTGAAGGCAGCTTCCAGCGCCTTTTCCATCTGGTCGCAGAAATAGTCATAGGCCCTGTCCACCGGGCATGCCTCGGTGGCACTGCGCAGCAGCATGGAGATTTCCGGGATGCTGAACACCTGCTTCAGGGCGCAGATGGCAATGAGATAAGCCAGATGCTCCCGGTCATATTTTTTCTTTTCAGGCGGGCGGATGACCCGCAGCTTCACATAGTTGTTCACCATAGCCTTGGTCAAAAGCGGCTCGCTGCTGTTCTGGCACAAGGGCCGGAAAATATCGTTGATGTAGCCGGTGATCTGATCCATATACAGGGCAATGTCCGGCAGCTGTGCCCAGCGCGGACAATGAAAATCCAGCGCCTGACGGGCATACTGGGCTGTTTCAAAGCCTTGTTTCATAATTTAAAAGCCTCTTTCCCTTCTTTTCGCCCTGCCCCCGCATGGGCACACGTTTCTGTTATTGTAGCACAAGATGCGGTTTATTTCAAATTTTCTTGACACTTTTCACAGTTAGTGTTACCCTATATTGGCATTCGTTTTTTTCGAGGCTATCATTCTAGAGAGAAGGTATTCGATCATGCAGGATCTGCGAAGCAAGATGAAACAGAATATCATGGAGGGCGTATTCCCTTACAGCGAGACTTTTTTAGTGTGGGTGGCAAGCTCCACTTTAATGGGTCTTTGCTGCGGCGCAGTGGGCGCAATGTTCTCCCACCTGGTTGCCTGGGCCACTCGCACCCGGATGGCTACGCCCTGGCTGCTTTGGCTTCTGCCCGTGGGCGGCCTCGTGATCGTGTTTCTTTATGAAATCTGCGGCATGAAAACCGACCGCGGCACCAATGCCATCATCGAAAGTGCCCGTGAAGGCAAGCGTGCCCCGCTGCGGCTGACCCCGCTCATCATCATGGCCACCACCGTGACCCACCTGCTGGGCGGTTCTGCCGGCCGTGAGGGTGCGGCCCTTCAGATCGGCGGCAGCATGGGCGGCTGGCTGGGCGAAAAGCTGCATCTGAACGAGCAGAGCCGGCACTTTATGGTCCTGGCCGGCATGAGCGGCGTATTCAGCGCCCTGTTCTCCACCCCGTTGGCTGCCACCATTTTCAGTGTGGAAGTGATCAGCGTGGGTGTGATCTACCACGCTGCGCTGCTGCCCTGCGCAATTTCCAGCCTGGTTGCCTACGGCACTGCCCTGCTGCTGGGCACCACCCCCGAGCGCTTCGTTATCCATCAGGTTTCCCCTCTGGGCTTTGACAATGCCTGGAAGGTGCTGCTGCTGGGCGTTGGCTGCGCTGTTGTGGGCATTTTGTTCTGCACCGCCATGCACACTGCCAGCCACCTGTATCAGGAGCACTTCAAGAACCAGTATGTGCGTGTTCTGGTGGGCTCTGCACTGATCATTGTGCTCACCCTTCTGTACGGCACCCGTGCTTACAACGGCGCCGGCATGAACATCATTGAAGAAGCGGTGACCGAAGGCGTGCTGGTGCACCCGCTGGCATTCCTGTTCAAGATCCTGCTCACTGCGGTGACTTTGGGATGCGGTTTCCGCGGCGGCGAGATCGTTCCCACCTTCTTTGTGGGTGCCACCTTCGGCTGTTTGGTCGGCCCTGTGCTGGGCCTTGACCCGGGTCTTTCCGCAGCCCTGGCCCTGATCTCCACCTTCTGCGCGGTCACCAACTGCCCCTTCGCCAGCATTGCTCTGGGCGTTGAGCTGTTTGGTTCCGAGGCTCTGCTGATGTATCTGCTGGTTTGCGCTGTTAGCTTCCTTTTGAGCGGAAATTACAGCCTCTACGCAAGCCAGGACATCCTTTACGACCGGCGCAACCACAGCCTGCTCACGGTGAAGTAAAACAAAAGCAACGAAAAGCTCCGGCCCTGCCATTTGCGGCAGGGCCGGAGCTTTTTTGTTTTCAGTTTGTTTCCGGTTCTTCATCCGGGTGGTTTTTCCGCCAGGCAAGGAAGCTGTCCAGAATAACAGCAGCACTGACCGAGTCAAGCTTTGCTTTGCGCTTTTTGCCAAAGGTACCTGCTTCGGAAAGCTGGGCAGCGGCGGTCACCGTGGTGCGCCTTTCATCCCAAAAGCGGACCGGGATCTCTGTTTTTTCTGCCAGGATGCCGCCCATCTTGCGGGTTTTTGCGGCACGGCCGCCTTCGGTGCCGTCCATATTGCGGGGCAGGCCGATCACGATCATGCCGGCCTGCTGTTCCTGACTTACCTGTGCAACCTTTTCGGCCACCTTGACCATGCTCTTTTCCTCGATCTGCTCAAGGGGGGTGGAAAGGAATTCGGTGCGGTCACAAACGGCAAGCCCGGTGCGGGCATCGCCGTAGTCCACAGCGAGTATTTTCATGTTGTATGCTCCTTTGATGCTCGATATGCTTTTTTCGATCAGCGCTTGCGCCCGCTTCCGGAAGGCCTGCTGCCGCCGGAGGGCCGGCTGCCGCCCGAGGAAGAGCTCCGCCCTGCGCCGGAACCCCGGCTGGAACCGCCGCCAAAGCCCTTAAAGCTGGAGGACGAGCGGCCGGAAGAGGAAAAGCCGGACGAAGAACGGCTGGAATAAGAGCGGTAAGAGCCGCTGCTTCGGTTTTGCCACTCGGCATCCCGCCGGCCTGCGTTGTAGCCGGAACGATAGCCGCTGCCATAGCGGCTGCCGCCCATGAAACCGCCCCAGAAACGGCGGGCCGGGCGGCGGGCACTCAGCAGAACAAGCACAATGACCAGCGTAAAGGCCAGCAGGAACCAGGAGCGCATCCGGCTCTGCCCGGGGCGGTAGTCGTCATTCGGCAGGCCGCCATTCCCCACACCGGTGCCGTAGATGGTTTCCAGCTCTTTTGTGGCTGCCTCTGCAAAGGCGGCAACACCTCTGTCATAGTCTGCTTTTGCAAAGCTCGGCTCCAGGTATTTGGCAAGCAGGTCATCCATCACACCGCCGGAAAGCGTTCCTTCCAGGCCGGTGCCGGTAACGCAGTAATAATCCTCGGCGCCAATGACCAAAAGCAGAAGAACGCCATTGTTCTCTTCTGCATCGCCAACGCCCCATTTGTTGAAGGTTTCATAGGCATAGTCCGCTGTGGACAGATCGCCGGTGAAATCCACTGTGAGCACAGCGATCTGTGCGCCGCAGCTTTCAGACAGGGCGGCGGTGTAGCGGTTCACCTGCTGTTCGGTTTCGGTGGAAAGCACGGCGGCCTTATCCAGCACGCAGCTTCTTGCCGGCGGGTCCGGAATGGTCGATGCGGCAGATACCACCGTGGTAAACACCATCAGGCAGAAAAACAAAGCGGCCAGCCGCTGCAAAACGTGTTTGTTCATACGCATAGATCCACCTCCTGAATGCCCCAGATCAGCCGAATCAGCATGGCCGGGAAGGAATGGAGCCGGTCATTGTAAGCCTTGGCCTGTTCGTTATAAGCTTCCAGCTCATGGCCGAACACATTTCCATGGCTTTCAAATTCTGCCAGCTGACGGTTCAAAAGATCGGTTTTGCCTGCTTCTTCGGCAGGCTTTGCAAGGCTTTCGCCCAGCTTGTTCACGGTTTCTTCCAGTTCAAGATCTGCAAGGCTCTTGGCGGAAGGGCCCTTCTGCTGGGAGGCCTCCCAGTTTTCAAGGGCCTTTTCCAGCTCGGCCTTTCCGGCAGCATCCTCGCCGCCGGGCAGCTTTGCGGCCAGCACCAAAAGGTTGTGGCCGACATCGGCACGGGCATCCAGCTCGGTTTCCATCCGGTCATAGTAGACATCCGCCACCGGGCCCCGGGCAGAGCGCAGCTTGAGGCCGCCGATGCCGAATACCGACACCAGGGCAAGCCCTGCCGCCACCGCCAGGGCAGTGCCCCGCTTTTGCAGGGCACCGGGAAGTTTTGTTTCCAGTTTTTCAAGCATGGCAATATCCTCAGCGCATCTCCAGCAGCTTCTGCTTCAGCTCGCCCTCGATGCGGCCCAGCTCTTCTTCGGCAGCGGCACGCTTCTGACGGCCTTCGCTCTGGATCTTGGACAGCTCATCCAGCGTTTCGATCAGGGTGCGGTTGGTGCTCTTGAGGGTCTCGATATCCACAATGCCCCGCTCGGATTCACGGGCTGCCTCGGTGGTGCCCATCTTGAGGGCCTCGGCATTTTTCTGCAGCAGCTGGTTGGTCATATCGCTCACCGCACGCTGGGCCTCAATGGCCTGCTGGGTATGGGCAAGGCCCAGGGCCAGCACCATCTGGTTTTTCCACAGAGGAATGGTATTGACAACGCTGGTCTGGATCTTTTCCGCCATCAGGCTGTCGTTGTTCTGCAAAAGGCGGATCTGCGGTGCCAGCTGCAGCGAAATGTTGCGGGTAAGCTCCAGATCATAGAGCTTCTTTTCGAACCGGTCGCACATATCCGACAGATCACGGGCAGCCTGGGCATCCTCGGGCAGGCCGCTTTCCTTTGCCTTGTTCTGGGCGGCCACCAACTCGTTCTGGCGCACGGCCTCCAGCTTTTTCTTGCCGGCCAGGATGTACATGGACAGCTCTTTGAAATACTGCAGGTTCAGCTCATAGAGCTTATCCATCATGGAAATGTCCTTCATCAGCTGGACCTGATGCTCTTCCAGCATGACCTCGATCTTTTCCACATTGGTCTCAGCGGCGGAATAGCGGGCCTTGAGGGTCTCCACGCTGGTTCTGGCCTTTTTGAAGATGCCCAAAAATCCCTTGGGCTTTTCGCTGGCATCAAAGCTTTGCAGCTGCACGACCAGCTGAGAGAGCATATCGCCGGTCTCGCCCAGGTCCTGGGTGCGGACCTTTTCCAGAGCAGCCTCGCTGAAAGCGCTGATCTTTTTCTGGGCGGCGGCGCCGTACTGCAGCACCATCTGGGTGTTGGTCACGTCGATCTTTTCCGCAAAGGTATCCACCACCTGCTGTTCCTCGTCGGAAAGGGGGGTGTCCTCCACCCGCACGGGCTGGATCTCCTCTTTCTGTGCCAGAACGACCGGTTCTGCTTTTTTATCCTCTTCGGGGGTCAGGGTCAGGGTGGGGACCTCCTGTTCCAGTTCCAGTCCTTCCAGTTTCAGTTCTTCGTTCATATCAGTAAACGCTCCTTTCAATCATCAACAAGGCCCTGCCCTTTGAGCATGCCCTTTAATACATCCAAATCGGTGGAAATATCCATTGCACGGGCGGAATAAAGGCCGTCCAGCTGCTTTTCGAACGCCGATGCAATCACCTGTGCGTTCTCTTCCACTTCACGGCGGACCTCAGCGGCATTTTCTCCGCTGACGCCCTTCTCATCCAGCTCGGCATACAGATCCAGGATCTTCACTGCATCCGGCAGATAATACTTTGCAAACCGGCGCAGGGTCCGGTCATCACAGCCGCCGTCTGAAAGGCAGCTTTCCAGAATTCCGTCGCAGGCCTTTTCCATCCGCAGGATGGCGCTGGAAAGCACGTCGTCCGGAATGCGCTCGTTGATGGCATGCAGGGCCGCCCGGTTCTTTTCCACCGAGGCGATCATTGCATCCCGCTCGGCATCGCCGGTGGACACCGGCACTTCTATGGTTTCCACCCGGCCCGGGCATACCCGGCGAAGCACAAGCCCTGCCACAACCGAAAGCGCCGCAGTGAGCAGGAACGCCCACAGCTGGTCGATGGGAAACAGGAGCGCCCCCAGCAGCCAGACAAGCCCCACTCCATACAGGGGCAAGGCCGACGGATGCCGGATCTCCATGGTTTTGTTCATTTGATACACCTGCCTTTTATTCATTGCCTTTTTCCAGGACCGGCGCCAGGGCAGCGCCCCACTCCCGGCACAGCTGCTGCGCCGAGCAGGCGGCGTTTGCCGGGCTGGTGCTGGGCAGCCGCACTGCGGGGATGCCGGTTTTTGGAAAAAGGACCCTGTCATACAGCTCTTTTGCCTTTGCCCCGTTGCAGAACACCCTTTCGATGCGGGTCTTTTGCACAAGGCCGGCAAGGTCGGTGGGCACCGGGTTTCGGATGGTGCTGTCGGCCGCGCCCTGAATGGTGCAGCTTTCCAGCACATCCCAAAGGGCAAGGCCGTTTTCCAGAATGAGTGCCTTCTTCTGCGGAATGGTTTCGGGCACAGGGCACCCGGTCAGCTGGGCCATCAGCGGCCAGAACCGGTTGCGCGGATGCCCGTAATAAAAACCCTGCTGCCAGCTTTTGGGGCTGGGCCATGTGCCCAGGATGATGGCTCTGCTTTGAGGGCACCAGACCGGATCAAAGCTCATGGTCCAAAACCTCGCGGATCACAGCGGCCACACCCTCTTCCTTCACATTGGGCGCTGTGCGGTCCGCCGCCGCATGGGCCCGGGCAGAGCCGTTTTCCATACAGTAGGAAAGGCCGGCCAGCCGAAGCATGGCTTCATCGTTGTCGCTGTCGCCCACTGCAATCAGCTCCTCTTTGGTCCAGCCTTCCTTTTCCATAAGCAGTTCAAGGCCCTTTGCCTTATCCACGCCCGGGCGGAGGATGTCATAATAACCGGGGCGGTAAGCCGCAAACTGAAGGCCCAGATAGCCATAGCGGGAATTGAAATCGGCGATTTTTTCTTCGGGGATGATGCCAAAGGCGCCAAAGGGCATATCTTCCAGATGACGGACCTGATCTTCACCGTCCAGCACATATTCATTATGACCGGTGGCTTCTTTGTAGAACCGGCTCATCGGCTCGTATTCCACATAGGCGTAATAATTATCGGAAAAGGCAAACGCCAGCGGATAATCGAAATCCTCAAAGTAATCCACCAGCGCATACATTTCCTCGGCGGTAAAGTTTTGGCTGGCCAGCATTTTACCGTCCCGGTCCACCACCTGGGCCCCGTTTGCACAAAGGGCAAAATCCGGCCGGATGCCGCCCAGGATCGATGCAGACATGGCAAACTGGGTGCGGCCGGTGGCAATAACCACCGCAAGGCCGCGGCGCTGAGCCTCCTGTACAGCCCGAACCACTGCCGGACGGACCGACGGTTCTCCATGCACCATCAGCGTGCCGTCGATGTCCAGCACCAGGGCTTTGTATTTCATGGATGTTCCTCCTCTTTTTCCATCGGGAATTATCTTTTATTATAGCTGTTTTTGCCCTTTCGCACAAGAGAAAACCACCTTTTGCAGGCCGGAAAAGGAACAAAAAAGCCCCGCCGGACCTCTTGGCCCAGCGGGACGGTTCTCATATCTTGCGTATTTGCAGAACAGCTGCTTTTTTACAGCTCTTTGCCGCCGATGAAGATGTGCTCGGGCTGCAGGTCCTTGTTCAGCACCAGCACGTCCGCACGCTTGCCGGCGGTAACGCTGCCCAGCTCATCAAACAGGCCAACGGCCTTTGCGGGGTTGATGGTAGCTGCCTTCAGGGCAACTTCCAGAGGAATGCCGAACTTCACTGCACGGCGGAAGCACTCGGCCAGGCAGGTTGCGCTGCCGGCGATGGTGCCGTCTTCCAGGGTAGCCTTGCCGTCGTTCATGTAAACCTTCTGGCCGCCCAGGCTGTACTCGCCATTGGGCATGCCGCAGGCACGCATGGAGTCAGAGATCAGGCAGATGCGGTCTTCGCCGAACAGAGCGAATGCGGCACGGATCACTGCGGGATGCAGGTGGATGCCGTCGCAGATCATTTCAGCGTGATCAGCAGCATCCGCAGCAGCGCCCACAACGCCGGGAGCGCGGTGGGTGAAGGCGGGCATTGCGTTGAACAGGTGGGTCAGATGGGTAGCACCGTTTGCGTAAGCGGCCTGAGCCTCTTCGTAGGTAGCGCAGGTGTGTGCGATGGAAACGGTGCACAGCTTGCTTGCCTTGCGGATGAAGTACAGCGAGCCGGGCAGCTCGGGAGCGATGTCCACCAGCTTGATGTTGCGGCCGCTGGTCTCATACAGGCGCTGGAACATGTCCCAATCCGGGTCAACGATGTACTTTTCAGCCTGAGCGCCCTTCTTTGCCTTGTTGAAGAAGGGGCCTTCCATATTGACGCCGCGCAGAACAGCGCCGCCGCCTTCCTGGTTGAACAGGGGCTTCACAGTGTTGAAGATGCCGTTCAGGATCTCTTCGCTGAACGCCATGGTGGTGCCCATGAAGGAGGTGACGCCCTGGCTGCCCAGGTACTTCTTCATGGTGCGGACATATTCGTCGCTGCCATCCACACAGTCGCAGAAGTCTGCGCCTGCGGCGCCGTGGATGTGGATATCCACAAAGCCGGGAGTAACATACTTGCCGGCAGCATCGATCACTTCATCGCCTTCCAGGGTGCCGGCAGGGGCAACCTGAGCGATGCGGCCGTCACAAATCTCCACGTCGGCGTTCATGAAGCGGCCCTGAGCGGTAAATACCTGACCATTTTTAAGAATCATAATAGATGATCTCCTTTCAGCAGGGTGTATTTGTTATCTTGATTATACCGCAGTTGAACTTCGAGTACAATGAGAACAAAACCAAAAATACAAATGTACAAATTTTATCACGCTTTACGCTAGGGGCGTTTTCTCACAGACCGAAAAGCTGCAGCACCAGGCCGCTGCCTGCGCCGATGGCCCACAAAAGAGCGGTGATGAACAGGTTCTGCTTCAGGCTGGGGTTGGTGCGGAACAGCACCACAAGGCCCACGCCCGCGCCGCTGCACAGGCCCGCCACGGCCGATGCAAAGCTGATGGAGCCGGACAGATACAGCTGGGTGAGCAGAACGCTGGCGGCACAGTTGGGCACAAGCCCCACCAGAGCAGCCACGATGGGCTGCAAGGGGCCCATGGAAGCAAGAAAGCCGGTAAAGGCATCTTCGCTGCCGTGCATGATAAGGCCAAGCAGGACGCTGAACAGGAACACCCACAGAAAGACGCTGACCGTGTGCGCAAGGGCCGGGCGCAGGATCCCGCTTTCCTCTTCATGCTCTTCGTGGCAGTCCACTTCCTCGGCATGGCCGGTATAGCCGCCCCGCACCGAAGCGGGCACAAAGCGCCGCAGGGCAAAATCCAGGCAGAAGCCGGCCGCAAGGCCAATGAGGATCTTGAGTGCCATCAGGGCCGCAAGACGGGGCCACTGTTCCGGCACAGCCAGCATCATGGGCACCGCTTCATCGCTGGTGGCAAGGAAAACCGCCATCAGCGTTCCCAGGCTGATGACCCGGCTGCCGTAAAAATCGGCAGCCATAGCGGAAAAGCCGCATTGGGGAAAGCAGCCCAGCAGCGCTCCGGGCACAAAGCCCCAGCGGCCGCCGCCGGCAAGGGCCCGTTCCACCCGGCCGCCATGGCGCTTTTCGATATATTCGATAATGAGATAGGCAATGAACAAAAAAGGCAGCATTTTTGCGCTGTCTTCAAAGGCATGCTCCAAAATGTGAATGAACAAGTGTTTTCGTTTCCTTTCTGTATAAATACTTTATCCGATGCTTTTTAGTATAAGCGAATTGCACAGGCTGTGCAATGCCCCCCACCCCTATTTTGCGGCAGGAACTTTTGCCCCGGCCGCATCAAAAAACCGGCCGCCCAAAGGGCAGCCGGCGTTTTGAATGCATATCGATCAGTGATTTTCAGCGCGCAGAACGAAATAGCCCTGCGGATGATCGCAGACGGGGCACTTCTGGGGAGCATGGGTGCCCACATGGATGTGGCCGCAGTTGGTGCAGATCCAGACCTGCTCGGTCTCACGCACGAACAGCTTGCCTTCCTTCAAAATCTCGGCCAGCTCGTTGTAACGGGCTTCATGCTCTTTTTCGATCTTGCCCACCATGGTGAACAGGGCAGCGATCTTTTCAAAGCCTTCTTCGCGGGCAGTAGCGGCAAAACCGGCGTACATATCCGTCCACTCATAGTTTTCGCCTGCGGCGGCATCCAGAAGGTTTGCTGCGGTATTGGGCACTTCGCCGTTATGCAGGAGCTTGAACCAGATCTTTGCGTGTTCCTTTTCGTTGTCGGCAGTTTCCTGGAACACATTTGCGATCTCGTTATAGCCTTCCTTTTTTGCCTTGGAAGCATAGTAGGTGTACTTGTTGCGGGCCTGGCTTTCGCCTGCGAAAGCAGCCATCAGGTTTGCTTCGGTCTTAGAGCCTTTCAGATCCATCTTCATTTCCTCCAAATCAATCAATCAGTACCTTCTCGAACATTAATAGGAATATTTCCTATTACTAATTATAATGATTTTCCCGCCGGTGTCAAGCTTTTTTACGGCTGGGGCTGCGCGGGGCCGGAATTTCCTTCAAACGCCTGCGGGCAGACAAGGCGCACTCCCCGCACCACGTCCAGCACAAACGCAGGCGAAAGGTTTTCCAGGGTCTGGCGGTCGTAAAAAACCACCTTGCCCTCCTGCACGGCCCGCAGACCACCCAGCTTTTCGTTCAGCTGTTCAGGGCTGATGTCCGCAGGCACAAACAAAAGGTCCGGGTCTGCCCGGCGGATGGGCTCCAGGTCGTTTTCAGGGTCTTCATCGGCAAGCTCCGCCGCACCGGCCATCCAGCCGGTCTCTTCCGGCGCACAGTGGCGGAACACGGTGTCCAAAAGCTGCCATTCGGCAGTATCGGCCGTTGCGGCAAGGCCTGAAAGGTCCGGAAGGATCAGGGCGGTCTTCTCGCCGCCGGTGATGGCCCGGCAGCGGGAAAGGCTGTCTTCCAGACGGTCGATCACCGCGTTTCCGACGGAACGGCCGGTTTCCTCGCCCAAAAGCAGCGCACCCAGCTGGGCATACAGCTCCCGCAGGCTTTCCATATCCTGGGCGGCGGGCAGCTGGATGATGCGTGCCCCCTCCTGCTCGATGCTGCGGGCAGCGGCATCCGGGATGGGGGTCTGGCAAAGCACATACTGGGCATCCAGCTGCTTGATGCTTTCCGGGCGGGGCAGCAGCGGGGTTCCCACTGTGGGGAATTCTTCCCCATTGGTGCGGCAATATTCCGTGACGCCGCAAAGTGCTTCATGCCCGGGCAGAGAAAGCATCGCCTGGGTGAGCATGGGCGAAAGGCTGACGATGCGCTCCGGACGGGCATCCACCTGACAGCCGCCCACCTGGACCGGCCAGCCCGCAGAAGCCGCCGGGCTTTCGCTTTGGGGCGCAGCGGGCCGGTTTCCCCTGCCCCAGAAAACAAAGGCAGCCGCACCGGCCAGCATCAGGACCGCCACCAGCAGAACGATCGGCAGGGCGATGGGCATATGCTTTTCTGCCCGGGCCTTTGGGCTGCCGCCGGAACGCGGACGGACGGCTGCTGGGGCCGATTTTGCGGCAGGCTGCGGTTTGCAGGGGCTTTTTGCAGAAGAGGGCACTGCCGGCCGTTTGTTCGGCTGGGGTGCGGCCTGCCTTACCACCGTTTGTCCGCTGCGCCGGATGGTCCTTTTGGATGCCGGGAAAACCGGCGGGCCTGCCGGCTGCCTGGGCGCTGCCGGGCGTTGGATGGGCGGGCGTTTTTCGTTTTGCGGATGGGCCGGGGCAGACCTTTGCGGCGCAGCCGGGTGCAAAGCTGAGGCCGGCTTTGCGGGTTTGCCGGCGTCCGCCTGCGGGCGGCTGCCCTCTGCACGGAAAACCGTTTTCCCGCTGGCTTTTGCCGCCGGCTTTTCCGCATCCCTGGCGCGGAACACATTTTTTTCCTGTTTTGCCATCAGCGGTTTCCCATCCCTTTCTTTTTTCAGCGGCCGTCAATCGGGCCGTTTTGTGAAGCGCTTTAACATCCGGACCGCTTCCTGCACCCGCTCTTCTGGGATGCGATGGCGGAAATTGGTCATGCTGTGTGCCGCAAACGGTGCTTTATGCGAAAAGCTGGGAAACCCCAGAAAATACTGCAGATACGGATTTTCCGTGATGAGCAGAACGGTCTGCCTGTCGGAAAGGCCCAGAGCCTTCCGGATGACAAGGCTTCCGAACACCATGCGCAGAGGCAGAGCCTTGGCCCCGGCCCGGCCGAAATTTGCGGCGTATTTTTCTTCCATCTTCTGCCAGTCCAGCGCATTCGCAAGCCGGACCCAGCGGTTTTCCGGGTCCAAAACGCCCCCAAAGGGTTCCATAAAATCGTAGATCGTAAGCTGGTCTTCCACCATTGTATACAAGGTGCCCATCCCTTTCGACACTTTTTCTTATTATAGCATAAAAGAGTGCTCAAAAAAAGAGGAAACCCGTTTGCAAAGAGGGCGAAAAAGCAGGCGGTGGCTCGCATAAAAAGCGAGTCACCGCCTGCCTGCTTGGTTTTGGGCTTACTGCCCTGTGTTTTCCCGGACTTCCTGGAAAAGCTCCTGATCGGCAAGGATATCCTCCACTACATCCCGGAGATGAACCGGTTCCAGCATCTCACGCTCGAACAAATGTGCTAATTCTTCCACAAATATCCGGTCCGTAGAGATGTCGTTCAGTTCCACCGGTGTGCCGTCCAGATCTGTGGTCCTCAAGCCAAAGGTCCGGCAGCTTAGCTCCGGCACCCACGTTTGAGTCACCTCGTAGCACCCTATCCGCACATGGTTCTCTTCCAAAGACCTTCCGCAAGTCTCCACACTGCTCCTTCCCTTCTCTGCATGATACGGTGTTTTTCACCGCACTTTTCATTATACAGCACCCTTCTGACAGCTATCGGACTTTTATGGGACGTGTACGGTACATTTTATATATTTTCACATTTAAATTAAAGATTTTTCAATTAAATTGTCCATATTTTGCAGTCCCTGCTTTTGAAGTGTCAAATAACGCTCTTTTGCATGGACACAGTTGGCTGTGGTTTTTTCGGCCCAGCTGTACTCCGCCATATACTGGCCGCTGAACAAATCCAGCGCATCCGCATTGCCCTGTGCCAAACGATAGTAGTCGCAGTCCATCCGATTGGTGTCCAGCCATTTCTGGCCCCGGGCCGAGTGCAGGATCTGCCCGGCATCCACATGCTCCAGATCGGCCCGCAGCGCTTTGAAATCGGTTTGGAAGCATGCACGGGCCGATTCCTCTCCGGCCCGGTCTTCCCACAGATTTGCAATGATCTGCTCACTGGTTGCTGTGCCGCCCCAGCGATCCACAAGATACGCCAATATCTCCTTGGACCGTTTCCGGGAAAAGCGCACCGGATGCCCGTCCACAAACAAATCGAAATAGCCAAAGGTCCGGGCCCAGATCCGGAAATAATCCACCCGGCAAAGACGCTCTGCCCGGTCGATCGCCGCCTCCATCCGCTGGTAAGTGATCGGCTCCTGCAGATAATCGGCTGCACCCATTTGAAAAGCCTGCGCGGCATACTCAGGCTTTTGGGACACAAATATCAGTGAAATACCCGGTATCTTTTTCTGAAGCCTTTGGGCAAATTCCAGGATTTTTCCCGGTTCCTGATCCAGTTCCAGCATTGCTGCATCGATCCGGTTCTGCGCTACGTATTTTTCCACCGGATCGGGTGTTTCAAAGCAAACCGGATTCACCCAGCCAGGGTTGTTCTCCCGTAAAGCAAGAGCCGCTAGTTCGCGGCTTCGGCCGCCTACCATTACGATCCTCATTCGGTTTCTCCTCCAAAACTTCTTTTTTCTTCACATTGCCTATATAAACAACAAACCCCCAACCCATAGATGGGTCGGGGAAATTGTTTACACATTGTTGGTATTGTTTTTTTCAGCGCCGGGGCCTGCCGCGGTATACCACCGCCATGGCATCCGGGCCGGTATTGCTGGCAACCGCCGCTCCCAGCTTGAACACCAGCACCGGCGGATGGCCGAATTCCTTGCGGCAGAGCTTTTCCAGCTCTTTCACATGCTCGGTATCGGTATAGCCGATCATGTAGCCGGCATCTTCATCGTCCATCCGCTCTTTCATCAGCTTCACCATGGCCGCAGCTGCCTGTGCATCTCCGCGGACCTTGCCCTGCACAGCGCTTTCGCCGTCGATCAGGGTAATGATGGGGCGCAGGCCCAGCAGCTCACCGGCAAAAGCGGCAGCGGCGCTGATGCGGCCGCTTTTTTTCATCTGCCTGAGGCTGAAGGCGGTCAGCACCACTTCGGCGCTGGCAAAAGCCTTTTCCATCTCGCTCACCACATAATCCAGATCGGCGCCGTTCTGCAGGCGGCGGGCCGCCTCGCAAACCTGATAGCCGTATACATAAGAATAGGTGTGACTGTCTACCAGGCGGATGTTCAGCTTGTGGTCCGGCCGCTCTTCCCGCAGCATATTCGCTGCCATCACCGCGGCATCATAGGTTGCGCTGCCGCTGCTGTTGATGGTCACATGCAGCACATCGGTGTAGCCCTCATCCACATACCTGCAGTACTGCTCGCAGAACTGCAGCGAAGTGATATGCGCCGTGCTGGGCATTCCTTGAGCCTGCCGAAGCATCTGATAATATTCATCAAAATCAAAATCCTGCCGCTCGATATAACTTTTATCATCCAGCGTGATAACAAAGGGCAGGATGTGAATGTTGTACTTTTCCTGCAGCTCTTGCGGGATATCGCAGGCCGAATCCGTCAATACAGCAATCTTACGCATCAGGTTTCCTCACTTCCATTCATATCCGCGCAGCTGACCCCGGACGGTAAGGTCCGGGAAGTTCCATTGACGCAGTACCTCGTATGCGCCAACTGCCACGGAATTGGACAAATTCAGGCAGCGTGCGCCTTCCCGCATGGGCATGCGCACACAGCTTTGCTGATTTTCATAAAGCAGTTTTTCCGGCAGGCCGGCATCCTCGCGGCCAAACACCAGATATGCTCCATCGGGATACACAACATCCGTATAGCGGTTGGGGCCCTTGCTGGTAAAATAGAAAAAGCTGCCGCCCTGGTTTTTTTCAAAGAAATCATCCAGGTTCTCATAATATGTTATATCAAGAAGATGCCAGTAGTCAAGCCCGGCCCGTTTTAAATGACGATCGGTCACTTCAAAACCCAGCGGCCGCACAAGGTGCAGCCTTGCCCCGGTCACGGCACAGGTCCTGGCAATATTGCCGGTATTTTCCGGGATGCGCGGTTCTACCAGAACAATGTTCAGTTCTGCCATTTTTTCAAATCCCTCCGTTGCAAAGGTGGCCCAGGACCGGCTCGAACCAAACACCGTAAGCAGGGTCTGCGGCCGGGTCGGTATGTTTGATCGCATCCGACACAAACCCGGCGGCAGCATCTGCCGCAGCAGACAGGGCGTTGCCCCGCAGAAGGGCCCCGGTGAGCACGGCACCGAACAGATCACCCGTGCCGGGATAGCTGCGGTCCAAAGCAAGGCGGCGGACCGCAAATTCCTGCTCGCCGCATCCGAACGACACCAGATCCCTGCCCTGGCGCACACCGGTGATCAGGGTTTCCCGATACATTCCGGAAAGGGCCTGGGTGAGCTCTTTCAGCGTTTCCTGGCTTACTTCCTCTTTCGGAAAAGGCTTTTCCAAAAGGAGGCAGGCTTCGGTCAGGTTCGGGGTCACAAGGTCTGCCCGAAGGCAGATCTGCCGCATGGCAGGCAGCATATCTTCCATGCCGGAATAAAGCCTGCCGCCATCCCCCAGGACCGGGTCGGCGATTTTAAGGGCATCCGGCCATGCATCATAGGCCTCCATGACCAGCTGCTGATTTTCAGGCAGGGCAAGATACCCGGAATAGATACAGTCGAACGAAACACCCAGCTGCTGATAGTGGCGGATCGCCTCCAGGCCAAAGCTGTTGCTGTTCAAACGGGCCGGCTTTCCCAGCCCGCCCGTATGGGTGGAAAGCAGCGCGGTGGGCAAAGCCACCGCCTGATGGCCCATTGCCGACAGGACCGGCGCGATCACAGCTATGCTGCACCGGCCCATTGCGGACAGATCGTGGATGCAAAGCACCGTTTTGGGCGCTTGGTATTTCAAAAAAGGTCCCTCCCTCTTGGGCAAAGACGGCGATGGGGGCCGTCTACGTTATTTTTTTATTTTAGCACATTTTCCGCTTTAAAAAAAGATGTATGCTGCAAGATTTTCCGGATACAATAATTTCACAGAGGCACAAAAGCCCCTGCCGCCTCTGAAATTCAACAAAAAAGGAGTCGATCGCATGCAAATGACCAATCACCCCATGATGATGGCTGCCGGCATCACTGCCGCAGCGGCCGCTGCTGCTGCCGCCGGCTATGCAGCCAACAAAAACAGCCGCAAAATGAAGAAGGTGGCCAAAAAAGTTGCCCGCGGCGCCGAGAACGCCATTCTGGATCTGGACAAGACCCTGAGCCGGTATTATCACTGATTTTTCACCCAAATTTTTTATTTACAGGGTGACAAACCCTACGCACCGCTTTATAATAGGGAGCAGGAGAGGATGTGATCCAAGTGACAAAGAAACCGATCCTGCTGCTGGAAGGCGGCGCTCTGCGGGGGCTTTACACCGCCGGCGTGCTGGACGTGCTGATGGAAAATGATCTGTATTTTCCTGAGGTGGTGGGCGTGAGCGCGGGTGTGCTCAACGCTGTGAACTACCTTGCGCATCAGCCGGGCCGCTCGCTGGAAGCGAATGTTCGCTTTCTGCGGGACCCCCGTTACATGGGCCCTGCCCACCTTTTGCGGGAATTCAGCTTTTTCAATTTCGACTTTATGCTGGGTGAAATGGCTGAGACCCTTCTTCCCTTTGATTTTGAGACCTTCTATTCCAGCCCGCAGCGGCTTTGGGCTGTGGCTACCGACTGCCGCACCGGCAAAGCCCGCTTTTATGACAACCACACCCTGGGCAGAAATTTTCTAACCGCTGCACGCGCCAGCGCCAGTATGCCGCTTTTGAGCAGCATGGTGCGGGTGGGGCGGGATGTGTGCCTGGACGGCGGCATCGCCGATGCTGTTCCGCTGCCGGAGGATCTTCCCTTCACTGCCGGCAAGCCGGTACTGGTGCTCACCCGCCAGAAGGGCTTCCGCAAGCCGCCCATTCCGAACACGACCCAGCGGCTTTTCTTCCGCCGTTACCGCCGCTACCCGCAGCTGCTGGCCGCCTGCCTGTCGCAGCCGGAGGTTTACAACCGCCGCATGGACCAGGTGGATAAGCTGGAAGCCGAAGGCAGGATCTTTGTGATCCGCCCGGCAGACCCGGTAAATGTGCCGCACACCGAGCGGGACCCCCAGAAGCTTCGGGATCTGTATGCCCGCGGCAGGGCCGAAACCGAGGCATGCCTGCCCCAGCTGCTTAGCTACCTGGGCCTTGATGAAAATAAAGACTGAACAGCCTTTTAAAAAGCAAAGGACCGTTTTTATGAGCCGGTCCTTTGCTTTTTTTGTTTCGTGCCTTGCGCTTATAAGAAGAATTGGCTATAATAAGCAGTTGCAATGGTTTTATACCATCGGGCAGCTTCGGGTTTTCTGCCCGCCGTGCATCCTGCACGGGGAAACCGTGCGGAATCGGCAGGCCCGCGCGGCTAAAATCCAACTGCCGGAGGTTTATTATTATGAAAAAGTCCAATTCCTATCGTCTGGCCCGCTGCGGCCTGATCGCTGCCCTTTATGTGGTGCTCTGCATGGCTTTCCAGCCCCTGTCTTTTGGCGGGGTGCAGATCCGTTTTGCCGAAGCACTGACACTGCTGCCGATCTTCGGCGCTGAGTATATCCCGGCTCTGGTGCTGGGCTGCTTTTTGTCCAACCTGCTGGGCTCGGTGCTGCCGGATGTGGTCTTCGGCACCATTGCCACGCTGCTGGCCTGCCTGCTGACCTATAAGCTGCGCAATCTGCGCTGGAAGGGTCTTGCCATTCCTGCCGCACTGCCCCCCATCCTGGTGAATGCAGTGATCGTCGGCCCCGAAATTGCGATCTTCTTTATGGACACCCCTGCCACCCTGCCGGTGATGGCCCTGAACGCCCTGACCGTGGGCCTTGGCCAGCTGGTTTCCTGCGGCATCCTGGGTGTTGCTCTGGTTCATCTGATCGAGCGCACCCCGGCTTTGAGCCGCCTGTTTATTTCCAAGAAAAAGTGAGGGATCTTCTTTGAACACCGAACTGCTCATCTGGGACTGGAACGGTACCCTGCTGGATGATGTTGCCCTTTGCAACGACTGCTTGAATCTTCTGCTGGAGGAATTTGGCTATGCGCCCCGCTATGACCGGGATGCCTATCAGGAGATCTTTGATTTTCCCATCATTGATTACTACCGCCGCGCCGGTTTTGATTTTGATGTGCACCCTTATGCGGATCTCGCAGAGCGCTTTGTTCAAATTTATAACGAGCACTGGCCCAAATGCACCCTTTGCCCCGGCAGCACAGCCGTGCTGGAAAAGGCACAGGGTGCGGGCCTTCGGCAGATCATTCTTTCCGCCAGCGAGCGCACCGCTTTGGAAACGCAGGTGCAGCAGTTCGGCCTTCGCGATTATTTCGATGAGCTTGTGGGCCAAAGTGACTACTACGCCCACGGCAAGCTGGAGGCCGCCCGCCAGTGGCTCAGCCGCCAGCAGCCGGACCCCAGCCGCACCCTGCTGATTGGAGACAGTCTGCACGATGCCCAGGTCGCCCGCCAGCTTGGCGTTGGCTGTGTGCTGTGCGCGGCCGGCCACCAGAGCCGCCGCCGCCTGGAAACCGCCGGGGTTCCGGTGATCGACACCCTGGAAGAACTTCCCGCTTTGCTGGGTTTGTGATTTCTTACATAAAAAGGCAGGTCTGCCCGAGGCCTGCCTTTTTTGTGCCAAAAAATATTTGCAGTTTCGTCCAATAATTTTTACTTTTTCGCTTGTATTTTCCCAAATTTTATAGTATTCTAAAAAAAAGGCTTGCGGCAGTGCCGCAAGTGCTTTTAGCTTGGAGGATGAATACGATGGAAAATCGCATGACAAAAATCTATTCCCAAAGCGGAACCGTTCCCCTGAAGGTCGCCAAAGGCCACTTCGCCACCAACCACAGCCACACCAACTACTACATTGACATCACGACCCTGAAAACCCGCCTGAGCGAGGCTTCCAGCGTTGCAAAAGAACTGGTGCGGCATTATCTGTCCACCACCATTGTGGACACCATCGTGTGCCTGGACGGCACCGAGGTGATCGGCACCTGCCTGGCAAACGAGCTTACCCGCAACGGCTTCATGTCGCTGAATTCTCACCGCACCATTTATGTGGTGACTCCCGAATACAATTCCAACAGTCAGCTGATTTTCCGTGATAACATTCAGCCCATGCTCACCGGCAAGCACATCCTGATCCTGATGGCTTCGGTCACCACCGGCAAGACCATCACCAAGAGTATTGAGTGCGTGCAGTATTACGGCGGCATTGTGGATGGCATTTCTGCCATTTACAGCTCCATGGCAAGCATCGACGGCATCGAGATCAAATCGGTGTTCAATCCCAAGGATCTGCCCGATTACCAGAGCCACGATGCAAAAGACTGCCCCTTCTGCAAGAGCGGCCAGAAGCTGGATGCCCTTGTAAACAGCTTTGGTTATTCCAAGCTTTGAATTTGCTGAAAATTGAAAGAGGGCCCGGATGTATTTCGGGCCCTCTTTTTGATTTGTGTTTCATCAAAAACAGCGCAAAACAAAAAAGTCAAAACTTTTTTCAGGATTTCTATTGACATTCTTCCTTTTCCGTGGTATTATAAATCTCGCATTCTGATGCGGAGCTCAGACAGCCACTATGGAGAGGTGTCCGAGTGGTTTAAGGAGCCGGTCTTGAAAACCGGTGACCCGCAAGGGCCGTGGGTTCGAATCCCACCCTCTCCGCCATTAATTGAATAGTTTTTCACAAAACTTTGCTCTGGAGAAGTACTCAAGAGGCCGAAGAGGCGCCCCTGCTAAGGGCGTAGGTCGGGAAACCGGCGCGAGGGTTCAAATCCCTCCTTCTCCGCCAAAACCGCACTGTCAAGCCATTTGAAGGCATGACAGTGCGGTTATTTTTTCGTCTTCCAAACGCCCCGCAATGCGCGAAAATGCGCCAAAACACATTTCGTAGCCACCACCGTAGCCACCACTTATATTTAAACTATCATTAAAAGATGTGGGTAGTCAAGAGGTTATTTGAAAAATAGTACATTTTTAGAAGAAAAAGGCTGACCTTAAAGGTCAGCCTTTTTCTTCTTTCGCGCTCCAATGTATTTCCCAGACTTGATGCGCCGATCTGGATACGGCTCATCTTTTTCAATCAGCCAGTCTCGGCCGATTTTCTGTGCAGTCTGAAAAGCTCCCGTACGAGCCATCTGGCGCACTGTCACCGGACTACGGCCATGAGCTGCGGCGTATTCAGCGATGGAAATCATCATTCACCAATCACCTCAAAAACATCATGGCCACAGTTTTCGTAGCAGGTCCAGTCGATTTCGCCATCATCAAAAGCGAAGTCCGCAAGATCGTCTTCAGTGACGTCAGCAATGGTGACGGTTCTCCGCTTTTTCTCACAGTCGGTTAAGTGATCCCATATTGTCCGGGCGGCGGTCCGGGCTCTTTCAACATCATCAAAAACTTCGACCCAAATATCACCTGCTCCATTTTTATTTTCTTCAATCACTAAATATTTTCTCATAGTGCTTCTCCTTTCTCCTTTCGGCTTATACTGTATTTCTTACTGTGACTTCATTATGCATCGTTAACGATGTATTGTCAATATCAAATTAAAAAATTAAAAAAATAGCCCCGGCCATCATGGCCAGGGCTGTGCATTTCAAGTGATCATTTTTTAGGACTTTCCAATTTTGCAGTCAAAACCTCCAGGGCCTTTCTGAGGAAGGGCGGGATAGGCGCGCCCAAAGCTGCGGCATTTTCAATCACGCTGCCAAGCTCGGTGATTATGTACCAGCACAGCACTAATGGCATGAAAAGGATCTTAAATTCAAAAGGCATCTCCAAAGAAGGGATATGATTGACTGCAAGCCACAGGACCGCATCCAGGAGAGCGGCCACCAGCGCCCCAGCGATCATTCCGGCCTTATGCCAGAGCCCATCCCGGGCAGCATGGCTGGACCACTTACCTGCCCGCATAGCTGCAGCAGAGCCGGTGGCGTAATCGATCACCATGCATGCAGCAAAAGCCACCGCCAGCCAGCCGCACCAGCCGAAGGCTGCAGTGAATGCGGTACCGATGCCGACAATCCAGACTTTAATCGTCAGAAAAAAGTTGTTATCCATCTCTCACTTACACTCCTTTCAAACCGACACATGGATGTCCATGCGGTCCATGGCATCTTTTCCCAAAACGGCCTTAATGTACTCCACTGCCTCTTCCTGACTTGCAAAGCCACCCTTGACGACTGCGGCCATGTATACCACGCTGTACTGCTCCGCAGGCTTCCCGGGCTCCATAGGCTTCACCGACTGAGCAAAAGGCCCATCCTGCATCCGGATGGGCACCTGCAGAGTGGTGGCCATCTGAATCATGGCCGCTTGATCTCCGTTGGACAGAGGGATATCGGTATAGATTACACCCTCTTTGATATGGCTACCGATCTGTAGCTTGTCCAGCTTATCCAGCACTGCTTTCTGGTCACCGGTGGACAGGGGTCCGACCGCGATGTACTGTGCATGGACCGCCGGCTGTACTTCGCCAAAGGTGGGCTTTTCTGCCGGATGCTGATAAAAGATATTGCGGTCAAGGTTGTCGCTGCCTGCGCCATACTTACGGCCCAACCCAGTGGATGCAAACTGCCAGCCAACCAGGCGGCCGGCATCCTTGAGTTCGATCATCCGACGGGTGTACCGTCCATTCGGCAGGTGCTGGATATCTGCGCCTCGGTCGCCAAAATCGGCCTTGCCGTCCCAGTAGCGGGCCATCCAATACGGATGATGCAGATCTGCAGATTTGATGTAGGTCATTTCCCATGCGACAGAACAATACACACAGGGGTGCAGGCCGGCCTTTTCCAGCAGGTCACAGGCCTCATTGAGCAGATTTGTATTGGCCACTGCGCCCAGCCCCATCTGCTGGCCGCCCTCCAGCTCCTGATCCACCGCAAACCAGTAAGTACAGGCGCTCTGCTTGGCGGCATCAATCCAGGCGGCCACCTGCTGGTGCATCAGAGCGCGAGCGGTGGCTTCACTGCCGCCATTTTTGCTTTTGTAATGCCAGGTCGCAAAACCATAACCGCCCAAGGGCAGACCCTGTGCACGGATGGCAGATGCCCAGCTCAGGGCCTTTCTGTCCATACCAGATGCGTAGGCATGGCGAACCAGGACTACATCCACACCTGCCGCCTTCGCTTTGACGGCATTAAAGGTACCCTGATGCTTTGAGATGTCGATTGCTTTGATTTCTTTCATTTTCATATCTTTCTCCTTTTTTCTTTTTTCACTTTTGCTCATTCCAGCACCCGCAGCGCCGCAAAGGCAAGGCTGCCGCCGTCGCCGCCGCCTTTGGGGGTGATGTAGAAGGCGGCCCCCGCCGAAAGCTGCACCTCGGGGCCGAGGGCGGCCCCGGGGCCGGGCTCCAGCTTCATGTTGCCCTGGCAGGTGTGGAACACATCGTAAAGGCCGGTGCGGTTCACAACGATCTTTGCCTGGTAGGCGTTTTCCTGCAAAATGGAAAAATCTCCCAGGGGGCTCTGGCCGGTGAGGCTGATCCAGTCCGGTTCGTAATGGGCCTGCACCCCGTACACCGCCGAAAACTTTTTTTCCGCAAGGGCGCCCTTCACCCCGAACACCGAGGCCCCCCTGCGGATGTTGCCCGGTACAAGGGCGGCATCGCCCCGGATGGTCTGGCTGCCCGAAAGGTACTGGCCGCTTTGGATGACCTGGTCCCGTGTGCCGGGGGTAAAGGCCTCGGCCCCTTTCCAGGGGATGGTGCCTTCGATCCTGCGGCCGTTCACATAGGCGGTGCGGCCCTTTAAAAGTTCGAACTCCCGGGCGGTGGCGTCTGCCGTGTACGAGCCCTTCACCTGCCCGCCCAGCACCGAACGGCCCACCGCCAGGAATGCCTTCACAGTTTCTTTGTCGGCGCTGCTAAGGCCCCCGCCGCCGCTAAAAGTGAGCACATCCCCTTGTTTGTGGCACAAAACCACCGAGCCTTTTTTGAAATAGCCGGGCCACAGCGCTTCGCCCGAAAGGGTAATGGCCGAAACGGCCTGGCCGTTCAGGGTGAAGGTATCCCCCGCTTCGAAATCGGCGGCGGCGGCAAAGCGCAGGTCCTCGCCGTCGGCGGTAAGCTGGTGCACCCGGCCCTGCTTTTTGTGGGCGGCCCTTGCAAGGCCCCCCACGGCTTTGGGGGGGATGGCCAGCACCGGTGCCCCGTTTTCGTCCAAGCGCAGAAGCTGGTTTGCGGCAGAAGCTGACCAGCGGTCTCCTTGCTGCACAATTTCACTGCTTACCTCAACATTGATGTCTTGAAGTGCTATGCTGCCATCGCGATTGTAAAAAGTCAGCCGAATTTTCCCGTCTGCTTCATTCACCTGAAGATCACGAAATGTACGATCCAAATACTCCACCTCCCAGTGAAAAACGCAACTGCTGCTGGCCATTTTTGATTGCTTTTAAATCCATATAGATCTGTAGCTGCATCTGTTCAATGCGCTCCAGATCTCTCCAATCCCATACAGGGTCATTAGGTGAAAAGATTTTAGTCCGATATTGCTCATGATCCTGCACGGCCTGTGCCACTGCCTGCAAATTTCGCTCCACAGAATTGAAAAAGTCTGCCAATGGCACATCCTGTACGGTGTAGTCCTTCATCTTTGAATATTCTGGCATTGTGGTGATTGCTGCCGCATTTTTCTGCAAATACAGCAAGTTTCCCCGAATTCTTTCATAGTCTGGGGAAATGCAAAAGCAATCTTCTTTTTCCCACTTAATTTTGGGCTGAAGCCATGCCATTAAATTCACTCCCTTCAGTCAAGAAATGCGCTTCCAGATGTTCACCGCAAGAGAGGGGCCCACATTGTTATGGGGCCGGCTTTCGCCCACGGTCTTCAGCCTGGCTACCCAGTTGTCGTAGTTTTGCACGGTTTGGGAAACGCCCATGTAGACGTCCCTACTTACGGTCCCCCCCTCGCTGCGGCCGAAAATCACACTGATCGTCTCCTTTGGGCCATTTTTCGTGGTCAGGTCCAGATCATGGGTGTGCCGGGGCATTTCGGCCACGCCCAGAGCATGGGTGGCTTCGCCGTAAGCGGTGCCCACTGGCCTTGCGCCGTTTTGGCTGCCAGCCTGCCGCAGGGCCACGCCTTCAGGCAGCAGCTGCCATGTGCCGCCCCAGGTGGTGGCAGGCCGGAAATTCGCATCTGCGGTCATGTAGATGCTACCCACCGGATATACGAAATTCAAAATCCCGATGTCTGCCGGGGTGAGACTCTTACCCCCCACCACACCACCATTGACACAGAGGACCTGACCATTTGAAAATCCGCTGACCTGCGTTGATGACGTGATCCTGTTGGGGCCTGCTGGGCCGGTCTCACCATTTCTTCCTGGCTGCCCTTGCGGGCCCGTTTCTCCAGGATCACCTTTGTCTCCAGGTTCACCTTTGTCACCTTTTTCCCCAGGTTTCCCGGATGGAAGAGTGAAATTCAATGTTGCGGTAGTCCCGGTTTTTGTAACAGTAACTGCCGCAGTACTGCCCGCATTCACCGTTCCGATTTTCAGCGTTTGCAGCGCGGAGTTCCAGCTTGAAACCAGGGCAGCGGTGATCCCATTCAACACAGATGCATTGCTGTGGCCGTGGCGGAGCCGTGAGTTTTCTGTCACGACCCCCTTGGTCTGCGCCAAAGCTTCAGCAACCGCCTTCCCTTTATCACCCGGATACGCTGTAGAGCTGGTTTCACCCAGGGCAAGGCTCTTGCTGATTTCAGTGTATGCCGTACCGCCCCATCGCCAGGTAACGTTGGTGTCCTGCGCGACATAGATTTTGCCGGCTTCACCTTTCGCCGGAAATGCAGCTTTATTTGAATATTCGAGGACATCGTCCACAAAGCTGGGCAGCTGCGCAGATGGTACCTGACCGTTTTCATCCAAGGTTGCGACGCCGTTTGCCTTACCCATCTCGCTACGCTTAACCTGTAAGTCGTTGGTGAGATTTCCCAACCCCACCTGAGACTTGGTGACCTTGTGCGGGTTTGCAGAATCCCCCAAATGCGTGATTAGGGTATTTATGGCCGCTGAAATTTTGCCGAAAGCCACCGATAGCCTTTCACCGCTGGAAAGTGCTGTAAGACTTTTCCCCACGGTGTAGGTGGGAGTCTGGTCATTGGTGGAAACATCAGGCACATTTCCAAGCCCTACCTGAGCCTTGGTGGTACGATGCGGATTTTTCTGGTCTTCTGTATGAGTAGACAGTTCATTGCGAAGGGTGTCCGTTGCAGATTGATGATCATTCAGCGTTTGCTTCGCCTGGCTCAGAGTGATCGCGGGCCGATCATTCCAATTCTCGGTCCCTTTTATTGCTTTCATCTGATCGCCCAACAGGGCCAAGAGCTCTTGGAGCTTATTTTTCACTCCACCAATGCTACGCAACCCAATTTTGTCATCGGTGACACTGCCGTCCGGATGGGCAAGGACTTTTGCTGAAGCATGGGAATTCAGCTCTGCACGGCTTGCCTTGATGTCATCAAGCTCCTTATCCTTATCCGCCTGGGCTTTCAGTTCCCGATCGATGACTTCCATGTCAAAAGTCAAATCTTCTATGTCCGCAGGGTCATTGCGCTGCTCCAGCCGCTCCGGCAGCCGCAGATTGTAATGTGCGCTTCGTCTCATTCTTTCGCCTCTTTTTTACATATCATTTCACCAGTCAGTCCGCCGCCACTGAAATTCAGCTGATTTTTAACGATCTGCACCGGCACTCGACTGGCCCATTCCGTTCCAAGCAAAATCCGATCCATCGGATCAAATTCCGGATTTCCCCGGGTCTTACAGGTGTAGGTGTTTCGTTTCAGCAAATAGTCACGCGCCCACTGGGCTACCGCCATGGCTCTCGGCAGGTCAGTAATAATGGGGTTGTCAAGCTTTTCAGATATGGCGTTCTTATCCGCATCCTGTACAGCAGCGACAGCATTTTGTGTGCTGGTTTCCAAAACTTTCCCCTCTATCAGCAACTTTGCGATCCCGCTGCCCTGTAAAACCAGGTCTCCCGCCGCTGCATACAGGTTTTGACTCACCACTGCCGCTCCTTCACATCGGACGGCTATTTCTGCTGCCTGATTCCATGTCAAGTGCAAAGCCAGACTGCCATTCACTTGATAGCTGCCTTGATGCAGCTGGCTGACTTCTGCTGCAGGGGTGTAGACTACAGCAGGGCACTCCACCTGTAGAAGGCTGGCTGTCTTTTCGACCTTGGGGGCATTCTCCAAAATGCTGGCAAGACCCACTTCAACATTTGTCTGGCGGCTTTCGTCCGGCTCCAGGCGGATCATTCCCGACCGATCCGAATAAAGCACACAGCATCCCGCATGGGCGATCAGCTGCAAGCATTCTCGATGGGACTTGACTGGCAGCGGCGCCAGTGTAGTGATTTTTTTAAGTCCTTCCCAGATCATCCATGGCTGCTGCTCCTTATACAGTCTTGGTGGGTCGGAATCTTCAAGAACCGCTTGCGCCAAGTCATACAGACTATGAGGTTTTCCATCCCATACGCCCTTGAAGTAAGTTCCATCTAGGATCCCAATGGCATCTGTCGCCTCAAACCTGGCATACAGCCCATCTGTGGTGGGCTGTCCTGTCAGGTAAAAACGTCCGCCGGGCAGCCATTCCAAAAAGCCTCCCTTATACAGCTCCTGCCAGCCGCTTTTCACGGTATCCGCCCATTTCAATGCTGCCAAGTCGCCCCACTTCATTCCCTGGGTGATCTGCTGCCCATATCGCACGGTGATGGGGTTTCTCTGCTCAAAATACTTCCAGATGCCGGTGGGGTTATCAGGATCGTACATGCCGTGGATTTGGTCTGTGATTTGATTGACGTTTACCACCGAAAAAGAGAATTTTTTCGTAGGCAGCCGCCGACCGATCGGGTCCACCTCCATGATCTGGGTCGCTTCACTCAGCTTAGTCGAATCAAACACAAGCTCCATCCCGAAAATGAGCCGGCTCAGCCGGGCCCTTCGAAGAGGCTGGCAGGTCTGGGTGAAAGCGATGCTCAGCCGGTCGAATCCATCCAAGCGCAGCAGCGCCTGGTAGTCCACCCCATCAGGCCGGATAGTGTGCTGTGCAAGCCGGCTTTCCCCCTTCCAGGCGGTGATTTGCAGCTGGCTGCACCATTCTCCCGCCATCTGGTCAAAGCGAAAGGTCAGTGCCGGAACGCTGACCGGCTGGCGAAAGGTGAGGAGCAGTACCGGAATGATGAAAAACCGCCCGTCCGCACCGCTGATTGCCTCACTCACATATCCCTCGCTCAGCAAGGCCCCGCCTGCCTCAGCTGCGATGCGCAATGCGCCGTCCGCCTTCCATCTTCCCGGCTCAAATGTAGCATAGCTGGTTCGCTGCGCCCCTTTGTCCGCCAATGCGCTTTTCACATCCGACCAATACGCCTGCCCTTCGGGGGCGGCAGTTGCGTTTGGAGCGGCATCCACATCAACCACACTCAGTTCTACCTGCATTTGTGCTGCACCCAAAATCGCCTGCTGCATTTCGGCACGGTATGCATCCGTTACTGACTGCATTAAATCACCCCGCAATCAATGACGTTTACGCTGGCATCTCTCAAAAATACCGGCTCACCTGTAGCTCCTTCCACCAGATCCGGGGAGACCTTCACGTCCGAAATGTACATAAGCCGAGTGAGCCATCTTCCTGTATTGAAATTGAAATAGTGGCAATAGAAAGTAAAATGATTATCTTCAAACCATCGATTCATCTCCCACCACAGGGTGCAAGAGATGACTTCCCAGCCCATTTCCTGCTTGTCCAGACTGCGCCCGACCATGCGCCCGACCATGGTCCCTTGTGCATTTCGTGCGGAATCCACCAGACGGCTGGTGGTGAAAGGTGCCTTACCCTTGGTGGGGTAAGGCACCGCAATTGAGTAATTGCTACGGTCAGTTTGGGGCGAAGCGCCTAAATATAGGAAGCCTACACTTTCTTTTAAATCAATAGGCATCAGCGAAAGCACCTCCAATCTGCATCCCCTGGTTTCGCTTAATTTTCATCATGGCCCGGTACAGCACCTGGCCATCCAGCTTAATTTCGATGGGCTGACTGGTCACAACCTCTTGGCCGCTTCCCATCTGCGCCAATGCCTCCATCAATGCCTGCTTGATGGTCTCCAGCGGGGCCTCTACGTTGGTGCCGTTTTTCTGGTCGCCTACCATGGCAAGGAAAGGTCGGTTTGCCGGCAGCACCGCGCCTTGGGCCAGCATCGGGATTTGTGGGGCATTTAAGGTCGGGATGTCAAAGCCAAATGTTTTTCCACCCAGGCCAGGCACCCAATCTGGCACATCAAAGCTCAGCTTATTTAAAGCACAAATCACGCAGTTGACACCTTCGACAATCGCACTGACCATACCATTGACGAAACCGATTACGCTGTTGATTGCCCCTTTCACGCCATCAACAATGCCTTTCCAAATCCTAAGAAACCCTTCTTTGAACACCGTCCAGGCGTTCACCAGCGGGTCAATGACGGTAGATTTGAACCAATCGCAAACGGCAGACCAGGTTTCTTTGATTTTTTCCCATACAGCAAGAGCAACCTCTTTTACTTCATCCCAGTGGCGAACCAGAAGAACCACTATGAAAATGAGGGCACCTATTGCAAGAATCACAAGGGTTATCGGAGAAGTAAGGAAATTCACCGCTGCACCAAATGCAGTCGTTACTACAGTAGCCAAAGCTCCCAAACTGTTCCAAACTGCAATCGCCCCATTCCACACTAACAAAGCACCATTTACAAGGCCCCATGCAGCTGCAAGACTTCCGACGATAATGACTATCGTCTCAATAAGCGTTTGATGGTCGCTTATCCAAACTGCAATGCGCTCCAATGCATCCGCCATCAAATTAAGGACAGTTACTATGACCCCGCCTGTCCATTGAGCAATTGGCTGCAAAAAAGTTTCCCAGAACCAAGTCCACAGTGGGGCAAGCGCTTCCAAAACCGCGTTCAGTATTTTGAAGGCACCCGCCAGCACATCTAGGAAAGCCGGCAGTAGATCTTCGATTGTCCATGTAGCCAATGGCACCAAGATGTGGTAGTAGGCCCATTCCAGACCTGAGAAAATAGTTTCCGTCAGTGGAGCTGCCGCTTCTTTAAGCCTTCCAAAAGCATCTATCAGCGGCTGAAAATTGATTTGTTGCAGCGGGGCCATCAATTCATGGATTTTATCCACAATCGCCTGCAGCCGAGGTGAAATCGTATCCTCCACTTCCAGCTCTGACCCAGCAGCAAGCGGTGCGGCGCCTCCGCCGCCTGCACCGTGCTGGGCACCGCTGCTTTCAGCTGAGCCGGCGCTTTGTTGAAGAACGTTGAGCTCATCGAATGCAGCCAGAGCTCCATTCGCTTCTTTTCCTGCTTTTTTTGTGGTTTTTGCGAGTTCTTTTTCAGCTGCAGCTCCGCTCCCTGCGCTGGCTGCTACCCGCTGGTTACTATCAGCCAGGGCCTGCTGTTTGACCTGAGCTTTGCCAAAGATAGTCCCCATTACAGTGGCTACAGCGTTTGCAAGGCGGGTCAGTCCAGCGATCATCGCATTGATTATCGGCAAGATTTTCTGCGCCACAGGAATGATGGCATTGCCGATTGCGACCTTCAGGTTGTTAAAATTGAAGGACAGCTGCATAAGCTGTCCCGAAAATGTGCCGGCCACCTTGGCTGCATCACCGGCCTGATATTTGCTTTCCTCAAGAATACCAATGACCTCAGCCTGGATTTTCTGTTGCTGGGTCAAGTTATTCGCGGTTGTCCCGATGCTGTGGGCATAATCATCCCACATCTTGGCCACGTTTTTTGTTATGCCGGCATTATCCACAAGGATACTATTTTCGTTCTTCAGGCCCTCAGAAGCAGACTCTACCGCTTGACCCATGCTAAGGCTGGCCTGTCGTCCAAAGGCTGCGCTATCTTTGAGGGCGACCATCACCTGCCGGATCTGGCTGTCATCATACCCGCGCAGCGATAGGTTCTTATATGCGTTGATGGCATTCGTTGCAGGTACAAGTCCGTCCGCTGTATATTCATCAATAAATTTCTGTGCCTGCTTAAAGCTGCGGCCTTGACCTTCTACGACGCTGCGTAAGCCAGTCAAAGCATCTTTCAGCTGATTGGCAGCCTTGACCGATTCGGTGCCAAACCGAATGATTTGCCGCACTGCAAAAGCGGTTCCAATCGTCTTGGTAAGATTGGCAAGGACCCCACGCAATCCGCCCAAACTGCCAGAAATATCATGGATGCCTTTTTTCAAGCCCTTATTGTCCAACGCCGTTGAAATCGTTACTTTTCCATCACTTGCCGTCCTCATCACCTCCCATCAGGCATGAAAAAAGCACCGTCAGTTTTCTGATCGTGCTTAAACACTTCATTCCCCAAGCAGCTTTTTCAGCCGCTCCTGCTCTGCCAGCTCCTCGGAGGAATACCGGCGCTTCAAATCCACCTGCTTTTTATTCTGCCGGTAAAAATCCCGCTCCCATTTTTCCAAAGGTTTGCCGCGGCGCAGCTTGTCCCGAATCGATACCCGGGTGGACAGCTGCCCTTCGCCAATTCCTTGGAAGAAAGCAAGAAAGCTCCACCAATGCAAGAATGGCAAGGCTCGGATCTCACACCCTGCCACCTTATTCACATCAGCCACGATCACCTGGGCATCCTGGTCCCAGTCAATCAGCTTTTGCGCCGGGCCATGCTGCTCTTCGGTCTGTCCTCCAGTGAGGAAGAGGGCCAGATACTCCATCGCCTCTTGCTGATCCTTTGCTGGCATTTTATCATGCTCTTCATAAAAGAGCGCCAAAGCGATCTGCCAGCGAATGAATTCCGGCTCATCCGGATCTTCAAGATGGTGCAAAATATCCAGGATGTCCCGGAAGTCCGCATTCAGCGAATATTCCCGGCCACCGATCACAGCAGTCGTGGGCAGCTCCCACGGGCTCATCTGGTTTTCGCCGCTGCCCGGCGCTGTGCGCGGTTTCCTTGAGCGGCAGTCACAGCGGCGGTGGTCTTTTCTTTCGTGCAGGCATTCACTCCCTCTTCGATGATGGGGATCAGCGCATTCACGAAATTGGTAAGCACACGCTCCCCGTTCGCGCCTACTGCCATCACATTGACTCCGGCCAGGATATGGTCGAAATCATTCCCCGGAAATACCCAGACCAGTACGTCCTTCGCGCGCCGATCCGCATTCGTGAGCAGGCGTACCGTCATTTCACCGGCCTTGGCCAGCTCCTGTTTCGTCGCCGACTCAGAAGCCTGCGGAATGGTTTTCCCCTGCTCCACCAGTTCTTTTTCGATGGCCAGAAGCTTTTCCTGTGCATCGAAAAAGCGGGCGTACAGATTGGGGTCGCTGGGGTTCATCCTCAGCATCTCACCGCCATTTACCTGGTATTCCTTGACACCACTATCAAAAATAATTGCTTGTGCCATTTAATCCTCCTTTGCTTTGTCCGGGCCGTATCAGGCCGGGGTAAATGTTTTTTTGACCGGATCAAAGGTGCCTTTGGTCTTCACTCCGGTATAGTGCAGAGTGAAGGGGATCTGGTAGCCGGTGGTATCTCCGCCGTAGCTGGTCACCTCGATATATACCTCTTCCTTAATGGCCGGGTATGCGCCGCTCTGGTCTGCTTCCCAAAGCTTCACCTCAACCATATCCGCTTTCAGCGCATCCAGGACAAGGCTCTCATCAATGATCTTCTGCAGTCGAGCGAAAAGCTTAGATTCCTTCTCAGCGTAGAAAGGCTCCACCTCACCGGTCTTTTCGTAGCCGCTGATCAAGACACTGGTTTCACCCAAGATGTTCTTCTTGGTTTCGACTTCCGCAGAAAGCTCCGGGCTGTACTCTTCCAGATCTTTTCCCAGGCGCTCGTATTCTGCGGTTGCACCGCCTTCTGCGGAATTGATAAAATGGGCCAGCCATTTGCGCTCAATTTTTGCCATATTTTCACCTCATTCATAGTGCATTTTGAAGGCGGCCTGCAACTGGATCATGTACATTGCCAAGCCCTCTTCGTCTGCTTCGTAAAGCGCACCGTTTTGGGCGCTTACAGTTTCTTTTTCCATGTCGATATTGCCGAAGGCAGGGGTCCTGTGGGTCACGCTCTGAGTCTGCACCCATCGCTGGAAGTCCATGACCCAGTCTGCATTGATCTGAGCGCCCACATCGTCCCCAGGGGACTTGGGCAGCACCAGGTACAGCGCAAAATTGTACTGGTTCTGCACCGTTACTTCGCCCCACAGGTTTTCTGCCCTTCCAATCTCCTCCAGGCCTGCCGGAAAAACGCCAAAGCAGCCGGGCAGCTGATCGGTATAGTCCACCCGCATCTCACCCAGCTGGTCATATCCGGGATAAGTCTGGATCCATTCCTTGAGCTTATCCAGATCACTCATTTTTTACCGCCGCCTTTCAAATCGATATACCGCTGCACATCCGCCGCCAGAGCTTTTCCTTCGGCCGCTTTCAGCCTGCGGTCCCAATAAGGACCGGCCAGGGGATTTTTGGTCTTGTTGTACTCCAGCGGCCGGGTGGTCGCTTTAAGGGTGGTACCCTTGCGGTATCGTGGACCAACGCCGGGGATGATTGCAGGGCCTTTGCCGGTTTTGCTGTTCACCATTACCTTGCCTCGATAAAGGTACTGCGCATAGGGCGTATTGGTAATGATAAAAGGCTTGCGTACATTGGTTTGGGCAATGGTCACCTTGATGGTCATGCCGGTTTTAAACGGCATGTACTTCACAATGCGGCGCAGCACATTTTGGGTGTGAAATATTTGCACATCACCGCCGGGATCAAGGCCTTTGTCCTTAATAATCTGCTCAACACTGTGCATCTCGAGCTCTGCCACCGTGCCATCCGGCAAGCGGAAGAGCTGCTGTTTTTTACTCATCCGCCAACCTCGACATGGGTAACACGCTGCTGCCAGTATTTGGGGTCAACATCCTGGACGATCACCAGCCCGCTGACCTTTGCCGGCAGCAGCGCTGCCCACTCTTCTCGAGTTTTGATTTCCGGGCCGACACCGAGCACCACCTTGTCTTTTGCTGCAATGGTAAAACAGCCGGAGCGGCTCTGCGCAGCATCGTATTCCTGTGGCGGCATCCACCACGGGCGGCCGTCCCAGCCTGAGGGTAGCACCAGCAGAAAGCTGCTTGCTTCTCGGCTGCCGGTCTTATCCACCGTCTGCACCTTTTTCCAATCAAAAAATGCACCACAGAAGACGGTGCGGGTGCAGCAAAATGCCGCACCCGCACCGATTTGATGATAGATGGTAACCGTTTGGTCGCAAAGACTGTAATCCACAGGCGGCCCCCGCCGCACTCTCAGCATATCAGTCCACCCCCCGATAGATTTCCAAATACAGCCGGGCACAGCGGTACAGTTCCCTTTCCTGCGCCGCCGGGGACATGTCCACCTGGGTGGTTTGCGCACTGCTGGACACGCTGCCGATGTGGATGCTGCCCCCCAGCGCTCCGCTTTGCACCTGCTGGAAATAATAGAGCGCGTCTGCCATAGCGCACAGGGCCATGGATTCACTGTCCGGAGCCGGTGCGGTCACGGTATAGATGCGCCGATACCGCGCCAGCTGGGCCTGTGCCTGCTGCATAAGCGGCACGAATTCTCCTTCCGGGATGCTGTCGCCCAGGTAAACTGTCACATAAAACGCATAATCCATCCTGCCCGGCACCTTCCTTACGCCTTCTTTTCCTTCTTGGATGCAGCAGGCTTTTCCTCGCTCTCCGCAGCGGGAGGCTGGGGCTCCTGCTCAACCGGCTCAAACACCAAGCCGATCACACCGTCCTCGTTGGGCTCGGTGTACCGCTTCTCGATATATTCCATGGTCTCTCCTCCTTAACCGGCCGCCTTGTGGCTTACATAAACGCCGGCAGTCTTGTTCTTGTACACCTGGGCAATGCCCACATTGCGGTATCCGAACTTCCAGGCATCCGCATCCTGGTTCTGTTCCGGGGAGATGATCTTGGGAGCCACATGCTTCTCGTACTGGATCAGGGCATCCTTGTGAACCACCATGAAGTTCAGATCCGCACCGGTGCTGGGCGTTTTCTTGAAGCCGCCGGCACCATCGGCCTCCTGCTGAATCGCGGTATAAAAGCGGGTCTGCGGCACCTTGGTGATGGAAGCGAAGCTTTCCAGCACTTCACGGCTCTTGGTGGTATCCAGATCGGAAATCATACCGTACAGGGTGGGAGTGATGAACAGGTGGCGGTTTTCCATGGGCACCTCAGCCTCGTCCATGGCGGTGGTGGCCACGCGCAGCGCTGCCAGCACCTGGGTGCCGTCCGCCAAAGTCTCCTCTTTTTTGGTAATACCGTCCGCTGCGCAGTAAGCTGCAAAGCGGAAGGCATCCAACTCGGGCACCACCTTGGTACGAATGAATTCACCGGCCAGGCGGCCAAAGGCAATACCGGCAGTTTCCTGGTCATCCATAGTATCGACCGTAAACATACGGCCACGGTCAAAGTTGCACTTGACTGTCTCGTTGGTCAGGGTCACATCACCAGCCACATAGCCGCTGTTGCGGGAGTAGTTTGCCAGGCCCTGCATATCCAGCATAGGGATGATCAGCTCGTTTGCATTGGCACCCTGCTGTGCCAAATCGGCGGCACCGTCCAGCTTGGCAGTGAGGGATGCATTTTTGTAAACCTCATCCAGCAGAGGGACGAAGTTCTTTGCCAGTGTGATATTGTTTGCCATAAATCAAAACCTCTTTCCTTTTCATTTGTCATTGCTCAGGCCCATGGCAGAGCGCAGAGCAGCATTCTGATCAGAGCTTGCGCCCTGAGTACCGGTACCGCCGGCATAGGGCGGCGGGGTGCTGCCATCGTCGAAAAGATAGCCGCTGTCTTTAGCCAGCTGATCCAGAGCCTCATCGATGTCCGCCTGCTGATTCTTGGAAGCTCTCAGGCTGTCCATATCCAGCAGGGCCTTGACTGCCTTAACGCTGCGGCCGTGCTTTGCGCTGATGGCGCCATCCAGCAGAGCGTTGAAATCACGGTCAGCCAACTCGGCAGCGTGCTCGCTTTCCTTGGTGGCCAGTGTGTTGGTCAGCGTGGTAATCTGGTTCTTCAAGTCGTTGACGTCCACATCCTTGAAAGCCTCCAGACTCTCTCGGGCGATGCTCAGATCGCTCTGCGCATGCTGCAGCTTATCGGTCTGTTTCTGGTAATCGGCGATGGTCTTGTAGTTCTCGGCAAACTGCTTATCAAAGTCTGCCTGCTTGTCCTCGGGGATCTGGATGCCCAGACCGGCGAAGATCTCGGTGATGTTCTTCATGCAAAATCCTCCTGAAATCATTTGTATACCGGGCTTTCCCCGGTTTGGATTTGCCCCTGTTATACGCCGGGGCCGCGTAAGGGTATGAAAAAAGCAGCCCTGCGGCTGCTTCATCATCGAATTGACTGCGCTTTACCCCGCGCCGGGAGATATGCGGATCACCTCCTTTCAGGAGTCGGCGATAAATCGTACAAATTGATGTGTTCAGTCTCAGCACGAATTTCCAGCGCATGGAGATATTCGTACATTGCCCGCTGCTGAGCCTCCAGAACGCTGCGCTTGCTGGAAACCTTGTACGGCAGCGTTCCAGCTTTAAGTTTGACAATTGTGCGATGCAGATTTTCGTATCTCGTCTTGGTCTGCCAGTATTCCGCCTTGAAGCGCTGCTTGTAGTCAAAGCTGTTCATCAGATCTACAGTGTCGCTCAGATCCATCTTTGATCCTTCCTTTCTCCCGTAAAATGAGTATAAAAAAGGCCCGCCGCCCGGGTGGGCGGTGAGCTGTTCATGATCGTCTTGATTGCCAATAATTAAATACAGCCTTAGAAATCCGTGGCTACTATATCCGCCGCAATTTCAGAAAGATTGTGTCCCATGACAAAAGCAGTCGAAAACACATCATCAATAGTCTCTACGACTTCCTCATGGCCATCAAAAAAAAGCATAAAATGATTCTTCCCCTCAGAAAAGAAGGGATCCACATTCCCCATTTTGCCGTTGTATTCAAATCCGAACAATGTAGCATTATCAAGGATCGTTTCTTTTATCATTTTTTTCATGGTTGATGATGTCATCATTTTCCACCCTTTCCTGAGTTGTTAGCTCTCTTGCTTCTATGTGAATAGGGTGTCCATTTTCGTCCCATTCATAATCATGCGCATGCTCCCCATTGATTCCCATTGCTTCCTCTTTTTTATGACCGTGGCCATTATTACTTATTTGCTTGGTTTGCTTTCCTTCTGAATCGTAATAATTCCGATCAATTCCACCCTTAGCATTTACTTTTTGGGTTATTCCGTTGGCCGGGCCTCTTACAGTACTTTTCTTTACCTTGATTATGAGTTGTCCGACTGCATTTGTCAACGTCTGCTCTCTATATATTTCGGCTGCTTCCTTCGCCTGCTTCGGTCCAAACCCAGCTACCCATGCGCGGTCATCTTGCAAGGGCAGCCCGGCCGCCTTGCTGAATGCCTTGTAATGCTGGCTGAGCATTTGCAGCCGGATCTGGGCGGTCTGCTCACGGAGAGCATCCCCGGTACTGCGTGAAACAAGAATACGATTTTTCTGCACCTGCATGGCACACTCGATCTGGCGCTGCTTCTGGGTGGCCTCATAGCCGGTGTAGTGCTTGCCCTCATATGTAATTCCCTTGGCGTTCTCCTCTTGGAAGGCCCGCAACTGCTCCTCTGTATACTGAGGGCTGTTGATGCCCAGAAGGATGGGCATCTTAACGTGGCCGCAGTTGAGCGTTCCAATACGACGGACCAGCCGGCTTTCCAGCTCTCTAAAGTCTTTATCCGAGTATTGGTGGCCCTGGATTGGCTCATGGTCCGGGGCGCTGTTTGCATGGGCGCTGATTTCCCAGCCATTGCAGCCCAGGGCATCATGGTTGGTCTGGGTGATTTGCTCATTCAAAAGGCCCATGCCGCCCATCATATTGCGGCGGACGGCTGCTTCAAGACTTGTTGAGCGGCCGCTTGCGTAGTCGATTGTACGCACTCCGGCATCTGCCATCTTTGTGGTGGCCTGCCGGATGGCGGTCTCATAATCCGCTGCGCCGGTGAAGATCTGCTTGAAAGCAAAGTCCATGCTCTTCTGGTAGAACTGGTGAAGCGGCAGCACCTTTCCGCCGGGTGCCATCATGCCCAATGTTTGGGTCAGGTTGGTAAAGTCCTGCTGAGCCAGCTTAATGGCGGCAGCCGCCATCTGCTCGATGTCTGCACCGCTGGTCAGGCCCACCCGGACCTCATCATTCTGGCCGGACATCCGGGCCGCTTTTCGGAACAGCCGCCGGATCTCACGATTGGAAAAGCCCAGCTGCCGCTTCAAAAACTTTTTAAGTTCACGCTGACTTTCTCCCAAGACCTTGGCCCGATAGATCTCATAGGATGCTGTGGCCGTCATCTTGCCGGCCGGCTCACCTGCCAGCGCTCCCGCTGCAGCAATGCGTTCCGCCGCATCCTGTAAAAGCCAGTCATTGATAGGCCGGGCGATGGCTGAAAATGCTTCCCGCAGGCCGCTGATCTGTTCCGGCTTCAGGGCCATAGCTTATTCCTCCCCGTCTCCAGTGCCGGGCCCCAGCAACTGCTCCATCTTCGGCATATATTTTTCACGGATCTGGGCAAGATCCTGCTCGGTTTCTCTGGGCAGATTGAATTTCTTGGCCAGAGGGTATTCCGGCCGGAGCATACCGGCTGCTGCCATCTCCATTTCCTCAGCAAGGTCTGCATCAGGGTCATACAACACTCCATTTCCCCATGCAATTGCCACATCTTTTTCAGGATCAAAAGCACCCGCCGGGCATATCCGATACATCTGCCCCAAAACAACACACAGGCGCAGAGCTTCCCGGTCAGCCTTTTCCCAGACTTCCCAAAGGTCTTGCACTGTAAGACTGTAATCTCCCTCACTGCTGGCCACTTCGGTGGCGGTGCGCTGCACATCTGCTGTCTCACACAAAAGGCCGCGCTTGATGCCCAAAACGCTTTCCACATTGCGCAGATATTCGTTTTTGCGGGCAAGAAAGCTGCCTTCGCGCAGCTGAGGCGCAAACTCCGTGATGCCCGTATTTTTGGAATCATCGTCAAGGCCAACAAAAAGGCCATCCGGTAGCATCTGCTTCCCGCCTTTCTTTTTGATCAGATCGGCCGAAACAAAAACCCGGAAGGCGCCGAGCTCAAATTCCTGATTGAGCTGATATTCATTGTGATTGATTCGGTGGATCAGCTCCGCCGCCGGGGCGTAAATGCTTACCCCGTCCATGCTGCCATCCACCGTGTTCTCTGTGGGCATTCGCAAGCTGACCAGGCCTATGCTCCCCACCGGCTGCGGGAAGGTATATTCCGGTAGCAGCTGAGCGTATTGGTCCAAGCTGCCCAAAGCCGCCGGGGTCCCCAGGCTTTTTTCATTCTGGCTATAGTAGAGCTTGTTAATGATCGTCAGATATCCATTCGCATCCACTGTGCGCCGCTCCAAGAGCGTGTAGAAGCCGCCCTGAGCAGCCGTCTGCGCGCTGGTGATCATGTCAGTCACCTTGCCGCTAGGATCTCTGGCAAGGATCGCCGCAGCATCCCGCCGGACCACGCTCCACTGCATGCAGTCTTTGACCGGGATCGGTTTAAGCCAGCTTTCGCCGCCAATCATGGCAAGCTGCATGGCGCGCTTGCGTTGCTGGTCCAGCTCCTGCTGACACCGGGCCATGTATTCAGCCTTGGAGCCTTTCACTGTGATCTGGGCTTCATATTCTCCAAAGCAGGCTTTTTGAAGCTTATTCACGACCGCTACTGGGAGCCTCTGGCAAGGATCCTCTTCATCAGCAGACTTTTCTGCATAGTAGAGCCGGAACCAGTCCTCAATGGCATTTTGCATGGCCGGGCTGGTACAGTCCCGGGCGCCAGGAAAAGCCTGGCTGTAATGATTCGTTTTCTGGCAGTTAAATAGCGCGCTCCACATCGCCAATGCTTTCCACCCCCTTCAAAATCACTCTGCTGGGTGCATGCAAAGCTTCTTCCAGCCCTTCCACATACCCATTCAAACGGATGATTTCTTTTTCCTTCTTGTCCAGCTTTTTGCGCAGCCGGTCATTCTCTTCCAGAAGCTTCTGCCGGCAGTATTCCGGGAGATAGCGCTCCCGCAACCATTTTTGTAATTTACGGATCACTGTCCCCTCCTTCTCCAGACCTTGGACATTGCATATCGAACCGCATCGATATGGTGGTTGGCCGTGTCCGGGTATCCCGCCATCACTTCGCCGGTGTTCTTGTCGGTTTCGTATTCATATTCAGAAAACTCCTTTGCGGTGTCCGGGCAGCGCTTTGGGTCAATCACAATAGCATTCAGGCTTTGCAGCCATTTCATGCCTGCCTTTACGCTGCCAGGGCCTTTCTCAGCTTCTCGGCATGCAAGACCAGCAGCCCGATAGTCGCCGCAGCTCTTCGGTTCGGCCGAGTCGGCATACAGAGTCTCTTCCATGTCTTCATCCTGCATCGCGCCTTTGGCAATCAGGATCTTGGCAGTATCTTCGTTGGAAGTACGCTGCCGTGTGGCCTCATCCCAAATGCACAGAATCTTACGGGCTGGGTCGTAGGAGCAGGAGTTGAAAGCCCATGGATCAGGATACCATCCCCAGTCAACACCATGGTACCGGCGTTCAAACGCCTTGATCTGCTCCGACGGGATTGGCTCCAGTTTCAGGTTTTCAAAAACCTGTGTGCCGTTGCCCACCGCCTCGCCCAGATATTCGTGTCTGTATGCCGTTTCGTTTGTAGCCTTGAGATTTTCCGCATCCGCAAGAAAACGCGGCCCCAGCCACTCCTGCGGCGTTGTCAGATAGGTGCTGCGCACCACCAGCTTTCCGGGCACATTCTCAAGCGTGTATCGGTTCGCCCAGTTTCGGGAAGCCGCCGGCGGGTTGAAGCTTTTCAGGCTCAAAGAAAAAGAGCCGCCGCGAAAAAGCGACTGCTCCACATTACGGATCTCTTCCGGTCCGGCGAATTGATCCAGCTCCTCGAACCACCCAATTCCGATATATCCAAATTGTACTTTTATCGACTTCACTTTTCCCGGATCATCCAGGCCAAAGAAAAGTATCTTCTGGCCGGTGGGCAGATAGGTGCACTCCATTGGGCTGACTGTGCAGCGAAATTGGCCATGCAGACCCAGTGCGTTGATGGCCCAGCAGATCTGTGCGTACACGCTTGTGCGCAAGGTGTTGCCCACCTTGCGGAAAACAGCCGCATGGCAGTCCGGGTGCTTGAGCAGCTGCAAAATCAGCTCAATGCTGTTAAAGCTGGATTTTGTGCTGCCACGTCCGCCGGGAAGCACCAACTCGGCCACCTTGCCCGCTTTAATGGCCCGGTGAGCGTCATAAAAGGCCGGAGAGATTATTTGAGACAATTTAGATGTCATCAATAATCTGCACCTCCGCACCCTTTTGATCTATTCGGCCCGCATCCCGAAGTTCAAAGTAAAGCTTAATTGCCTGAATATCTCCTTTTGAGCACTGTTTGATCAGCGCTTTCCACACGGTCCCCAGCTCACTGTTTGCGTATTTATCCGCAAGCGCATCCAGGTAATCTGTGAATTCGCTTTTTTCCATCCAGCGGTAGAGAGTGCTGCGTGCAACATTGAACTCCTCACACAGGCTTGTGATGGTCCCCTTGAAGCTTGGATCCATCAGCTTTTCGGCCATTTTTCGCTGCTTTGCATTCAATCCAGATTTGTTGCAATTTGTAGTCACTACCCACCACCTCTCTTTTACGAAATCCCCATACCCACCCGCCAGTATCTTCTATGCCGGCCCGCCTAAAAAATGCAATCAAAACCACCAGTTGAACTGGTGGTTTTCTTGCGCTGAAGCTAATCAATAAAAAAAAGCAGCCACTTGCGCAGCTGCTTTTTGGGGCCGACTATTACCGCCGTCTGCCATAGCGGGAGAAAGGAGGGTTCAATACCTATCCTGTAAACCCACATACAGTGTATCAGACTTTCATAGTGGTTTCATAGTGGCTTTTTATGGTCAAATTTCAAATTTCAGCTTTTCCAGTGCCCTTTTATGCTGGCGAAGAAGCCACCTGTAGTCTATGCGCATTGCACAAGCGATTTCCTCCCATTTTTGACCAAGCAAGTACCGCCGCCGAAGAATTTCTCTCTCCTGCGTGCTTTTCACCGTATTGATCTTCTCAACTATTTCCGTCCGGACGGCGTATGTACAATTTACTTGGAATTGAAGCCGCTGCTGGATTTCCATGATCTTTTCCACCGCTCGGGGCAAGCTATCACCCTGCCCAGCGCCGCCGGGAGCTACACTCAGGCACGGGGTCACTCTGGTAGCTGCCGCTTTCAGCTGCTCGATTTCTTCCATCAGGAGCTTCTCTTCACGCTGGCTTTCCTGGTACCGCCGGAGCCATGCTTTTTTCATTTCAAAATCTTCGGTCATTTTCTCCCTTACCCCTCATTGGCCCAATAGTAAACCGTCGATTTGGCTATCCCAAACCTTTTTGCGATTTCCGCTTGGGGCTCACCCCTTCTGGCAGCTTCGGCCACTGCAATGCGCATTTCCAGCGGATATTTAAATTTCCGATGCTTTTGCCTTGGCTCCACCTTCAGGTCAAGCACTTCCAGGACCTCCTTCCTGGACACTTGATACAGCTCTTGCAGGATTTTAATCTGCTTCGCAGGATCTTTCGCCCCACGAAAAAGAGCCCGCATTTCATTCCTTTCCTTTTCGGTCAAGTCTTTTCATCTCCTCCATTTCCTTGCTCTCTTCCGCTCGGCTGCACTTGCCGGCCATATCCATCAATGCTGCCGCCAGGATGATTGCCAGTCCGAGCAAAATAAGGCTTCCCATCAGCATTGGTCGGACATCTCCTCAACACAAATATAAATTCCCGGCACAGCAGCCCAAAACTTTTCTGTAATTTCGCAGCACACCTGAGCATCATCGTGCCAAAAGCGCAGTCGTGTCATGGTATCCTTCAGCATCTTTTCCAGATTGTCGGTGTCAGGTTTACTGGTACGGTACTCACCGTCTGCATGCCCACCCTGAGGGAAACACCATTTCACCAGCAAACGAATCGGGCCCTCCAGCGGCGTTTTCGGTGCATAGGGTGACAAGTAAGCATGCATTTTTGCTTTGGCATCCTTCAGCTCAGCTGAGTCGTGAAAGACGGCATGAGGCTTACCACCCTTCATGAAGGCATGTAGCTCCTTGTCGTGATGGGTTACTGTCGGCGGGATCATATGTGCGAAAAATTCCATTTTCATTTTTCATCCTTTCTTTTTCTCTTAGCCACTATGTGTGTGGTTGGTATCCCGGATAAATGGGGGAGCTTCTGCCCCCATTTTCCGGTGTACCCACACACTACGCGTAGTGTAGCTATATATATAAGGCTATTTTCCGTACCGGAAATGGCAGGAATAGCGGCTATTTTCCGAATTTGGGATTTTTTCATGGATAGAAAATAGCGGCTATTTTACCGATTTTATACGAATTGTAATACAACGTCTATACCATTTGTATTTTTTCAACCTTGCCACCCTGGTTCCTTACGCCCCACATTTGGTCCCTCGATCCAATAACCGCCGTCTGATTTCAGTCTGCGTTTAACGGTGTCCGGTTTCAGATCCAGATATTCCGCCATACTGTACACGGTCACCTGGCCATCTATTTTGCAGGCTTCGTAAGCGTTTGAAAGTGATGTTTTCGCCTTTTTATCCTTTTCGCCGCCTCCCCAGCGTTTGGCAGCTCCGGCTTTGCCTCGGCGGGACTGCTCCAGGCTTTCCGGCTTCAGGTCCTCCAGCAGGCCGCTGTCCAACTTATGGATGGGGTACTGGAACCAGAGATTCACCGGCGGGAAGCGGGCAAACTCTCGCAGGGTGCCCTCCACCCTCCAGGCAGTCTGTGCCAGGGCTTTGGCGGTACTCTTTTCAATCTCCACGTCTAGCATCCGCAGGTCGGCAACGCTCAGCTGCTCTTTGCAGATGTTCATCATCTGGGTCTTGCTGAAAGCATCGTCTGGTCCGTATTCATCCCCATGGCCCCGCTTGTCCAGCAGAGCGGTGCAGGCAGCACAGGCGGCCTTGTTTTTCAGCTGATCCTGAATGGCTTCTGTCAGTTCCAGCTCGGTCATATCCAGCATCGCGTCCGGATCACGGGCGAACACGCCGCTGCCAGATGCCCGGTCCATGCTGCGCTTGCCGCCCTGGGCACCCTTTGAATGATGGTGGCAGTAAATCACAGCACAGCCCAGCTCCCTGCAGACCAGGTCGAACTGGTTGCAGAACTTGGACATCTGCTCGGCGTTGTTTTCATCACCGGTCAAGATCTTGTAGATAGGATCCAGCACAATGGCAATGTACCCCTGTTTGGCTGCTCTGCGGATCAGCTTGGGTGCCAGCTTGTCCATGGGCACCGAAGCGCCCCGCAGGTTCCAAATCCGAATGTTGTGCAGGTGATTCGGCTGAATTTCCATTGCTTCATAAACATCATGGAAACGGTGAAAGCAGGATGCCCGGTCCAGTTCCAGGTTGATGTACAGCACCTTTCCCTGGGCGCAGTGAAAGCGGCCCAGCCAGTCAGTGCCTTCGGCAATGCTGATACACAGTTCAATAAGGGCATAGGACTTGCCCGCCTTGGACGGTCCTGCCAGCAGCATCTTGTGCCCCTGGCGCAGAATGCCATCAATCAGAGGCGGGGCCAGCTGGGGCAGATTGTTCCAGATGTCGGCCAGATCTTCGTCATCCGGCAGATCATCCGCAGCAGCTTCCACCCAGTCTTTCCACTCGGCCCAGTTCGATTTGCCGAAATTGGTTTCCAGTAAATACTGCTTCTGTCCATTTCGTACTGCGCCGGGCATCCGGCTCAGTCGGCTGGGATTCCGGCAGGCCTGATCCAAGATCAGACCGTTCTTTTGACAAATACTATACAGATAGTCCACCCGCTTGCGGTATTCGGCATAATCAGGGGCATCCACTCTCACGATGGCGTGCAGACTCTTATTTCCGGAATGTACCAGAGCCGCACAGGGCAATTCAAGTTGGTGGATGATTGCATTTTGTGTGGCAATGTCAAGACCGTCCGATTCGACTAATGCAAAGCGGTATTCGGTCACATTGTCATTTTTGCAGCCTTTACCGTCCAAAGGATTAAATCGTATCCATGCACCGGCCTCCGGATTGTAGTCGCCCAGCACCTTGCCGATGTCATCCCCACACTTAGATAGCTCTTTGATCAGCTGTTCCGCCGTGCGGTCCCACTGTCCTTGGTTGGGTAAGTAGCGGCCCTCTTTCTCCCAGCTTTGGACCACATAACCTACTATTTCTGTCGGCTCAAATACGGCTTCCAAATACTGGATCAACTGATTTGCTGGCTGCCAGACACACGGTATATTAATTTCCTGACCTTCCACCCAGTGCTTATCGACCAGCATCCCTTCTGTGCGCCGGGTGTCGATAGCATCATCCCAGTTAAGCGCATGGCCTTCCGGCCCGGACCATCCTTTTTCGAAAGCCAATGCGAAAATACTGTTCTCTGTGATAGGAGTGGGGGAGCCCTTAAAGGACTCCCACTTTTTCGCACATTCGCCTTGGTGATATCTGCCCGGGTCAGTAGCAGACCAGGAATCCCATAGGAAACACTCCATCCCAGCTTGCTTCAAGCCCATGCCTACAGAGGTCCATTCCTGATAGGTTAATTCGCCGGGACGAAGATAGTTCATAGCTTCTAGCAAATCTGTTTTGTTCATTTGATCACCATTCAGTCTTAGGCTTGTATTCGGCCGGCTCAATGTCGCTGGGAACTCGCCAGCTGTTAGCTGCGATCCTGTCGATCATCCGGCGGGCATCCTCAAATTGCCATGTGCCTACATGGTTAAAGCCTTTACCCTCCAAAAAACGAATTTGTTTTGGCGTCGTCAGGCCTGCATCCCGGCGCTTTGCCATGCGATCCAGTAGAAGCTGAGCCTTGCCTGCGCTCTCAATGGCATCCGGCAGAATTCCCAGCTTTTCCAGGGTGCTGCACTGCTTGTCTGTGGGAGGGCTCATTTCCCAGCCGAAGGCAGGCACATAGTTGGCCAGATCCTCAGCCTGGATACTCATCTCATATTGTAGAGGATCTACCAGTTTTTTCTTTCGTTTTCTCATTTCTTCCAACTTTTGGGCCAAGGCTTCCTCTCGTTGTGTAACCACATCTTCTGCCGCCTGTATTTCTGCCTGTTCAATATCCTCGGGACAACATGACTGCTCCAGGTTTTCGGTCATCTTTTTGGCCACTTCTCGGCTCTCGCAAATCAGATCAGCAGGTCTACACAGCTCATGCTTTTCCGTAAGCCACAGAAAATCCAGGAGTAGCAGTTCCTTTTTACCGGGAGACAGCCGGGTACCTCTGCCTACCATCTGACTGTAGAGACTGCGTACCTTGGTGGGCCGGAGCACTACCACGCAGTCCACAGAGGGGCAGTCCCAGCCTTCGGTCAGCAGCATGGAATTGCAGAGCACGTTATATTTGCCTTTCTCAAAATCGGCCAGCACCTGTTTTCTGTCGTTGCTCTGACCGTTGACCTCTGCAGCCTGAAAGCCGTGCTGGTTCAGGATGTCCCTAAATTTCTGGCTGGTTTTAATCAATGGAAGAAATACTACTGTTTTCCTTGCTTTGCAGATATTCGCCATTTCTCTTGCAATCTGCTCCAGGTACGGATCCAGAGCTGTGCCCAGACTGCCCACTGCATAGTCCCCGCCGCTCATGGTAACGCTGGTAATATCCAGTTTAAGAGGGATCGTTTGAGCCAGAATCGGACAAAGATATCCGTCCTTAATTGCCTGAGGCAGTTTGTATTCATAGGCCAGGCTGTCGAAGACTTCGCCCAGGTTGCGCATATCTCCCCGATCAGGAGTTGCCGTTACTCCAAGCACATGAGCACTGGAAAAATAGTCCAACACCCGCTGATAGCCGTCCGTGGTGGCGTGATGTGCCTCATCAATGATGATGGTGCCGAAGTAGTCTGGCGGGAATTTTTCCAGGCGCTGGGGGCGCTGCAGGCTCTGGACGCTGCCTACTACCACCCGGTACCAGCTGCCCAGGCAGGTCTCCTGGGCCTTTTCCACCGCACTTTGCAGTCCGGTGGACCGTTTAATTTTATCAGCTGCCTGTTCCAGCAGTTCGCCCCGGTGGGCCAGGATGAGGACGCGGCTGCCGCTGCGCACCTCATCCTCTGCCACACTGGCGAAAACAATGGTTTTTCCGGTTCCAGTAGGCAGGACCAACAGTGTGCGCCGGTTGCCGTTATCCCACTGGGTATGGATTGCTTTTCTCGCTTCCTGCTGGTAGGGCCGCATTGTCATGCCGCCCATGACTCAAAACCTCCCCTGAGTCCAGCCCTGGGAGGGGGCAGCCTTGGGTTCAGGCGGGGGCAGAAAGCGTTTGATCTCGTTGCTCTGGCCCTCGCCGCCGTCCCGCTTCGTGAAGGTATGGATATCCACCTTGCACAAGCCGGTGGAGCCGACCACCTCACCCCAGCGAGGTCGCAGGGCCTCGCCATGCTTGCGCTGACCGATGCTCTCAAAGAAGGCGCAAAGCATACCCTCGCAGCGGGAGTGCAGAAACAGGTTGTGCGTGATGGTAATCTTACCCTTGTCGCCACCATCGATCTCGATGGACAGCACCGCTTTGGGGCAGGGGCCCATCTTAGTGCCACCGGGATAGTGCTGGCGCTCAAACTTGGTCACAGTAAAGGGGTAATCTCCGGCGGGCAAGAGGATCCATTCCCCAATGCTTTCGTTCTTGATCTCACTATCCCAATCAAACGCAGTGTCTACAGTAGTAAAATTGTCGCTCATTATTTTTTTCTCCTTTTATTAAAATAGCAGATCCCAGTTGTCTACGATCATCTTGAAAACATCATCCCAGGCTGCAAGCAAGCAGCCTTCTACGAATTCCTGCGGATAGTCACGGATGGGCATATCTGCTGGGAAATATCCGCGGTCTCCAACTACTTTTTGAAGGTCGGCAGCTTCCACACTATTCGCCACCATTAAAGCCAGCAGCTTTTCAGGCACGCCTGCGGCACGCAAGGCTTTTTCATTTTCTGCCGGGTTCAGACGGTTGAACGGCAGAGATTCGGGGCCAGACTTTTCCGGTACCACCACAGCAGGCGTAGCACTCGGCTGGGCCGCAGGCGCTGGGGTAGGAACGGGAGCAGTAACCACTGCTGTAGGTGTCGAATATACCCCTGCCGAATGATGCAGGTCGGGGATGATATGTGCAATCGATGCAAAGTCAAACGGCAGCTCATCCGGTAAACCGTCTCTGTTCTTTGCATCCCAGCAGGCATGATGGGTGGTGTACATCACACGTCGGCTGCCCTGACCCTTGCTTTTAGCATTTTTCCCGTCTCCGTCCTTGACTACGATGGTCTTGTAATTGGCAAAGAGCAGGGTGTCGCACCATTCGCGGATCAGAGGAGCAACCTGCTTGCTGGTCTTCATCGTCCACCGGTCATAGGCTCCCATTTCGTCCGGCTGCTCAAATTTGGTGATCTGAGCGTGAGCGGTAATGACCACATTGATACCGGCATTGACTACGCCCTCCAAAAGATCCAGCAGCTTACCGAATTCCTCTTTTACATATACATAGCCCTTGCCATAGCCAAAGTCTTCAATGCCCTTTACTCCGGCTTTATCGCAGACGGCCCGGATGCACATGGCCTCGGACCAGTCGGCGGTGTCGATAGCCAGTGTGCTGCAGGGGATATTTCCAATCCTCACATCATTAACCATGTCCATCATCATAGCCCAGCTACTGGGCTTGGGCAGACGCTGCACATTCAGCTTCTTAGTGCTACCCTCGGTATCGATAAATACGACTCCAGGGAACTGGCTGGCAAATGTGGTCTTGCCTACACCCTCAGGTCCGTAGATGACGACCTTCTGAGCTGCGGGCACTACGCCCGAAGTGATTTCATACTTACCCATCAGAATCTTCCTTTCTGCCACTGTTTTGCTTTCGGCTCAGGCAGCTCAGTGGCTCCTGCTACATATCCATCCTCGATGATGATCTGACATTCTCCGCCGGTGGATACTCGTGTAGCGATGGCTTGCAAACCTTCATTTTCGAGCCACTGGCCGAAGGCAGTCAGCGTTTTAAGATCCATCTGCTCCAGCTTATCCAGAAGAACAAACCCACACTCAGGATTGAGCTTGCGCACAATTGCTGTGGCCACTCTCAGTTGATCGCTACCAGACATATCGTCCCAGCTCTTGCCGTTATAAGTCAGACGGCCATCATCCACCGACAGGCCCGGCAGCGGAAGATCTGCACCATTCAGCAAGGCTGTGCGCTCCCGACGCTTCTCGGTGATTTTCACGGTCAGATCGTCATACTGTTTTTCGTAAGTGGTAGCATCATCGAATGCCCGCTGCCGCTCCATATTTCCCCGGACTTTGATGTTGATGGCATCGATTTCGGCCAGATTCTGTTCCAGTTCTGCTGTGCTTTCGTCATAAAGCTCGGCTACGGATTTCTTTGCAGTCTCCCAGTCATCCAGAACTGCGGCATACTGCTCGGAAGCATCCTGCAGCTGACGTTTCAGGCTGGTTACCTTGGCTTCCAGCATACTGACCTGACCTTCCAGCTGTGCAACCTGGACTCGCTTGCGCTGATTTTCGCCATTCCTGGCCAGAATCTCCTGCTGTTGACGGATCAGCTCTGCTGCACTCAGACATTCCTCCGGAGCATCCGGGTATTCAGGCAACTCTTCGGCATAGGCCTTCTTCTGCCGTGCGATCTGTCCGGTAGCCGTGCGGCGATCCATCAGCGCCTGCAATTCCCTGTCCATCAGTGCCAGCTGGTCACCGATACCGATGATCTGCAGCAGGGTGTCTGCCTTTGCCTTATCGTTGGCATCCATAAAGCGAGGCAGGTCCAGTGCGAACTGTTCGATAAATCCATTCAGGATCTGCTGACCGCCCTTGTGGCCGGTGGGGTCGGTGACCGTGAGAGTACCGTTCTTGCCTCGACGCTCTACCACCAGACCGTTAGACAGCTGCACATGCAGATGCGGGGGTGTATTGGCACCATCGCGCTGGGCAGATGCCGGCCGGTACTTTTCGCCACCCAGAGCCCAGGCGATTGCATCGATTACGGACGTTTTTCCCTGATTGTTATCGCCGCCGATGATGGTCAGGCCATTCAGGGCGGGTACAACCTGCACCGCCTTGATGCGCTTAACGTTTTCGGCGATCATTTCGACGATTTTTACAGACATTGTGTATCCTCCTTTACTTTTGCGGAAAATTTCAGCAGCTTATCGATCAGGCCACGCTGCATATCAGCCGGAAGGCTACGGAAGGCATTAATAGCAAGGGTCCAGTTGTTTTCGATGGATCGAAGGGACAGTAGGACATTATCGTAGGCGTTTCGCTGAGATTCTTCAGCCTGCTCAGAGGTCTGCCGGTCGGCGATTTCTTGAGCCCGGCGATTTACTTCCCCCTGGTCCACTACAGCTGCTTCAATAGGCTGGGCCTTGAGGGCTTCATTTTCTTCTTTGAGCTTGTCTCCCCTCAGCTTTGCTGCCTGCAAAGCCTGCCGGGCACCGTCACGCTCGTTAGTTGCTTTATCCCGTTCTTTTTCTGCTTCCTTTCGTGCCTTTTTCTCTGCAACGAGCTGTTCCCACGCTTCAGTGGATTTCTGGGCGGCCAGGTCAGCCTTTTGATTGGCAGACTCCACAAGCCCTTCCAAGCGCTGCTGATCCTGAGCCCGACGGTCACATTCGGCCTTGAATTTCATCGCCGCAGCATTCGCACCTTCCTGCTCTTTGCGCTCCATCTCATTTTCATGCTTCAGCTCCCGGTTCTCACTCTCCAAAGCTTTGATGCGTGCCATGGCCTCCTGATACTGCTTGTGGGTAGTGATATCGCCATCCTTGACGGCCTGCACCAGCTCCGCCGGTGCGCTGGGCTTTGCGGCGGCATACAGCAAAGAGGGCGATGCTTGTTCCAGCTGGGCCATTTCTTCTGGGGTTGCTCCGGACATCAGAGCGTTGACCTGCAGAAGGTTGTATGCCGTGCTTTTGCTGATTCCCACATATCTGCACCAGGCAACAAAAGTCTCTTCACTGTACTGATTGCTGTGCTCGTCCAAATTTTGGACGAGCTCCTCATGCACGATAGCCACCGCTTCTGCTACATCAATGATGTACTTCCTGCGGGCATCCCTGATTTGGCCTTCAGCCCAGCGTAAGGCATCTTCGGTTTTTTGTGTCAGTCCGCTATAATCAAAGCCCTGGCCATCCTCCAAAGAGGCAGTGCCGGCAGCGGACTGGGCGGGGGCCATTGCATCCTCAGCATCCACACGGAAGTCTGGGGCCGATGTAGGGTTTTCGATTTCTTCTGCTGTGCATTCCTGAGGCTTATCATGTGGGTTCTTTTCATAAGCCTTGTTCATCTTGGGCTCCTTCCTTTGGACCGTCTTTCCGTCCTCAATGTCGGCCAGGATCTTCGCCTTTTCTTCTTCAGGGTTCATGTCCAGCCGGGTTCCGTCCGGGTGAAAGAACCGCCGGAACAGCCTCTGCTTGGCTTCGATGCCTTTTTTGTTTTGCGCAGGGTAAAAGGTCATCCGGTATCCGTCCATATATTCTGGGGCCCTCAGAGCCTCCCTGTTAAACCCTCCGGTAAGCTCATCGGCCTTGAATTCCTCGTGTACCCATTCTGTGATGGTATCCAGAAAGTCAAAGTCCAAGCTTTCCACATGTAGTACGGTCTTGTCATTTGGCCCGCCGCAGCTGCTTGCATGCGAAGCATAGTCCACCGGGTGATCTGTCATCCGGCATTCATACCCAGCCACTTTTTGGACGAAGCTTTTTTGATCTTCACTCCATTCATTCGGCCCATATGGCAGCAGATACGGACATCCTACACAGTCCCCTGTGTCACGGTTCCCTGTGGTGGAGGCCTTGGTGGATTTCTTGACCACCCGGCCGCACTTGCAGTGATATGTGGTCATTGTTTGCTCTCCTTATTTTTCAGTTCTTTAATCTTAAAAAGAACTGCTTGGGCTCCATCAACGAAGCCACCAGCGCGCTCAATGAAGCGATCCAGGATATCCGCTTCCTCGTCTGACAGCAGAGTAGTATTTTCAAAGCATTTACGAAACAGATCCAGGCCAGAGAAGCCAGCTTCAAAATCCTGGACATATTGCGACACTTTCTCAAAATCGCTCACTGACACTCACCTCCTGCCATCCGATACAGTTCACGGCAGAGCCAACCGGCTGTGGCGGCCAGCGCCCAGCCAGCCGAAAAGCTCACCTCTCCGGGCTCAAACGGGGCGCAGAAAAATGCAAATGCAGTCAAGGCGGCGAAAAAGCAGCCCAATAGACACATGAACCGCTTGCAGGCTTTGGCCGTATGTGGTAAACTAAAGGTGCCTTGGGCGGCCACTTTCGTGGCCTGGCGTCCGATCGCTGCAACGATCGGGCGCTTTTTTTGTGTGCTCATTTTTTCGAAGCTCCTCTCTCCTTGGCCTGTAATGTGGGCAGCCTTTCTGCCAGCCAGCACAGGCTCGACATTCTATTCGTGTGATTTCAAAAACGTGGGCGCATTGACCCGAAGCGCAAATCTTCACAGTGCTCGCCTTTCCGCTGCGGCAATCGGAGTCAGCCACCAGATGTGGCGATAATCGCGAAAAAGCAGCTCACCTTCGGGTGTCAAAACGCCATCCGGCAAAATTCGAATTACGGTCCAGGCAGTGACCGGACCATCCACTCTGCAATAGACCCGGTCACCCGGGGCCAGTATCCGCACGATTTCCTTGACCGTCGCACTGTTGATCACGCAATAGCACCTCCGCCCAGCTCACCTTTCACCCAGCGGATGAATGCCATCCGGGGGATGTAAGTACGGGCTCCCAGACGTGTGACCGGAAAGCCGATGCGCTGAAAGCCTTCCACCGTTTCACAGGCTCCACGGATGCTCTGCGGGTCGCAGCCGATCACGGCAGCCACCTGATCCGGGGTCAAAAAAAGTTCCTCGGAGTTTTCCAGCTCTTCCAGCTGTGCGGTTGTTCCTCTTTTACACATGATGTTCTCTCCTTTCCGTTTTCTTCTTCCTGTGCTATCATGAGGGCAGGAAGGAGGTGAATTAAAATTGAAATTAAATCCTGATTGTATTCGTGACATTTTACTTCATTGCGAAGATTTAACCGATGGCATAAATCGTGTTGAGTTTGAGGATTGTGGTACTACAATTAACGGACATGATTACTCTGCCAACGAGATCCAGTACCACCTGTCCCAATGCGAAATGAATGGGTACTTTGTTGACTTTTCGGAAAGCGTGTCTGGTTCACACTTTGTTTCCGATCTTACCCCGAAGGCTCACGAGTTTCTGGCAGATGTTCGTTCGGAAACCATCTGGGCAAAAACAAAAAGCATTTCAAAGGAGATTGGAATTTCGTCTTTGCGTGGATTGGGTCAAATCGCTTCAAAGGTAGTTACTCAAATTATCATGCACCATTTGGGTATCTGAGATTTTCACACATGTTATCAAGACTGATTCGGGAAAACCTTAAACTTTATCCAAATTAGCAATTTCAATCAGCTCGTGGGCGACTTGTGGCAGAACTTTCACTTCTTCACGGGTCGCCTTTTTTGTCACTGCACGTTCAGCAAAAGCAAGCAAAGCCTCTTCCAGCCGGGCGATTGTGTCATTTCTCGTAAAGATTTCCGGTTCTTCTCCGGGAAGGTAATCAACAAAGAGCAACGTTCCGTCAATGTTCATTTTGATGTGGAAGCTTTCAGGTCCATCACACTGAATGCTAAATTCGCTGCAGCCTTTTCCAAAATCCTCGCCGTTTACCCGGTAAATCTTTTTCTCCACATCAACCTCAATGGTTTTCAGTTGGCGTGGAATGAATAGTTTGTTTTCCACGTAGGCTCCTTTCTTATCGTTAAGGGTTGAACTCTAAAAGAGAAGCTTTAAGGGCGGCAGCGATTGTTTCGATTGGAGCTTCAAAGTTGATACTTTCCGGTGCACGCCTTAGCGAAAATGCTCCATAGACTTCGCACATGGCATGCGTTAGAGCCGCCAGCTCTTCAGCAGATGCCGATTTCTCAGACTCCTCGGCCAGCAGTTCCAGCTGCTTGTCGAGGAGTTCTTCTCTTTGCAAAGCGTTCATTTCGTCACCTTGTTCAATCACATTGAACTTTTCATGTAAAAAAAATACACCGGAATATCTTCAACACAAATGTCCAACAATTCGCATGCTTTTGAAATTTCCGATTGCTTAAAAGCGATTTTGTTATTCAATTTCAGCGAAAGCGAACGCTCAGATATTTCCATTGCCTTTGCGAACGCTCCTTGCGTACCAACCTTTTCCACTATTCTTCCAAGCAGTTTGCTGTAATCGTAAGCCATGATAATCACCTCCATCCAAATTTTGTTCAACGCCATTGAACTGTCATTACTATAACACACTGTCTAATCTTTTGCAATACATTTGTTCAAGTTTTTTGAACCGTTTTTCATTTTCGTATTGAACTTTTGTTCAACACAGTATATACTATAAGTATCAACTGAGGAGGGCTGTTAATGAAAGCCTACAAAACAAACCAACGATTAAAGCAAATCATGGAAGAGCGAAATCTACGGCAAGTTGATATTTTGCGCGCAGCGGAACCCTATTGTAAAAAATACAATATCAAGCTTGGCAAAAATGATTTAAGCCAGTATGTCTCTGGCAAAGTTGAGCCTGGCCAAGACAAGTTGACCATCCTAAGTTTCGCTTTGAATGTAAGCGAAACATGGCTCATGGGATATGATGTTCCTATGGAAAAGATTGTCTCCCCAAAAAGCGCCCCTGATGCAGAGCCTGAAAAGGTTTCAGGCCTGACTCCCTACCATCCAACCAAACGCATTCCAATCCTCGGCCGAGTAGCTGCAGGGCTTCCTTTACTTGCCGAAGAAAATATCGAAGGCTATACCCCTGTTGATTTTGATGATGATGAAACTTACTATGCTTTGAGAGTCCATGGCGACAGCATGAGCGCTGTTGGCATCAATGATGGCGATCTGGTGGTGGTTCGCCAGCAAACTGTAGTAGATGAAGGTCAAATCGCAGTGGTATTGGTGAATGGGAATGATGCTACTATTAAATATTTCAAACAACAAGGCAACATGGTATTTTTGACACCAAAGAGCTATAATCCCGAGCATCAGATCCAGGTCTATAACCTGGATGAGACTCCAGTGCGAATAATTGGTCGGGTTATCAGCTCTCAGAGGTATTACTGATGGATATTAACAACGATTTCACCACATCACTGCCTTTCACAGTCGAAGATTACACTCCAGAAATAATACAGAAACTACAGGCGATGGCAGATTTCTTTCAACAGCAGCAAGGAAAAAGCGAGGAATAATCTTCTTTTTCCTTCACTTCTGACATTTTATATCTTTGTCCACTGAAAAAATGTATGATTGGTTTAACTATATCTATCAAAGATATAGACAAAATTTTGAAAGTGAGGACTAATCTATGAAATGTGCAAAATGTGGAAATGAGTATGACGGAAAATTCTGTCCTGAGTGCGGCCAGCCGGCTGACAGCAAGAGCCCGGCCTACACCACGCCGGTAACTCAGAAGAAAAAGAGCGGTTGCCTGAAGGTCGTGGTTATCGTATTGTTGGCCATTCTCGCCCTTCTCGTTCTGATCATTTCAATCGGTGGATCTTCCGATGAACCCGCAAGCGATGCCGCAGGCAGCGTAGCGCCAAGCAGCACCGTTGCCACTCCGGAGCCGGAGCCTGAGTACATCGACGTTACCGCCAAAGACCTGCTTGCTGCCTATGAGGAAAACACTGTCGCAGCCGACAACGCTTATAAGGGAAAGCTGCTGAAAGTGACCGGCACTGTCGGCATGATCGGTAAGGACATTCTGGATACCGCCTATGTAACTTTGACCAATGGTGAGTCCTATGCTTTGATTTCTGTTCAGTGCTATTTTGCCAAAGACAATCTGGACGACATTGCTACGCTCAAAGAAGGTGACTCTGTAACCATCATCGGAAAATGTGATGGCAGCACGCTGAATGTAGCTCTGAAACAGTGCGATTTGGTTACTGAATAAAAATAAACAAAAAATCCCCGCCACCTGTTGGCGCAGGTGACGGGGAAATGAACTGGCTTACACTTGAGGTGCAATCCGTCCGACAACGTGATTATACCACCTTTAGGGTAGGCTTGTCAAAGTGTACCTTGGAGGTGGTCTTTTGCTTTGCAGAAAATGTAAAAAAGAAATCCCTGAAGGTGCCGGTTTTTGCCCGTGGTGCGGCATTCGCCAGCAAACGCCAGTCCGGGGCACATGCAGGCCCAATGGGAGAGGCAGCATCAAGAAAGAGACCAACGGGTCATACACCGCCATCGTCAGCCGATATGTGCATGGGCAACGCCTGCGCCGGGTCAAGCGCGGCTTTACTCGGAAAAAAGATGCCGAAGCCGCAGTAGATGTGCTTGCGAAAGAGCTTGAGCTTTCTGTCGGTCGCCTTACTGGCCAAATCGAGCCTGAAAATCCAATGGCCAGCTACACTGTGCAGCAGCTGCATGAAGCCTGGATGGAGTCACAGACTTATGAAAAGCTATCTGAAAGCAAAAAGACTCATTATCGCACAGCATGGAGCCGCACTGCATCCACATGGCCCATCGTCTTCACGCAAATGCGGCTCAGCCACATGCAGACTATCCTTTCTGAGTCTGGGTTGGGATATTACCCCCAGAGAGATATTAAGGCTCTGTACAGCCACTTGTACAAGTTTGCCATACGCAATGAGCTGCTTGAGACCAATCGAGCCATGCTGCTGGAGCTGCCGGAGACACCCAACAGTCGCCGTGATCCGTGGACCATGGACGAGGTGCAGCGCTGGTGGCAGGATTACCGCGCCGGGCACCGTGTCGCCCGTATCATCCTGATCATGATTTACACCGGTATGCGCACCGGTGAGGTTCGGCAAATTGATATGGATAATATCCATCTGGACGAGCGCTATATGATTGGCGGCATCAAGACTGAGGCTGGCAAAAATCGTATCATCCCCATTGCTGAAAACATCGTACCTCTCGTACAGCAGTCACTGCAGGATGGCCGCTATGGACTAATGCCCATGAGGCTGGAAGATTTCTACGATGAGTATGCTGATGCTATTCAGCGGACCGGAGTAAGACCACTTGATCCGTACAGCTGCCGGCACACAACCGCTACAGCTTTGGGAGAAGCGGGCATTGCACCCAGCATCATCAAGGAGATCATGGGCCATCGAAGCTATGAAACCACATTGCATTATACCCATATCAGTACCGAGGCGAAGTTGGAAGCCGTTGATGCTCTGGCCAATCACTCTGCTGGGTCCAAATAGACTGCAAAAGCTGCAATCGCTTTGGCCGGAGAAAACTTTTCCACTGGACAGAAGAGCTCCTGTTGAATAAACTCTGGGCTGTGCTCGGAAATTTTCAAAAGCTGCCGCCTAACCAAAGTATCTACCGTTTTGATACTTTGTATTTCCAGCTTTTTTGCAACCTCCGGATAGATCTCTTTAAATACTGCTGTGCGCTTGATGGGATACTTGCGAGCAATTTCGATGCTTTCTGATAAGGCAAAAAAACCAAGTGAAGATGGATCCAATCCCAGGCTTAGAAGCATCATTCCTGTGCTGTTTTGGGCATTTGAACGATCAAATAAGCATTCATCCGTAGCCACCATGTAACCACCACTTTCTATTTTTTTGTGGTGTTTACTGGGTTTGTGGGCTGTTTTACTGCCCCTGCTAAGGGCGTAGGTCGGGAAACCGGCGCGAGGGTTCAAATCCCTCCTTCTCCGCCAGTCAAGCCCTCACGTTTCTAACGAAACGTGAGGGCTTGTTTTTTCATGTATAGAAACAGTAAAGAAAACCGCATAGCAGCGTCGTTTGTGGGCAGTTGCTGTGCGGCTATTTTTTATAAAAACATTTAAAACTCTCTCAAACGCCACCATAAACGCCACCATAAATGCCACCACCGCAGCCACCGCCACAGCCATTTACTCCTCTTAAGAGGATGCAATCCTTAATAGCGGGAACTGTCGATCTTGCCGCAAAATCTGTCGCAGGCCTTCCACAAAACCTGTTCAATATTAACCTTAGTAGTCATCTTATTTACTCTTCATCTTTTTTGAGTCTGATCTGGCAGATAGGCGTTGCTTTTCCAAGGGCAGCGGCACAATCTCAAACTTTGCAAAGTATTTTGGAAGTGTCAACTACGTCCAACTCCTGTTCATCGCTAACTCCATCCAAACCAACCGCCCGTAGCGACAGCAGTTTACTTATCCTTGTTCGATATTCTAAAGCACTCCATACTGTTGCCGGCAAAGAATCCATTTTTCATACTTTATATTTTGCAAACACTTCCAATATTTCAACTGAATTGCATTTAGCAGCCGCATCTATCCAAGTACAAAGAAAGTGTTTATATTATGCTCTCTGCTTAACAGTTTATCTTTCCCGATTGATATAATCAAAATGCACCTACTATTAAAATCAAGTAGTTCAGGAGGTTATTATGGATGCTTTGGGTCTCTTTGGAATCATTTTGTACTTCGTTTTTTGGATTGGCGGCGGTATACTCATGTACAAAATATACCATTCCATTGTTACTGTTTGGTATTTCTCATTACAAGCAAAAATCAGTGAAATCATGTCCATTATCGTATTAAGCTATTTTCTCGCTGGCTGGTTGTTAAAATTAGTTCTACAACATCTTTGGTTTTTTTTCATTATTCTTGCAGTGATTATTATTGGCGCTATTATCGCTCATAAAAATTCATAATGTTGTAAAGCTGGTGTTTTGATATGACCTTAAAAAAACTTTTTACAAGTTGTTTTATTCCACTACTTTGTGTTTTATTCCTTTCTGGTTGTGATGACAGCAGATATAAAAGACCCGCTTCTTTTCAAAACACAATGGAAAGATATAAAAACAACTCTGCTCAATTAAAATTTTCTCTCCCGGAAGGTATGTCGTTTACTGGACCGTTCGCAGATTGTCAATTTACACCTCACTATGTTCATAACGACATGGCTGCACAATACTATCGCACCTTTTACAGAGCTGAAGAAAATTTGGAGATTGCTCATACACGCAATATCGTTACACAAGTACAAGTTTATGAACTAGATTTGATGTTGAAAGATTTGGCTGAATATTCATCTCAAACCGGAGATTCATCGGTTTCTGAAGAAGATTTTACTGAAGAGCAATTTGCATACTCTTTTTTACAGCGTATGAGCGAATCTTTGCTTGATTATTCAAATTATGTAGTAGGTCAATTCACGGAAGTGGATTTTGCGGATAAAAAATACTTTTGTCAGTATTTTAATGCTACTTACATGAATAAAACTCCTGCTACCGGCGGTGTATATGTTCGAAAGCATGGGGGGCTGGTAACATTAGTTGTAATCATTTCTGCCGATGATGACCCGGAAATCGCTCAACAGGGCTTCGAAGACCTGTCTGCTGTTTTTGAAAAATAATCAACAAAAAACAAGAGAGCAAACCGTTTTTTGGTTTGCTCTCTTGTTTGCTTCTATGTAATTTTCACATGGCTATGCTATAGTTGTTAGTTCATTCTCATATAAGGCAGTATTTACATCCATAAGATGCATATTATGTAAGATTCCATAAATAATCACAGCATCTCTTTTATTTTGGGGATACAGACGCGCATAGCCCTGCATTTTTAAGAGATTATCCATTTCTTCAAATGAAAGATGCATTCCAAATCCAATTGCAATGATTTTATCTCTCGATGGGATTCTGGTTCCCTTGAAAATCTGGTGTGCATAAATTGTATTGAGCATGGAATTCTGTATTACCTGAGTTCTAGTGAGCTTTTTCTCTTTTAAAATTTCTTCCAGCATTACATACAAGGGTTGTGCAACAAAATTTTCAGACTCTTTCTTCAAGATATCGTCCAAATCTTTGTTGCTTCGTAAGCTATCCATCAATTTCCCTGTGATACGCTCTTCCATCCTCTTCCCCACCCTTTTTCTTTATGTAAATTATTATCGCAAAATTATGGGTAAGATTGTTATGCTGGCTGCTTAATTTAAAAGTAATGACCACCAGCTGAGCCGGCGGCTTGTGTAAGCTCTAAAAGGGCTTTTTAGCAGCAAGCATCTTAAAAGACACACTGAATAATCTTTCTCATGCAGTACTTGCGCCGCCGCCTGTGTAACGGGCATTTCAATTCAAAGCTATCTGTTTCTATTTAATATTTTGGCGTTTCTCAGATCGCTTCGCTCAACACTTAAAGCCAAAGCATTTTAGTTACACTTAAGCTAACAAATCAAAAAGAGCCTCCATCTGGAGGCTCTTCAAGCACTTTCACATTAAATAGATTCCATACTTATTTTGTAAGCTTTCCGCTTTTCCTCGTGCTCCCTGAACTTGTGGAGATAAACTATTTATTTCGCTTGCATAGTCAGAAAATTTCCAATACAACTCTTGGCAGCCTTCAGATTCATAGATATCAATCCACTTCTGCGCATATTCATCACATTCTGCCTGATATTCAGTTGCTTGCTGCGTATATTGGTCAGCTTCCGCCTGCGCCTGTGCTGCCGCTACTTCGTCCGGCGGCTCTTGAGTTAAATACTCATTCGCACGATTTTGCGCATTTTCTGCATTTTGCCGTGCTTTTTGTGCATTGGAACAAGCGCTGTTTCGTTTACCTTCAACCATTTGCAGATCATAGCCATACGCATTCAAATATTCTTGATATGCATCCTTATGTAATCGTTTCACCTCATCATATTGCATCTGTAGTTCCTTATATTCATCAACTGCCGCCTTCACCTCCTGATACCCTTCTTTTTGCGTTGGATCGTTTGGGTCTTCAGTGGGTTGGGGCTTTGGCGTGGACACGGGCTTTTCCGTCGGCTTCGGCGTGGCCGCAGGTTGTTCTGTCGGCTTTGAAGTCTGTGTCGGTTTTTGGGGGTTGCTTGGTGCCGGTGTCTTTGTCGGCCCAGGCTTACTGCTTGGCCCGGGCTTACTGCTTGGCACTGCGGAAGGCTTGGCACCCGGCTCGAACGTTGTATCCGGCTTTGCTGCAGCGCTTGGTTTTGTCGCAGGTTTAAAGGCTGTATCCGGCAAAGCAGTCTGCATCGGCCTTGGGGTTCCTTCGATCTTGCCGAACCCTTTTTCCCATGTCTCTATCCCCTCTGTTGGCTTAGGTGAATTTGTCGGCACCGGTGTTGCACTATATACCGGCTCATCTGCCGCATCAGGGGCAGGCGTACTGATGATCTGTTCGGTTTCGCTCTCATTCACCTGGACTTGCGCCGCAATTTCCACTTCAGCCGCAATTTGTTCCGGATCAGTTTGTGCATTCAACGCATGCGCTGCCATCGCTAACGCAATAACAGCAACCGCAGTACTGCCAAAAACGATCGATTTTTTATTGGGCCGCAGCTTACGAAGGTATAAGAGGACTGCTGCATCCTTCCATACCGCTACAGCCGACTGATATCTCGCTTTCGGATCAATTTGAGTACATTTGATCACTATATGACTCATCCATCCTTTGCAAAGCTGCTGCGAAGGATGGGCACCCGTTAAAAGCACGTTCAAAGTAACGCCCAATGCGAATATATCCGCACGTTGGTCACTTTGCACAATTCCAAATTGTTCCGGCGCTGCATAACCTGTGGTCCCCAATGCGCAGGTATCATTTTCTGTGTAATCCTTATAAATTCTGGCTGCATCCAAATCGATCAGATACACTTTGCCATCTTCTGTTTGCAAAAGATTTTCGGGTTTCACATCTCTGTGCACAACCCCGATCTTGTGAAGCTCTGTCAGCGCATCACAAGCCTGGTGCAAAATATCCAGCACCTGCATCGGGGAACGCACCTCTGTGTTGAGAATTTTTCCTTCCAAAAATTCTTCCAGCACAAAAAAGCCCCTATCTTTCTTTTGTGCGTTTATGATTTGCGGGACATGTGCCAGCCGCTTGCCTTTCAGCAGATCATATACAGGTGTCGGTTCGCCGGGATAGTTGCGCAGCAGCACTCTTGTTTCATTGGTTTTATTTTGCAGCAGTAAAATTTCTTTTTCAGCTGTTTTTTTAATTACGCGAACTACCGCATATTCGTTTTTTATTTCATCCGTTAACCCCTGCCAGGCTTCCATGAGAAGCCTCCTTTCAGTTCAAAGTTTCCATATTGTTTTCGTACAGCATCGTGTTGATATCCATAATTCCTATATGATGCAATAACCCGTAGATTATAATCGCATCCCGCTCATTTCTTGCATAAAGTCTGGCATAACCCTGCGTTTTGAGCAGATCGTCCATTTCATTGAATTCCAATTTCATGCCAAACCCCAGGGCCAGCAGCTTATCCCTTGATGGTGTGCGAACTCCTTGAAAAATTTGATGCCCGTAGATGTTATTCAGAAGAGAATTTTTAATTGCCGCTGCTCTTGTCAGTCTTTTTTTATCCAATAGATCTTTCAGCGTATCCGCCAGTGACGGTGTTAAAAATTCATCCTTCTTGGTTTGCAGCACTTGTTCCATATTTTTGCTGTTTGCAAGGCATTCCATCAAAGCCCTTGTTCGCTGCTCCTTCATTTCCTCACCCCGCTTTATTTCAATTATATAAAAATATGCCATCAAATTCAATTGTACTGTTTTCTTAATTCTTTGCATGATTTCTCTTGCGTTCTCGACAAAGCAACAGGGCTGGCATACGCAATATTGCATCTGCCGACCCTGTTATCATGCTGATATATCTTTTATGGGCTGTTATGATAAAATTTCAGTGTACCTTTCATTTTCTGGTTCAAGGCTTATCAATTTTTTCTTTTTCATTGTTTCCTTGGTGGATGATCAATCTCTTCTATTTTATCAAAATTCATTTCAAATGTGCTAAGCTGGCTGCATACAAAGCGTAACAAATTTCAGTTGAAGACATTGGTGAAAACACAATAACTGTTCAGCCCATCCCTTCTTTGCAAAAAGAAGTATGAAGTGTCATCAATCGTACCTTTTATGTGGTACACTTCATGTTAAGCAGGAAATTTTCAGATCAATGTTCAGGTAAAATATACAGGAGGTCCCCCATGCTTCATTTACTGACTCAATTATTCGTCAACAAGGTGATGCTGCTGGGCTTTGCCATTTACTTTTTTGCAATTTTCTGTCAGCTCACCTTTTATCCCAGCTTTAAGGATGCCATCATCCATTTTTTAAGTCTGGACGATGAAGATGATTTCGACCTTTGATGGCTGCACGTTACAGGCCGGCTTTTTCTTTTCTCTTTTATTGGCAAAAAATCAATTTTTATCCCCCTGATATTTTCATGGTTTTGCCGATGGCAGCACTTTTTCCATATTCTTTCTCCATAGTAAGGCCTCATGTGCTATACTTGAAAAGAAAAAGCCGGAGGACTGTGCTGTTTGGGCAAAAGCCCTGCCGGAAGCCGGATGCGATTGGACCTGCAAAGCTTCTGTTGAGCCGATTACTGAGGAAATTTACCGCTGATTTAAAAATCCGGCGGTCGAAGCAAATCTGATGCGTCCAACCGGGTTCAACATAAAAATATTTAACACAGGAGAAAACACCTATGGGAAAATTCGAAGAAGCTTTTTATGTGGTAGACGCCATTGACGGCGATTACGCAAACCTTTTACTGCTGGACGGCCCGGACGGCGAAGCGGCCGATGATGAGGTCTGCCCGGTGGCTCGCTTTTTGCTGCCGGATGCCATTGAGGAGGGCAGCCGCCTGGTTCGCCATTATTTTGAATACACCTTGATTTGATCGCTTTTATCGGCCTGACACGGTATAATACAAACCGGTAATTTTATGGGCAATTCCGCCACCCATTTGCCATGTAAATCCACAGGGTTCTGGGTGGGCAATGCTCCTTCTTTGCCAGAACCGCACAGCCAAACCGAAAACGGTATTGGTTGTGCGGTTCTTTTTTGTTTGCAAAACTCCCGAATTCCCTAAAAGCACAGGCAGCTCCAAGCTGAATCTTTCTTTGCTGATTCCATAGCAAAACACCCCCGCTGCCTTTGTGATACGGCAGATGGGGGTGTTTTGAAAGTTTTTTCCGAGTGTCTTTTTGCCCTTTTTGGGGGTGGTTACGGCTTTGCCTGGATTTTACAGGATCTCACCTGAAAGGATCCGTCCGATCTCTGCCTCAGAGACACCCATTTTAGACAGGTACTCCTTTTCGGCATCTACGATCGCAAATGTAAGGTTATCGGGATCACACGACCATTCGTTGGCCTTGCTCAAATCTTCCGATTTGCCTTCATCCAGATATTTTATGGTGCATTCAGCCGCCTTCTGCGCTCTTGTAACACGCTTCTGGACCAGATCCAGATACTCTTTGTTATCGTCATTTCTCAATTCTTCAATCTGGGCCAGAGCCTCCGACTGCACCTTTTCTGAAGTCTCTGCCAAATCGTGCAGCTCAGACTTATCGGCCGACTCGTCGTGAAAATCTGCGCTGCTGAGATTTATGGCAGCTTCTTCGGACTTTGCAATGAGATCGATCACTTTATAGTTCAATTCGATGGCGCCAGCCTTTTTTTCTTCTTCGGTGAGCGGCTTGCTTTCTTCATCCTTTTTCTCATCCTCCGTGTTTTGCTGCTCGGCGGTTTGTGCGGCAGAGGAAGGAGCTGCTTCGTCGGCGGCATTGGAATCAGCATCGGCGCAGGCGCTGAACAGGGAGACGATAACGATCATGAGAAGTACGGCCAGCAGCCCGGAGCGGCAGCCCTTTTTTGAGGGCTTGTTTTCAGCGGGTTCCAGGCAGGCTTCGGCAAATTTTGCGTTTTTTTCATTTTCGGGGTGTTTCATAGGTTTTCCTCCTTTGGTTGACAATACCTTACAACATTGTATAATGTTTTCGAGGGGAATATGGGACAAACTGTTTTCCATCATCAATCGCTTTCAGGGGTCGGAGCCTGAGGGCGGTTTTTTATTGGGCTCGATCCGTGAGCTGCTTGTGCCGCAGCCCCTGACCGTATCCTAATAATAGCACAGTTCTTTCAAAAATCAAAAAGATTTTCACAAGATAAACGCAAAGATTTTTCCGGCGCATGGCAGCTGCTGCAGCCTGCATTTCGCAGGTGTGCCAGTGATCCAATTTACAGCAAGCATCATTTTTTCGTTACGGATGCACACTCTGCCGGGAACTTGAGCTGCAAGTGCTTTCCGTCAAAGCCCGCCTGCGCCTTTGGGAAGGCTTTCTGCGCCCGGTAAAGCTCACTCTGCGGGTCTGTAAGGGCTCCGCTGTAATGGGTCAGCCAGAGCTGTTTCACCCCGGCCTGGGCCGCCAGCTGCCCGCACTGAGCAAAGGTGCTGTGTCCATACAGCTGGGCCTTGTCCAGCTCCTCTTCGCCGGCATAGGTGGCATCGCAGATCAAAAGGTCTGCCCCCTTTGCAAACTCCGGCAGATGGGCACAGGGGCCGGTATCAGTGGCGTAGACCACGGTAAGCCCTGCACGGGCCGGCCCCATCACCTGCCGGGACTGGACGATGCTGCCATCCAGCGCCGCTGCAGGCTTTCCCTTTTGCAGGCTGCCCCACAAGCTCTGCGGCACCCCCAGCGCCTGTGCCTGCTGCGGCAAAAAGCGGCCCGCTCTGGGGAGCACGAACCGATACCCCACACTGGGCACCCGGTGCTCTAAGGGGCAGGTCTCCAGCCGCAGGCCGTCCCACAGAGCCTGCTGATCTGCCGGCCCGGCAATGGGCCGGCGGATGATTTCAAACGGCAGCGGGCCTGCCAGCGCCAGCAGAAGCGAAATGGTTTTTTCATACTCCTCTGCCGGGCCGGTGAGCAGAACCGGCTGGGTGCGGCCCTGGCTGGCCATGGTTTGGAGCAGCCCCGGAAGGCCGAAGATGTGATCCCCATGATAGTGGGTCAGGCAGATGGCATCGATTTTGACCAGACTCACCCCGGCGCGGCGCGCGGCCGCCTGGGTGCCCTCGCCGCAGTCCAAAAGGATGTTCCTTCCCTTATATTGAATGGCGCAGGCTGCCGTGGCCCGTTCCGGCATGGGCATGGTTGCCCCGGTGCCGATCAGCGTTACTTCCAGCACAAAGCACTCCCCCTTTTTGAATGTTGGATTTATTGTAGCACAGTTTTGTGAACATGGCTATTTGCAAAGCTTGGCAAACGATGGGCAAGCGGAAATTTATTTTTTGAAACGGGAGCTTTGCGGCTTTGACTGCGCTTTCCAAGAGGATGTTGACGGCGGAAAAGCCAGACAGTATACTAGGAAAGGACTTATTTTGAAAAATGCCGTGCCGCTTTTTGGTGCAAACGCAGATTTGCTTTGGCGGCTTTGCATAAGAGAGGAAGAAAAAAGATATGACCGGTCAGGGATGGATCTGCCCGCTGTGCGGCGGGCCGCTGCTTCAGCTGGGCAGTGCACTGCGCTGTGCCAAGGGGCACAGCTTTGATCTTGCAAAGGAAGGGTATGCACACCTGCTGCCTGTGCAGAAAAAGCGCACCCGGGACCCGGGTGACAGCAAGGAGATGGTGGATGCCCGCGCCCGCTTTTTAGAGGCCGGGCATTACGAACTGTTTGCCCGCACCTTGGCGGAGCTTTGTGTGCAGGCCGCCCGGGCGCAGAACGGCCTTTTGCACATTTTGGACATGGGCTGCGGCGAAGGCTATTACAGCCGGGCTATTGCCGAAGAGTTGGACCGGCAGGGACTCAAGTTCCAGCTGCTGGGGCTGGACATTGCAAAGCCTGCCGTGCGCCGTGCCGCAAAGCATGCGCCAAAGAACTGCCGCTATGCGGTGGCCAGCTGTTTTGCCTGCCCGGTGCAAACCGGATGGGCGGATGTTGCGGTGAATGTATTTGCGCCCTTTGCCCAGGAAGAGACCTTACGGGTGCTGCGGCCGGGCGGCGTTTTTCTGTATGCGGTGCCCGGTGCACACCATTTATTCGGCCTGAAAGAAGTCCTTTATGAAACGCCCTATGAAAACCCGGTGCAGAAGGTGGACTACGCCGGATTTGAGGATGAGGGCGCTGTGGAGGCGGAAAGCATCATCCGGGTGGAGGGGCAGGCGGTGCAGGATCTGTTCTGCATGACCCCCTATTACTGGAAAACGCCCCGGGAGGGCACCGCACGCCTGGCCCAGTGCAGCACATTGACCACACCCATTCAATTCCGATTTTTGAAGTTCCGCAAAACAGACAAAAAATAAACCGTTTTTTCAGCACAAAGCCCCTGTACACTGCAGGGGCTTTGTGCTATATTGGGGATAAATTTGCCCTGACTTTTTGGGTCAGACCGAAAAAACAAACCGGCCGGCGGCCCCCGAAAGGCCTGCCCGGTCAGACAGGAAGTATGAAATGGAAAAAGACAAACGCATTTTGCCCGGCGCACACTGTGATCTGCATTTTGATGACACCGTTACCCGCTGGGACGAGGCCATTCCGCTGGGCAACGGCCAGATGGGGGCCCTTATTTGGGGACCTTCGGACGGGCTGCGGTTCAGCTTGGACCGGGGTGACATCTGGGACACCACCCCTTACCCCGGCATTGACAGCGAGGAATTCACCTATTCCAATATGGTACAGCTGGCAAAAGAGGGAAAGGTGGACGAGATCCGGCGCATTTTTGACGGCCCGTACAACCACCCGCTGCCCACAAAGCTGCCGGCCGGCAAGCTGATTTTTGATTTGGGCAAGGGGCAGAATGTCGTTTCACATCTGGAGCTTGCACGGGCCGAGGCCCGCCTTACGATCGGCGGCACCCGGCTTTGCTGTTTTTTGAGCGCCGAGAGCAAGGCAGGCTTTTTAAAGCTTGACAAGGCGCCGGAAGAGTTCCGCTTTCACATTGAAAACCCGCCCTTCAGCATCAAGGGCGAAGGCGGACAGGCGGATGCCGTGACCAACAGCGTGCAGACGTCATCCATTTCGCTGCTGGCCTACGAAAAGCCTGAGATCTGCGATGACGGGGATGTGCGCTGGTTCGTGCAGAAGATCCGGAACGATTTCAGCTATGGTATCTTTGCCCGGCAGAAAAGGACCTCTGCCGGCACCGAGATCGCCTTTTATGCGGCCTCTTCCCGGGACGGAGCGGACTGGAAGGAGCGGACCCTTCGCCTTTTGGACGAGGCACTTTCCGAGGGCTACGACAAGGCCTTTGAAGCCCACTGTGCCTGGTGGGCGGGCTTTTGGCAGCAAAGCAGTGTCACGCTGCCGGACAAGCTGTTTGAGGCGCGTTGGTATCTGACCCAGTATTATCTGGGCTGCTGCTCCCGCAAGGGGTTTTACCCCATGCCGCTGCAAGGGCTCTGGACCGCCGATGACGGGCTGCTGCCCCCCTGGAAGGGCGACTACCACCTGGATCTGAACATCCAGCTGACCTATTACAGCTATTTGAAGGCAAACCATCTGGCCGAGGGCGAATGCTTCCTGGATTATCTCTGGGATATGCGGGAATGCGCCCAAAACTTTGCCCGCAGCTTTTACAATGCCGGTGGCCTGTGTCTGCCTTCCACCATGACCATTACCGGCGTGCCGCTGGGCGGCTGGGCAATGTACTCGTTTTCCCCCACCAACCAGCTTTGGCTCTGCCAGCTGTTTGAGCGCCACTACCATTTCACCGGGGACGAAAAATTCGGCAGAGAGCGGGCTTACCCCTATTTAAAGGGAACAGCTGAATTCATCCTTTCGCTTTTGGAGGAACGGGACGGCTTTTTGTATCTGCCCGTCTCCTCTTCTCCGGAAATACACGACGATGAGCTGGAAGCCTTTGTCACCCCAAACAGCAACTATGATCTGGCCCTGATGCGCTACCTGTTTTGGGCGCTGGAACAGCTTTCGGCAGAGCTGGGCACGGGCGAAGAGGCCCGCTGGAGCGGGGTCCTTTCAAAGCTGCCGGAGCTTGCCGTAAACAAAGACAAGGTGCTGATGATCAGCCCTGACGAATGCCTGACCGAATCCCACCGGCATTTTTCCCACGCCATGGGCATCCATCCCCTGCGGCTGCTGGACCCGGATGACACGGCCCAGCGGGAGATCATCGACGCCACCATCCATGACCTGGAAAAGCTGGGCACCGAATACTGGGTGGGCTTCTCCTTCACCTGGATGGCCGAGCTTTACGCCATTCAGGGCCGGGGCAATGCGGCTGCCGAAAAGCTGCGCCAGCTCTGGCTTTACATCTGCTCACAGAACGGCTTCTGCCTGAATGGAGACTACCAGGACCACGGGCTGACCAGCTTCAAATACCGGCCCTTCACCCTGGAAACCAACTTCTGCGCCGCCGATGCTTTGCAGGAGATGCTTGTGCGCAGTGAGGGTGGACGGCTGGAGCTGTTCCCCGCCATCCCCACCAGCTGGCAGAAAGAGCGCACCGGCTTCGGCAGTTTCCTTGCCGGGGATGGGCTGCGGGTTTCGGCCGAATGCGAAAAGGGGGAAATCACCCGCCTTGTGCTGGACCCCTGCAAGGACACCTGCGTGCGGCTGAAAGCAGACCAGGGACTGCAAGCGCTTTTTGCCGGCACCGGCGCTGTGTGTGAAAACGGCTGGCTGGTGCTTTCGCTCACCGGCGGAAAGCCCCTTGTGCTGACAGCCGGACAATAAATAAAAAGGACCGCCGCCACAGAAACAGACTGTGGCGGCGGTTTTTGCAGTTTGTTTATCCGGCCGGCCTTTTAGCCCCACAAGGCCGAAAGGCTGGGAATGACCTGTTTTTTGCGGCTCATGACGCCCGGCAGGAAAACGCAGTTGTCCTTGGGGGTCACGTTGAAGGCCTGGCTCACGATGTTGTCATCGCCGATGTACAAAAGCTGGGTGCCTTCCATGAGCACATCGGTGAGCAGCAGCAGGACCATATCGAATTTTTTCTCTTTGGCGATCTCTTCCATCTCGGCCAAAAACGCCTCCTTGCGGGAAAGCATGGCCTGGCTGTTGACACAGGTGATCTGGGAAACCGCCAGGTCATAGCCCGCAATGTGGAACTCTTTATAATCGGCATAAAGCAGTTCCCGGGGCTCTTTATTGCTCCAGGAGGTGGAGAAGATCTCCTTGCCCAGTTCGTCCAGCGAAACATCCGCAATGCGGGCCAGGCGCTCGGCGATCTGGATGTCCCGCTTGGTGCAGGTGGGCGACTTGAACATGACCGTATCCGAAATGATGGCTGCGGCCATCATGCCGGCCATGGATGCAGACGGCAGAAGGCCCCGCTCCTGGAACATGCCGGCAATGATGGTATTGGTGGAGCCCACCGGCTCGTTTCGCACATAGATGGGGCCTCGGGTCTGGATATCGGCCAGGCGGTGATGGTCGATGATCTCCAGGATCTCGGCCTCTTCAAGGCCGGGCACCGACTGGGCCGCCTCGTTGTGGTCCACCAGGACCACCCGCTTGCGCCGGGGCTGCAGCAGATGGCGGCGGGTGAGGATGCCCACCACATGCTCTTCCCCATCCAGGATGGGATAGCCGTGGGCCCGGTTTTTCTGCACCTGCTCCCGCACATCGTCCACCCGGTCTTCCAGATGGAAACTCACGATGTCACTGGTCTGGCAGATGCGGCCCACCGGGGTGGACTGGAAGATCAGCCGCACGGTGCGGTAAGCATCGTAGGGGGTGAGGATGATGCTGGTGGAGCTTTCCACCTGGCGCAGCTCCTCGGTGATCTCGGTCTGGCAGAGGATGAGGCAGCTGACCCCAAGCTCCAGCGCACGGCTGATCATATCCGGCTGGTCGCCGCAGATCACGATGGAATCCTTCTTGTGGAACAGCAGGTTTTTCCGGCTTTGGGGCAAAGCAATGGTCACCTCGCCGGAAACGGTGTCCCGCACATCCGCCGGATCGTTCAGCAGCTTGCCCTCCAAAACAGACAGCAGGTTGAAAATGGGCACCTCGCTCAGATACGAGCTGGAAACAAGGTTTGCGTTGTAGGAAGCCACATCGTCCCAGGAGAGCATCCCGCAAAGGGTGCCGTCTTCGTTGGCCACCGCAATGGAGGGGGTGTTTTTGTTCTCCTGCAAAACCGTCCACGCACGGCCCATGGTGACTGCTGAGGACAGGATGGGCGGGGTCTCATAGGCAAGGTCCTTGATCTGGTTGTACACATTGGAGATACGCCGCGGCGGCTGACAGCCGAACTTGCGCAGGATGAGCTTGGTCTCATCCGACACCGAGCCCAGGCAGGCGGCTTCGTAATCCCGGTCGCCCAGCGCATGGCGCAGCTCGGTGTAGGCCATTGCGGCCACGATCGAGTCGGTATCCGGGTTGCGGTGACCGGTAACATAAATCGGTTCCATGGTTTGGTTACTCCTTTTTTTGCTGCTGCGGCCCGCATTTGTTTCGGTGCGGGTCCGCAGGCTTTTTCAAAAGGCTTTGAAAAAGCAGTTTTCGAAAAGCCTGTGCCGCAAAACGGCAAAAGGCTTTCATCATCCTATCAATGGTAACATACAACCCCTGAAAAGGTCAACAAAAGCCCCGGAACATTCGGAAAGCGGCGGCCGTCAGCCCTTGTGATAGTCGGGTTTTCCCTCATTGCCCACACCGGCAAGCCGCATTTGGCCAAAGCCGGTAACGGCCTCACGGGTGCCGTCCACCGCCGGGTCGGCATATTGGTGATACCACTTTTGCAGGGTGTCCAAAAGCTCTGCCTTCACGGCGGCATATTCCGGCGCATCGACCAGGTTTTGCTTTTCCTGCGGGTCTTTTTCCAGATCGTACAGCTCATTGGGGCCGTAAGGATAACGGTGGATGTATTTCCAGCGGCGGTTGCGGATCATGCGGCTGCTGCCGTATTCGTCCAGGATGACCACATGGTTGTCCTGGTCCTCACCGCCCAGCAGCACCGGCGCAAAGCTTTTGCCGGGCAGGTTTTCCGGCAGGCGGGCACCCAGGCCCAAAAGTTCATTGAGGGTCTGGATGATGTCATAATGGCTGCACATGCTTTCGGCCACACGGCCCTCGGGGATGCGGCCCGGCCAGCTGGCAATGAAGGGGACCTTCACCGCAGTGTCGTAAAGATTGAACGGGAAGGTGCCGTTGCCCTTGCCCCAGATGCCGTGATGGCCCATATTCATGCCATTGTCGCCGGTGAAGATGACCAGGGTGTTTTCGGCTTCGCCCAGCTCTTCCAGCTTATCCAAAATGCGGCCCACGCCGGCATCCATGGCGGTGATGGCGGCATAATAGCCCCGCAGCAGCCGCTTGCGCTCTTCGCCTTCGCCCTGGGGCGCGGTGGGGATGCTGTTGGGGTTCAGCGGTTCATCGGGGGTTGCGGTGAACGCACAGTTTCGGTAAAGGTCGATGTATTCCCTGGGGTGCTCTTCCTCATCCCAGGGAGAATGGGGAGCGGTGTAGTGCACGCTCAGATAGAAGGGCTTTTCCTGATTGGCTTCTTTTTGCAGGTAATCCAGCGCATGCTCGGTGATCAGGTCTGTGATATAGCGGTTTTCCAGCTTGACGGTGCCGTTTTCCACCATATCCGGCCGCATATACAGGCAGCCGCCCCGGCCGATGGTATACCAGTTGGCAAACCCGTGCTGCGGGCAGACACTGTCGCCCAGATGCCACTTGCCGGAAAGCGAGCAGCTGTATCCGGCCTGGCTGAGCAGGTCGGTGTAGGTGGTCATCCCTTCCAGATAGCGGATGGGCTTGTCTTCACTGGCAAAGCAGGGGTCGCTGCCGATTTCGCCCAGCTTTTCTTTGTCCAGGCTGCCGCAGCGGATCCAGTCATGCACACCATGCTGCGAGGGGATGCGCCCGGTGAGGATGGATGCCCGTGCCGGGCTGCACACCGGCGAGGCGCAGAAAAAGTTTTCGAACCGGGTGCCCTTGCGGGCCAAACGGTCCAGGTTCGGGGTTTGCACATCCTGATTTCCGGCGCAGTGCATGGCCCATGCGCCCTGATCGTCTGTGAGAAAGAAAAGGATGTTCGGCTGTTTTTTCATAATCGATTCCGCCCTTTTTTATGATAAAATCGCTCATAGGGAATGGGAAAACCGGCAGTTCAAGCGGGAACTGCCGGTTTCGCCCTTTACGCTGCTGTTATTTTACCAAATTATGCACCCGTTTTCAAGGGCACAGCGGATGTTCATTCTTCGGCAATGCAGCGAAGCGCCGCTTCCAAAGCAAGCACGATCTGGTCCAGGGTGAGGCCGGGCATCCCCGGCTTTTTTGCGGCCTGCTGGGGCAGATACGGCACATGGACAAAGCCTGCCCGGGTGTTTGGCAGCTTCTCTTTGCACAGATGCAGGGCCGAATACAAAAGCTGGTTGCACACAAAGGTGCCGGCTGTATTGGAAATTCTGGCGGGCAGGCCCTGCTGCCGGATGGCCCCGACCATCTTCTTGACCGGGAGGGTGGAAAACAGCGCGTTTTCGCCCCCCGGCACCACCGGCTCGTCCACCGGCCGGCGGCCCTCGTTATCCGGGATGGAGGCATCCATCAGGTTGATCGCCACCCGCTCGGGGGTAACGGCATCCCGCCCGCCGGCCTGCCCCACGCAGAGGATGGCATCCGGCTTTTCCCGCTCGGCCGCCTTCGCAAGCACCCGGGCAGAGGCGCCGAACACGGTGGGCACCTCCAGCCGGATAAGCTCCACCCCTTCAGGCGGGCGCACCCGCTTCACCGCTTCCAGCGCCGGGTTCACCGTTTCGCCGCCAAAGGGATCAAAGCCGGTGATGAGGATCTTTTTCACCGGGCCGCTGCCGGCCCGGCCATCCAGCCCGTAAAGCCCCGGCAGGCCCAGCTTTTGCCGCAGCAGAGCCGAAATATCCTCAATGCCCGGGTTTCCCATTGCAAGCGCACCGCTGTAACGGTATTCTCTGCCGGCTTCGTTTACCAAAACAAGGCTCCACTCCCCTGTTTCCGGCTCCGGGCCCTTGGGCGGGCAGGCGAAGATCCGGGCCAGCTCTTCCAAAAGCAGCCGGGCCGTTCCTTCGCCGGGCTGCCATTCCCGGCTGGCAAGGCAGGGGCGACTTTCGCCGCTGCCATAAGAGGAGAACAAGGCCCTTCCCTCCTGCCAGAGATTCAGCTGCTGCTCGGTTTCTTCGCCCGGCCGGGGCAGTGCGCCGAAGCCCTCCCGGCTGGAATAAAGCCGGCAGGCACAGGGTACGCCGGCAAAGCCGTTTTTTGTGTTTGCATCCATGGGTTCCATTTTTGCGCCCCCTTTTGTTTTTAATCAGTATAGCACACCGGCCCCGGCGGGCAAAGCTCGACGGGCCGAAAAAATCGTGTTATACTGAAAACTGACCGCTTTTCAGCGGCCAAACCATTTCAGGAAAGAAGGACAGATCATGGATCGACTGTGTTCAGACTGCATCCGGTGCCTTTTGAAAAATGTTTCGGACATTCCGGAAAATACACCGGAAGCCATCCGGCTTGACTATATGCAGCAGGCACTGGCTATTTTGGCAGACGCCCCGCACACAGCCAGCGCCCCGGTCATTGCATGGGAGATCAGCCGGGCAAGACAGGCGTTTTTCGGCCCGGATATGGGGTACGCAGCGCTGAAACGCCGCTTCAACCAGCTGATGCTGGGCTGCGAAGAGGCCGTGCAGGCACGCATCCGCCGGGCGGCAGACCCGCTGTTCAGCGCAATGCGCTTTGCGCTTGCAGGCAATTACATCGACTTTGGAGCACTGGACAATGTGGACGAAGCCGAGCTTTTGAAGATGCTGGAAAACGCGGACGATATCCCGCTGGACCCTGCGCTTTGCGAGGAGCTGCGAAGCCGGCTGGCATCAGCCCAAAGGCTGGTGTACCTTACCGATAACTGCGGCGAGGTGGTGCTGGACAAGCTCTTTTTAAAGGAGATCCGCCGCCAGTACCCGCAGCTTTCGGTGACCATTCTGGTGCGGGGCGAGCCGGTTCTCAACGATGCCACTTTGGAGGATGCACGTCAGGTGGGGCTGTTTCAGGCGGGCCGGGTGATCGGCAGCGGAAACGGTGTTGCCGGCACCTGCCTTGAGATGCTTTCAGAGGAAGCTGCCCAGGCTGTGAACGAAGCCGACCTCATCCTTGCGAAGGGCCAGGGGAATTTTGAAACGCTGCGGGGCTGCGGCAAAAACATTTATTACCTGTTTTTGTGCAAATGCGAAATGTTCGCCCGCCGGTTTGGTGTGGAGCGCTTGACCGGAATGCTGATCCATGACCGTTTGGTTTGATCTTTGCCCAAAAGAAAAAGGAGTACAAAATGAACAATGAAGCAAATCCCCGGCTGGTTTTGGCCCAGCCGGAGGATCTGGATGAGATCTGTGAGCTGTGCCATCTGGTGGCGGTCCACACCCCGGCTTCCTGCTGGAATGAGGAGTATCCAAACCGGGAGCTCCTTTCCGATGACATCCGCTGCCGCAGCCTTTACAAGGTGGTGCACGGGGGAAAAATCATTTCCATCATGCAGATCCGGCCCTGGGCCGATTTTCTGGCTTCGGAGGAAGACCCCGATACCGGCGACTGGGACCCCTCCATCCAAAACCCCTGCGCTTTGGGCCGCTTCTGTGTTCTGCCCGCCATGCAGGGCCATGGCCTTGGCCGCCGGGTGATGGCCGCATCGCTGGAAAAGGCCCGGGATATGGGCTATGACGGCGCGTTTTTCCACGCGGTGAAAAGCAACAGCGCAGCGGTTCATATTTACGATTCCATGGGCTTTCGCCGCACCGGTGAGCAGCATTCCTACGGGCTGGACCTGGTGCTGTTTGAAATGAAGCTTTGATTTTTGCAGACAAAAATGCCCGCCGACCTTGAAAGACATGGCCGGCGGGCATTTTTTTACCAGCAGGCGTGGCTTTTGGCAAGCGCTGCCCGGTGGGTTTTCCAGTCCGGCATCCGGGCTGCCACCAGGGCATAGAACCGGGGCGAATGGTCCGGTTGGATCAGATGGCAGTATTCATGCAGCACCACATAGCGCACACAGTCCAGCGGGGCGGCCAGCAGCCGGGTGTTCAGGGTGATCACCTTTTTCTGGCAGTGGCAGGTGCCCCAGCGGGTTTTCATATCCCGCATTTTGAGGGCCGGGCGGGCAATGCCCCGGGCCTCGAAGGGCGGATAGGCCTCGGCCATGAGCGCTTCAAAAAGCCTTTTTGCGGCTTCGTCCCAGTATTTTCGAAAGGCCTTTTCCCGCTGGGCCGGGTCCTCGGGGTCTTTCAGGGTGAGGATGAGTTTTCCCTCTTCCAGCCGGCCGCCGGAAAAGCTGCCCTTTTCCGTTTGCAGGGTGAAGGGCCGGTCCAGGATCCAGATGGTTTCGCCGTTTTCATACCGGCGGGCAGCGGGGGCGTTTTGGCTTTGCGCAAGAAAGCGCTGCCGGGCCGCGCGGATAAAGTCTTCCCGGCTGATGACAAAGGCATCGATGCGGGCGGCGGCCACCCGGGAATTCGCCGAGACCCGCACGGTTCCGTCGTGCAGGATGCGCAGATTGATGTTTTTGACCCGTTTGCGCTCAAGGGTATATTCAAGCGGGCCGGCAGCCCCCTGCAGGGTGCGCCGTGTTTCGTTTTGGGCCACGAAGAGCCTCCTTTCCTGCCAAAGGAAGAAAGCCCGCCGGCTTTTGAAACGGCCGGCGGGCTTTTCAGTTTGTGTTACGGTTTTCAGCCGTTGAGCTTTTCCAGCTCTTCGATCAGCTCGCCGAACAATTCCAGAGCGGAGTTGATGGGAGCGGGGCTGGACATATCCACACCGGCCAGCTTCAGCAGGCTGATGGGGTCGGCGCTGCCGCCGCCGGACAGGAACTTCTTATAATCCCGAACAGCGGGCTCACCCTCGGCCAGGATGCGGTTGGCAATGGCCACAGCGGCGGAGAAGCCGGTGGCATACTGGAACACATAGTAGTTGTAGAAGAAGTGGGGGATGCGGGCCCATTCCAGGCTGATGCCCTCGTCGGAGATCATGTCGGGGCCGAAGTAGAGCTTGTTCAGCTCCCAGTACTTCTGGCTCAGGGCCTCAGCGGTGAGGGTATCGCCCTTTTCGGCCATTCTGCCCATTTCCAGCTCGAACTCGGCAAACATGGTCTGGCGGTAAACGGTGCCCTTGAACTGATCCAGGAAGTGGTTGATCAGGTACATCCGCTCTTTCTTGTCTGTGGTTTTGGACAGCAGGTGGCGCATCAGCAGCACCTCGTTGCAGGTGGAAGCCACCTCGGCCACGAAGATGACATAATCGCTCTGGCTTACCGGCTGGTACTTGTTGCTGTGGTAGCTGTGCAGTGCATGGCCCATTTCATGAGCCAGGGTGAACATGCTGTCCAGGGTGTCCTTCTGGTTCAGCAGCACATAGGGGTGGGGCTTGGCAGAGCCGGAAGAATAGGCGCCGCCCCGCTTGCCCTCGTTGGGGTAAACGTCGATCCAGCGCTCGGTGAAGCCCTTCTTGAGCAGGTCGGTGTAATCCTCGCCCAGAACGGCCAGGGCCTCCAGAACGGTTTCCTTTGCCTGCTCGTAGGGGATGGTCTGTGCAGCATCGGCCACAATGGGAGTGTACACATCGTACATGTGCAGCTCGTCCACACCCAGCATCTTTTTGCGCAGGGCCACATAGCGGTACATTTTGTCCATGTTCTGGTGGACCGCCTCGATCAGGTTCAGATAAACCTCGGTGGGCACCTCGGTCACATCCAGAGAAGCGGCCAGGGTGCTTTCGTACTTGCGGGCATTGGCAAAAAAGCGCAGCTGGCGGAACTGGGCATCCAGGGTTGCGGCCGCGGTGTTCTTGAACTGGTCCATGACCTTGTAATAGCCCTCAAACGCATTCCTGCGCAGCACCCGGTCGGCGCTTTCCATCAAGGGGACCAGGGAGCTGTTGGTCAGCTGGTGGGTGCCGCCCTCACCGTCGGTCACATCGGGAAAGCGCAGATCCGCATTGCGGAACACGCCGGAGATGTTGTCCGGCGCATCGGCCATTTCGCCGGCGGCGGCAAGCAGGGTCTCCTCAGCGGGAGAAAGGATGTGGGCCGCACGGCGGCGGATGCGGTACAGGCTGCGGCGGTACTCTTCCAGAGCGGGCTGGGCGGCGTAGAAGCCGTTCAGGGTCTCTTCGGGGATGGCCATGATCTCCGGCACAGCAAAGGCGCTGGCAGAAGAGATGGTGACCAGCGTATTCATGGCCTTGCCCTTCATGTTCAGGTAAACACCGTTTGCGGTGTCCTGGTCGGACTTGCAGCTGGCATAGCCATGCAGCTTGCCCAGGCGGACCTCGGCCTCATCTTCCAGCTTCATGAACGAAAGCAGGGTCTCGGCGCTTTCGCCCAGGCGGCCGGCAAAGGCGGTGTAGCGGGCGGGCATTTCCTTCAGGGCTTCGTATTCGGCCTCCCAGGCCTCATCGGATTCAAAAATATCGCAAAGGTTCCAGGTGTTTTCCTCGGCAACCTCGCTGCGTTTGGGCAGTGTATTCTGCATATTCATGCTCCTTTCGCATTTGGATACTTGGCGGGTATGCGTATTGCCATGCGGTTATTATAGCACAACTGCCCGCCCGGGGGAAGTATCCGGGCGGGCAGTTTGGGGCTTTTTGTGCGAAAAGTGTCCGGCAGATTTTTGCCGTTCTTTGCTTTTTCCCTTTTTTAAAACGGCCCGGTGCAGCACAAAAGCATGGTGCTGCAAAGGCGCTTTTCTTCAGGCGTTTGCTTTTTTCAGCATGCCCATGCCCATGGGCCAGGGGCCGGTATGAACGCCGATGGTTGCGCCGATCTGAGCGCTGCCCCGGTCGTCCGGGTGCTTTTTCACGGTATCCAGGCAGATCGCAAGGTCTTCCCGGAACTCATCGTATTCCGGCGGGGGCAGGCCGATGCCGGTGATGCACAGGTACTGGTCAAGATCGATGTTTTCATCCTTTACGAACTGGGCAAAATCCCGGATGACCCGCTGAAGGGATTTTTTGCGCCCGCGGCACACCTGTGTGGTGCCAAGATCGCCGGTTTCACCAAAGAAATGCAGCACCGGCTTCAAATTGAGGACACTGCCGGCAATGCTGGCCACCTTGCCCAGGCGGCCGCCGTGCTCAAGATATTTCAGGTCGTTGGTGGTGAAGAAGATGTGGCCGGTTTTGCGGATCTCCTCCAAAAGGGGGACAGCCTCGCAAAGCGCAAGGTTCAGATCCCGCAGGCGGACGGCCTCCTGCACGAACAAACCTTCCAGCGCAGTGACCAGCTGGGAGTCCATCACATGGATGACTGCATCGGGATATTCCTCAAGCAGGGTCATGCGGGCGTTTTGAGCCGACTGGAAGGACCCGCTGAATTTGCTGGTGAGGCAGATGCACAGCACCGGCCGGCCGGCTTTCACCAAAGGCTGCATGGCATCCACATAATCCTGAACAGAGGGCATTGAGGTTTTGGGGAAGCAGTCGGAATGCTCCACCATGGTGGTGTAGAAATCCTGAATGGAAATGTCTACCCCTTCCCGAAGGTAGTTCTGTCCATCCATTGAAACATAGAACGGGACCACACGGACCCCGGCCTTGTCGGTTGTTTCACGAGGCAGATCAGCAGAGCTGTCGCACACGATCTCGAATTTCATCTGTTTCCTGACAGGCCTGCTCCCCTTTGCCGGGCAGGGAGGGTGCAATTGATCGCCGCTCCAGCCTGTTTTCCTTCCTTGTTTCCATTCATCTTTTGGAATGTTTGTTTTCATTTTATCACTGTGCACCGGTTTCCACAAGATGCAAAGCCTACCACAAAAGAGGACTTTTGTCGGGTTGCAATGAAAATATTGCAATAAAAATATGATAAAAGTATGAAAGGAACGCATAATAAGCTTTACGGCAGGCGGATTTGTGCCGGTTTGAAATGCGTTTTCACCGAGTCGGACCGATTCGATGCCGAGTCGGGTCCGTACGGGCGGTATACCTATACCTATACCTATACCTATACCTATCCCTGCTCCTATTCCTAAGCCTATCATCATCCTCTGCTGATGAGGGCTGCCGCCGGGATGATGATGACAGAGTGCGATAATTTGTTGAATTTGCCGATTGAAAAACGGCATTGTTTTGCGTACACTAGTATTTACAGATAGTTTTTTCAAAAGGGGGCTGTTCTTATGTCTGATCCAACTGCTGTATTCTCGATCTATGACGAGAAAGAGCGCGAAATCCACGCTGTGGTGCAGGAGGTATACGATGCCCTGAAGGAAAAGGGTTATAACCCCATCAACCAGCTTGTGGGTTATATTTTGTCGGAGGACCCCACCTACATTACCACCTACCGGAACGCCCGTGCCCTGATCCGCAAGGTCGACCGGGACGATATCCTGCAGGCAATGGTTCGTCATTACGTTGATCTGTAACTGAAACGTTTCAGGCGGGCGGCTTTTTTTAAAGCTGCCCGCCTTTTCTTATTGGGCCTTTTCAAGGGGCGTTTTTCGCTGTGAAAAGCCGGTGCCGGAGCGTTTGGTTTTGCAGCTTTTGCCCCGACGGCAGCGGCTTCAGCGCAAAAAAGGCCGCTCTTGTAGGCTTTTGTGGGTTCTCTGACCATTGCGGCTTTTGGCTTCTTTTGGTATAATTACACTAATTGATCTGGATGAGAAATGGGGCGTTTTTATGGAACCGGTGCGGGTGGCGCACTGCATGGCCGGGCTTTCGCACGGCGGATACGAGAGCCTTGTGATGAGCCTTTACCGCTGCATTGACCGGGAAAGGCTCCAGTTCGATTTTATCAGCTCCTTTTCCGGTGTGTATGAAGAAGAGATCGAGGCCCTGGGCGGCAGGATCCACCGCATCCCCTTCATCACCCAGAAGGGCCCCTTTGTTTACACCCGCCAGCTGGACCGGGTGCTGGCAGAGCACCCGGAATACACCATCGTCCATTCCCACATGGACAAATTCAGCGGCCTTGTGATGGCACGGGCAAAAAAAGCCGGGGTGCCGGTGCGCATTGCCCACAGCCACAACACCCAAAACGAGGGCGGCCTTGCCTTTCAGCTGGTGAAAGATCACTACGGCCGGATGGTGCTGCCCAACGCCACCCACCTGTTTGCCTGCAGCGAGGCGGCAGCCCGGTGGATGTTCGGCGAAAAGGCAGGCGAGGCCCGCATTTTGAAAAACGGGGTGGACCCGGAAAAATTCCGCACCGCCCTTTGCCAGCGCAGGGCCGTGCGGGAGGAGCTGCACATTGCCCCGGATGCCCCTGTGTTCGGCCATGTGGGCCGGTTCACCCCGCAGAAGAACCACCGGTATCTGCTGGATATTTTTGCCGCTGTTCACGCTTTTGATAAAAGCGCGGTGCTGCTGCTCATCGGCACCGGCCCTTTGCTGGAAGAGATGCAGAAAAAGGCCGAGGCCCTCGGCCTTGAAGGCTGCGTAAAGTTTTTGGGTGCCCGGCAGGACATCCCCCGGCTTTTGGCAGGAATGGACGGCTTTTTGTTCCCCTCGCTGCATGAGGGGCTGCCGGTAACGCTGGTGGAGGCCCAGGCATCGGGCCTGCCCATCCTTGCCTCAACGGCCATTACCCCGGAGGTGTGCGTAACAGACCTTGTGCAGCAGATAAAGCTTTCCGACCCGCCCGAAGCCTGGGCAAAGGCTGCGCTGACGGCTGCAAAAAGCCGCACGGGCCGCCGGGAATGCCCCGAAGAGGCGCTTCGCCGGGCCGGCTACGACATTCACGACACCGCCCAAAAGCTGCAGGATTTTTACCTGGAGCTTGCGGCGCATTCCCGCCGTTTGAAACCCTGATGGAGGAGCTTGATTTGAAAAAACCGCTTGTTTCGGTGATCGTGCTGGTGCACAACACCGGAAAATATTTGCAGCCCTGCCTGGAAAGCATCCAGGCCCAGACCTTGCAGGATCTGGAAGTGATCCTTGTGGACAACGGCTCCACCCCGGAGGATGCCCGTTTGTGCGAGCAGTGGGCCGCCAAAGATGCCCGTTTCCGGGTGATCCACCACGAAAACAAGGGCATCATCGGCGGGCGTGGGTCCGGTTTTTCGCTGGCACAGGGCGAGTATATCTCCTTTGTGGATTCAGACGATCTCATTCGGCCGGATATGCTGGAGCTTTTGCTCTGCGCCTGCCGGAAAACAGGCCTGCCCGGCGCCTGCTGCCGGTTTGTGCCCTTTCTGGATGCGCCCCCGGCCCCACAGCCCCCCAAAGGCGAGGCCCAGGCGATTTGCGCCCCGGACCATCTGGAAGCCCTTCTGCACCGGCCGGGCGTGGATTTCAGCCTTTGCAACAAGATCTATCACCGATCGCTTTTTGTGAATATCCCCTTTCACTCGGCCATCATCTACAACGAGGATCTTTTCCTCAACTGGGCGCTTTTGAAAAACGCCCCCGGTATGGCCTTTTGGGATTTCGTGGGCTACTATTACCGCCAGCACAGCGCTTCGGCCAGCCACCGGGCCCCTGATGACAAGGTTTTCGAGGACCAGCTCCAGGTGGCTGAAATGATCCGCAAGGACTGCCGCGGCGGCCCCCTGGAGGTTTCGGCCTGGGCCTTTTACTACGAAAAGGTCCTGTATCTGGACAGCATGATCCTGCGCCGGAAGGATGCTTCTTTTTACGACCGGCGGCATCGGGAGCTTCGGGTCCGCCTGCGTACTGAGCTGCGCCGGGCCCTTCACTGCCCCCGGCTTGCCCCGGCCTTTAAGCTTACTGCCATTCTGGACTGCTGGCTGCACCCGGTTTACCGGCTGCTTTGCCGCACCCTGCTCACCGACCGGCGCTGACGAGTATCCCCATTTGAAAGGAGGGCCCTTCGGCCTTGAAATTCCTGTTTGTTCTGGACAGTGTGGAATTCCCGCTGGCCCCCACCCCGGCCCTTGCCCGCCATGTGGCCGGGCTTTTGGCGCAAAGGGGGCACACGGTGCATCTTTTGGAGCTTTGGGACGGCGAGACCCCGCCCCCAACGGAAAAAGACTGCGCCCACACCCTTGTGCGCTTTTCGGATGAGCGGGTGATGAACCGGGTGCTGGAATTCGGCCGCACCGGCGGCACCCCCATGCCCCGGCGGCTGGCAAAGCTCTGCTTGCACCCGGCGGCGGCACTTGCGGCCCTGCGGCAGATCGCTCTGCACCAGCCCCGGCGGGTATCCGCCGCCCGCAAAGCCATTGAAAAGCTGGACAAAGCCCATTCGTTTGATGTGATCACAGCGGTGGCCGCCCCTTATGCGGGCAGCTTTGCTTTGGAAAAAGCCCGGGTGAACGCAAAAAAAATCAGCTGGCAGATGGACCCTTACGCTGCAAACCGCAGCTATTCGGCCCCCGGCTCCTGGCAGCGGGAAAAAGAGCTGCTGGCCGCTTTGGATGGGGTTTTGGTGCCGCCGGATATGGCCGGCGCCTACCGGGAGAGGGGCCCGCTTTCTGCTTTTTCGGACCGGATGCAGGTGCAGGATTTCCCGAGCCTTGTAAGGCCGGAGGAAAAGGCTGGCAAAAGCGAAAGCCCTTTGGCCGGTTCTGCCGCTTCCTGCAAAGAAGAAGAGCCTCTGCGCTGTGTATTCGTGGGCAGCCTTTATCCGGGCCTTCGCACCCCGCACTTTGCCCTGGAGCTTTTCAAAGCCCTGAACGCCCCGAACGTGCAGCTGGTGCTGGTGGGCGGCGGCTGGGAAAATTATCCCCCGGACCTTTTGGCCCCTTATCAGCAGGCGCTGGGCGGCCGGCTGGTGGTGACCGGGCCTTTGCCCCACGCCCAGGCTGCCGGCTGGCTTTGCCGGGCGGACGTGCTGGTGAACCTGGGCAACGGGGTCTCCAACCAGGTGCCCAGCAAGCTGTTTGAGTATTTTGCGGCGGGAAAGCCCATTCTGCACCTGGCAAAGATCCCCGACGACCCCTGCCTTGGCTATCTGTCCCGCTGGCCGCTTTCGCTGGTTTTGCAGGAAAGCGGCGGCACCGGGGTTGAAACGACCCGGGCGCTTTCCCGTTTTCTTTTGGAAAAGGGCCGTTGCCGGCTGGACTATGAGCAGGCACGGGAATTATTTTACGAAAATACGCCGGACCGGGCAGCAGACCGGTTCGAAGCTTTTGGAAAGGAGCCGCAGACATGAAAATTTTATGGCTGGTAGACTTTCCCCTGCCCGCTCTTGCGCAGGAGCTGAACATCCCCCTTCAGGCCAGCGGCAGCTGGGTAACGGCCCTGCTGGATGCTTTGGCGGCCCAGCCCGGCCCCCTGCCCCAGCTGACCGTTTGCTGCTTTGGCCGGCAGATCAAAGAGCCGGTGGTTTACAAGGCCGAGCGCATCACCTACCGGGGGCTTTCCTACGAAAACGGAAAGGCGGCCTTAAAGGCTGTTCTGGATGAAGAACAGCCGGACCTTGTGCAGCTGTTCGGCACCGAGTCCGAGCAGGCTTTGTGGCTGTTTGAGCTGTTTGACGCACGCCGCATCCTGGTTTACATCCAGGGCCTTGCCGGCCCCTGCGGCGAACACATGACCGACGGCCTGCCGCCCCGTTTTTTGCGCCGCCAGCCGCTGAAAGAGGTGCTGGCAAAGCGCACCGGCGGGCTCACGGTGCTTCAGCAGCAGCAGCTTCTTTTGAACCGCGGCAATCGGGAAAAATCGCTGCTGCGGCAGGCCCGCCATGTGCTGGGCCGCACCGACTGGGACCGGCGCTACTGCGAAAAGCTTTCGCCGGATGTGTGCTATTATTCCCTTGGCGAGATCATGCGCCCCGGCTTTTATGAGGGCGGCTGGCAGCGGCAGAGCTGCCAGGCCCACCGCATCTTTTTGAGCCAGGGCAACCTGCCTCTCAAGGGCCTGCACCGGGTGATCTGCGCTCTGCCTTCTTTGTGTGAGCTCTGGCCCGACACCCAGTTGTATGTGGCAGGCTGGCCCCCGCCGGACAAAGGCCCCCTGCTGCGGCCAGTGATGCACTGGCTGGCCGAATATTCCGGCTATCTTGCGGACCTGACCCAGAAGCTCGGCATTGCCGGCCACCTGCACTACACCGGCGTGCTGGATCAGGATACCATGCGCCAGCAGCTGCTTTCGGCCGAGACCTTCCTGGTCGCTTCCAGCATTGAAAACAGCCCCAACTCGCTGGCCGAAGCCATGCTCACCGGGGTGCCCGCCGTGGCCACGGCTGTGGGCGGCATCCCCTCCATGATAAGCTCAAATGAGGGCATCCTTTATGACCCGGACGAGCCCTGTGCACTGTCCCGCGCGATCATCTGGCAGTGGGAGCATCCCCAGTCGGCCGATCTGAAAGCGCGGCGGGCCCGAAGCCGTGCCCTCGCGGACCATGACCCGGGCCGCATCGCCAGCCGCCAGCTGGAGATCTATGAGCAGCTTGCGGGGCTTTGAGCAAAGCCTTTATTTCGGAAAGGAACGATCGTTTTATGGCACAAACGCCGCTGGTGACCGTGGTGATCACCACCTACAATCAGCAAAAGACCATCGCCCGCGCCATCGACAGTGTGCTGGCACAGAAAACCGATTTCCCCTTTGAGATCTACATTTCAGAGGACTGCGGCCAGGACCGCACCCGGGAGATCCTTCTGCGGTACGCCGCCCGAAACCCGGGCGTGATCCGGCTGAACCTGCGCAGCAAAAATGTGGGCATCAGCCGCAACTGGTACGAAGCCCTGCTGGCCGCGCACGGAAAATATGTGTGCACCCTGGAAGGGGACGACTGGTGGCTCTCGGACCAAAAGCTGCAAAAGCAGGTGGATTTTCTGGAAAGCCACCCGGAGTGTGTTGCCGTGAGCCACACCATCCAGCTGACCGACAACGCCGGCAACACCTTCGACTGCCTGCCGGACGATCCTTTGGTGGTGGGGCAGTACGCCACCATGGAAAACTTCCTTTCCGGCATCACCTATTCCTGCACGGCCTGCCTTGTGCGCAACTTCTTTGACCCCGCCGATGAGCGGATGCGGGCCTATGTGACCGCAAACCGCAGCATCGCCGATTTCGCCCTGTGCATGCTGTATCTGGACAAAGGCCGGGTGTTTGTGATGGACCAGGCCCTTTCGGCCTACCGGATCTCCAGCAATGCCCAGGCCCACCAGAACTACAACAGCACCCAGACGGACCTTAAAAAATACTCGGATTTTCTGGATGTTGTGGCAAGGAGCCGGGACTATTTCGGCTGCAAATACAATTTTGACCGCAGCCTGCTTTCCGGCACCTTTTACCCTTTCATTGACCGAATCAAGTACGGCGGCCTGCGCCCCTTCCTGCGCGAGATGAAGCGGATGCCCTTTCGGGTGCGGCTGCGTTTTCCCTTTTATGCAATTCGCCGGCTGGCGAGGCTTGCCGCTGCCCGGCTGAAAAGAGGAATAAAACGATGAACTCACCGCTTTTAAGTGTAATTATACCTGTATACAATGCGGCTGACCGGCTTTCGGCCTGTGTGGACTCCATTTTATCCCAGGCCCCGGCCGACACTCAGCTGATTTTGGTGGATGACGGCTCCACCGACGAAAGCTTTGACATCTGCAACCGGCTTGCTAAAGAGGACCCCCGTGTAAAGGTGATCCACCAAACCAACACCGGCGCTTCGGCCGCCCGCAACCGGGGCCTCAGAGAAGCCCGGGGCCGGTACATCCAGTTTGTGGATGCGGACGACGAGCTTGCCCCCGGCCTTTATGAACGTGCCCTGCCCATTCTGGAGGAAGGCGGGGATGTATTTGTGTTCAACGCCGCAAACCAGAGCGGCCGTGCCTCCGACCTTCTGCCGGAGGGCTGGTTCGACCGCCCCATGGACCTGCCAGGCCGGCCGGATTACTACCTGGTGGACAGCGGCGTTTTTGCTGCCCTCTACAACAAGATCTACCGCTCCCAGGTATTGGAGGGCCTTGCGTTCGACCCAAAGCTTCCGATAAACGAGGACCTGCTTTTCAGCCTTCAGGCCCTGCGCCGGTGCCGGCGGGCCTATTTTGAGCCGGAAATTTTTTATCTTTACAACGATTTGCAGGAGGGCAGCCTTTCCCGCCGGCTGCGCACCGACCTTTTGGATGCAGAGGAAGCGACCCGGGCCGATTTCACCGATTTTCTGATTCATTTCGGCCTGTCGGAAAGCGAAGCCCATGCCCTTCTGCGCCAGCGCCAGGCGCAGGTGGCGGTATCCCAGTGTGCCCTGATTTTGGGCCGCACCGGCAAGGTAAGCCTTGGGGCCATGCACCGGGCATTCGCAAAGGCGCTTGGGCCCTGCCATCAGCGTGAGGCTGTGGCAAACTGGGTGCGGGACACCTACACCCGGCTGCCCCGTGCTGTGCTGCTTACCTGCGTTCAGCTGCGCTTCACCTGGCTGCTGTGCCTGCTTTGCAAGCTGAAAAACCGGCTGCGCAGCCGGTAAAACCCAAAATACTTCAAGGGAGATCTGAAATCCAATGGCTACTGTTTTAAGCTGTATCATGCCGGTGTACAACGCCGCCGAATATCTGGACGCTGCGGTGGAAAGCATCCTTTCCCAAAGCTGGCCTTATTTTGAGCTGCTGCTCATTGACGACGGCTCCACCGACGAAAGCGGCGCTTTGTGTGACAAGTGGAACCGCCAGGATGACCGGGTGCGGGTAAAGCATCAGGTGAACAAGGGGGTGGCCGCTGCCCGCAACACCGGCCTTTCGCTTGCCCAGGGCCGTATCCTGTGTTTTGTGGATGCGGATGATGTGCTCAAGGCCGGGGCCTTTGCTGCGATCCTGCCCGCCTTTGACAATCGGGGCCGGGATCTTGTGAGCTTCGGCTATGAGTACATTCTGCCGGAAGGAAGCAAAACGGTGCAGCATCCGGCCTTCGTCTGCGAAAGCCGGGAGGAATTCTGGCCTCATTTCCTGCCGTTTTACAAAGAGGGCCTGTTCTTTTCCCTTTGCAACAAGGCCTACCGGGCCGACATCATAAAGGAGAACGGCCTCACCTTCCACGAGGACCGGCGTACCGGCGAGGATCTTGCCTTCAACCTGGCTTATTTCAGCCTGGCAGGCTCTTTGGAGCATCTGGACGCTGTTTACTATGAATACCGCTCCCACCCGGTGACCCTTACCCGGAGCGCCACCCTGGACAACATGGAGATCAGCCGGGGCGTTCTGCATCAGGTGCGGGATTTTCTTATGGAAAACGGCCAGGCCGAGCTTTATCCCCAGCTGGTGGCAAGCCAGCTGCCCTGGGATGCCGCAAACTTCTTTGACCTGCTCACCGATTCCTCCAAGCCCTACACTTTGCAGGAGCGGCGGGAAGGCCTTGAAAAGCTGTTTGGCGACGACCTTTGGTATACGGCCCTTCTCACCGAGCTTGAGCGCCGGGAAGGCCGCTATGCCAAGTTCCTGTGCTTTGCGGCAAAGCGCAAAAATCTGTTTCTGGCCACGCTGCCTGCCCGGCTGCGCGGCTGCAAGTGACCGAAGGGAGAGCCTTGATGCCTGCTATCAGTATCATCACCACCGTTTACGATGCAAAAGATTATCTGCCCCTCACCGTTAAAAGCATCCTTGCCCAGAGCTTTCGGGATTTTGAGCTCATCCTGGTGGAGGACGGCAGCCCCAACGGCTGCGGTGAGCTTTGCGATGAGCTTGCAAAAACAGACCCCCGCATCCGGGTGGTGCACAAAAAAAACGGCGGCCCGGCAAGTGCCGCCAACGCAGGCCTGGATGCCGCAAAAGGCCGTTATATCAGCTATGTGGATTCGGATGACCTTCTGCATCCGGATTTTTTAAAGACCCTTTACGATGCCATCCAGAAGGAAGGCGCACAGCTTGCCTCCTGCGCGGCCCTCTGCGTGGACGAAAACGGACAGCTGCGCCCGGGCGAAGAAGTTCGTGCGGCCGAAGATCTTTTGGGCGTGCAGGACGGCATCCGCCAGTTTTATGACATCCTGCGGGACAAAGGCATGTACGGCATGGTGACCTGGAACAAGCTCTACGATGCCCGGCTGTTTGAAAACGTGCGCCACGATGAGAGTATGTTTTACGGCGACGATGCCAATATTATGGATAAGATCTACCCCGGCCACCGGATGGTGTGCACCAACGAGCCCCTTTACTATTACCGGGAGCGCTCGGGCAGCATGACCTCGGTGCGTTTTTCGCCCCGTGTGCTGGACAACCTGCGCCTTTACGGCGGCTGGGTGGACTTTTTTGCCTGCCGCCCGGATGAGCGGGAGCTTGCTTTCCGGTCGGTTGCCCGGTACTGGGAGGTTTTTTACCTTTATTACACCCATGCAGCTTCCTGCAAAGCCCTGACCCCGGAGGTGAAGGGCCTGTTTGCCGGCCATCTTAAAAAGCTGCGCTCGGTTTTGCCCCGCATTTTGAAAAACCCCTTTGTGCCCCGCTTTGAAAAGCTGCGGGCGGTGCTGTTCTGCCTGAGCCCGGCTCTGTGCTACAAGCTGGCTGCTGTGCGGGGCAGCCTTGCAAAAGGATCCTGATTTTACCCCGGAAAGGACTGATGCCTTATGAAGAACCCTTCGATCAGCGTGGTGGTCCCGGTTTACAAGGTGGAAGCCTGGCTGCCCGCCTGTGTGGACAGTCTGCTCAAACAGGACTTTGATGATTTTGAACTGATTTTGGTGGATGACGGCAGCCCGGACGGCTGCGGGGCCATCTGCGATGAATACGCCCGAAAGGATGAGCGGGTGCGGGTGATCCACCGGCAGAACGGCGGTCTTTCCGCCGCCCGCAATTCCGGCATCGAGGCCGCCCGGGGCCAGTACATCGCCTTTGTGGATTCCGATGACTGGGTGGCGCCCGATTATCTTTCCCGGATGTACAAGACCGCCCAGACCCAGCAGGCAGACCTTGTGGTCTGCGGGGTGGAGGATACCCCCGACAGCGGCCAGCGGCTGGCAGAGCCTGCCCTCACCGGCCCCCAGCAGGAGGGCCTTTTCACCGGGCGGGAGCTGATCGGCTGCTTTTTGGGCCCCTGCTCCACCTACTACACGGTGGCCTGGAACAAGCTCTACCGGGCCTCGCTCTGGCAGGAGCTTCGCTACCCGGAGGGGATGATCCATGAGGACGACGCAGTGGCCCCCTGCCTGTACGCAGCCTGCGGCCGGGTGGTCTGCCTTGCCCAGCCTCTTTATTTTTACCGCCTGCGCCAGGGCAGCATCTGCCGCACCGGTGTTTCCGCCGGCAGCTTTGACGGCGTTTCCGCCCATGCGGCCTGGTGCCGCTTTTTTGCCGCCGAGCCGGAGCTTGCGCCGCACCTTGGAAAAGCGCTGGAAGGCTGCTGGCAGCGGTATCTTTCGGTTTGCGCCGAAGCTTTCCGCACCCAGGACCTGAGCTGGCAGCTCTGCGCCCGCTGGAGTGAGGTCCAGGCCGAAATGAAGGCCCTTTTGCCCCTTCTGCGCCAGTGCTATACCCTTTCGGCCCGGCAAAAGCTCAGCTGCCGGCGCTGGGCGCTGAAAAAGCTGCCCCTGCCGGCCAAAACCGGCAAAAAGCGGGTAGCCCTGCTTTTGCCGCCGGAGCTTCCGGTGCCCCCGGTGCATGGCGGCGCAGTGGAAACGCTGGCCCAGCACCTTGTAACCGAAAACCAGCGGGAAGGAAAGCTGGAGCTTTGTGTGATCTCCCGCTTTGACCCCGAGGCCCTTGCCAGGGCCGGCCAATACAAAAATACCCTGTTTTACTATCAGCAGCCGCCCCGGCGCAGCCTTGGTTACAGCCTGCGCTACCGCCTGAGCGGCAACAGGCTTCACTGGAACCGGTGGTATGCGGATTGCCTTGGCTTTTTGAAGCGCCTGGATGCAGACGTTTGCATCGCTGAGGGCGGTGATCTCACCGGCTGGGCACAGGCCAGCCGCACCCTTGGCCGTGAAAAATTCCTTGCTCATCTTCACGGCGAGACCCCCGGCAGCCCGGAGCTTGACCGCATCTATTCCGGTGCCCTTGCCATCAGCGGCTACATTGCAAAGCTGTGGCAAAGCGGGACCCAGCGCCCGGTAAAGCTGGTGCCAAACTGCGTGAACGCTGAACAGTTTTCACAAGGGGATGCTGCCCGGCAGGCGGCCGCCCGGGCCCTTCGCCGGGAGCTTGGCTACACCGACGAGGATTTCGTGGTGCTCTTCTGCGGGCGCACCTGCCCGGAAAAGGGCATCCACCAGCTGGTTGCCGCCATGCAGAAGCTGGAAGACCCAAAGGTGAAGCTCCTTGTGGTGGGCAGCCCCTTCTTTGGGGCCGAGAGCAATTCCCCCTATTTTGACAAGCTCAAGAAGGATGCGGCCCTCCTGTCGGACCGCATCCAATTCACCGGCTTTGTGGAAAACAGCCGTCTGCCCGCCTATTACCGGCTGGCGGATGCGGCCTGCTTCCCCGCACTTTGGGAGGAATCCGCCGGCATCACTGCCATTGAGGCCATGGCCTGCGGCTGCCCGGTGATCGCCACCCGCTCGGGCGGCATGCCGGAATACCTGGAAGGCAGCAAGGCCATTCTGCTGGAACGCAGCGAGGTTTGGAAGCCCGAAGGCCTTGTGCCCGTTGAGGGTGCGGCCCCGCTTGCGGATACTTTGGCCCAGGCCATCCGCCGGCTTTCCCAAAATGAAGAGCTGTGCCGGCAGATGCGGGATGCGGGCCTGGAAACCGCCAAACGCTACACCACCCGTGAATACTACCAGAACATCCTGCACGCCCTTGACTGACCGGGGCGTGCGGGTTTCATTGATCCGCCGCCTTTGCGGCATGGAGGTGACTTCGTTTTGACCGACCTCAAGGTGAGCATCCTGGTCCCGGTTTACAACCCCGGGCCCTATCTTGCCCGCTGCCTTGACAGTGTGCTGGCACAGAGCCTGCCTTTTTGGGAATGCCTTTTGGTGGACGACGGTTCTTCGGACGGCAGCGGTGCCCTGTGCGATGAATACGCAGAGAAGGACAGCCGTTTCCGGGTGATCCATCAGGAAAATGCCGGGGCATCGGCCGCCCGCAACGCCGGGCTTTCGGCCGCTTCGGCCCCCTTTGTGCTCATGCTGGATGCCGACGACTGCCTTGCCCCCAAAACCCTTGAAACCTTGCTGGACATCCAGAAGCAAAACCCGGCAGCCTTTCTCTTTTTCAATTTCACCGAGGACCCGGCCCGCTTGGGCAAGCCCCTGCAAAAAGAGTTCTGCCGCCCCTACCGGGCGCAGGATGTGGGCCGGCTCATCTGGGATGCGCCCTTCCCCACCCCCTGGGGCAAGCTTTACCGCCGGGATCTTTTGGAAAAGCGTTCGCTTTTGTTCGACACCTCTTTGAGCTGCTATGAAGACCGGCCCTTTGTGCGAAGCTACCTGCGGGCCTTTTTTGAAGAGGTGCCGGATGCCTTCTGCCTGTTTGCGGATCTGCCCCTTTATTTTTACGAAACCGGCAACGAACACAGCCTGAGCAAAAGCGACCGCAGCCGGCTTTCCCCTTCCATTTACCAAATGTTCGACCGGCAGCTCACCGACTGCCTTGATTTTTACAAGGTGCCGCCGGAGGATCTGTTTTTGCTGGTTCGGGAATACCTGAACACCCTTTTGTACTGCGCCTGGTGCTGCCCCAAAAAGCAGCGCCGTGTCCAGATGCTTGCCTTTTACAAAAGCGATGAATACCGGCATCTGATGGGCTACTTCCAAAAAAACCGCTTTTATGAAGCCCGCTTTCTGCCGCTGCGGTTTCATCTCACCGGCCTTTCGGTGGCGCTGGACCAGAGCCGCCTGGGCCGTGGCTGGCTTTACTGGAAATTTCACTGGCTGGGGCTTTACACCTTCTGCCGCGGGTGGCGGCCCATTTGACAAATCGGCTCCCGCTCTTTTGTTTTCTTTCTGAAAGCTCCTCTTTTCGAGGGGCTTTTTGGCTGTTTTGGTTTACAGTGTTACCCCTTCATGGTATAATACATTGGATAACCACATTGCAGTGTTTTGCCCGATTTTGGGCGCTGCGGCCCGGCCCGGAGCCTTTTTCGGCCGGGGATCTTTGGAGGTGTAAACAAATCGATGCCCCTTATCAGTATCGTGATCCCCGTTTATGGGGCCGAGGCCTTTCTGCCCCGCTGCCTTGACAGTGTGCTGGCACAGACCTTTTCCGATTGGGAGTGCATTCTGGTGGAGGACGGCAGCCCCGACGGCTCAGCCGCCATTTGCGACGAGTACGCCGCAAGGGATGCCCGCTTCCGGGTCCTTCATCAAAAAAACCAGGGCGGCAGCATCGCCCGCAACAACGGTGTGAAAATGGCACAGGGCGAATATCTGGTTTTTCTGGATAACGACGATGCCTTTGCCCCCCAGCTTTTGGAAAGCGCACTGCGCATCCAGCGCCGGCAGCCGGACAGTGTGGTGCTTTGGGGCTATACCTGCTCGGACCCCGCCTGGCCGGACTCACCGGTGGAATTCAAACGCCGGGAACGGTTTGAGGCTTCCCGCCTTTATATGGAAAGCCAGCTGCTGTTTGCCTGGAACAAATTCTACTCGCTGCCCTTTCTCAAAAGCATCGGGCTGGACCACGAGGACACCGTTTACGGTTCCGATACCGTTTTTACCGTGAACTACATCCGTGCCTGGCTCAAAGCCCGCCCCACAGGCGCTTTTTACCAGAGCCGGTGCGCTTTGCACTATTATGAACCGGCAAACCCCAACAGCGAAACCGCCCATTTCAGCGAGAGCTACTGCCAGGATGAGCTGGCCCTGATCGGGCAGGCGCTGGACTGGTTCACAAACGATTTTGAAACAAAGCCCGAGGACCTTGCGCTTTTGTGCCACTCGCTGCTGAAAACGGCTGCCGGTGCCCTTTACATCCAGCAGAAAAACGCCGGCATCGAGGCGGCAAAAGCCTCTCTTGAAGACCCCGTTCTTCAAAAGCTCTGCGCCCTTGCCAAAAAGCATCGCTGCCGCACCCCCATTTTGGGCGCCGTGGCAGGCCGCCATGCAAAACGGGCCATCCGCCTGGGCCATCTCGTGATGGAGGGCAACGACCACACCTACCAGCGGCTGTGCCGCCTTTGGGAGCTGCTCCGCCTGTGAGCAGGCCTTTGTTTTAAAAAATTCCGACCATCTTCACCGAAAGAAAGGATTGGTGTCATTTTGACCTCGAACGAACAAAACTGGACCACTGTCATCCGGCCCCGCACCGGCTGGATGGACATTGACCTGAAAGAACTCTGGCAGTACCGGGATCTGGTCTTCATGTTTGTGAAGCGCAACTTCACCACCATGTATAAGCAGACCATTCTTGGCCCCTTGTGGATCCTTTTGAACCCGCTGATCACCACCGTGATCTTCACCGTTGTTTTCGGCAGCATTGCAGGCCTTGCCGAAGAAGGGGTGCCCAGCTTTTTGTTTTACATGTCCGGCAACGCCATCTGGTCGCTGTTTTCGGCCTGCATCACCGGCACCGCCAACACCTTTGTTTCCAACTCCGGCCTGTTCGGCAAGGTCTACTTCCCCCGCCTGACCATGCCCATTGCCGAGGTGATGATCTCGTTTGTGAACATGGCCATTCAGATGCTGATGTTTGCAGGCTTCTGGGTCTGGTTTTACTTCTTCGGCCAGGAATACGGCGCTCTTTCCCTGAGCCCCTGGTTCTTTGCCCTGCCGGTGGTTTTGCTGCTGGTGATGCTTCTGGGCCTTGGTGCCGGCATCATCGTTTCCAGCCTGACCACCAAATACCGTGACCTTGCCATTGCGGTGGGCTTCGGCGTTCAGCTGTGGATGTACGCCACCCCCGTGGTTTACTCCTTCAGCGATATTTCCGCAAAATCTCCCATTCTGGGCACCCTCATCCGCCTGAACCCCATGACCGAGCCGGTCCTTTTGTTCCGCAACGCCCTGCTGGGCTGCGGCACCGTTTCGGCCGGGTGGCTTTTGTACAGCGCCGTGTTTGCTCTGGTTTTGCTGAGCATCGGTGTCATTCTGTTCAGCCGCGTGGAAAAGACCTTTATGGATACGGTGTGATACGGGAGGAGTTTTGAAAATGTCTTTGGAAAACAACACCGCCCGGGAACCGGTCATTGAGATCGAGGGCGTTAAAAAGCAGTACAAACTGGGCCAGATCGGCGGCGGCACCCTGACCGCTGACCTGCAAAGCTGGTGGGCACGGGTGCGCGGCAAGGAAGACCCCAATCTTCCCATCGGCACCGACAGCCGCCTGTTCGGCAAAACCTTTATGGCCCTGAACGGCATCGACCTGACCGTTTACAAGGGCGAGGCCCTGGGCATCATCGGCCGCAACGGCGCGGGCAAATCCACCCTTTTGAAGATCCTGAGCCGCATCACCGCCCCCTCTGAGGGTGAGATCCGCATCAAGGGCCGCATCGCCAGCATGCTGGAGGTGGGCACCGGCTTCAACGGCGAAATGACCGGCCGTGAAAACATCTACATGAACGGTGCCATTCTGGGCATGACCCGGGCCGAAGTGGATGCCAAGCTGGACCAGATCATTGAATTTTCCGAGTGTGCTGAATTTATCGACACCCCGGTGAAGCGCTATTCCAGCGGTATGTTCGTGAAGCTGGCCTTTGCCGTGGCTGCCCATCTGGACAGTGAGATCATGGTGATGGACGAGGTTCTGGCCGTCGGCGATATGAAGTTCCAGCAGAAGTGCCTGGGCAAAATGAGCGATGTGGCCGGCCAGGAAGGCCGCACCGTTTTGTATGTGAGCCACAACATGAGTACCATCCGCCAGCTGTGCACCCGCTGCATCGTGCTGGATCAGGGCCGTGTGATCTTTGACGGCAACGTGGAAGATGCCATTGCCATTTACATGGACACCACCGACGTGAACGTGGTGAAATACGAGCTTGCCGATGTGCCCCGCATGAACAGCGGCGCCGGCAAGCGCCTGCGTGTGGAGCGCCTGGATTTTGTGGGCAAGGAAAGCAGCGTGTTCGCTGCAGGCGAGCCCCTCCGGGTGCGCATTCAGTGGCGGGCACTGCATCATTTCGATGCGGTGAATATGAAGCTCAACCTGCATTACCGGGATTCCACCCCCATCGGCATCACCCACCCCATCACGCTGGGTGCGGCCGACCCGGGCAAGCTTTACACCACCGAATTCGAGTTTGATTCCTCCATTCTGGCCGAGGGTCAGTACTTCTTCTATCTGGACGTGTTCGAGCGTGAGCTTGCCAGCGCCGTGTGCCTGGACAAGCCCGCCAAGGAATTCGCCTTTGAGATCACCAATGTGGACCGTGCCTTCCCCGAATGGTCCAGCGGCTGGGGCCGCATCCACTTCCCGCCGGTGAAGCTGCTTTCCAGCGAAGGCTCTGCCGAATGAGCGGTGCAAAACAGCGTGCCCTTGCCATCTGCCACACTCCCTATCAGGTTCTGGTGGAGCTGGTGCGGGCCCTCAGGGAAAATGCACCCACGGATTTTCTGCTCAGCGCCGTCGTGCCGGATGCTGTTTCTTTGAGCAGGCGCCTTGCCGCAGCCGGTTTTTCGGCACAGGTATTCGATGAGGATGCCTGCGGCAATGCCATCCAGCCGGGGCTTGTGCGCACCCTGCTTTTTCAAAAGCTTTTGGGCCGGCGCAATGTGGAAAAATATTACGGCTTCACCCTTTGCAAAAACCGGTACAGCCGGGTATACATCCACAACGACTGGAGCGTTCTGGGCCGGTATCTGCAGGACAAAAACATCCCCTACATCCTGTGCGAGGATACCTTTGCCAGCACCTGCCACCCGGATCATCCCCTGATCGACCGCCAGCGGGCACAGCCCCATTTCCGGCTGCTGCAAAAGCTGGGCAAAGGCTACCTTTACTGGGGCGACTGGAAGGGCGTTTGCGCCGTGGAAACCGAGGACCGTGCCCGCTGCGGCCTTACCCGGATGCCCATTGCCGAGCATTCCAAGGCTGCCCTGTTTGCCACTCTCACGCCCGGCCAGAAGGAAACCGTCCTGCGTGTCTTTCTCACCGACCCTCTGCCCCAGAAGGCAGACGGGGCTGTGATCTTTATGCCCCGGGATTTTGTATCCGAAAACCTTTGCACCCAGGCCGAGCAGGCTGCCCTTTACCAAGCCGCCGCCCGGCGCTTTTGCACCGGCGGGCCGCTTTTCATCAAGGCACACCCCCGGGACGAAACCGATTATTCCCGGCTTTTCCCCGGTGCGGTCATCTTGCAGCGCACCATGCCCAGCGAGGTGCTCAATTTCTGCCTTCCCTTCCGCTTTGCCCGCGCCGTGACCATCGAGTCCACCGTGCTGGGCAGCTTTCAGGTGGCAGATGAAAAAATCACCCTGACCCTGGCTCAGGCCCGGGCCCTGATCGAACCGGGCGGCCGGTAAAACCGTGCCGCCGGCGCTTCTTTTACAGGAGGTATTTCAGCATGAAGATCTTAGGTGTCATTCCCGCCCGCTACCAGTCCAGCCGGCTGCCGGGCAAGCCCCTGGCCGACATTTTGGGCAAGCCCATGATCTGGTGGGTCTACCGGGCCGCCAAAAAATGCCCGCTGCTGGATGATCTGGTCATTGCAACCGATGATGAGCGCATCCTGAAGGTGTGCGAGGATTACGGCATGAAGGCCGTTATGACCAGCCGGGATCACGACACCCCCACCGCCCGCATCCATGAGGTGAGCTGCCTTCTGGAGGCGGACCTCTATTTGCAGATCATGGGCGACGAGCCCCTCATCGACCCCCGGGCCTTTGAGCTGATCCTGCCCAAAGAGCTGCCGCAGGACCCTTACTATGTGGCCGGCGTTACCAATATTATGGAGCGCCCCTCCGACGTGGTGGATTTTTCCAACCAGAAGGTGGTCTGCAACAAAAACCGGGATATCCTGATGATCTCCCGCAGCCCCATCCCCTATCCCAGAGGAACGGCTGATTTCGATTATGAAAAGATCACCGGCATCCAGCTGTTCTCCAAAAAGGCGCTGGATTTTTACGCCGAAACCCCCAAGAGCGCACTGGAAGTGGCCGAAGAAAACGACCTGATGCGCTTTATTGAAAACGGGCACACGGTGCACGCCGTGGTCTCCCCCTACAAAACCGTATCGGTGGACACCCCCAAGGACATCGGCATTGTTACCGAGATCCTCACTGCACGGGGTGAAAACTGAGCTTTCCCGCTTTAGAAACCTGTAAATTTATGGGCGCTCTGCCCCTGCTGACAGGCAGAAAGGAGGCATTCTATGCCAAACATCCGTCTTTTGGACTGCACTCTTCGAGATGGCGGTTACATCAACGACTGGGACTTCGGCTTTGAGCCGGTCCGTGACATTGTGGACAGTCTGGTGCGTGCCAATGTGGAGATCGTTGAGGTCGGTTTTCTGCGCAATGTGGACTACGACCCCGACCGCACGCGCTGGAACACCATCAAAGAGCTGAAATCGGTGCTCCCCGCTGACCGGGGCAATACCATGATCTCTGCCATGGCCCTGCACAACTTTTACGACATTGACAAGCTGGAGCCCTGGGACGGCACCGGCGTGGACCTGATCCGGGTGACCTTCCACGATTATGACATCGAGGAAGGCCTGGAATTCTGCCGCAAGGCCCAGGAAAAGGGCTACAAGATCAGCTGCAACCCCATCAACATCATGGGCTATTCCGACCAGGGCGTGCTCTGGCTGGTGGAGCAGGTGAACAAGCTGCACCCTTATGCCTTTTCCATTGTGGACACCTTCGGCAGCATGCGCGGGCCGGATCTGGACCGCATCGTGAGCCTGGTGGACAACAACCTGGCCAAGGATATCGTGCTGGGCCTGCACCTGCACGAGAACATGGCCCTTTCCTTCAGCCTTGCCCAGCGCTTTCTGGACCGGCACCTGGTCGGCCGTGATGTGATCGTGGATGCCAGCCTTCAGGGCATGGGCCGCACCCCCGGAAACCTGTGCATCGAGCTGATCGCCGACCACCTGAACCTTTTCTTTGACAAGCACTATGACATCGACCGGATGCTGGATGCCATTCAGGATCACATCCAGCCCATCCGTGAAAAGGAGCCCTGGGGCTATTCTCCGCCCTACTTCCTGTCGGCCCGGTACAACCTGCACCGGAACTATGCCGAGCATTATCTGGACAAGGGCGACCTTTCCAACCGGGACATCAACCACCTTCTCAGCCGCATTGTGCCCGAGAAAAAGACCGCCTTTGACCCGGCCTATGCCGATGAGCTTTACGCCGCATACAAGGATCACCGCATCGATGATTCCGCCGCCCGGGCCGAATTGAAAAAGGCCGTTGCCGGCCGCCCGGTGCTCTGCCTTGCCCCCGGCCCCAATCTGGACAGCCACCGGGATGAGATCGCGGCCTTCATCCAAGAAAACAAGCCGGTGGTCTTTTCGGCAAACTTTGTGCCCGCCGGTTTTGCACCGGATTTCTATTTCTTTTCCAGCGGCAAGCGCTTTGAAAAGCTGCATGAGGACAGCCTCGCTGCCGGCAGGGTGATCGCCACCTCCAACCTGGAGGGCGATGCCCATTATCATCTGGACTACAACAGCCTGGCCGGGGCCTTTGACATGGGCTCCAACAGCCTGATTTTGCTGCTGCGCCTGCTTTCTCAGCTGGGAGCCGGCCCGGTTGCCCTTGCCGGTGCCGACGGCTATGAGCCCGGCCAAAGCAACTACTGCGACCCCCGCATGAAGAACCACACCCCCCGGGGCAGCGATTACAACGCAGCAATGGCACGGGCCATTGCTTCTCAGGGGCTGGAAGTCTGCTTCCTCACCCCCAGCCACTATGAATAAGGAGCGCTCATGGATATCAAACTTTTAGTACTGGATGTGGACGGTACCCTTACCGACGGGGGGCTGTATCTGGATTCCACCGGGAACGAAACCAAGAAATTCACCGTCAAGGACGGTGCCGCCCTCACCCTGGCCCGGGCTGCCGGCATTCAGGTGATGATCCTCACCGGCCGTGAAAGCGAGCCGGTACGCCGCCGGGCTGCCGAACTGCATCTGGACTATGTGATCCAGGGCTGCGCCGACAAAGGAACCCGTCTGCGGGACTTTATGGCCGAAAAAGGCTTTACCCGCCAGCAGGTGGCCTATGTGGGCGATGACTGGAACGACCTGGCTGCCATGAGCCTTTGCGGCTTTGTGGCCTGCCCGGCCAATTCGGCAAAGGAAGTGATCGCCCGGGCCGATTATGTCTGCCCCCAAAAGGGCGGCGAGGGCGCTGTTCGGGGTGCGGTGGAGCGCATCCTGCAGGCGGCCGGGGTGTTTGACGAGGTCCTTTCCCGGGTATATCCTGCGGAGGTATAAAAATGTACGAAGCTTTGAAACAGGCCGCCTATGAAGCCAACCTGAAACTGCCCGCCGCAAAGCTCTGCCTTGCAACCTGGGGCAACGCCAGCCAGGCAGACCGGCAGGCCGGTGTGATGGCCATCAAGCCCTCCGGGGTGGATTATGCCGCCATGAAGCCGGAGGATATGGTGATCGTGAGCCTTTCCACCGGTGAGGTGCTGGAGGGCGGGCTGCGCCCTTCTTCCGACACCGACACCCATCTTGAGCTTTACCGCGCGTTTCCCAACATCGGCGGTGTGGTGCACACCCACAGCCGATGGGCCACCATTTTTGCCCAGGCCGGCCGGGATATCCCCGCCCTGGGCACCACCCACGCCGATACCTTCTATGGCCCGGTGCCCTGTGCCCCGGCGCTCACCGAAGAGCAGATAAACTCTGCCTATGAAACCAACACCGGCCTTGTGCTGGCCGCCTGCTGCAAAGAACATTACGAAAGCATTCCCGCCGGCCTTGTGAAATGCCACGGCCCCTTTACCTGGGGAGCCAGTGCCGACAAGGCTTTGGAAAACGCCATCATCCTGGAAGAGGTTGCCATGATGGCCTGGCACAGCATCCAGCTGGGCGCTGTGCCGGTGGATGATTTTCTGCTGGACAAGCACTATTTCCGCAAGCACGGACCCGGTGCTTACTACGGCCAGAAGTAAACTTTTGGTATAATTCTTTATATTTTCGACACCATGTATCACAAAAAGCAGTGGTTTTTGCTGCCAGGAACCGATTTTCGGGCCTGGCAGCACCCAGCCGGGTTTTCTGTTCCGCTGCGCAAAGGATTGTCAAAATGGAAAAAATTGCACGTTTTTTTAAAGAACACAAACGGGGATTCCAGTGTGCTTTTGTATGCGCACTGGCTTTTTGCGTTTTTGCGGCTGTCTGGTTCACCCATATCCGCGGCCAGGGAGACAAGAGCCTGAGCTGGGCCATCAACGACCAGTTCCATGAATTTGTCCCGGTGGAAGATAATGTCCGCCAGGAATTTTTCTGCGGGCGGGATCTTCTGGCCCTTTCGGTGGTGGTGGCCCCGGTGGACCCGGAACACCCGCCCAAAGGCGAGCTGGAGCTGGTGCTTTCGAATGCAGACACCGGCGAAGAGCTTGCCCGCTCCACCGGCGAAATGCGCTATATCCTGAACGGCAAAGACGGCTATTACACCACCCTGGGCCTGGACCGGATGGTGGAGATGGCATACAGCACCGACGAAGCCCGTTATGCTCTCACCCTCATCCCTCATTATGAGGACGAAGGCCGGTTTGCCATCGGCTATGAGCCGGGGGACCTTCCCCAGGGCATCGGCCTTTCGGTGGATGGTGAGCCGATCACCGGCATGCTGGCCCTTGTGGGCGTACAGGACCGGGTGGGCGGTTTCCTCACCCGCTTTTACTGGGTGATCGCTTTGGGGGCCATTGCCCTTGCGGGCGGCTCCTTCTGGCTGTTCACCAGCAAAAAGGCCCAGCTGCATCATCTGGTTTTCTGCCTTGTCCTGGTGCTGGGCATTCTCTACGGGCTGGTCCTGCCCCCTTATGCCGCACCGGACGAACGGTTCCACATCAACCAGAGTCTTTCCTTTGCCAGCACCATTTATGACGATCACCTGCCCTTTGCCCACACCAATATGCACGAAAGCCTGCTGCGCCCTTCGGACCACAACGCACTCATTCAGGTGGACGAAACCACCGTTTTCACCTGGAAGTCCCTTGCCCGCTGGCTGCCGGAAGGCAACCACGATGAATGGGGCAAGACCCTTCCCTTTGATGAGCCGCAGGTTTCTTCCACCTACACCATGTACGCAGTGAGCGGCTTTGTGGTGTATCTGGGCTATCTGCTGCGGCTGGGGTTTGTGCAGCTTTTGTATCTGGGCCGGTTTGCAAACCTGCTGGTTTTCGCCTTCTTCACTGCGTTTGCCGTTAAGAAAACGCCGGTGGCAAAGCCGGTGTTCGCCATCGTTTCGCTGCTTCCCATGACACTGCATCTGGCGGTTTCCTTCAGCCGGGATTCAAACCTTCTGGCCTGCAGCTTTTTGTTTGCGGCCCTTGTGCTGGATGCAGCCTTCGGCCCCCGCGAAAAGCTGACCCTTCGCCAGCTTGTTCCCATCACCCTGCTGGGCATGGTCATTCCGCCTGAAAAGCTGGTTTACCTGCCCATCCTGGCCCTCATCTATCTCATTCCCCGCAGCCGCCTGGGGGAGCATCCCCACATGATCCGGGCCGGCATTTTGTCGATCTGCATTGGCGTTTTTCTGATGAATTCCACTGCTACCACCACCATTTCCTCCATTGCAAACGATGAGATCCGCCCGCCTGCCTCCATTCTGGACGGCGAGGAGGAGGATGAGCTGGACGAAGAGGAGCTGGAACAACTTTATGCGGACATGGTCTGCTTTACTCCCTCCTATATCCTGAGCCACCCGGTGCAGACTTTTGAACTGTGTGTGCGCACGGTGGTGGAAAACGGCGAGCACTATGTGCGCACCCTTGTGGGCGGCACACTGGGCTATTTCAACCTGAAAAAAGACCTGGTCATTTCCACCACCTGGGTGATTCTTGTGTATCTGCTCATGGCCCTTGCCTGGCTCTGCCCCAATGGCAGGCCCCTTTCGGCTAAGGCCTCGGCCATCTGCCTTTTGGCCGGGCTTGCCTGCTGCGGGCTTGCAGTGGTGGGCAATGTGGTATGGACCCCCACCTATTACACCACCATTTACGGCCTGCAGGGCCGCTATTTCCTGCCGGTGCTTCCGCTTTTGCTGCTGGCCCGGCCCAAAGCCCTCACCCTTCACACCGACTGCAGCCGTGGTCTTGTTTGGACCATGGGCCTTGTGGATCTGTGTGTGCTGCTGAACGCCTTCCTGGGCGTGGTGGCACGGTAATGACCAAGAGGTTTTCATGTATGTACAACTTCAAAAACATCCCCCTCATCATCCCAAGCCTTGAACCGGATGAAAAGCTCATCCGGCTCATCCGGGAGCTGCGTCAAGCGGATGTACAGAACATTGTTTTGGTGGATGACGGCAGCGGCCCGGCCTACCGCCCCCTGTTCGACCAGGCCGAAACCGAGCTTGGCTGCACGGTGCTGCGCCATGCCGTGAACCTGGGCAAAGGGCGGGCTCTGAAGGATGCCTTCAACTTCTGCCTGCTGCGCTGGCCCGACGCCCCCGGCTGTGTCACCGCCGATTCCGACGGTCAGCATACGCCGGCCTGCATCCAAAAGCTGATGGAAGCGCTGTGCACACATCCCGACAGCCTTGTTTTGGGTGTGCGCAACTTCAGCAAGCAGGATGTGCCTTTGCGTTCCAGCTTTGGGAACCGGCTCACCAGCCATGTGTTCCGCTTTCTGGTGGGGCTTGCCATTTCGGATACCCAGACCGGCCTTCGCGCCATTCCTGCCGGCTTTATGAAAACGCTCCTTTCCACCAAGGGCGAGCGTTTTGAGTTTGAAACCAATATGCTCATTGACACAAAGGAGCGGCAGATCCCCATTTTGGAGATTCCCATCGAAACGGTTTACATTGAGGAAAACAAAACCAGCCATTTCAATCCCCTGCGGGATTCCATGCGCATTTATGCGGTGTTTTCCAAGTTTCTGTTTTCCTCACTTTCCTCCAGCGGTGTGGATATTTTGCTGTTTTCCCTTTTCTGCACGGTGCTGGGCAGGTTTTTGCCTTCTTCTCTTTATATCGTTGTGCCAACGGTCCTGGCCCGCATCATCTCGGCCGTTTACAATTATCTTTTGAACTACCGGATCGTTTTCAAAAGCCGGGAGGGGCACGGCATGGCCGCCGCCCGTTATTTCGGCCTTGCTGTGGTCCAGATGGTCTGCTCTGCCCTTTTGGTGAACCTGTTCTACGGGATGTTCCACCAGGCCGAGGTGGTCATCAAAATTTTTGTGGATATCGGGCTGTTCTTTATCAGCTTCCAGATCCAGCGTGAATTTGTTTACAAAAACCGGCAGACAAAGCCGGATTGATGTGAGGGAACTGCTGTGACGATCTGCTTTATTTCCGCTCAGTATCTGCCCACTGTGGGCGGTGTGGAGCGCTACACCTACAATCTGGCAAAAAAGGTGGTCGAGGCCGGCCATCGGGCGCTGGTGGTTACCAGTGCGCTGCCGGGGCTGCCCGCCGCCGAAACCAGCCCGGAGGGCATCGAGGTATTCCGTTTTCCTGCATGGCTGTTCATGAAGGGCCGGTTCCCGGTTCCAAAGCCCGGTGCGGCCCTCAAAAAGGCGCTTGCCTCTGTTTGGGATGCAGGGATCGACCTCTGCCTCATCAACACCCGTTTTTATGTGAGCAGCCTGTACGCTGCCCGGGAATGCAAAAAGCGCGGCATCCCGGCCATTGTGGTGGACCATTCCACCGGCCACCTGCCCATGGGAAACCCCATCCTGAATGCGGCCGGGGCCTTTTATGAGCATCTGGCGGCCGATTATCTGCGCCGCTGCCCGGTGCAGTTTTACGGGGTGAGCAAAGCGGTGTGCCAGTGGCTTTCCCATTTTGGCATCCAGGCAAGCGGCACGCTTTACAATGCGGTAGAGCCGGAGGACGTGCGCCTTCTGGCCGATGCGCCCGATGGGGTAAACTGGCGGGAAAAGCTGGGCCTTTCTGCCGACACCCGGCTGATCGTATCGCTGGGCCGGCTGATCCCGGAAAAGGGCGTGCCCCAGCTGATCGAAGCCTTTGGCCGGGCAAAACCCGAAAAGGCGGCCCTGCTGGTGGCGGGCGATGGCCCTTTGTTTGCAGAACTTTCCCAAAACTGCCCCGAGGGGGTGTACCTGCTGGGCTCCACCCCTTACAGCCAGGCTATGCAGCTTTTGCGGCAGGCCCAGCTTTACTGCCTGCCCACCTATTATGCCGAGGGCTTCCCCACCACCTTCCTGGAAGCGGCCGCCTGCGGCTGCCCCATTTTGACCACCCGCACCGGCGGCAGCGAAGAGCTTCTGCCCGATGTGAGCTACGGCATCCAGCTGGAAGGCCCGGACCCGGCACGGCTGGCAAACGCTCTCTCGGCCGTGCTTGAAAATGAGGCCTGGCGCACATCGGCCGCAAAAAAAACGGCCCAGCGCCTGGAAGAAAACTTCACCTGGGCCGCGGTATCCCGCCGGCTGCTTGAGATCGCTCAGCACCATTGATTCCAAAGGAGACACTCGCAAATGCCGAAACTTCTTGTTGTTATTCCCGCTTTCAATGAGGAAACCAACATTGTTCCCGTTGTGGAAAACCTCATTGAAAACTATCCCCAGTTTGATTATGTGGTGGTCAATGATGGCAGCCGGGACCACACCGCCGCCATCTGCCGGGAGCATGGCTACCGGCTCATTGATCTGCCCATCAATCTGGGGCTTGCCGGTGCTTTTCAAACCGGCCTTCGCTACGCCGCCGAAAACGGCTACGACTGCGCTTTGCAGTTTGATGCGGACGGCCAGCACCTGCCCCAGTTCATCCAGCCCATGCTGGACGAGATCGAGGAAGGCGCCGATATCGTGATCGGCAGCCGGTTCGTCAACGTAAAAAAGCCCCGGACCCTGCGCATGGTGGGCAGCTACCTGATCAGCTGGGCCATCCGGCTGACCACCGGCAAGGCCATCTGCGACCCCACCAGCGGTATGCGGATGTTCAACCGCCGTATGCTGGAGGAATTCTCCACCAATCTGAACTACGGCCCGGAACCGGACACCATCAGCTATCTGATCAAAAACGGTGCTGTGGTCAAAGAGCTTCAGGTGGAAATGGGCGAACGGATGTCCGGCTCCAGCTATCTGAACTTTGCCCGTTCGGTGGAATATATGATCAAAATGGGGCTTTCCATCCTGTTCATCCAGTGGTTCCGCAAACGGGACACCCAGACCCCCTATTTGGAAAGGAGTTTGTAATATGGCCAATTACTCCCTTGCCTTTCGGCTGATGCTGATTCTGGGCAGCCTTCTGACCGTTCTGTTCATGATAAGGCGCATCCGCCATTCCAAGATCCAGATCGAGGATTCCATCTTCTGGTTCCTGTTTTCCGGTTTTCTGCTGGTGCTGAGCATTTTCCCCCAGCTGGCATCCCTTGCGGCAAAGGCACTGGGTCTGCAGGCGCCCATCAATGTGGTTTATCTTTCCATCATCTTTCTTCTCATCATCAAGCAGTTCTTTATGACCCTGCGCATCAGCCAGCTTGATTCCAAACTTAAAATTGTTACCCAAAAAGTGGCCCTGAACGAGGAAAAAATCGAGCGAAAAAGCCAGGATGATTGAACTTTCTCCCCTTCTCACATTTGTAAATCCCTTCATTTTGTGCTATAATAAGATACGGTATTATAAGATTGGAGGGTTTACGATTATGGCATATACCCCGAAGCTCACTTACAAGGGCAAACCACTGGTTCGCTGCGGCAACGAAATATATTATGGCAGCCTGTCAGATCCCTATGTGATCTTCATGCAGGTCCTGACCACCCGCAAGGACGAACAGGGCAACGAAGTTGCCGACAAACTTCATGTAATGCTTATGAGCACCGATGCCACCAAGGCCCTTCCGGAGCGTGTGGAAAAGCAGTCCAGCAAAACCGGGCTGTACACCGCGCTGGAAATCGGCACCATGTGGCTGGAGCGTGCTTTGCAGGAAGCCGCAGCCAAAAAGAACTAAAAAAACCGCCGGACACAAACCTGTGTCCGGCGGTTTTCATTTTGCTCATTCGCTGCGGGTTCGGGCGCTTTCCGGCAGCGGAATGCCCTGCTGCACAAATTCGTCCTGACGTGCCGAGAAAAGCTTGGTTTCCATATAGGGGGTTTCGGGGTCGAACTGCCACTCTTCCAAAAGCTTTCGGCTGTACGCATCATGCGCAAAGAACAATACATAATCGTAATCGTTGCAAAGAATATCCAGATCCGGTGCCTCATCCCGATACTGCCAGAAATCCAGCACATCGGTATTGAGGGCATAGCGGCCCACAAACCGATCCGACCAGCCATCCATGGGCGAGCCGTTGGTGTACACAAGATACCGGGCACCATCCTGAATGGGATAGAGGGCCTTCTGCTCCAGCCAGAGCTGCTGGCGCGCATCCTGTGCCCACACCGAAGCCCTGCCGTAAGCAAAGCTCCAATCTCCCAGCACACCCACTGCTGCCAGCTGAACTGCCGCCAGCAGGGTGCAGATCACCGCCTTTGTGCTCTCTTTTGCCTGCGGTCCAAAGGTCAAAATCAGCAAAACCGCGCCGCCCAAAACAAGGTCAAAAAAGCTCTGGGAATACCGGTCGATGCTTGCAAGCACCAGCATTTCCGGGGTAGGCATGGAGAACACATAGGTGCCCCACAAAGCGCCGATATAGCCTGCCGTGAGCGCCAGTGCGCCGCCAGCCCAGCCCAGAGCCGCCCTGCCGCCAAGCCCGCCGGCACGCCAAAGCCACAGGCACACCAGCAAAAACAAGGCCACAATCAGCCAGTAGCTCCAAATTCGGATGCGGTCCAGCTCCAGATAGTGGTGGAAGAAGAGCTCCTGGAACGCATCCAGCTCCTCCTGGGTTTTGCCTGCCAGGCGGCTTTCATAAGCCTCGGCGGAGACTGCGTGCTTGGATGCCATGCCATTTGGGTAAACCAGCCGCACATGGCGGCCCCACAGCCACCAGCACAGGGCCGGGATGCCCGCTGCCGCCGCCGCATACCGAAGCCGTTCCAGCATGGGTGCCTTTACCGCAAACAGCACCAGCGCCCCGGTCAGCACAAAGAACAGTCCGCTGTTTTTGGTAATGGCCAAAAAACAGAGCACCGGCAGCGCTGCCCCAAAAGCCAGCACCGGCCGCTTTCGATGGGCCAGCACAATGGCGGCTGCACCCACGCACAAAAGAGTCAAAAGGCCATCCACCCGCAGATCCCGAATGCCGATGGAGGTGCCGAACACATACAGGCCGAAGCTCGCAGCCAAAATGCCGCCGTACCATTTGCCCCGGCACAAAGGGGCCAGCGCCAGCACCGATGCAAGGCTCAAAAGCCCCTGGGCAAAAACCATGCTGCCATCTGAAAAACCGATCACCTTGCACACGAAGGTGATCCACAGTGCGGTTGCCGGGGGATAATCCACATACTCCACTGCCAGGTTTGCCGTATTGGGCAGCTGGCCGTTGGTGAGGATGCTTTTTGCCATGATGGCCCAGTGGGCCAGTGCGTCATGGCTTTCAATGAGCCGCCCCCGTTCCAGAAACAGCAGCCACAGGGCAGCTGCGCCGAACAGGAGAATCCCAGCGGTCCAAAAAGGACGAAGTGCGGCCTTTGCCCCCTCTTTTCTCATCGCCAGCCCCCCCAGCACCGGCCCAGCCAAAAACAGAACCAGCTGTGCGGGTGCCAGAATGTTCAAAAGCGATGCAAAGTACAGCACCATTCCGATGCCGCAGGCCGCAGCAAGCGGTGTTTGAGCTGCTTCGATGCGAAACCGGCGGTTCAGCCAGACGCAAAGCCCCAGCAGCGATAAAAACAGCAGCCCCACCCGGGCTGCAAGCAGTAGCAGATGCATGCAGACTCCTTTCGATATTGAAAAAAGCAGCCTGTGCCATTGGCACAGGCTGCCGAACACAATGGGCCGGAGCCTTATTCTTCAGGCTCCTCTTCGGCGTTTTCTTCTCCGCCGCACTCTTCAAACTCGATCTCAAATTCAGCACCGCAGTTTGCGCAGCTGATCTGCTCGTTTACCAGAGTGTCCTCGTCCACAACGGTGACTGCGCCGCAGTTGGGGCAGGTCAGCTCATAGCGGGCATCTTCCTCGTCCTCTTCATCGTCGTCCTCATCGTCATCCTCATCGTCGTCCTCATCGTCTACATCGAAAACAACGTCTTCCAAATCATCCATATCCTCATCAATGGCATCCAGCTCGTCATAGATCTGATCCAGATCGTCATACACAACGTCCAGGTCATCATCCAGCTCGTTGACGGCATCGCAGATATCACCCAGCAGATCCCGCATGGCCAGCAGCACCCGGCCCTCGTCGGTGGAGTCATCGATTTTCAGGCCATCCATCAGGCCTTTCAGATAAGCAGCTTTTTTATTCAGTTCCATGATCATAACCTCCTTAAAAGGGATCTTAAAACCAAAAGCGGAGCGGCAAAGATACGCCGCCGCTCTGACACGTTGGAGATGGGCACGCCCCCTTTCATGCCTTAAGGCACGGCAGAGAGCTTCTCTCATCCTGCCTTTATTTTACCCCACAGCCAACGTTTTTTCAAGGCTTTTTGCCTGAAAAAGCGGCCCACGCCAAGTTGGCATGGGCCGCTGAAAAGCTTTTGAAATGGCAGTGCTTATTCTTCGGTCTCGTCCTGTGCAGCGCACTCTTCGCAGCCGCACTCTTCAAACTCGATCTCGAACTCAGCGCCGCAGTTGCCGCAGCAGATCTGCTCGCTCACCAGGGTGTCCTCATCCACAACGGTGACTGCGCCGCAGTTGGGGCAGGTCAGCTCATAGCGGGTGTCATCCTCGTCGTCTTCCTCGTCGAGGTCATCATCCTCGTCATCAAAAACGACCTCTTCCAGATCGTCCATGTCTTCGTCGATGGCATCCAGCTCATCGTAGATCTGGTCCAGATCGTCATACACAACGTCCAGGTCGTCATCCAGCTCGCTCACAGCATCGCAGATGTCGTTCAGCAGATCCTGCATGGCCAGCAGCACACGGCCTTCGTCGGTGGAATCGTTGATCTTCAGGCCATCCATCAGGCCCTTCAGGTAAGCAGCTTTTTTGGTCAGTTCCATAATCCTGTTCTCCGTAAAAATTAGAATCAAAAACGGGGCGGCAGGCATTCCGCCGCCCCGGCTTTTACACCTTGGGTAGAAAGATTACTCTTTAACGCGCTCCATATACTCGCCGGTGCGGGTATCGATGCGGATCTTGTCGCCCTCGTCGATGAACAGGGGAACACGGATCTCAGCGCCGGTTTCCAGAGTAGCGGGCTTCAGGGTGTTGGTAGCGGTGTTGCCCTTGATGCCGGGCTCGGTGTGAGTGACTTCCAGAACCACAAAGTTGGGGCACTCGATGCCGAAGATGTTGCCCTTGTAGCTCAGCACCTTAACGTTCTCGTTCTCTTTGACGAACTTGAAGGAATCGCCCAGCTCGCTCTCGTTGATGGGAATCATCTCGAAGGTCTCGTTGTCCATGAAGTAGTACAGGTCGCCGTCAGCATAGCTGTACTGCATCTCGCGCCGCTCGATGTAAGCGGTGGGGAACTTTGCGCTGGGGTTATAGCTGGTCTCGGTGACAGCACCGGTGATCACGTTCTTGGTTTTGGTCCGGACGAAAGCAGCGCCCTTACCGGGCTTAACGTGCTGGAACTCCACGACCTGAAGCACCTTGCCGTCTTCCTCAAAAGTAACGCCGTTGCGGAAATCGCCTGCAGAAATCATTGATGATCCTCCATCTCGTTGTTATTGATTCAAAGAAATTTTCCTTGATAGCTCTTTTACTTATTTTACCCTAGATACCGCTGTTTTTCAAGGCCTTTCCAATAAAAAGGCTTAAAACCGGGCGGTTTTCTGGCATTTTCAGCCCTGTTTTTCAAAGCTTTGGTAATACGCCCGCATGGTGGCTGCATCCTCGGCCTGGGTGCCGGCCGATTCGCAGATGATGACCGGCGAAAGCGCCCGCTCCTTCAAAAGCTCCATCAGCGGCTCGGGCTCGGGGCCGAACTCCCGGTCGGCAAAGGTCAAATGGCGCTTCTCTCCCCCGGCCGTATACTCGATGCGGCTGAAATGCACATGGAAGTTTTTGGCCCGCTCATCTGCGAGGCTTTCTTCCATTCTGTCCAAAATGGCGGCATAATCCGCCTTATTTCGGATGGAACCCTGGTCCCGTGCGTTTAAATGGCCAAAATCTATACAGGGTGTAATACGTTTATCCACCTGACACAGGGCCAAAACCTCGTCAAGGGTGCCGAGCTGGCCCACCTTGCCCATGGTTTCGGGGCAGAGCAGAATGTCCTCATAGCCGGCTTCGTCCAGGGTCTTCCGCATTTTTTCCATGGTATCCAGCGCCTTTTCCAGCGCAGCCTCCCGGCTCTGCTTGCCGCAGCTGCCGGAATGAAAGATCACCCGGCTGCCGCCCAGTGCCCGCACCGCAGCGGCTGACTGCAAAGCATAGCCGATGCTGCCCAGGCGCTTTTCCTCTTCCAGGCTGCTCATGGAAATGTAATAAGGGGCGTGAACGCTGAAAAGCACCCCCAGCCGCTGGGCTTCATGGGCAATGGCCCGGGCGGTTTCTTCCTTGAGGCGAACGCCCCGGCCGCACTGGTATTCAAAGGCATCCAGCCCCATGCCTGCCGCCCAGCGGGGCGCATCCAGGCTGGTTTTGAAGCCCATCTGTTTGAAACTGTCACCGGTGCCGGCAGGGCCAAAACGAATGCTCACAGCAGCTTTCCTCCCCGCTTATAGTAACGGTCCATGAAGGGCTTCTCCAAGATCCGCTTGAATTTCACGCCCCAGTTCAGCTCTTTGCCGCAGGGCTCCACCACAAAGGCGGTGATGCCGAAAATGGAACCGGCCAGCCGGTCGGTGAACAGCTGATCGCCCACAATGGCCATCTGGTCCCGCCGAACGCCGAATTTGCGCCGCGCGCGGGAAAGGCCGAAGGTGAAGGGCTTACAGCTCATGGAAACAAAATCAAGACCGATCCGGGCGGCAAAGGGCTCGACCCGTTTGCGGGTATTGTTGGAGGCGATCATCAGCTGGATGCCGGCTTTTTTCATGGTTTCCAGCCAGGCGGCCACCTCCGGCGCAAGCTTTTGGCTGCCATGTGCCGTAAGGGTGTTGTCCACATCCAGCACCAGCGCCCGCACGCCTTTGCTGAGCAAAAAATCGGGGGCAATGGCGGTCACATCGCGAAAGAGATATTCGGGGGTGAGCAGCATAGGGCAGTTCATTCCTTTCCGTTTGATCAAAGATCGGTTTCTTAACACAAAAAAGAGGCGGGGCCAGAAAACTGGACCCGCCCAGGCGTTGACACGCTTTTTCAGCCTTTTACACGGCCCAGACAGCAAGCTTACTTAAACTTGCGCTTGCGGGCAGCTTCGGACTTCTTTTTGCGGCGCACAGAGGGCTTCTCGTAAGCCTCACGCTTGCGCACTTCCGCCAACACACCGCTGCGAGCGGTGGAGCGCTTGAAACGGCGCAGAGCGCTTTCCAGCGACTCACCGTCTTTTACGCGTACTTCAGACATTTTTTTCCCTCCCTTGGGCCTTGAGGCAGGAGTATTGCGTGATACTCAAAACAAAGTATCCAGCGTATCTTATTATACTAGTTTTCAGAGCCGCTGTCAACTAAAAACTGCCATTCCGAAATTTTTTTCACACAGATTTTTCCCTTAGGGCTTCACAACCAGGTTGATGAGCTTCTTGGGCACGAAGATCTCCTTCACCAGGGTCTTGCCGGCAATGGCCTGGGCCACAGTGGGCTCGGCCTTTGCGGCTTCCAGTGCGGCTTCCTTGCTCACATCTGCAGGCAGCTGGATGCGGGCCTTGGGTTTGCCCAGAACCTGCACCAGATACTCCACGGTGCTCTCCACACACTTGGCTTCATCGTAGGAAGGCCACTGGGTGTGGGCGATCTGGCCCTCAAAGCCGGCCTGCTGCCACAGCTCTTCGGTGATGTGCGGGGCGAAGGGGTTCAGCAGCACCAGCAGGGTGGCAAACTCATCGCGGGTAACGCCGCCGGCTGCATAGAACTCGTTCACCAGGCTCATCATGGCAGCGATGGCCGTGTTGTGCTTGAGCTGGCCGATGTCCTCACCCACCTTTTTAATGGTGCGGTGCATGGTGGACTCCAGCTCCTTGCGGTAGCTCTCGCCCTCCACGATCATATCGCCCAGTGCCCACACACGGTCCAAAAAGCGCTTGGAGCCCTTGATGGACTTGGTGGACCAGGGTGCGGCCTTTTCAAAGTCGCCGATGAACATTTCATACAGGCGCAGGGTGTCGGCGCCGTACTCGGCCACCACATCATCGGGATTGATGACGTTGCCGCGGCTCTTGGACATCTTTTCGCCGTTCTCGCCCAGGATCATGCCGTGGCTGGTGCGCTTTGCGTAAGGCTCCTTGGTGGGAACCACGCCGATGTCATAGAGGAACTTGTGCCAGAAACGGCTGTAAAGCAGGTGCAGGGTGGTATGTTCCATACCGCCGTTGTACCAATCCACAGGGCCCCAATACTCCACGGCTTCTTTGCTTACAGGGGCGGTGTCACAGTGGGGATCCATGTAACGCAGGAAATACCAGCTGGAACCGGCCCACTGAGGCATGGTGTCGGTTTCACGCTTGGCGGGGCCGCCGCAGCAGGGGCAGGTGGTGTTCACCCACTCGGTGTGGCGTGCCAGGGGGCTTTCGCCTTCGGGGCCCGGCTCAAAGTCGGTGATCTCCGGCAGGCGCAGAGGCAGTTCGCTTTCGGGCAGGGGCTGCCAGCCGCACTTCTCGCAGTGGACCATGGGGATGGGCTCGCCCCAGTAACGCTGGCGGCTGAACACCCAGTCACGGAGCTTGAAGTTGGTCTTTGCCTTGCCCTTGCCCTCTTTTTCCAGCCAATCGGTGATGGCCTTCTTGGCCTCTTCCACGCTCATGCCAGTGAGGAAGCCGCTGTTCACCATGGTGCCGGTGGCACAGTCGGTGAAGGCTTCCTTTTCGATATCGCCGCCGGCGACCACCTCGATGATGGGCAGATCAAAAGCCTTGGCGAACTCATAGTCGCGGGTATCGTGGGCGGGCACGGCCATGATGGCGCCGGTGCCGTAGCTTGCCAGAACGTAATCGGAAATGAAGATGGGGATCTCCTTGCCGTTTACCGGGTTCACACCCATAACGCCTTCCAGACGAACGCCGGTCTTGTCCTTGTTCATCTCGGTGCGCTCAAAGTCGGACTTGCGGGCAGCCTCATGCTGATAAGCCTTCACGGCATCCACGTTCTGCAGCTTGCCCTCTTCCATCCACTGGTTCACCAGCTTGTGCTCGGGGCTCACAACCATGTAGGTTGCGCCGAACAGGGTGTCCGGGCGGGTGGTGTAAACCACCAGATCGTCGCCGGTGGTGGCCTTGAAGGTGACCTCGGCACCGTGGCTGCGGCCGATCCAGTTCTTCTGCTGGGTGATCACCCGGTCAATGAAATCCAGGCCGTCCAGATCGTCGATCAGGCGGTCGGCATACTCGGTGATCTTCAGCATCCACTGGCTCTTGACCTTATGGACCACTTCGCCGCCGCAGCGCTCGCACTTGCCGTTGACCACCTCTTCGTTGGCCAGAACCACCTTGCAGCCGGTACACCAGTTGACGCTCATTTCCTTTTTGTAGGCGAGGCCCTTTTTGTACAGCTGCTGGAAGATCCACTGGGTCCACTTGTAATACTCGGGATCGGTGGTGTTGATCTCACGGTCCCAGTCAAAGGAAAGGCCCAGGGCCTTGAGCTGGCTCTTGAAACGGGCCACGTTCTGTTTGGTGACCACTTCCGGATGGATGTGGTTCTTCATTGCAAAGTTCTCGGTGGGCAGGCCGAAAGCATCCCAGCCCATGGGATACAGCACATTGTATCCGGCCAAGCGCTTCTGACGGGCCACAATGTCCAGTGCGGTATAGCTGCGGGGATGGCCCACATGCAGGCCCTGTCCGCTGGGATAGGGGAACTCTACCAGTGCGTAGAACTTGGGCTTTTTCTTGTCGAGCTTTGCGGCGAAGGTCTTTTCATCGTCCCAGATCTTCTGCCATTTGTGCTCGATGGCTTTAAAATCGTAACTCAAAACTTATCAACTCCGGCTTTATTTTATCTTGAAGCGGGACGGCTTTCAAAAGGCCGCCCCGCTCATGGGATACGGATTTTTTAGCGATACGGCTCAGATCTCATCCTCGAAATCGATCTGCACTTCCTCGCCGTCTGCCCACAGGTGGTCCAGGTCATAGAATTCCCGGGCCTCGGGGTAGAACACATGCACGATCACGCTGCCGTAATCCAGCAGCACCCAGCTTTTGGATTCAAAGCCCTCGGAGCGCAGGGTCTTTACCCCCTCCTGCTCCATCTGGAACTCCACTTCCTCAGCAAGGCTGCGCACCTGGGTGGTGGAGGAACCGGTGGCAATGACAAAATAATCGGTCAGCGCGGTCAGGTCCTCCACTTTCAGGACCTTCAGGCTGTGGGCTTTCTTTTTGTCCAGGATCTGAGCGATCCGGGTAGCGAGCTGCAAACTCTCCATTGTGTTTCTCCTTTCGGGTGATCATTCGGCAGGCTGAGCGCCTTCACTTTCGGTATCCAACTGACCCATATACTGCACATTGGGGTCAGAGGATTCCCCTGCTACGGGCAGGGTGGGAACATTCAGTTCGTTCACCGGGCCGCCGTAGGTGCGGAAATACTGGTTGAGCAGGTCGGTGGTCTTGGCCACATCGCAAACCTGCACCGACAGGCCGTTGTAGCCGCCTGCGGCGGAATATGTGGGCAGCTTGCACATCATGATGTCGGCACTGTCCACCTTCAGGAAGCTGACGCCCAGCGAGATCAGATCGTCGATGGGGATGCTGGTTTCCACATACTTGAGGGCCACAGGGGTGAGCTTTGCGATATCCCACACCGTTGCGGTGCGGATGCGCTTGAACAGGCCCTGATAGAAATACCGCTGCATTTCCAGGCGGGCAAGGTCGCCCTGGCCGTAGTTGCGGTTTCGCACAAAGAACTCAGCTGCATCACCCTGCAGGTTGCGGTAGCCCTGTTCCAGCTTGCTTCCCTTGAAGGAGATATCCCGAGGAATATAGACCTCAATGCCGCCGAACAGATCGATGATCTCCTTCAGGCTCTGCATATTGATGGTAACATAATGGTCCACCGGCAGCTTGTACTGCTCGTTGATGAGCTGCATCAGGCTGGGCATACCGTCATTGCGCAGTGCCACCGCGTTGATCTTGCCGGTTTTGCCGTGCTTGTAATCCTCACCGGGATAGGTGTCACGGGGGATCTGCAGCATGCTGATCTTGCGGTTTTTCACATCGAAGCTCACATACATGATCATATCGGTCATGCCGTCGTTGGACTGGGCATCGTTGCTGTAATGACGGCCGTCCTCCCAGTCAACACCGCAGACCAGGATGTTCATCACATCCCCTTCAAATTCCGAAGGGGTGTTGATGATCTGCGGGATGGAGGGCATGCCGCCTTCCGGGCTGATGGAATGCACCACCCATTTGTAGGCAGCGCCCAGGCCCACTGCCAGCACCAGCACGATGCTGAGCAGGGTGACCAGCAGCGGCTTTAAGAAGCCGCCCTTTTTCTTTCTGCGCTTTTTCTGTGCGGCAGAGGAATGATAGGTCTGCCCCTGGCTGGGGCGGCCTTGGCTGGGGCGCTGCTGGGCCGGACGCGCCTGGCCGGAGCGTGAACCCGCCGGGCGCTGGGCCGTTTGCGGATGTGCATGGGCCGGTGCATGCTGGACCGGCCGTGCCGAAGACGAAGGGGCTGCCGAAGTGCCGCTGCGGCTGATCTTGCGGCCGGACGAAGCCGGGGCCGAATGGGAAGCACCGGTGCTGTGTGCGCCGCTGGTATTCAGCCTGCGGGGCTGTCTTTCGTTACTCATGGGTGTGTACCTCATTTTAAGCGGCTCTGTGCCGCTTCTTTCTCCAGATATTCCAGCGTTTCCAGTGAAAGAGGATCTACCGGGCGGCCTGTTTGGGCAACCCAGCGCACATTGTAGCGCACAGCGGTGAGCACCGCTTCATCCAGATCCTTTTTCGCCAGGGCGCGAAGCTCTTCCACCTCCGGATAATCCCGCTCTGCGCTGATCATATCGCTCAGATACAGGATCTTATCCAGCTTGGTCATGCCCGGCCGGCCGGTGGTATGGCAGCTGATGGCATCGGTGATCTCAGCATCCTCAATGCCCCACTCCCGCTTTGCCAGAATGGCAGCGCAGGGGCCATGCCACACCGGAGGCGGACTGTTTTTCGCGTCACCCGCCATTATAGCATTTTCTTCCAAAATCTGCAATAATTCCTCTTTGGGCCTTTCCTTCACCGCATCGTGCAGGATGGCGGCAAGGGCAGCCTTTTGGGGATCGGCCCCATACTTTTCGGCCAGTTCCACTGCCGCATTTTTCACATTTACGGTGTGCGCATACCGCCGCTGGGAAAGGGTTTCCCGGACCATTTTTTCAGCCTGCTGATAATCCATTGCGCCGTTACCTCCCATACAAATGATGCTGTTTTGCGATGGCAAGCACCTGGGCCGGCAGGGCCTCATCGCCAAGGCGGCCGGCCCGGATATCGCTGGATGCTGCCGGCAGTGCCGGTGCACCGGTGAAAAGCACCCTTCCGCCCTGTGCTTTTAGCGTCTCTGCTGCCTTCTGCAGCTCAGCTTCATCGCCGGGGCTGCGGCTCTGCACAACCAGCACCGCCATCTGCAGAATGTGTTTCCACTCTTTCCATGCGGTGAAGCTGGTCAGCATATCGCTGCCCACCGACAGATAGATCCGGGCCTCGGGGTAGGTCTTTTGCAGCATTTCCAGTGTGTCCACCGTGTAATTTTTCCCGCCCCGGCTGATCTCCCAGCCGCACACCTCCAAATTGGGGTGGCAGCCCTCAAAGCAGCTGCACATGGCAAGGCGAAGCTCGCCGGGGGTGGCACTGGCCGCTTTATGGGGCGGGATGCCTGCCGGCATCACCACCACCTTATCCGGCTGCACAGCCCGGATGGCGGTTTCCAGCAGATGGATATGGCCCTTATGGGGCGGGTCGAATGTGCCGCCGAAAAGCAGCAGTTTCATTCTTTCTTCCCTCCCATCGTTTTCTTTACATTATGGCAATGTTTCCGGCTGATTGCAACCGAAAAGCCAAAAAATTTCTTCAAATGCTTATTTCAGAAGGTCCGCAAATGCAGAATCCTTCTTCTTTTTCAAAAACAACACGAACTTGGAACCGATCACCTGCACCACTTCGGCGCCGGTGGCCTCGGCCAAAACAGCAGCAGCCTCTTTTGCGTTGTACATGCTGGTTTCCAGCACCTTCATTTTGATCAGTTCCCGGGCCGCCAGGCAGTCGGCGGTGGACTTGATGAGGGTTTCGTCGATCTCACCCTTGCCCACCTGAAAAACCGGATCCAGACCGTTTGCAGCAGACCGAAGGGCTGCTCTCTGTTTGCTTGTCAGCATAAATGACTCCTTTTTGTTTTAAAATTTCTCTTGGTTTCAGCGCAGGCTCCGCTTGAGCTTGTCGCCGTCATCCTTGTGGTTGCGCTCAAAAGCCAGCGTTTTTTCCACCCCGGTAATGGGAAGGCCGCCGGCAGCCGGCTGGTTTTCTTCCAGGAAAGCCGCCAGCTTTTCTTCCAGCATCGCCAGAGCTTTGCCCCGGTGGCTGATGGCATCCTTCTGCCAGTCTTCCATTTCCGAGGTGGTCAGGCCCTGGGTGTTGGGCCCTTCCCCGCCCCCGGCAAGACCGATGCGGTCCGCCACAAAGAGGGGGTCGTATCCAAAGCCGTTGCCTCCCCGGGCAGTCTCGATGATATGGCCGGCACATTCGCCTTCCACCGTCATGTGAGCGCCGCCGGGCAGATAAAAGCAAAGGGCGCAGACGAATTTTGCCCGGCGCTGCTCTTCGGAAAGGCCCTTGAGGTTTTCCAAAAGCTTTTTGTTGTTTGCCTCATCATCGCCGTGGGTGCCCGCATAGCGGGCGCTGTATACACCGGGCTCCCCGTTCAGGATGTCCACCGAAAGGCCGGAATCATCCGCCAAAGTGGGCAGGCCGCTGGCAAGGCAGATGGCCTGGGCCTTGATGCGGGCATTTTCCCGGAAGGTGGAGCCGTTTTCCTCCGGCTCCAGGCTGATGCCCAGATCCTTCTGGCTCTTTACCTCAAAGCCCCGGGGGGCCAGGATGCGCCGGATCTCGCGGAGCTTGGCCGCGTTTCCGGTTGCTGCACAGATTATCATATATTTCTCCTTATTCTTCCCGGAACAGCGCATCCGCAAAATCAGCAGGCGCAAATTCCATCAGGTCATCCATTCCTTCGCCCACGCCCACAAAGCGCACCGGCAGGCCCAGCTTCTGTTTCACGCTGATGGCCGCGCCGCCCTTTGCGGTGCCGTCCAGTTTGGTCAGGATGATGCCGGTTGCATTGGCTGCGGAAATAAACTGGGTGGCCTGGCTGATGGCGTTCTGGCCGGTGATGGCATCCAGCACCAGCAGGGTCTCCACGCTTGCGGCGGGGCAGGCCTTGTTCACGCTGCGGCTGATTTTGGAAAGCTCGCTCATCAGGTTCTGCTTGTTGTGCAGGCGGCCGGCGGTATCGCAGATGACCACATCGCAGTTGTGGGCCTCGGCGGATTTCACCGCATCAAAAATAACGGCAGCGGGGTCTGCGCCCTCCGAATGCTTCACGATGGGCACCTCCACCTGGTCGGCCCAGATGGACAGCTGCTCGGCAGCGGCGGCACGGAAGGTATCACCCGCGGCCAGCATCACCTTTTTGCCCTGCTCTTTATAAAGGTGGGCAAGCTTTGCAATGCTGGTGGTTTTGCCCACGCCGTTCACACCGATCACCAGGATCACGGCCGGATGACCGGACAGATCCATGGGGCTGTCGGCTTCCATCTCGTGGGTGATGATGTCCTTCAGGGCAGCCAGCGCATCCGAGGCTGTCTTGATGCGGTCTGCCTTTACACGGGCATGCAGCTCTTCCACCAGGCGCACCGCTTCATCCGCGCCGGTATCGGCCAGGATCAGCTGCTCTTCCAGATCGTCGTAAAACGAATCGTCGATGGAGCCTGCGTTCATCATTTCCATGATGCCCGCAAAGAAGCCTTTTCTGGTTTTCGCAAGGCCATCATCCAGTTTTTTCTTTCGGCTGAAAAGTCCCATTATGTCTCTCCCTTTCCTCTTTTCCCAGCGTATGCAAGTTATTCATTTCACCTTGTATACGTTTCAAAAGGCCAATTTATCACAAAATACGCCAAGGCGCTTTAATTGACCAGCTCTGCATCCACTTCGTTCAGGTCCAGCCGCAGCAGCTTGGACACACCGTCCTGCTGCATGGTCACGCCGTAAAGCACATCTGCCGCTTCCATGGTGCCGCGCCGGTGGGTGATGACGATGAACTGGGTTTTGTCCGAGATGCGGCCCAGATACTGGGCGTACCGGGTCACGTTCACGTCATCCAGCGCAGCCTCGATCTCGTCCAGGATGCAGAAGGGCGCGGGGTTCACCGCCAAAATCGCAAAATAGATGCTGATGGCCACCAGCGCCTGTTCGCCGCCGGAAAGGGCGGTCAGGTTCTTGATGACCTTGCCCGGGGGCGCCACCCGGATGTCGATGCCGCTTTCCAGCACATTGTCCGGGTCTTCCAGCGAGAGGGCCGCGGTGCCGCCGCCGAACAGCTCGTTGAAGATGCGGGCAAAGTGGGTGTTGATCTGGGCGAAGCTTGCGCTGAACAGCTCCCGCATCTGGCCCGAAAGCTCCGAGATCATGCGGCCCAGCTCCTTTTTGCTGTTTTCCACATCGGCTACCTGCGCCGAAAGGAACTCATACCGCTGGCTGACCTCCTGATATTCTTCGATGGCCCCCACGTTCACGTTGCCCAGGCTGCGGATCCTGCTGCGCACCTCTGCCACCTGACGGCGCAGCTCGGTAACGCTTTCAAACTCCACACACAGCTGCTGGGCATCGCTCATGGTGAGCTGATATTCCTCCCACAGCTTTGCGGTGCTCTGGTCGTATTCGATCTCAGCGGCTGCCTTGCGCTCGGCAAGGCGGGCCATTTCCCCACTCATTTTTTCCCGCTGATCGGTGATATTGCGGATCTCCTGGCTCTGGCGGCTGATGCTGCCTTCCAGCTCCATACGGGTCTCGGAAGCGGCTTTGATCTCCTCTTCCTTTTCCCTCACCCGCTGGGCGGCCTGCTGCTTTTGCGCCGCTGTGGCCTCGATCTCGGCCTGGCCCTGCCGGTTTGCTTCTTCCAGGCGGCGGATGTTGGCCTTGAGCTCATCCGAGCGAAGGCCGCTTTCACTCTGCCGGTTTTCCAGGCTGGTCACGTTGGAAAGATGCATCGCCCGGTCCTTTTCGGCGGCCAGACGGTCCAGCCGCAGGCCGGAAAGCTGCTCCGAAAGGGCGGCACGGCCGGCAAGGAAGCTGTCATCACTGCCGGAAAGCAGTGCCAGCTCCTCTTCCAGCTGGGCAATGGCTTTTGCCAGCTGTTCATCCAGGCTTTTGGCCTCTTCGCCCTCGGTGCGGGTGGACGCAAGGCTTTTTTCCAGCCCAGCGGCCTCTTCTTCCAGGGCATCGGCGGCTGCCTGCGCCTGATCCAGCGCAGTCACCAGGCGGTTATACTCCATCTCGGCCCGGATCTTATCGCCCCCGGCCGTGATGACCTCGCTCTCGGTGGCGGTGATCTCGGCCTTCAAAGCCTCCATCTCTCTGCGGCAGTCATCCGCCGCGGCCAGGGCCTTTTCCTGGGCATCGGAAAGGCCTTTCAGCTTGACGGTGAGCTCCTCGATCTCCTGCCGCCGGCTGAACAGACCCGCCGAGCGGGAGCTGCTGCCGCCGGTGAAGGAACCGCCGGCGTTGATGACCTGGCCGTCCACCGTAACGATGCGGTTGCGGTATCCAAGGCTTCGTGCCACACGGCTGGCCTCATCCAGATCATCCACCACAATGATGCGGCCCAGAAGGTTTGCCACCACCCGGTCGTATCTGCTTTCATACCGGACCAGGCTGGATGCCACCCGGGCGCTGCCCGACAGACGGGAAGCATCCATGTGGCTGCCGGTCATGGTGTCCAGCGGAAGGAAGGTGGCCCGGCCGGCCCGCTCCTGCTTGAGGAAGGCAATGGCGGCCTTTGCCGCATTCTCGCCGTTTACCACGATGTTCTGCATGGCATAGCCCAGCGCGGTTTCAATGGCGGTTTCATAGCCCGGTTCCACCGTGAGGATGGAGCTCACCGGCCCGATGATTCCGGCCAGGCGCCGGTTCTGGGCGGCCCGCATCACGGTTTTCACGCTCTGCTGGTAGCCGTCCATATTCTTTTCCAGCTCTTTCAGCATATGGACGCGCTGGCGGGCGGCATCCAGCTGGCGCTGAGCCTGGCTGTGGGCCTCATCCGCTTCCTTTTGCTGCTGCTGACGGCTCTGCATTTTCAGAGCAAGGCCGTTTTTGATGTTGTTCAGGCGGGTCACTTCGTCCTCAATGGAGCGAAGATACTGCCTTGTATCCTGTTTTTCTTCCCGCAGGGCGGCGAGTTTTTCCTCGCTTTGGGCAAGGGCCGTGTGCACGGCAGAAAGCCGCTGGCTGGCTGTTGCGGCGGCACTTTCGCAGCCGGCAGCCTTCACCCGGGCCTCGGTCTGGCGGCGGGTCATATCGCTCAGTTCGCCGGTAAGCTCGCCCTTGCGCTGGCCGCTGGCGGCACTTTCCTTTTGCAGGCGGGCAAGGCGGGTTTCCAGGGTCTGTGTCTTTTCATCCAGCTGGGCAATGGTAATTTCCAGTTCCCGGGCCGCCTGCTGATTCTCGGTGATCTGCCGGTCCAGCTCGGTGCTGCCCTGATCCTCCTGGCGCAGCTGGCTCTGGAAGCTTTGGATCGAAATTCGGTTGTGCCGGATATCGTTTTCCAAAACAGCCATGCGGCTGTCGGCCCCGGCCATCTCCTCGGTGATGGAGCGGATGGCCGCGTTTCCCCGCTCCACCGCAAGGCCCAGCTGCTGCATCCGCTGGCGCACAGCTTCGGTTTCTTCGTCGATCTTTTCAATTTCTTCGCTCAGGGCATTGTAATCGGCCTCAGCGGTTTCATATTTTCGCTGCTGCTCCCGAACGGTGTCCCGGGCACGGCGCACGGTGTCCACCCAGAGCGTGACCTCCAGCTCCTTGCGCTTTGCCGAAAGCTTCAAAAACTCCTGTGCCTTTTTGCTTTCCTGTTCCAGCGGAACTACCCGGCTTTCCAGTTCGTCCAGGATGTCTCGCAGGCGCTCCAGGTTTTCCTCGGCTGCGGCAAGCCGCCGCTGGGCCTCGTTTTTCCGGTAGCGGTATTTTGCAATGCCGCTGGCCTCTTCAAAAATTTCACGGCGCTCGGCGCTTTTTGCGCCCACGATCTCGGCAATGCGGCCCTGGCCGATCGCCGAATAGCCGTCCCGGCCAAGGCCGGTGTCCAGAAACAGCTCATAGATGTCCTTCAGGCGCACGTTCTGGCCGTTGATGGAATATTCGCTTTCACCGCTGCGGTAATATTTCCGGCCGATCACCACGGTGTCGGCATCCACATCGATCCTGCGGTCCGCATTGTCCACCGTCAGCTTTACCGAGGCGTAACCCATGGCGCCGCGCTGCTGGGTGCCGCCGAAGATCACGTCCTCCATTTTGCCGGCACCGCGCAGCTGCTTTGAGCTGGTTTCGCCCAGCACCCAGCGGATCGCATCCGAGATATTGCTTTTCCCCGAACCGTTGGGGCCCACCACTGCGGTGATGCCCCGGTCGATCTGAATTTTCGTTCGGTCCGGGAAGCTTTTAAATCCCTGTATTTCCAGTTCTTTCAGTACCATATCATGCTTCCTCACTGCACAGCCGCAGCAGGGGGCTTATTTTTCCAGCCCCATCAGCCGCAGGGCCTGGCGAGCTGCCTCCTGCTCTGCCGCTTTTTTGCTGTGGCCGCTTCCCCGGCCGATCTGATTGGAGTTGAGATAAACCGCCATTTCAAAGTGTTTTGCGTGGTCAGGGCCGGTTTCGCTCAGCACCTCATAGCGCAGAATCTCTTCCGGGTTCTGCTGAACCACTTCCTGCAAACGGGTCTTATAATCGGGGCCTGCCGTTTTGCCTTCGGTGATGAAGGGCAGGATGAAACTGCGGGCCGTCTCCATGCCGCCGTCCAGATAAAGGGCGGCGATCAGGGCTTCAAAGGCATCCGAAACAACGCTGGGCCGCTGCCGGCCGCCGCCTCGCTCTTCGCCTTTGCCCAGGCGCAGATATTTGCCAAGGTCGATCTCCTTTGCAAATTCAAACAGGGCGCTCTCGCACACAAGGCTTGCCCGGGCACGGGTCAGATCGCCTTCCGGCCGGTTCTTCCAGTGGTGGAACAGGTAATCCGCAACCACAATGGAAAGCACGCTGTCGCCCAAAAATTCCAGGCGCTCGTTGTGGTGCACCGGTGTTTTGGATTCGTTTGCAAAGCTGGTATGGGTCAGGGCCGTTTCCAGCAGGATGGGGTCTTTAAAGGTATATCCGATGATGGTTTCCAGTTGGTGCATAGTTTTTTATCCCTCTTGACTTTCCGTTTGCGCAGCAAGATTTTTTGCCATTACGCCGCACAGATCGTTCTCCACGCAGAGCTTTGCCTGGCGGATGGCGTTCTGAATGGCGCGGGCGTTGGAAGACCCGTGTGCCTTGATCACCGGCTTTGCGGCCCCCAGGAAGGGTGCTCCGCCGTATTCATCGGCATCCATGCTCTGTTTGAATTCCTTCACGCCGCCCTTTACCAAGAGATAGCCAAGCTTTGTGCCCAGGCTCTTTTTGAACATGGTTTTGAGCTTTGCGCCAAAGAACTTGGCAAGCCCCTCGGTGAGCTTCAGCACCACGTTTCCGGTAAAGCCGTCGGCCACCACCACGTCGGCACCGCCCTGAGGGATCTCCCGGGCCTCGATGTTGCCCACAAAATGGATCTGGGTGTTTTCCTTGAGCAGCTTATGAGCCTCCACATAAACGGGGGTGCCCTTGGTCTCTTCGGCGCCGTTGTTCACCAGCGCCACACGGGGCTTTTCCACGCCCATGACCTGCTGCATGTAAACGCTGCCCATCACGCCGAAGGCTTCCAGCATCTGAGGGCGGCACTCCACGTTTGCGCCGCAGTCCAGCAGCAGGAAGGGCGTTTTGCCCGGCAGGATGGAGGCGAGCGCCGGGCGCTTGACCCCTTTCACCGTGCGCACGATGAGGCTTGTGCCCACATGCAGCGCACCGGTGGAGCCGGCCGAAACAAAGGCATCGCCCTTGCCGTCGGCCAGAAGCCGCAGGCCCACCACGATGCTGGAATCCTTTTTGGAGCGGATGGCCCGGGCGGGCTCATCGCACATCTCAATGACTTCCTCTGCGTTCACGATCTCGATTTTATCAAGGCTGATGCCGTTTTTCTTTGCGCAGTCCCGAATGACCGCTTCTTTTCCAACGGCAGTGATGGAAAGATCCGGCCACTGGCTCACAGCCGCAGCCGCGCCTTTCAGGATCTCGGCAGGAGCATTGTCTCCGCCCATGGCGTCCAAAATGATCTTCATAACTCAAAACACCCGACTTTCTTTGGCCCTGCACTGCCTTGCGGCAGCAAAGCCAATCAATGTTTATTCGGTTTCACCGGCCCAGGCGGTCATATCCGCCACGGCCCGCTCGGCCAGCGCCGCATAGCGCAGGCGTTTATCACGGACATGATTTTCCAGCGGGGGCAGAAGGCCCATGTTGGCGCCCATCGGCTGGAAGTTCTTGTTTTCGGTGGTGATGTAGCGCACCAGCTGGCCCAGCATGGTGTTTGCCGGCGGCAGTGAAAGCTCCCGTCCGCAAAGCTTTGCCCACACTGCGCGGGCGGCCAGAAGGCCGCAGGCAGCCGACTCCATATACCCTTCAAAGCCGGTGATCTGGCCGGCAAAGCGGATATTGGGGTGCTCTTTGAGGGCAAGGCCGCCGGTGAGCAGGCAGGGGCTGTTCAGGAAGGTGTTCCGGTGCATCACACCGTAACGCACAAACTCAGCATTTTCAAGCCCCGGGATCAGTGAAAACACCCGCTTCTGCTCGCCGAATTTCAGGTTGGTCTGGAAGCCCACCAGGTTGTACAGGGTGCCTTCCTCGTTTTCCCGCCGCAGCTGTACCGCCGCCCAGGGGCGGTGGCCGGTGCGGGGATCGGTGAGCCCCACCGGGCGCAGCGGCCCGAAGCGCATGGTGTCGGCACCCCGGCCGGCCATCACTTCAATGGGCATGCAGCCCTCGTAAACCGAAAGCTCTCCATCAAATTCATGCAGCTGTGCCCGCTCCGCAGTGGAAAGGGCCGCATAAAAAGCTTCGTACTCTTCTTTATTGAAGGGGCAGTTCAGGTAATCGGCATCGCCCCGGCCGTAGCGGCTGGCGGCAAACACCTTGTCCATATCCAGGCTGTCGGCGGTCACGATGGGAGCCGCCGCATCGTAAAAGGAAAGCTCGCTGCCGCCGGTCAGGCGGGCGATCTCCTCGGCAAGTGCACCCTCGGTGAGGGGGCCGGTGGCCACGATGGTGAGTTCGTTTTCGTTGATGGAGGTGACCTCTTCCCGGTGCAGGGTGATGTTCTCATTTTCTTCCACAAGGCCTGTCACCGCCGCGCTGAACTTGTCCCGGTCCACCGCCAGGGCACCGCCGGCCGCCACACGGGTGGCCTCGGCGGCGGGCAGCAGGCTGCTTCCCAGCAGCTTCATTTCCGCTTTCAGAAGGCCGGATGCGGAATCCAGCCTTTCGGCCTTCAGGCTGTTGGAGCAGATGAGCTCTGCAAAGCCGGCACTTTTGTGGGCGGGGCTGAACTTCTGGGGCTTTTGCTCCCACAGCTCCACCTTGACGCCCTTGCCCGCCAGCCAGAGGGCCGCTTCGCAGCCCGCAAGGCCGGCGCCTAAGATCGTTACTTTGTTCATTTGTTCACCTGTGTTTCATATCCGCAGCCTTCCTTTGCGCAGTACAGGCGGCTGCCTTTCTTAAAGAGGGTCGCGCCGCACTTTTCGCAGGTCTGAGAAACCGGCTCATCCCAGGTCATGAAGTCGCAGTTGGGGTAGTTTTCGCAGCCGTAGTACACCCGGCCCTTTGCACTCTTGCGCAGCAGCATGCGGCCGCCGCACTTGGGGCACTTGCCGCCGGTATCCTTCACCAGGCGCTTGGTGTTGGTGCATTCCGGGAAGCCCGGGCAGGCCAGGAACTTGCCGTAGCGACCGGTTTTGATGACCATGCGCCGCCCGCACTTTTCACAGATCTCGTCTGTCTCTTCGTCCGGCACCTTCACCTTTTTGCCTTCCATATCCTTTTCAGCCTGCTGCAGCTCGGCATCGAACTTCTGGTAGAAGTCATCAATGGTCTTTTTCCAGTCAGCGCTGCCGCTTTCCACCTTATCCAGGTTCTTTTCCATCTCGGCCGAGAAGGTCACGTCCACGATGTTGGGGAATTCTTTGAGCATCAGGTCGTTGATGGTGCTGCCCAAAAGGGTGGGCTTGAGCTTTTTCTGCTCCCGCTCCACATAGCCCCGGTCAATGATGGTGGTGATGATGGGGGCGTATGTGGAAGGACGGCCGATGCCGTTTTCTTCCAGCGCCCGGATGAGGGTGGCTTCGGTGTAGCGTGCGGGGGGCTGGGTGAATTTCTGCTCGGGGGTCAGCTCCCGCAGCTTGAGCTCCTGGCCCTCGGTGAGCGGGGGCAGAGAGGTTTCTTTCTTTTCTTTTTCGTCGGTGGCTTCTTCATAAAGAGCGGTGAAACCCTCAAAGGTCACCACATAGCCGCTTGCCCGGAACTGGTAATCGCCGGCCTTGATCTGGGCCGAAACGGTATCCTGCAGGCAGTCGGACATCTGGCTTGCAATGAAGCGGCTCCAAATCAGCCGGTACAGCTTTGCGATATCGCCGGAAATGCTCTTTTCGGCCTCGTCCGGGGTGATGGACGGGTCGCTGGGGCGGATGGCTTCGTGGGCATCCTGGGCAGCGGTGGCCGAGCGGCTCTTGTAGGTGCGCTTATAGCTGCACACATAATCCGGGCCCCAGGTGCTGCTGATGTAGCTGTGCGCACCTGCCACGGCTTCATCCGACACCCGCAGGCTGTCGGTACGCATGTAGGTGATCAGGCCCAAGGTGCCCCGGCCGGCCAGATCCACGCCTTCGTACAGGGTCTGTGCGGCACGCATGGTGCGGGTGGCGGTAAAGCCCAGCCGGCGGCTGGCTTCCTGCTGAAGGGTGGAGGTGATGAACGGGGGTGCGGGCACCTTTTTCCGATTGCCCAGCTTGAGCTTGTCCACCACATAGGGGCAGCCCTCCAGGGCAGCCACAATGGCCGAAGCCTCTTTTTCGCTCTTCACTTCCAGCTTTTTGCCGTCAGCCGTGCCGTAAAGGCGGGCGGTGAACTTTTTGCCGGAGGCGGAAAGCTGTGCGTCCAGGTTCCAGTATTCTTCGGGCTTGAAGGCCTCGATCTCCTGTTCTCGGTCCACGATCAGGCGCACAGCCACGCTCTGCACCCGGCCCGCCGAAAGGCCGCGGCGCACCTTGCGCCACAAAAACGGCGAAAGCTTATAGCCCACCAGCCGGTCCAGCAGGCGGCGGGCCTGCTGGGCGTTGAACAGGTCCAGATCGATGGAGCGGGGATGGGCCATTCCCTCGGTGACGCCCTTTTTGGTGATCTCGCCGAAGGTCACCCGGTTTTCATCCTCCACATTCAGGCCCAGGATGTGGGCCAGATGCCAGCTGATGGCTTCTCCCTCACGGTCCGGGTCGGTTGCGAGATAAACGGTGTCGGATTTTTTAGCAAGGCTTTTCAGCTCTTTGATGATCTTTTCCTTGCCCTTGATGTTGATATACTGCGGGGCGTAGTCGTGCTCCACATCCACGCCCAGCTGGCTTGCGGGAAGGTCCCGGATATGGCCCATGCTGGCCGCTACCTCATAGCCGTCCCCCAGATATTTTCGAATGGTTTTCGCCTTTGCGGGCGACTCCACGATTACCAATTTTGACATACGCATTCTCCCTTCGCTTGGGTTCATTTGCGGCGGTACTGCCCGCCTGCGCAGGCGGCGGCATAGCCCGCCAGCTCCAGCTCCATCAGGGCTGCAAGCACAGCAGGCAGCGAAAGGCCGCTGCCTTCCACAATGGTTTCCACAGATTTGGGCGTCTGGCCCAGCCGCTCAAGCACTGTGCGGGCCGTCTGCGAAATCTGCGGCGGTTGTTTTGCGGCCTTTTTCAGCGGGGTTTCCGGCTCCGCTTCAAGGCCGATGCAGGCCAGGATGGGGCCTGCGCAGGGGGCCGCGCTGGCAGCCCCTGTCTGCAAAAGGTGGTTGGTGCCCTCACACAGGGGGCTGAAGATCGTGCCCGGCACCGCAAAGATGGGCCGCCCATAGCGCTGGGCATGGCTCACCGTGTTCATGGTGCCGCTCTGCATCCGGGCCTCCACAACGCACAGGGCATCGCAGGCACCGGCGATCAGCCGGTTGCGCTGCAAAAAGCCGCTGCGCCCGGTGGGCGTATCCGGCCCGAATTCACTGAAAACCGCGCCGCATTCCTCGATCCGCTGGCGCAGGACCCGGTTTGCCGCGGGGTAGGTTTTGTTGATGGCGGTGCCCAAAAAGGCCGCCGTGGGAGCATTTTCGGAAAGGGCCGCCTGGTGGCAGATGCCGTCCAGCCCGTCTGCAAGGCCGCTCACGATCACAGCTCCTGCACGGGCCAGGGGCCTGCCCACAAATTCCGCGGCCTGGGCACCGTACTGGCTGGGCCGGCGGCTGCCGATCATTCCAACGGACGGCGCCCGGTTCAAAAGCCACGGGTCCCCGGTGCAGTAAAGCACCGCCGGAGCATCCTCCAGGCTCAAAAGCAGTGCGGGATAGTCTTCGTCCTCCTGAGTGAGGATGCGGATGCCGCTGCGCTCACAGCGCTGGGCCGTTTTTTCAAACTCTTCCGGCTTTGCCCAAAGGCGGGTCATCTGGCTTTTGGTCAGCCAGGGAGAAAGGTCTTCGCTGCCCGCCGCATCCAGGACCCCCCTTGGGGACCCGTAGACCGACAGCAGCTCGCCGGTATTCACGGCAGCCGGGCCTGTCAGGTTTGCAAACCACAGCCATTCCAGCAGTGTGCTCACAGCCCTTCACCCCGGAAATGCCACAGCAGTACGCTGCCGGCCGCGCCGGCGTTCAGGCTTTCCACCCGGTCGGTCATGGGGATGCGCACCGCCTCCCGGCAGGCGTGGACGGCTTCGTCCGAAAGGCCCTGGCCCTCCGAGCCGATCACCACGCACAGGCCGCCGGGCCAGGGGCCGGCAGCCTCGCTCAAGGGGCGGCTGTTGTAAAGGGCTGCCGCAAGGCAGGCGACCCCGTCCTTTTCCAGCTGGGCCAGCGCATCGGGCAGATGCGGCACCGTCAGCACGGGCAGGCGGCCCGCAGCGCCCATGGAAGCCCGCAGGGCCTTGGGGCCGAAGGGGTCGGCACAGCCGGGCGAAAGCAGGATGCCGCCAAAGCCGAAGGCCGCGGCCGAGCGCACCAGCGCGCCCACGTTGCCCGGGTCCTGCACCCGCTCCAAAGCAAGCAATCGGCCGGAGCGTTTCATCTGTTCAAGATCTCCGGCGGGCTTTTCGAACACGCCGAACACGCCCTGGGGGCTTTTTACCCCGGCCAGCTTTTCGGCCACATGCTCTTCCACCAGATACTGCTCACAGCGAAGCTCTGCAAGAGCGGGGGTCTTTTCCAGCGCCTTCTGCGTATAAAATATTACCTTTAATAGGCAGCCTTTTTCCAGCTCCAGACACAGCTTTAAGCCCTCCGCAAAAAAGGCGTTCTCGCCGGTGCGGAAGGCTGCTGACTGGGCCAGCTTGCAGGCATATTTTACCTTGCCGTTGTCACGGCTGGTGATCCATTCTGCCATTTTGGTTTCCTTTTGATTTTGAGGGTTTATAAGACAAAGCGACGCCCGTGCGTGCGCGCGGGCGTTGCTTTAAAAATTCTATTACAGAGCCTTCTTGGCGGTCTCGACCAGAGCTGCAAAGCCAGCCTGATCGTGGATAGCCATCTCGCTGAGCATCTTGCGGTTCAGCTCGATGCCAGCCTTCTTCAGGCCGTTCATGAAGCTGGAGTAGTTCATGCCCAGAGGACGAACTGCATTGTTGATGCGGGTGATCCACAGGTTGCGGAACTGACGCTTCTTCATCTTACGGCCAACGAAAGCGTAGTTGCCGCTCTTCATGACCTGCTGTTTGGCCATCTTGAAATGACGGGATTTGCTGCCGTAGTAGCCCTTAGCCAGCTTCAGAGTCTTCTTTCTGCGTTTGCGAGTCATCATCGCGCCTTTGATACGAGCCATTTTTATATCTCCTTTACAGTCACAATCAAGTTTTAATCGTCCGGACCAGTGTGGGCTTACGCGTAGGGCAGCATGTTCTTAACAGCTGCGGTGTTGGTCTTGTCGGCGTAAGCATTCTTGCGGAAGCCGCGCTTGATCTTGGTGGTCTTCTTGGTCAGGATGTGGCTGCGGTAAGCATGGCCGCGCTTCACCTTGCCGCTCTTGGTCAGCTTAAAGCGTTTCTTTGCACCGGAGTGAGTTTTGATTTTAGGCATTTTATGTTCCTCCTAAGATTTTGTGTTCTCTTACTTCTGCTGTGCCTTGGGGCTCATGAACATCTGCATGCTGCGCCCTTCCAGCTTGGGGGCCTTATCCACCTGTGCGTCAGGCAAAGCCTCAGCAAAGCGTTTTTCAACCTCCAGGCCCAGATCGGTGTGTGCCATTTCCCGGCCGCGGAAGCGGATGGAGACCTTCAGTTTGTGGCCAGCCTTCAAAAACTTTGCTGCCTGGTTGACCTTGGTATTGAAGTCATTGGTGTCGATGTTCAGCGAAAGCCGGACCTCTTTGACGTCGATCACTTTCTGGTTCTTCTTCGCTTCTTTTTCCCGCTTCTGCTGTTCGAACCGGTATTTACCGTAATCCAGAATTTTGCAGACAGGGGGTACTGCCTGAGGGGCGATCTTGACCAGGTCCAGGTTCTGTTCCTCGGCCAGGCGAAGGGCCTCCCGCGCAGACATGACGCCAAGCTGACTGCCGTCCGCGCCGATCAGTCGGATCTCACGGTCCCGGATACCTTCGTTCAGCTCAAGCTCTTTTTTGCCGTTCGTAGCGATGTGGATACACCTCCAATTTTAATGCTTTGAAAACAAATGCGGCTGCCGAAAGGCAGCCGCACGATAACATGACACAAAACGCTTTGAAAGCGTTGTAGCCTTGTATGACCCGTGCCCCTGTGGGCAGCAAGGTGAGCCCGGCGGCCTGCCGACTGCTGCTTTCTTTACCTGAAATACTATACCACAGCGGGCAAAGCGCTGTCAAGGGTTATTTGTGTTTTTTACAAAAACTTCCTCCCCCGGCTGTTCCGGCTGCACATCCAGCTCTTTTCCCAGCGAAAAGCTGTAAAGGGTGAGCTTTTTAATGGGCTTTTGGAACCTGCGGCCGACGGCCCGGGCATAAAGCAGCAGCTGGGGGCGGTATTCCCGAAGAAAATCCTCCGGTTTTTTGTTTCGGTCGGTCTTATAATCCACCAGCTCCAGGTGATCTTCAAATTCCAGCACAAGGTCGGCCACGCCCTGCACCAGCGTGCGGCCGCCCTTTGGGCCGAAAAGCTCGGCAGAGGTGATGTAATCGTATTCCCGGTATTCCTTCTGCGCCTTCAGGATGCGCTCCATCAGCGGGCTTTGCAGGAAGGTTTCCAGCTTTTGCTTGTCCAGCTTGTCCCGCAAAGAGCCAAGCAGCAGCCGCTCGTCCACCTGCCGGTCCAGCTCGGCCGAAAGATCGGTCCTGGCCCTTTCCCAGTCGGCATACTGCAAAAAGGCGTGGATGGCAGTTCCCCGCTCGGCGGCAGTGACCCCTTCCGCATACAGGAAAGAGGGCCGGTCCAGCAGCACCTGGGTGTCGGTGTGTACAAGCGAGGTCACGCTGACCTTTGCCGGGGTCTCCACCTTTTTTTCATTGGGATATTTCCAGCCCAGCTGCTGCCGCAGCTTTTGAAGCAGCTGCTCATCCACCGGCTGTGCCTGCTGCTGCATGAGCTCCTGTACTTGGGGCTCAGGGGCGCTTTCCTCCGGCCGCACGATCTCAAACTCAAAGGGCTCTTTTCGGTGATCGCTTCTGGGGGGGAACAGGCTGTCGGCGGCGGCACGCAGGGTCACTGCCTGGGGGTGGCTCAAAAGCGAATAGAGCACCCAGTCGGCCAGATTGTGACTCAATTTCAGGATGGGTTCCCGGGTGATGCCGCTGCAGCCCAAAAGGCAGCCCAGCTTTTTCAGGGTCTTGTCCGGGTTTTTCAGGCTCATGGAAAGGATGAGCTTATCCCTTGCACGGGTCAGGGCCACATAGAGCACCCGCATCTCCTCGCTGGAAGCATCCTCTCCCAGCGCCGCCTGCACCGCAAGGTAAGGCAGGGTCTCATAGGTGCCGCCCCCTTCTGCCCGAAGGGTGAGGCCAAGGCCCAGCTTTCGGTGCAGAAGGGCCTGCGCCCGGGCATCCTCGGCGTTGAACGGGTGGGAAAGCCCCGCTGCAAACACCACCGGGAATTCCAGCCCCTTGGAGCGGTGCACCGTCATGATGGTCACACAGCCGGGCTTGGTCTGGCCCTGCTCCGGGCCCTGCACCCCTTTTTCGGCGGCTGCATCCATGGCCCGCACCGCCCCGGAAAGCCCCGTGCGGGCGTTTTCGGCCACAAAGGCGGCAAACCGGCGCAGATTTTCCCGCCGGGCGGCCCCGTCCTCCATCACACCGGCGGCAGCCAGCCAGCCGGTGGCAAAGAACAGCTCTTCCATCAGCCGGTCGGCAGGCAGGGTCTGGGCCAGCGCCCGCAGCCGGTCGAGCCTTGCAAGGAATTCCCTTGTTTTGTCATCCCCCGCAGCCTTCACGGCCCCGTAGAAGCTGCCCCTGGGCACCGCCAGCCGGATGCGTGCCAGATCGTCCGGATCAAATCCGCCCAGCTGCACCATCACCGCCGCCAGGTGCACATCCTGTGCCGGGTTATCCAATACCCGCAGAAGGCTTGCCATGGGCAGCACCTCCGGGGCGCTGAGGATATTCTGCGCCCGGTCCACATAGACCGGGATGCCAGCGTTTTCCAAAGCATCCGCATAAACGGCGAAATGCCGGCGGCTGCGCAGCAGGATGCAGAAGTCCTCAAACCGGGCCGGGCGGATCTCTTCCCCATCCCGCACGGTGAGGCCCTCTGCCATCAGCTGCCGAATGCGCAGGGCAATGGCCTGTGCCTCTTCCTCGGTGCTCCCTTCGGCAATGCGCAGCTCACAGCCGCCCTCATAGCCGCCGTACTCCTGCGCCGTTTCCCCAAAGCCGGGGCGCAGGCGCTCGCCGTCCCCGTACACAACGCCCCCAAGGCCGGGGGTCAAGATGGGCTCGAACACCGCATTGATGCCCCGGATCACCCCGGGCGCACTGCGGAAGTTCGCATCCAAAAAAAGCTTCTGCCGGCCGCCCTGGCCATAAGGGGCATACTCGGCCAGCTTCTGGCTGAAAATGCCCGGTTCTGCCTGCCGAAAGCCGTAGATGCTCTGCTTGAGGTCGCCCACCATCAAAAGGTCGTCCCCCTCCGGCAGGGAAAGGCAGGCGTACAGGGCATCCTGCAAAGCGTTGGTGTCCTGATATTCGTCCACCATCACCGCGTCGAACCGCTGGCGCACCTCAAGGGCAAGGGGGGGAAGGCTGCCATCCGGCTGCTGGAGCAGCTTTAAGGCAAGCTGCTCCACATCCGAAAATTCCAGAATTTTTTCTTCCAGCTTTGCTTCCATAAACCGGCGGTCAAAATCCCGTTCGGCACGGGCCAGCGCTTCCACCAAGGGCGCCGCCGCACGGCGGTCCCCTTCAAATTCTTCGGTGGTGCACACAAACACCTTTTCTTCCAAAAGGCCCAAAAGCTTTTTGCAAAGGGCCCGCCGCTCTTTTATGATGTCGGTGAGCGGGCCTTCATAGCCCCGCACCGCCTTGAGCTTTTCGAACTGAACGCTGCGCACCTGATGCAGGATGTTTTCCCAGTCTCCGCCGGCCACTGCATCCCGAATGGCGCGGGCCTGCCGGGCATCGCTTTCCAAAGCGGGCAGATAGTTTGCCAGCGCTTCATCGCCCCGGGCATCTTCCAAATTTTCCTCGGCGGTGAGCAAAGCGCATTCGGCGTATTCAAGGCCCCGGCCAAGCAGCGCCTTTCCCCAGGGGCTTTCGGCAAGGGGCTCTTCACTTTTCCAGCTTGCGCAGAAATCCCGCAGCGCATCCTCCGGGCGAGGCATGCCGGTCAAGAAGTCATGCAGGCCGCTCACCACCTGGGCTGCCTGGCTGTCGGTCCGGCCCTTGCCGTAAAGATCGGCAAAGGCGCAGAAATCCGGGTCATGATAGGCGTTTTCCATAGCATCCGCAAGGCTCTGAGAGCGCAGATCCTCCAGCACGGCCCCATCGGCCGTGGTAAAATCCGGCGGGATATCCAAAAGGTTAAAATTCTCCTGCACAAGGCGCAGGCAGTAGGCATCAATGGTGCAGATGGCCGCCCGCTGAAGCAGCATCCGCTGGCGGCGCAGATGGGCGCTTTGTGGGCGTTTTTCCAGCTCGGCCTCCAGCCTGCGGGCAAGCTTTGCCCGCAGGCTTTGGGCAGCCGCACGGGTAAAGGTCACAATGAGCAGCCGGTCGGCCGGGACGGGGTCCTCCTCCCGGCAAAGCATCTGCACGGTGCGTTCCACCAGTACGGCGGTTTTGCCGCTTCCCGCGGCAGCGCTCACCAGCAGGGCTCCCTGCCGGTGGTCAATGGCCGTCTGCTGCTGGGTCGTAAATTCCATGTGTGGGCCCTCCTTCCCTTTCCATCACAGTTCTTCCCGGCCGCATACTGCCTGGTAATCACACCAGGGGCAGTCGGTTTTGCCGGCGCGGCCCTTGCCCATGGGGCTTGCTTCCACATCCCCGGCATACAGCCGGCGGGCCATGGTGATGACCAGCTCTTCCAGCTGCTTTTCCAGGTGCTTCATCTGCTCAAGGCTTGCCATGGCCGGGCCGGGCCGGGGCTCGCCCTTGCGGTCAAAGGTGATGGGCACGAACAGGCCGGTGGCATCCCGGTCCATTGCACGGATGACCGGTTCTTCGTCCACCACCAGGCCCTCCACCTTGTATTCCAGGCCTTCTGCCGCCTGTTCCCGGCGCTGGCGGTGGGGTGCGGGGTCGGCCAGGATGTACATAACACCCGCCGGCACCGGATTTTTAAACTGCCGGCCGCCGTTTCGGGTCACGGTAAACAGGTACACCAGCATCTGGCAGTTGATGCCGTTTGCCACGTCTTCCAGCGAAAATTCCTTGCTGCCGGTTTTGTAGTCCACCACCCGCATCCAGGTTTTTTCGCCGTCCTCAAAGGCATCCAGCCGGTCGATGGTGCCGATCATGCTGATCTTGTGGCCCTCCGGAGTGGTGAGCACCACCGGGGCCAGCTGGTCTTTTCCGCCAATGCCCATCTCAAAGGCCACCGGCACAAACCGGCCCTGCTGCTGTTCCGACTGGATGAAGGAAAGTACCCCGGCGGCGCTCTTTTTCAGCCGCTCGATGAGATATCCCAGCCTGCGCTGGTCACCGGGCATATTTTCGGCCACATACCGGTCGGCAATGCGGCCGGCCAGCTCTTCCAGCTGCCGGGCGGTGAGGTTTACAAAATCCTCTCCCGCCTCCCGCAGGGCATTTTCCAGAATATAATGGATGAGGCTGCCGCTCTGGTCGGCTGTCAGGGCCGCCTGGCGGCGGGGCCGGGCCCCCAGCACATACTCCATAAAATAGGCAAAGGGACAGGAATAATACCGCTCCATCCGGCTGGGCGAAAGCCGCAGATCCGGGCCCAGGAGCCCCTCCATCACCTGGCGGTTTTTCACCTGGAACGGCTTTCGGCCGGCGGTGTTCTGAATGGCCTTCAAAAGCTCTTTTCCCTCTTCGGTTTCGTCCAGCGCCCGGTAAAGCGCCGCCGTTTCGCCGCTGCCCGGCTGCCAGCGCTGGCCCAGAAGATCCAGCGCCGCCCGGGGTGTTTCGGCCAGCTCGTCCAGCGTTTGGACCGGTTCGGCCGGTTCCAGCTTTTGCAGCACCCCGTTCAAAGCCCCGGTCACCGGCAAAGCCTGGCTGCCGGTGGTCCAGCTGAGCCACAGCCGGCGGGAGGGCGCAGTGAGGGCTTTGTAAAAGCTCACCTGTTCCCGACCCAGCTGGCTTTCGAAGCAGTCCGGCATTTCCACGTTCTGGCGGATGATGCTTTCCCGTTCGGCATGGGTCAGAAGGCCGCTTTCGCCGGGCACCCGGGGAAACTCGCCCTCGGCAAGGCCCAGAACAAAGCAGCACTCCGGGTTATCCAGCCGCATTCGGCTGGCGGTGGTAAAAATGACCTGATCCAGGCTCTGGGGGATGTGCCCCAGGTCCGAGGTGCGGGCAAGCAGCTCAAACAGCTCGGCGCACCGGGCAGGCGCCAGCTGCTCATCCCCCAGCAAAAGGGCCAGCTCGTCCAGCAGCTGCACCGCCAGGTTCCAGGCCCGCAGGGTCTCGTCCCGTGCGGGGATGCCGTCGGTTTTGGCCAGCTCTTCGGCGGTTTGGGCCACCCGCTTTTCGCCCCCCAAAGCGCACATGGTTTCATAGATGCGCTTGCAAAGCCCCTCGGCGGTCTGGTTTTTGGCCCGGGTGCAGAAATCATCCAAAATGGGGATGAGAAAGCTTCGGGCCTCTTCGGCCAGGGCCAGCTGCCGGCGGTCCTCCGGCCGGTCCTCGGCGCCAAAGCCCCGGGGCGAAAGGGTAAAGGTTTCCCGCCACTGGGCTGCCGAAAGCTTCCAGGTGTAGGCATAGTTTTCCAGTGCGCAAAGGCTCTGCTCCGGCAGGTCCACAAGGCCGGTTTTTGCGGCAGCCAGCACCTCGCTTGTGCAAAGGCCCCGGCGCAAAAGGCCCAGCAGGGCCCGCACAAGGCGCAGCGGGGCTGCCTGCTCGGCGGTGGTGGCACCATCAAAGAAATAAGGAATGCCCGCAAGCCGCAGTTCGTACCGCAGCGGGGCCAGATAATCTTCGCTTTCCCGGCAGATCACTGCCATGCGGCCGTAGGGAACGCCCTTTTGGGCAAGCTTTCGGATGGCGGCTGCCGTGCGTTTTGCTTCCTCGGCCCTGGTTTCGCAGCAAAGCAGGGTGATTCCAGCGTCCCCCTTGGGGCAGTTTTCGGGCGTTTTGCCCCGAATGATTTTTTCAAGGGCCGCAAGGGCCGGGCTTTGCTCATGCCGCCAGTCCTTTTCCAGAATGACCGGCGCTGCCACCGGCACCCCGCTGTGCCGGGCCAAGATCCGCAGGGATGCCGCCACCTGCTTTGCTCCGCTGAAAAGGCCCATGCCCTGCTCATGATCTTCCAGGCCATCACAGCAAAGGGCCACCGAAACATCCGGTGCCCACAGCAGGATCTTTTCCAGCAGGCTGCGCTTGGGCGCATTGAAGGTGTCGAACTCGTCCACAAACACGGCCTTGCCCTCAAAAAATTCCGGTTCTGCCCGGGCAGCAGCCATTTCCAGCCGGTCCGAGGGGTCCATGGCGGCCCCTTCCAGCAGGGCTTCATAGGCGGCAAAGATCACCGCCAGCTCGGCCAGCTTTTCGCTTCCCACCTCGGCCCCTTCGGCCAGCTGTGCAAGCTGCATCGGGGTGATGCCGGCGCTTTTGAATTCATTCAGGGTCTCGGCACATTTCACGCAGAAGGCAATGCTGTGCCGGTGGCGGCTGTAAAGCCGCAGATGGTCTGAAACGCTTTCCACCGCACGGCGCACCAGCACCACCCGGCCCGCATCGGTCAGGCTCTGCACCGCCGCGCCGCCATAGGTGCGCAGCAGCTTTTCCGCAAGGCTGGAAAAGCTGTAGCTTTCCACAAAGCCGGAGCCTTCATCCCCCAGCGCCTGATAAATGCGGCTTTCGGTGGATGAGGTGAACTGCTCCGGCACCAGCAGGATGCTTTTTTCGCCTCTTTGGGCCCGCTCACAGATCCTGTCCATCAGATAATTCGATTTTCCGGTGCCCGAGGCCCCCAGTACCAGCTTCAGCATTCCGCAAAGCCCCTTTCTTTTTTCTTTTTGAGTTTTCTTTATTATATCATGAACGGCCTGATAAACTGAAATGCGTTTCTCCTTCCGCGCCTGCCGTTCTAAAACACAAACGGGTCTCAGCGCTCCAGTGTAAGGATGCCCGCACAAGCCGAAAGCGGTTCGAATTTCATTTCTGGGAACTTTTCTTTCAGCTCGTCGTATACAAAATAAATTTCGTCCTCGTCCCACGCATCGCCCGTCTGTGCTTTGCATTCCTCCAAAAGGGAGCGTGTTTCAAACGCCACATCCCCAATATAGATGGCTCCCCCATCCTTTAAAAGCAGCCTCAGCTCTTCCAAAAAGGAAACCTTTTGGAGGTCGGTGAGATGATGCAGTGAATAGGTGGCTATGATCGCATCGTATTTGTTCTGCCGGATCTGTTCTGCAAGGCCCTTGGAAAAATCGCCCTGATAAAGCTTTGCCTGCGGCATTTTTTCCTGTGCCAGCTCGATCATCCGGCCGGAAAAATCCTGACCGAAAACCGTACAGCCTTTTTCATAAAGCCGGGATGTGAGGACCGCTGTGCCAAAACCAATATCCAATATGGTTTTGCCCGCATGGGACAGCACCTGATTGTAGATGCCGTTCAGAACCATCTTGTAGCCGGCAAAGGGATAGGTGTTGTTTTCATCCGAAACCCCAACGCTTTTGTCATAGCCATCTGCCCACAAATCAAAGCCCGTATCATTTAACACCGTGTTTTCCTCCTTAACATTCAAGAGTGTTTTTTTGTTTTGCCTTTCTTGTGGGTTTATTATATCATGGATGCCAAGTCAGCAACACTGTTTTCCGCTGCAAAGCCACGGTCCTGCCAGCAAAAAACCGGCAGTATCCAAAAAGCGGATACTGCCGGTTTTCCGTTTCAGCTGCAGCTTCCGAACCCACACCCACCTTTGGGGGGCTCAAGGGGTGCTGTTACAGCTTGGCGTTGTAGCTTTGGCGCAGGGCGTTCCAGGTGTTTGTGCCAACCTTGCCGTCCACAGTAAGGCCGTTTGCAGCCTGGAAAACACGCACCGCCTGTTCGGTGCCGGAGCCGAATTTGCCGTCCACCGTGATGCCGCCCACAAAGCTTTGCAGGATGCGCACCGCGTCCCCCGAAGAGCCCTTCATCAGCACGGTCCCGCCGTAGGGGGCGGGGACCGCGGCCGGGCTGCCGGTTTTCTGGGCTTCCCAGGCGGCCATCAGCGCCGAGAAGGTCTTTTTGCCCATCACCGCATCCGATGTGAGCGCAAACAGCAGCTGGAAAATGCGCAGAGCCTCGCTGGTAGCTGCGCCGAATTTGCCATCCGACTTGATCTCAGGAATGGCCGCATAATGACCGGCAAGGTCATTCAGCTTTTTCTGCATGCTTTCCACCACAGCACCACTGTTGCCGGAACGGGTGGCGATGCCAGGGTAGATCTCCCCCTGGCCCATGCTGGCGGCGTAGCTTGCATAAAGCTGCCCCCAGGTGTTTGTGCCGACCTTGCCGTCCGCCGTAAGGCCCTGCGTTTGCTGAAAGCCCTTTACGCTTGCCTCGGTGGCAGGGCCGAATTTGCCGTCCACGGTGATGCGGGCCGGGGCGCAGCAGTTTTGCACGCCGTTGAGCCAGCTCTGCACCTGCGCCACATCGGGGCCAAAGCTCCCATTCTTCAAAACAATGCCGTAATATTCCGGCTGTGCCTGTGTACAATTTGCCTGTATCATACAAAGCATCCCTCCTTGCACCTATCCTATGCAGCAGGGCCCCAAAGCTGACCCAAGAAAGGGTTTTCTTGGCGCAAAAGGCGTGTTATACTGAAAAAAGCCGCTCCGCAACCCAAAATTGCGGCTGTTTTACCCAAACGCAACAGCAAATTGGTGGGTTTTGCCCCCTGCCACCGATACAATGGAACCAGAAAATCAAACCTGAAAGGGGACATTTCACATGACAAACGAAATCGAAAAGAACAGATCCTTTGCACAAAACCTGCAATACCTGCGCAGCCTGAAAGGCTGGAGCCAGGAAGCGCTGGCCGAACAGCTTTCGGTGAGCCGGCAAAGTGTTTCCAAATGGGAATCGGGCACGGCCTGGCCGGAAATGACCACCCTGCTTACCCTGTGCACCCTGTTTGACACGGATCTGGACACCTTGCTGCGGGGCAGCGTGCAGGCCCGGCACACCCAGGACAGCGCCGTCTATGATCAATTCATCAACTGGTTTTCAAAGCTCATCAGCATCGGTGTTGCCATCATCCTGTTCGGGGTGGGCCTCACCGTGCTCTGGGCCCGCACCACCGAGCGTTTGGGCTGGCCTGAAAGCTTCATTCCTCTCGGCGCCGGAGCTCTGCTTTTGTGCATCCTTGTGGCTGTTACCCTGTTTATCGTGGCCGGCATCCGTCACGAGCAGTTCTGCCGCCAGAACCCGGTTTTGGACGATTTTTACACCAAAGAGCAGAAAGAAGCCTTCCGCCGCCGCTTTGTGTGGCTGATCGCCGGCCCGGTGGCAGGCATTTTGGGCGGGGTGGTCGTTCTTGTTTCGCTGGCCGAGCTTTCCGAGCAAATGGGCTTTGATTATCTTCTGGCTGCCTGCTTTTTGTGGATCATCGGTGCCGCTTCGGCCACTTTGACCTATGCAGGCCTTCAGGCCGACAAATACAACCTGGCCAAATACAATCTGCACAACACCCCCGAATACAAGCGGATGGACGATTTGACCGGCATCGTGTGCGGCAGCATCATGCTGGCCGCAACCGCCGGATACATCGCCCTTTCCCAGCTGACCAGCGGCTGGGGGAACCATTGGTGGATCTTTGCCGTGGGCGGCATCCTCTGTGGCATTTCCTCCATCGTGATCGAATTCAGCTGGAAGCGAAAAATGAGAAATCTCGGAACAGAGGAGGAAGCCCTTGAGTGATCGTTTTATCCTGCAAAATCAACTGACCGCCTATGCCGAAACCGGCCTTTACCCCCTGCACATGCCCGGCCATAAGCGGCGGCTGGTCCCCTCGCCCCAGCTTTCGGCCCCCACCCTTTGGGATATGACCGAGGTGCCGGGCGTGGATGATCTGCACGAAGCGGAGGGCATCCTGGCCGATGCCATGGCCCGCACCGCCGCCCTGCACAGGGCAAAGCGCAGCTGGTATCTTGTCAACGGCAGCACCTGCGGCCTTCTGGCCGGTATCCGCAGCTTTGCAAAGCAGGGTGCCACCATTCTGGCTGCCCGCAACTGCCACAAGGCGGTTTACCACGCGGCAGAGCTTGGCTGCCTTTCGGTAAAATGGCTCACCCCGCCGGTGCTGCGGGAGCATGGCGTTTATGGCAGCCTTTCTCCCCAGCAGGTGAAGGCCGCCCTGGATGAGACCCCGAACGCCGCCTGTCTGGTGCTCACCAGCCCCACCTATGAGGGGGTGATCTCGGATATCCGTGCCATTGCGGACCTGTGCCATGAGCGGAGCGTTCCCCTTTTGGTGGACGAAGCCCACGGGGCCCATCTGGGGCTTTTCCCCGGCTGGCCTGAGAGCGCTTTGCACCTGGGGGCAGACCTTGTGGTGCAAAGCGCACACAAGACCCTGCCCAGCTTTACCCAAACGGCCCTTCTGCACCTTCCCGAAGGAAGCCTTGCCGACCCGGACGAGGTAGAACGGCAGCTGGATATTTTTGAAACCAGCTCCCCCAGCTATCCTTTGCTGGTCAGCCTGGATGGCTGCACCGGCATCCTGCGGGAGGACGGCCCCGCCCTGTTTGCCCAGTGGAAAACAGCCCTTGCCGGCTTTGACCAAAAGGCCCAAAAGCTGCGGCATCTGAAGGTTTTGGGCCATGGCAGCGATGAGATCGGCCATCACCCGGACATTTTTGATTTTGATCCGGGAAAGCTGCCGGTATTTACAGCCGCCACCCACTGGAACGGGGCAAGCCTTGCCCATGCGCTGCGCAACCGGTTCGGCTTTGAAACCGAAATGGCCTGTGGGCCCATCCTGCTTGCCATGACAAGCCCCGCCGATGACCCCGCTTTTCTGGAACGCTTTGCGGATGCGCTCGTTTTGCTGGATGGCGAATCGAAGCCCGCCCCTTTTCCCTCTTTGGCGGTTCTGCCAAAGCCCGGCCCTGCCCGGCTGCCCATTGGCAGGGCCATTGCCATGCCCGGTGAAGCGATCTCTTTGAAGGAAGCATCCGGTCAGGTGTCGGCTGAATATGTATGGGCCTATCCGCCGGGCGTACCGCTGATCGCACCCGGCGAAACGGTGACTCCCGAATTTTTAACACTTTCCGCTGCTCTTGAGCAAAGCGGCACCGCTTTGCACCATTCTCACTGCAAAAAGCCCGGTTTTCTCTATATTTTAAAGGACCCTGTGCCGAATTTGGCTTGACAAGGAGCCTTCCGGGCGTGTATTATAATAGCTGAACCTTGAGTTATTTTAACTCGGAAACCACCAGAAGGAGGGACTTTTCATGAACCATATCCAGACTCTCAACACCCGCGACATGGCTAAGAGCGTTCAGAACGGCGGCTGCGGCGAGTGCCAGACTTCCTGCCAGAGCGCATGCAAGACCAGCTGCGGTATTGCAAACCAGCCTTGCGAGAAGGCCGACAAATAAGTTTGTTTGCGTTTTAGCCGGGGCGCCGATGCGGCCCGGCTTTTTCTATGCCAACAGCCGGCGGCAGTTTCTGCCCCGCTTTTTTCTTTAAAAGGAGACACACGAATGATTCATCAGTACAAGCTGAACGGATACAACATTGTTCTGGATGTTTACAGCGGCAGCGTACACGCAGTGGACGAGCTTGCCTACGACGCCATCGCTCTGGTGGATGCCGGCAAGTCCGAAGCGGACATCACCGCCGAGCTGCTTTCCAAATATTCCCAGAACCCCGAGGTGACCGCCGAAGAGATCCACGGCTGTCTTGAGGCCATTGAAGAGCTGCGCCGGAGCGGCCGCCTTTTCACCGAGGACACCTATGCCGACAAGGCCTTTGATTTCAAAAACCGCAGCACCGTTGTGAAGGCGCTGTGCCTGCACGTTGCCCACACCTGCAACCTGAACTGCAGCTACTGCTTTGCCGCCCAGGGCAAGTTTCACGGCAAGGCCGGCATCATGAGCTTTGAAACCGGCAAGCGCGCGCTGGACTTTTTGGTTGAGAACTCCGGCACCCGCCACAATCTGGAAGTGGACTTCTTCGGCGGCGAGCCCCTCATGAACTTTGAGGTGTGCAAGCAGCTGGTTGCCTATGCCCGCAGCATCGAGAAGGAGAAGAACAAGAATTTCCGCTTCACCCTTACCACCAACGGCATCGGCCTCACCGACGATGTGATCGAGTGGGCCAACAAGGAGTGCTACAACGTGGTGCTCAGCCTGGACGGCCGCAAGGAGGTCAACGACCGTTTCCGTGTGGATATCCACGGCAGCGGCAGCTATGACCGCATCGTGCCCCGGTTCCAGAAGCTGGTGGAATCCCGCAAGGACCTGCCCGGCACCACCTACTATATGCGCGGCACCTTCACCCACTTCAACACCGACTTTACCAACGACCTGTTCCACATGGCCGATGATCTGGGCTTCCGTGAGCTGTCCATGGAGCCGGTTGTTACCGATCCTTCCAGCCCCTCTGCACTCACCGAGGAAGATCTGCCCGTGCTGTACGAGCAGTACGAGCTGCTGGCAAAGGATATGCTGCGCCGTGAAAAGGAAGGCAAGCCCATCACCTTCTATCACTACATGATCGATTTGAAGCACGGCCCCTGCATCTACAAGCGCATTTCCGGCTGCGGCAGCGGCACCGAGTACATGGCCGTTACCCCCTGGGGCGACCTGTACCCCTGCCACCAGTTCGTGGGCGACGAAAACTACAAGCTGGGCAACGTGTGGGATGGTGTGACCAACACTGCCCTGCGTGACGAATTCAAGCTCTGCAATGTGTACGCCCGCCCCGACTGCAAGGACTGCTGGGCCCGGCTTTACTGCTCCGGCGGCTGCGCTGCCAATGCCCTGCACGCCACCGGCGACATCCACGGCATCTACGAATACGGCTGCCGGGTGTTCCGCAAGCGCATCGAATGCGCTTTGATGGTGAAGGTTGCCGAGGCGCTGGACCCCGAGCTTGCCCAGAACCACCCCGATGCCCTGCGCACTGCCGAAACCGATGCCTGCGGCGCTTCGGACGACTGCTCCACCTGCTCTGCCAGCCTGTAAGCGGTCTTTCTCAAAAACAACAGACCCGGTATCCAAAGCTTTGGATACCGGGTCTTTCCACAAAAAAGGGCAGCTGCAAATGAAAGCAGCTGCCCTTTTGGTTTTCTGTCAGTACTGCCAGGAATTGAAGTCAAAAGCGGTCTCGCAGCGCTCGCCCTTGTCCTCGCTTTCCAGAAGGCTCTTGTACTTTTCGTAAATTTCCTTGTTGCCTTCCATCTCGAACTCGGGAGTCACACGGCTTGCCTCGGTGAGGAAGTGATACACATCACGGCCCATCTTACGGCCGCGGCGGGTATGCATATCCAGGGCATAGTCAGGGACCTCAAACTTGGTGCCGACCTCGAACTCATGGTTGAGGAGATTCTTCACATGGTCGCTGGAACGCTCCTTGGGCTGGCGGCAGAGGAACCGGATGGCGTGTACAAAGTACATGGGACGGTCGCCGTCATTGTAGGGGAACTCCTGACGCATCTTAAACAGGGTGTAGATCAGGACCGGTGCCTGGGGGTTGCCGAAGCCGATATCCTCCACGCTGATGCACAGCAGCCGGCGCCAAAGCTTTTCCTCAAACTGGGGGCTGGTGATGTACATTTCGTAGGCGGCATGCAGGGCATCGTCCTCATTGCCGCGGCGGATGGCCTTCTGCAGCATTGCCACCATTTCATCTCCCTCATAGCCATTGCGGGTCTTGATGCTTGCCCAGGGATCGTAAGACATAAATTCGCTCATGAAAATCCTCCTTATTCCTTTGTTGCACCGGCAGACAGGCCTTCGGTGATCTGCCGGTGGAAAAATACATACAGAAGCACTGTGGGGATCAGCACCACCACGATCGCCGCAGCCAGCGTGGGCCAGGAGCCCTGCTGTGCACCGGCATAGTTCATCAAAAAGGTGGTAAGGGTCTTCAGCTTGGTTTTGGGCATGTACAGATAGGGTACATACATATCGTTTACGATATTCACGATTTTCAGCACCACCACCGTGGCTGTGGCCGGAGCCAGCAGCGGAAAGATGATGCGGTAGAAGATCTGAAAATAATTGCAGCCGTCGATCAGGGCGCTTTCGTCCAGCGCGCGGGGCAGCTTGCTTACAAACTGCATATAAAGATACAGCTGCATCAGGTCAGAAGCCACATAGATGATGATGGGTGCTCCCAGGCTGTTGTAAAGGCCCATCCCCTGGATGACCTTGAAGCGGGCGATCTCCACCACAAAGGTGGGAACCAGCATTCCCAGATAAAAGCAGCCCATGATCACTTTTTTAAATCGAAAATCGAACCGCTCCAGGCAGTAAGCCGTTACCGAGCCCAAAAGGATGTTGAGGGTGATGCTCACCACCAGAATGATAACGGTGTTTTTTACAGCCGGAATCAGCAGCCGGGCACCCAGAACCTCAGCGTAGTTTTTCAGGGTGATCTCGGCCAGAGGCGGCGGCAGGATGGAAGAGCCGGAGCCCAGCTGAGCCTGCGTTTTGAACGAGGTGAACAGCGTTACCAAAAGCGGCCCCATTACCACCAGGATGATCACGGCAGAAACCAGATACTTGAGTGCCGCAATGCCGATGCGCTTGTATTTGTGCTTGTTCATACCGCAGCCTCCTTACCGGTCGATCACTTTTTTCAGCAAAATCTGCTGAATGCCGTACACCGCGATCACAATCACCATAATGGCCACAGCCATAGTGGCCGCCATGCCAAAGCTGTTGTACTTGAAGGCGGTATCGATGGTATACAGTGTAAAGGTTGAAGATGCGTAGCCCGGGCCGCCGCCAGTCATGATAAAGGGGATATCAAAGCACTGGAGGGTGCCGCGGATGCAGTCGAACATGACAAAGCTGAACACCATCCAGATGTTGGGCAGCTGGATCCGCCACAGCTTCTGCCAGGCGCTGGCACCGTCGATGAGGGCCGCTTCCATCATCTCGGCGGAAAGCGAAGTGAGGCCGGTGGAGAAAAGCACGATGTGATAACCGCTGAACCGCCAGGCCGAAACCGCAGCCAGCACGAAATTCACGATCTGCGGATCACTGAGCCATTTGTGGATGGAGCCCGAAAGCCCCGCCATGGTCAGGATCTCGTTGAATGCACCGTTGACCGGTGAAAAGAAATAGGAGAACGCATAAGACATGCCCACGCCGTTGATGATGAACGGCAGGAAGGCAATGGTCTTAACGAAATTCGCACCCTTGAAACGGGTATTCAGCATCACGGCAATTGCCAGCTCAATGGGGATCATGATCATGTGGACCCCAAGATAGATCAGGTTGTTGCGCAGCGAAAGCCACAGATCCGGCGAATCGCGGAACATGGTGATATAGTTGGCAATGCCGTTGAACTGTCGGTGAGGTGAAACGCCGTCCCAATCGGTAAAGCTCATGGCGATCAGGTCAAAAGACGGATACACCACAAAAAGCAGCAGCAGGACCACCGGAATGACCAGTGCGCAGAGGATGAAGCAGTTCCTGCTTTTCTTGAGTGATTTCATTCGTTCTCCTCTCTCTTGTCAGGCCGAAAGCTTACTCCATTCCCAACGATTTGCGTGCTTCAGACCAGCTCTTGTTCAGTTCGTCGAAGCACTGCTCCAGATCAAAGCCTTCCATCAGCATCTGTGCGCCCACCTTGTTGTGGTCGAACTTGCACTTGTTCACAATGGCAGTGAAGTCATCGCCGCCGCCCATGTAATTCACCAGGTTCATTTCAGGCTGCTCCGCATCTGCGTAAGCCATGTACTGGTTCTTTTCCTTGGGAGCATTGGTCATGGTGCTGTCGCTTGCCAGCTCCATGATGTAATCGCCGTAGAAATCCTCAAAATAGAACTCCAGGAAAGCCTTTGCCAGCTCGGGGTTCTCAGAGGTGTTGGTAACGCCCATGAAGAAGTCGCCCTGCACGATGTGGTTGAACTGGCCGTTCTCATCGGTATAGGGGGTGTAGAAGGTTTTCAGGGTGGACAGATCCACGCCGCTGGCTGCAATTTTAGCCATGCCCATGGAGTTGTCGATCATCATGGCAGCCTTCTTGTTCAGGAACATGCTCAGAGCCTGGTCGTAGCCAAGGCCCAGGGGATCGCGGCCCAGAACACCGCGGTTCAAAAGGTCATACACCTTGGTGAAAGCCTTGTTGATCTCGGTGCCTTCCGCAAAGGGCTCATCCTCGGTGGCCATGATATCCCAGTAGTTGCTCTCGCCGGAGAAGCTGGCAGCAGCATACTCCATCAAAGGATACATGGGCCAGCCGTCCTTTGCGCCCATGGCAATGGCCATAAAGTCAGGGTCGGCTGCTTCGTAGTGCTTCTGAAGGGTTTCGCTGGCTGTTACAAACTCTTCCCAGGTGTGGGGAACTGCAACGCCGGCCTCTTCAAACACATCGCTCCAGTAGAAAACATAGTCGGTGGAGATCTTTTCCGGGATGCCGATGATGCGGCCGTCCACAGCGCATTCCGCCGCCAGGATGTTGTTGGCTGCTGCCTTGGTGTCAGACAGATCCATCATGTAATCCTTGAACACCGGATAGAAACGGGTCTGCAGATACATGATGTCGGGCAGCTCGTTTGCGGCTGCACGGATCTTCATCTGGTTGAAATACTCAATGTCATCCTTGAATTCTTCGATCTCAATGTTCACATTGGGATACAGCTCCTGGAAACGGCCTTCCAGATCCAGTTCTTCAAACACATCCATGGCCTCGTTGTCCCAGGTGGCAAAGGTCAGGGTCGCTTTGATGTTTTTGTCCAGGCCGCCCTCGGCAGCGGAAGTTTCAGAGCTGTCTGCAGCGGGGGCCTTTTCAGAACCGCAGCCCGCAAATACTGCCGCACACATGCAAGCGCTCAAAACAAGAGCCAGTACTTTCTTCATTTTATTTCCTCCTGTTCATTCCTCTTATCGGTTGAACTTATTTCGGATGTGTCCTCATCCGACCGTATTAGAGAATAACACAAAACCCTGTGCCATGAAAATGACACAGGGTTCGTTTTATTGATGTATTTTTACATTTTTCTTACGAAACTGCATGGGAGTCATTCCGGTTTCTCTTTTAAAAGTACGCATAAAATGCTCCACATTGTTGTATCCAACCGCATCGCAGATCTCATAGCTGCGCAGGTCGGTTTTTTCTAGCAGCTCCCGTGCGGCGGCAATTCGCTGATGGGTCAGGTAATCGGAAAAAGAACAGTCGAACCGCCTTTTGAAAAGCGTACAGAAGTATTTTTCGTTATAACCGCTGATCTTGGCCGTCTCCCCCAGCGAAAGATCCGTGCGCATATAGTTGTCATCCATATAGCGCTTGGCTTTCAGCATGGAATCCGGGAACATTTTATCATAATTCGATTCGAAATATTCCATGATCCGCCGCACCACTGAGCTGAAATAGATCACCAGATCCCTTGAGTTTCCAATGCTGTATACCTTTTCGTACAGCTGATGCTCAAGGCCCAGCTTATAGGCAACCTGCATATCATAAAAGCACATTTCGAAATAGAGGTTGTACAGGTGCTCCATCACCAGGGCCTGGCCCTCTTCCACACTGCTTTCCAAAATGCGGCCCACCAGTTCATTTTTGTAGTTTTCAGCCTGCTGGGTGTCGGCATTCATCACCGCCCGAATGAATGCCTTGTATTCGTTCCCCGCATCCTGCGCTTTTGTCAGGTCAAAGCCTTTCTCCGAACCGTCATAAATGCGCCCCGGGCCATACACATAGCGCAGGGTGGTATTCATCTCGGCCTGTTTCAGCACCTTGTAAAATTCCCGCTGCGGCTCCTTTTTCGGAAACGCGACCCCCACCGTACAGGAAATGTTCATGTAGTTTTTCCAGGCTCTCTGCACCCGTGCAAAAAAGCTGCGGGCCTTCTGCTGGGTCCGGTCCGGCTGATCCAGCGAATAGAACAGGAACTGGCGGGAGGCATCCATTGAGTAAAAGCCGTCGCAGGGGCGGATCTGGGGCATCTGCATCACCAGCTGGGTCAGGGGGGTTGTGAGCATTCCCGTCACATCGCCGCCAAGACGCTCCATCTCCCGGTCAACCTCATCCAGAAAAAAGCATGCAATGCCATACCCTTTGGACATTCCCGGCAGGGCCTGCGGCGCAGCGTTGTGATAAAACACATCCCGGAAGATCGTGCTGGTATCCGGGGCCGCCAGCTGTTCCGCAATCTCAGCCGGGGCCGGCCTTTTTTCCAGTGCCGCCTTTGCCTCACGCAGAAGCCCGATCATTCGATCTTCGCCGATCTCCTGTTTGAGCACATAATCGGCTGCGCCTTTTTTGAAAGCCTGCTTCACAAGCTCAAATTCATCAAATGCACTCAGCACAATGATATAAGGCTCCTGCCCCAGCTCATGCACCCGGTCGATCAGCTCAAGGCCGTCGCATTGCGGCATACGCATATCGGTGATCAGGATATCTGCCGGCTGCCGCTTCAAAAGCTCCAGCGCTGCCAGCCCATTGGCACAGCATCCTTCCAGCCAAACGCCCTGGGCCTGCCAGTCCACCTGCTTTTCCAATGTGGCCCGCACCATGATCTCATCGTCTACAATCACTGCTCTGAGCAAGTTGTTCCTCCTTCTCCTGGCTGCGCCGGCACCCGGATCATGAACCGGGTGCCCTGTCCGGGTTTGCTTTCGATCTGAATTCCATACTGCGGCCCGTATTGCAGTTCGATGCGCCGCTGCACATTGGCAAGGCCGATGGAATTTCCCTCCTGCGTGTCATGCAGGGTCTTTCGGAGCTGGCTGAGTTTTTCCTCGCTCATGCCGCTGCCGTTGTCCGCAACTTCCAGATAGAGCATCCCGTCTTCCACCCGGGATACAAGCCGGACGATGCCTTCCTCCTCTTCTTCCAGGCCATGCTTGAGCGCATTTTCCAAAAGGGGCTGCAGCAGCAGCCTTGGCAGCCGGCACTCCAGGCTTTCCGGTGAAACGTCGTGCTGAAACTCGAACCCGCTGGAATAGCGGATCTCCATAATACGGATATACGCTTCCAGCATTTTGATTTCGTCTGCCAGTGTGTGCTCTCTGTTTTGATCCCGCAAAACGCAGCTGAGGATCTTCATCAGGTTCTGGGCCATTTCACAAATGGAATCGAAATGGGCCATATCCGCAATGAACCGAATGGTGTTTACCGTGTTGAGCAGAAAGTGGGGATTGATCTCGTTTTGCAGTGCCTTGAGTTCTTCCCGATACTTTTCAGCCTCCTGCTGCCGGTTTTGCTGAATCAGGTTTTCCATCTGCCGGCTCATTTCATTGTAGGTCTGCATCAGCTGCCGAAGCTCCAAATGGCCTTCCGGCTCCAGCCGAAAGGAAAATTCCCCCTGCCGCAGCTTTTCCATGCCCCGGCTGAGGCTGTGGATGGGTTGGAGGATTCCCCGCAAAAACAATCCCGAAAAGAGGATATAAAGCAGCAGGATCATTGCCACGACCGCAAAGCACCACAGGATGCCTTTTATGTAAGGGCTCATCAAAAGCTGATTGTCCACCAGGGTCATCACGCACAGGCCCGTTCCCTTCAGCGGTGTGCTGAGGCACCAGTCCATCCGCCCGTGCTTCTTTTTCGGTTCCCGCCAAAAAGCAAGCGCTGTTTCGGAAAGCTCAGGATCCCCTGCCAAAATCTCGCCATCCTGAAGAAGGAACATCCGGCTTTCGGTCTGTTCCCGGTTATGGGCTTCAATCAGCTGTATCGCATCTGATTCAAAATAAAGGCAGGCTGTATCAATGGGCACCTCGGCCCCTTTTCGCTTGCCGGGATGCAGCGCTGCCGTAAGCAGCACCCGCCCTTTGGACGGGATCAGGGCGTCCGCCCCGATGCTTCCAATGCAGACCTGTTTGGGATTTTTCTGTGCACGCTGATACCATTCGCTTTCTCTGATTTCACCGGACGGTACCGCAAGGTCTGCATAAAGGGCAATGGTCGTTCCGTTTTCCATATAAAAATGCAGTGCATCCAGGCCCGGAATAAGCATCCGATACCGTTCAAACAAACGCTCTAGTTCCCGCCGGGACCTTTCAGCCTCTCCCAGAGAGCCGGGCCTTTTCTCCAGCCTGTCCATCACCGCCCCTTCATCCGAAAGCAGGAAGCTGGCAATTTGAAGGGACGCCTGCCGCACTTCTGTATTCAAAGCGGAAACCACGGTTTCCTGCTGGCTGGACACCGTTTCACGGGCAGAGCGCAGCACCTGGCGAAACAGCACCGCACCGCCCAGCACTGCGCTGATGAGCAGCGGGAGCACCACCATAAGCAGGAAACGCCTGTAATAGGTTTCCTTGACACTGACCTTCTTTTTCAAAGCGAGCGCACTTCCTTTTGCAAATTCGTTTACCATTGTAACACGTCTTTGCAAAAGCGGCTACCCGGAGCCTTTCATTTTTTCACTTTTGTGTGCCTTTTTTCCAGTTTTCCCGCAGATGCTCAAACCACTCAAGGGCCGCAAACCGGACTTCGGGGGTGTTTTCCACCAGCTTCTGGCAGGAGGCTTTGGGGTAAAGGCTTTCCCCCTCTGCCGCCGGAAGGCAGAGCCCCGGATACAGAACGCAGAACCAGTTGTGCCCCTTTCCGCTGCCGATCTCCAGCCGCAGTGCATCATATTCCCCTGCCGGCAGGGTAAAGCTTTCATATTTTGTAGTGTCAAAATACATGTGCACCACCCGGGCCTTTACCGGCAGGAAACAGCCCTGCTCTGCAAGGGTCTTTTCTGCCAGCTGTTCGATTTGGGGAATTGATTTTTCCGCCGCCGCAAGCGCCCCCGCTTTGCCCTCACTTTCCGCAAACAGCGGCCCTGCCTGTTTCAAAACCGCATCCCGCACACAAAGCTTGAGGCGCTGGTCCTCGGCCGAGTCGGAATTTGCCCGGATATGAAGCCGCAGCGTATCCTGCCGCAGCTGATCTGCCGCCAGGGCAAACACCGAAAAACGGCAGCAAAAAAGCACCGCCGCAAGCAATCCCAGAAACACACTCAGCCGCAGCCAGGCTTTTCTGTCCAGTTCCCACATAAAAAGCACGTCCTCTCTTTTGGAAGTTCCTGCCAAAAGTATGGACGTGCTTTTTTGTTTTATTCAGCTGCCCCGTGTTTTTTGGGCAGATGCCGCAGCACCCGGGCACCGCCCCGGTCCGGGCGGGTCAGGTATACCTGCTTATACTCCTTTTTCAGGGTCAGGGCCGCGTTCTTTGCTTTTTCCTCGGTATCGAACACGCCGAAAACCGCCGAGCCGGAACCGGTCATCAGGCTTGCCAGCGCACCGCATTCCGTGAGCAGCTTTTTGATGCGGCCGGTCTCTTTTGCTCCGCTGCATTCCTCCAGCGCATTGCCGCAGGCAGCGCACAGGCCCAAAAGGTCTTCCTCCCGGATGGCCTTTTCCGCATCCGCCGCAGAGGGGTGCACCGGGCTTCCCATCTGGTCATAGGCGGCAAAGGCGGCAGGGGTGGAAACCCCCACGCTGGGCATCACAACCGTGAACCAGCAGTCCGGGCAGGGCGGCAGGGGCTTGAGCATATCTCCAAGGCCCTGCACCCGGCAGGTGCCGCCGAAAATGGCAAAGGGCACATCCGCCCCGATCTGCGCACCCAGCGCGCAAAGCTCACTGGTGGAAAGCCGGGCATCATACAGGGCATTCAGCCCCACCAGCACAGCGGCCGCATCCGCACTGCCGCCGGCCATGCCTGCCCGCACCGGGGTCACCTTGTGCACCTCCATGTCCACACCGGCCAAAAGGCCCGTGTAATGGAAAAAGGCCAGCGCCGCCTTGATGGCAGTGTTTTTGTCGTTGGGCGGCACCCGGCTGCCCGGCAGCCGAAGGGACAGCCCCTGGCTTTTGCGCAGCACCACCCGTTCATGCAGGGTAATGGTCTGCATGATCATGTCCAGCGCGTGATATCCGCCGGGCAGCACCCCGGTCACATCCAGGGTCAGGTTGAGTTTTGCCGGAGCGATGACTGTTACCTGTTTCATGGTTCACAACACCTCTTCTCATTCGGGCAGCCAGGGGTTCTCATGCCTGCTGCGCCCGAATTTCCTTCAAAAATGCTTCCATACGATCCAGCGCTTCGCTCAGATGGCGCACCGAATACGCATAGCTGATGCGCACAAAGCCTTCACCTGAATCTCCAAAAGCGGTTCCGGGAACCACCGCCACCCGATGGGAATACAGCAGTTTTTCGCAGAATTCCTCGCTGGTCATGCCGCTGGATGCGACGGACGGGAACACATAAAAAGCCCCTCTGGGCTCAAAGCAGTCAAGGCCCATTTCCGCCAGCCGCTTTAACACCAGGCGGCGGCGCATATCGTATTCCTGCCGCATCCGCTCCACCTCTTCATCGCATTCCCGCATGGCCACCACTGCCGCATACTGGCTGGTGGTGGGCGCACACATGATGCAGTTCTGGTGAAGCTTTGTCATCACCTTGATGATGGGGGCCGGCCCGCAGGCAAAGCCCAGCCGCCAGCCGGTCATGGCAAACGCCTTGGAAAAGCCGTTCACCACAATGGTGCGCTCGGCCATTCCCGGCAGAGAAGCGATGCTCACATGGCGATTTTCGCCATAGGTCAGCTCGCAGTAGATCTCATCCGAAAGTACCATGATATCGGTGCCGCGCAGCACCTGGGCGATCTCTTCCAGATGCTCCTTTTCCATCACCGCTCCGGTGGGGTTGCAGGGAAAAGGCAGCACCAGCAGCTTCGTGCGGGGGGTAATGGCCGCTTGCAGCTCTTCGGCAGTAAGGCGGAACTCATTTTCTGCTTTCAGCGGCACCGAAACCGGAACGCCGCCGGTGAGGGTGGTAATGGGCTGATAGCACACAAAGCAGGGTTCGGGGATGATCACCTCGTCCCCCGGTTGAACCAGGCTGCGGATGCACATATCAATGGCTTCGCTGCCGCCCACTGTGACCAGCATTTCGTTGACCGGGTCATACTGCAGGCCGAACCGGCGCTGCATATATCCGCTGATCTCCTGCCGCAGTTCTTTCAGGCCCGCGTTTGCGGTGTAGGTGGTTTTGCCTTTTTCCAGGCATTTGATGCCTGCATCCCGGATGCGCCAGGGGGTTTTGAAATCCGGTTCGCCCACACCCAGGCTGATGCAGTCCTTCATTTCGGCGGCAATGTCAAAAAACTTGCGGATGCCGGAAGGCCGCATGGCTGCGGCCGCCGGGGCAATGATCTTGTTGTAATCCATCACTGTGTGACCCACTCCCTCTCGTCGGTCTCTTCTTCACCATATGCCACGCCGTCCTTTTTATAGGTGCGCAGCACAAAGTGGGTCGCAGTGGAAAGCACGTCATCCAGCGGCGACAGCCGCTTTGCCACAAAGGAAGCGATCTCCTGGAAGCTGTGACCGCTGATGATGAGCTGCAGGTCATAGCCGCCGCTCATCAAAAGCACACTCTGCACCTCACGCATGGAGGCGATCGCAGTGGCGATCTCATCAAATCCATGGCTCTTTTTGGGGCGCACCCGCAGCTCGATCACAGCCTTCACCTTATCGGTTCCGGTTTTTTCCCAGTCCACCAGGGCCTTGTAGCCCCGGATGACTCCCTGTTTTTCATATTCATCCATCTGTGCCGCCACTGCTTCGGGGGTCTGGTTCAGCATTGCAGCCAGATCTTCCACAGACAGCCGGGCATTTTCTTCCAAAAGCTTTAACAGCCGTTCCATATCCGTTCCCTCTTTCGCCTGCCTTTTTATTTCCGCAACACTGCACGGACCCGGCAGGACCTTTCACTTATTATAAAAAAAAATCGGTGCAAAGTAAACAAATTCCCAGTAAAATCTGCTATAATAGCCTTGCAAATCCATTTTTTAGAGGGCTCCGCCCTTTTCCGGGTGGAATGAAAAAGGGAGGAAAAATTATGAGAGCTGTTATTACCGTAGTGGGCAGGGACACCGTTGGTGTTGTAAGCCAGGTGAGCCAGGTCTGCGCCGAACTCGTTATCAACATCGAGGATATCACCCAGAGCATCATGCAGGATATGTTCTGCATGATCATGCTGGTGGATCTGTCCAAGTGCGTTTCGGGCATGGATGTTGTGCGCGGCCGCCTGGAAGAGCTGGCCGCCAATACCGGCATGGAGATTCACCTGACCCGTCAGGAAGTTTTTGATGCCATGCATCACATTTAAGGGAGGCTCTGTTCACGATGATCAATACCCATGACATTATGGAAACCATCAACATGATCAACAGTGAAAATCTGGACGTGCGCACCGTCACCATGGGCATCAGCCTGCTGGACTGCGCCGACCCGGACCCCAAAAAGGCCTGCGAAAAGATTTACAACAAGATCGTGACCAAAGCCGCCCGCCTGGTGCCGGTGGTTGAAAAGATCAGCACCGATTACGGTGTGCCCATCATCAATAAGCGCATCAGCGTTACCCCCATCGCCATGCTGCTGGCAAGCGCCCCGGATGCAGATCCGGTGGATTACGCAAAGGCCCTGGACCGTGCCGCAAAAAAGGTGGGTGTAAACTTCATCGGCGGTTTCGGCGCCCTGGTGCACAAAGGCTTTTCTGCCGGTGACCGCCGTCTGATCGAGTCCATCCCCGAGGCTCTGGCCCAGACCGATATCGTGTGCAGCAGCATCAACATCGGTTCCACCAAAACCGGCATCAATATGGATGCTGTCAAGCTGATGGGCCAGGTTGTGCGCAGGGCCGCCGAGGCCACGGCCGACAACCAGTGCATGGGCGCTGCCAAGCTGGTGGTGTTCTGCAATGCTCCCGATGACAACCCCTTCATGGCCGGTGCCTTCCACGGTGTGGGCGAGCCGGACTGTGTGATCCATGTGGGCGTTTCCGGCCCCGGTGCCGTGCGCGCCGCTCTGGCAAAGCTGCCCAAGGATGCTCCTTTGGATGCGGTGGCCGAGCTGATCAAGCGCACCGCCTTCAAAATCACCCGCATGGGCCAGATGGTGGGCACCCTTGCCGCTGACGAGCTGGGCGTTCCCTTTGGCATCGTAGACCTTTCGCTGGCCCCCACCCCCGCCATTGGCGACAGCGTGGCCAACATTCTGGAGGAAATGGGTCTGGAAAGCTGCGGCTGCTGCGGCACCACTGCCGCCCTTGCCCTTTTGAATGATGCCGTGAAAAAAGGCGGCGTGATGGCCTCCAACCATGTGGGCGGCCTGTCCGGCGCTTTCATCCCCGTCAGTGAGGACGACGGCATGATCAAAGCTGCCCGCTGCGGCAGCCTGTGCCTGGAAAAGCTGGAAGCCATGACTGCCGTTTGCAGCGTAGGCATTGATATGGTGGTCATTCCCGGTGATACTCCCGCGGAAGTCATCAGCGCCCTGATCGCGGATGAAGCCGCCATCGGCATGGTAAACACCAAGACCACCGCTGTGCGTGTGATTCCCGCCATCGGCCGCAAGGCCGGCGAAGAACTGGACTTCGGCGGTCTTCTGGGCTACGCCCCCATCATGCCCATCAGCACTTACAGCCCCGCTGTTATGATCGACCGCGGCGGCCGCATCCCTGCCCCCCTGCAGGCACTGAAAAACTAAATAAAAATCGGTGAGAAAAATCTTTTTTCTCACCGATTTTTTCATCTTTTGCCTGGCACTGTTTTCTTTTATCTTCCGATATTTTTTCGTGAGCACCGATTTTTTCGAATAAATCCCTTCCTTTCCAGCCATACTGATGCCAGAAAGGGAGGGATTTCTCAATGGAACTCTTTTATAAAGTGTGTATCGTTCTTCTCATTATCGGCGGCATCAACTGGGGCCTTGTGGGGCTGTTCAGCTTCAACCTGGTGGGCTGGCTGTTCGGCGGCGCCGCCAGTGTTCTGAGCCGCATTGTCTTCGGCGTGGTTGGACTTGCCGCTCTGGGTGCCATTCCCAGCCTGTTTTCCAGCATGAATTCCGGCAGCTGACCCATTTGCACAAAAGCAGAGGTTTTTCTTTGGCAAACAAGAAAAGCCTCTGCTTTTTACAAGAAAAGGCCCCCGCCATAAGCGGGGGCCTTTGTGTGCTTTGTTAAGCAGTACGATTACAGCTCAGCGAAGTACTTAATGGTGCGAACCATCTGGCTGGTGTAGCTGTTCTCGTTGTCGTACCAAGAAACGACCTGAACCTGAGCGGTGTCGTCGTCCAGCTTGGTGACCATGGTCTGGGTAGCATCGAACAGGCTGCCGTAACGGATGCCGATGATGTCGGAAGAAACGATAGGATCGGTGTTGTAACCGAAGCTCTCGGACTCCTGAGCCTTCATAGCAGCGTTGACGGAGTCAACGGTAACGTCCTTGCCCTTAACAACGGCAACCAGGATGGTGGTAGAGCCGGTGGGAACAGGAACGCGCTGAGCAGAACCGATCAGCTTGCCGTTCAGCTCGGGGATAACCAGGCCGATAGCCTTAGCAGCACCGGTGCTGTTGGGAACGATGTTAGCAGCGCCAGCGCGAGCACGACGCAGGTCGCCCTTACGATGGGGGCCGTCCAGGATCATCTGGTCACCGGTGTAAGCATGCACGGTGGTCATGATGCCGCTCTGGATGGGGAATGCATCGTTCAGAGCCTTGGTCATGGGAGCCAGGCAGTTGGTGGTGCAGGAAGCAGCGCTGATGATCTGGTCGTCAGCGGTCAGCTCGGTGTGGTTTACACCGTAAACGATGGTCTTCAGGTCGTTGCCTGCGGGAGCAGAGATAACAACCTTCTTAGCGCCAGCGTTGATGTGAGCCATAGCCTTGTCCTTCTTGGTGAAGAAGCCGGTGCACTCCAGAACAACGTCAACACCCAGCTCGCCCCAGGGCAGCTCAGCGGGGTTGGGATTTGCGTAGATGGTGATCTCCTTACCGTCGACGGTGATGGAGTTCTCGCCAGCAACGACGGTGTGGCCGTCGTAACGACCCTGAGCGGTGTCGTACTTCAGCAGGTGAGCCAGCATAGCGGGGCTGGTCAGGTCATTGATGGCAACGATCTCGTAGCCCTCAGCGCCGAACATCTGACGGAAAGCAAGACGGCCAATGCGGCCAAAACCATTGATAGCAACTTTAACGGACATTGGTATTACCTCCTAATATCTCTCTTGAAACGCCTCTTTGGCGTTACCTCAAGGTTATCCTTATTGTATACCAAAAACGATAAAAACACAAGTGTTTGATAAAAAATTATCACAAAATGCAAATTCCTTTTTTGCTCGCCTTTTGTGCATCATTCAAGGCGGCTGCGGCACACTATTTCTGATACCGATGAAAGGGCGGAAAGGAGGCTTTTCATGGCTCTTTGCGAAACAGGGCCCCTGCAGCGCCGGGCATTGAGTGAACAGCTTTGTTCTCCCGGAATTTCTCCCGGCCAGCTGCGCCGGGCGCTTGGCCAGCTGCGCAGGCTGGAAAACCGTGAACTCGATGCCCGCCTTTGGGCCGGCAGCCGCTCAGGCTCTGTGTTTGATGCAGGCCTTTTTGCCGCTTCCCTCTGGCAGGCCGTGCAGGAGGTGGTGCCCTTTGCGCCGGGCCGGCTTCGGTTCATTCCTCCGAACCGGCCGCTTCCGATTGCCGGTCAGGAAGACTTTTCCCTCATCCTGCTGAACTTGATCTGCAACAGTCTGCTCTATGCAGGCCCCCGGCCGCATCTGGAACTCAAGGCTTTTTCACAAAACGGGCAGGCGGTTTTTATTTTAAAGGACGATGGCCCCGGCCTTGGGCCCGGCACTTTTTTTCCTTCCTGCGGCGGCATTTCCCTTGCCCGAAAGTTTTGTCAGGCAGCCGGCGGCTCTTTTTTTATGGAAAACCGGCCTCTTCGTGGGCTTTCGGTTTTGCTTTCACTGCCGCTGGCCCGCGCCGTGCCCTCTGCCCGCTGCCTTTCCTGCCGGCAGCTCCTTTCAAACCGGCTGAGCCCGGTTTTTGTTCAGCTTTCTCCCATCTGCATTCTGCCGGACATCGAGTGACATCCAACGCCTTCTGGTGTATAATGAACAGGCAGACTAAGTGAAAACGGAGGACCTGTTCATGAAAAAGCGCATCTGCATCCTGTACACCGGCGGGACCATCGGTATGGTTCCCACCAAGCGGGGATACGCTCCGCAGCCGGGCGGGCTTGCAAAATATCTGAATATGATCCCGGACCTCACCAGTGCCGATGCACCGGACTGGGAGCTGGTGGAAATGGATCCGCTTTTGGATTCTTCTGACATCACGGTGCGGGAATGGCGTGCCATCGGGCAGGAGATCTTTGATCTTTATGACCGCTTTGACGGTTTTGTGGTGCTGCACGGCACCGACACCATGGCCTATACCGCATCGGCCCTTTCCTTCATGCTGGAAAATCTGGCAAAGCCGGTGGTGCTTACCGGCTCCCAGATCCCGCTGTGCCGCATCCGCAGCGACGGGCGCGACAACCTGATCACCAGCCTGCTCATTGCCGCTGACGGACGTGCCGCTGAGGTGTGCCTGTATTTCGGCGGAAAGCTGCTTCGGGGGAACCGGGCCGTCAAGACCAGCGCTGACGGGCTGCAGGCCTTTTCCTCCCCCAACTATCCGCCGCTTGCTCTGGCCGGCGTGAACATTCGGTACGATACCGCCGCCCTGGTCCGCCCCGCGGTGACCGGTCCCCTGACGCTTGCCCCCATGCACACCGTTCCCATTGCGGTGCTCAAGGTGTTCCCCGGCATTCAGTTCCAGCTGTTTGAATCCATTGTTACCGAAAAACTGCAGGGCATCGTGCTGGAAGCTTTCGGCGCAGGCAACATCCCCAATTCGGATGGAGCCCTGCTGCCCCTTATTGAAAAAGCCTGGCGCAGCGGGACTGTGCTCACCGTTTGCAGCCAGTGTACTTACGGTGAGGTTTCGCTGGGGGCCTATGCCGCAAGCTCCAGCCTGAAAGCAGCCGGAGCAGTAAGCGGCCGGGATATGACCACCGAAGCCGCAGTTGCAAAGCTTTATTACCTGTTCAGCAAAGGGCTTTCGCCCGCCCAGGTGAAAGCCGCCATGGAGCAAAACCTTCGGGGTGAGCTGAGCTGATTTTTCTTTTTTAGAAACATCCGTTTCATGGGCAGTGCCTTCTTCAGAGTGTCAAAGGGTTCTTTTCAAAGCCTTCTGTTTGGATGCATACGGCAGCTTCCCCTTCCTTTTGGCAGATGGAGTGTTTCGCTCAAAAAAGTCGATTTTAAAAAAAATGGTCCTTGTTCACCAAGGCTTCCATCAAAAAAGGCCTCTCATGCGCAGTTGATTTCTGCGCATGAGAGGCCTTTTTCATTTTGGATTTTACTCAGCGGTTTCCGCCGAAGGTTCCGGCTCCTGCGTTTCGTCCTGCGCAGGGTCCGGCGATACCGCCGGCCGCCCGGCTGCTGCAAAGGCTGCTGCCAGGCCGCACAGACCGCACAGGCCCAGCACCAGGGCTTCGGTCAGCCGGATATGGCTCACCTCGCCAACCAGGTATCCCGCCACAGCGCCCGGCAGCGCCAGGCAGGCTGCCAGCAAAAAGGCGGTCATGCCGGTAAAATACAGCCAGGCTCCTCCCCTTTGGGAATACAGATAGGCGTTTTTCGCCTGTGCCACCGCAAACAACAGCACGGCCAGTGCCGCCAGCGAATCCAGGATGCTTTCCACCCGGGCCACTCCGGTGGGGGTCAGGCAGAACCGCTGGATGGTAAGCAGATAAAGCGACAGCGTGCCCATGATCCCGGCAATGGCATTGGTCGTGGGGGTCTCGCTTCGGCTGGAAAGCCGGCTGAGCCCCAAAAGCAAAAACCAAAGCGCACTGAAAAAGAAAAGCACGGTCAGGATGTTATCCAGCCCTGTGGTTTTCACCGGTGCCTGTTCGGTCTGCCGGAATGCCTGGATCAGCGAATTGAGCCGCATCCCGCCCAGCACCGCAAAGCAGATGCCAACCGGCAGGCAGAGCAGCCCCTGAACAGGCTCGCTGCCGGTATGCACCGCACACCGGCGCGGGACCATGAGGCTGGCCAGGGCTGTGAGCAAAAGCAGCAGCCCCAGCACCGCATAACGCACCCAGTAAGGCCCATAGGTGATAAAGCCGGTGGTAAGGTCGGTATAATTCACAAGGTCCAGCCAGTGGGCCGCTCCGGCTCCTGCGCAGACCAGCGCTGTTAAAACTGTGGCAAAGCGTTTCATTTTCGTTCCTCAAGGGTTTTGTATTTCTGAGTGACACCCAGATACTTATAAGCGGGACGGATGATGCGGTTTGCAAACACCACTTCCTCCATCCGATGCGCACACCAGCCGGGGATGCGGCTGATGGCAAACAGCGGGGTGAACAGATCTTCGCTGATGCCGAGCATTTTGTAGATCAGGCCGCTGTACAGGTCCACATTGGCGCATACGGCCTTGCGGCCTTTTTCTTCGGCAAACACCTGGGGGCCCAGTTTTTCCACAAGGCACAGCAGGTGGAAGTCTTCCTCAAAGCCTTTTTCCATTGCCAGGTTCTCAGCACGTTCCCGCAGGAGCACTGCACGGGGATCGCTGACAGTATAGACCGCATGGCCCATGCCGTAAATAAGGCCGGTGCCATCACCGGCCTGTTTGCGCATGATGCGCCGCAGGAATTCTTTGACCTCCTGCTCATCCCGGTAATTTTCCACACCTTTTTTGATGCACTCCAGCTGTTCCATCACCTTCAGGTTGGCACCGCCGTGCTTGGGGCCCTTCAAACTGCCGATGGCCGCCGAAATGGCTGCATAGGTATCGGTGCCGGAAGAAGACAGCACCCGGCAGGCAAAGGCCGAGTTGTTGCCGCCGCCGTGGTCCGCATGCAGCATCAGGCACAGGTCCAGCAGCTTTGCTTCCTCGTGGGTAAATTTCTGATCCGCCCGGTAGGTGGACAGAATGTGTTCCGCTGTGCTCTGGCCCTCTGTGGGCATGTGGAAATACATGCTCTGGTGGTCATACACCCGGCGCTTGAGCTGATAGGCATTCACCATGATGGTGGGCAGGCCTGCGATCAGGTTGATGGCCTGCATCAGCTGGTTGTCCAAAGCCGGGTTTTCCGGGTCAGCATCGTAGCTGTACAGCGAAAGCACACTGCGGGACATCTTGTTCATGATATTCGGGCTGGGGGCCTTCATGATCATGTCCTCAACAAAGCCGGCCGGCAGTTCCCGGTGTTTGTACAAGATCCTCTGGAACTCCTTCAGCTCCTCTTGGTTGGGCAGGCTGCCGAACAGCAGCAGCCAGGCGACCTCTTCATACATGAAGCGGTCCTTGTCGTAGGCTTCCTGTGCAAGCTCCCGCACATCCACGCCCCGGTAGATCAGCCGGCCGGGTGCCGGAATGATCTCTCCGTTTGGTCCTTTGTCGTAGCCGACAACATCACAGATGTTGGTGAGGCCCGCCAGAACACCGGTACCATCCGGGTTGCGCAGGCCCCGCTTGACACCCAGTCGCTCACTGATTTCCGGGTCGATGTAGTTATTTTTCACATACTCATCGCATAGAAATTTCATGGAGATCTGGTTCAGCGGCAAACTTTTTTCATTCATACATACTATTCCCCTCTCTTTTTGGGGCCGCTCCCGGCGCTTTCCCTTCGCCACGCGGCATCCAATGCCTTAAATTTTACAACCAATGCCGGCAAAATGCAAGCATTCGCCATGTTAAAAACAGGAGGAAAACAATATGAAAAACATCGTCCTTTCCATCACCCTTTTCACTCTTCTCACCCTTGTTCTGCCTTTTGCCGGCTTTGCCACCCGCACCATCCGCCTGACGGATGACCCTGAACCTTTTCCCACAAAAGAGCTTCTGGACCAGGTCATCCCGGAGTTTCCCCCGCTGCCTGCGCCGCAGCAAGACACTGCACCTCCTCCCACGCAGGCTCCCGCCGAAGAGATCCTTTTAAAAAACGCGGCAGACGGCAGCGTTCTGAAGGTCACTCCCCTGGAATATATGATCGGGGCCGCCGCAAGCGAAATGCCGCCGGACTGGCCCGACGAAGCTTTGCGTGCCCAGGCCGTTGCAAGCCACAGCTATGTGCTTTACCAGCGGGATCAGCAGACCCCCGAGCAGCAGCAGGAGGGCTGGATCACCGTAGACCCGGCCCGCCGTCAGGGCTTTATGACCCGGGAGGTGCTGGAAAGTTATTGGGGCGAAGGCTTTGAACAGAACTGGAAGCACTTTGAAGAGCTGTTTGCGCCATTGGAAAACACCATCCTGACCTACGAGGGCAAACCCGCTGCCGCCGCCTATCATGCCATCAGCCCCGGAAAAACTGAGTCCAGCGGCCAGATCTGGAACGAAGAGCTTCCTTACCTGTGCGGGGTGGACTCCATGTGGGACCTGACCGCTGACGGCTACGCCATGACCGTTACCTACACCCCTCAGCAGATGTATGATGCCATTGCCCCGAATTTTGCGGGCATTTCCATCACCGGTGAGCCGGAAACCTGGTTCGGTGAGGTAAAAACCACCCCAGCCGGCACCGTGGAGCTCATCGACTGCTGCGGCACCCTTCTGCGCGGCTGTGATGTGCGCCAGGTCCTGGGCCTGCGCAGCGCGGCCTTTACGATTTCTTATGGGGACAATGTATTTGCCGTGACCACAAAGGGCTACGGCCACGGCGTCGGCCTGAGTCAGTGGGGCGCAAAGGCTTTGGCTGAGCAAGGCTCCGGCTATGCAGCCATTCTGGCCCATTACTTTCCGGGAACGCAGCTGGAAGGCTGAGCCGGGTTTTCCGCAAAGGAGATGGACAGCCTGTGGAAAGCACAGCCCAGCCTGTTTCAGTGTTTTTCCAAAGCTTGCCCTTTCTTTCAATTGAAGCAGCCAGAAATCATCTGAGAAATCGCAAAAAAGCGGTGTGTCCAAAAAGCTGTATCATATAAGAAAGTTTTTAAGAAGAACAGCAGGTGTCGGTATTCCAACACCTGCTGCTTATTTTTGTATTCTCTCTGGGAAGTTTTGGGATCGCTCTCCTGACAACTGTGCTGTTTTACGACTTTTGGGAGTATAAACAGTATGCAGGCTAAGACAATACGAATTCTTCAGATTTCATATTCCTCAGCCTCATAACCGTGGATTTTGATTACCTGAATGTTTGGTTTATCAAAACAGGGCGAACTGTATTACACGAACACTGAAACCCATAAGCTTATGAGTGCATCGTAAATGCCATGGGCAAAAACCAGAGATACCAGTGTACAGTTTCGAATTTTCAATCTGCAAACGCAAAATAAGATCCCCAATCCGGCAGTCATAATTACCTGTACAGGATCACCGCTGAGTATATGAGCCAATCCAAATAACAGGGAAGATACGATGACCGCACAAGATGTTTTCTTTGTAATTCTCTTTATTTTTTCATATACAAATCCACGGAATACAAACTCCTCACCCAAGGAGATTCCCGCAATGCAGTACATGAAATTAAATGCCACTTTCCATAAATGCAGTTCTGTTTTCTCACCGACCATATCACCCAATCCCAAAAGGATCGGTATTACCGTTAACAGGAAAGAAAGACACACACCAACGAGAACTCCGACGATGATTTGTGTGCTGAGCTTCTCTTTATGGATTCCGTAGGCGGTAAGTTTTTCTTTTCCCGCAAAAATAAGGAGCAGCGGAACCACCATGATTCCCCAATGGATCACAATCATGCTGATCATCCTGATACCCATGGGCAGTTTCATGAGTACAGTTTGATTAAACACATTAAGCCCCAAAAGGGAGAGAACTGTTCCCAAGATGCAAAGCAGCAAACTACATATTTCTTTTCTTATGTTCATGCTCTTCCACGCTTATCTTGCCTTATCCTATTATTCGAATGTTCTTTTTTCGCCGGGCATCCGCTCAGGCGGCTTTATACCCCAACCGGCTGCCAGCGCTCCTGATCGTTCTTTCTTATCTGGATCTTTTCCAGCACCCAGCCATCCTGATTGCTCAGCGTGAACCGGAGCCACCAGGGCATCTGCTTGCCAAAACTGTCCTCATCCAGCACATCGATCACGGCCCGCTTGGTGGTTTTCATGGTAACCGCCAGCTCACAGGGCTTTTTCAAAAAGGCATAGCTCCCGCAGGGCTTGCCTCTGCTGTCTGTTCTGAAGGACTGCGCATAGCCTTTGTTCAGCAGCTTTTGGGTGCAGAAGCTTGCGGCGGCCTGCCCATACTGCTGCCGGTACTGATCCCATACTGCCTGCTCATTCTGATACCGGACCCCATTCACACGGACCCCCTGCTCCAGCTCCTTTTTATACCGCTCCGCATCTTTCTGCAGCTTTTCCAGATGATCGGGCGGGACTGTGCCGGGAGCATTCTGAAATACCTGCAGTGCGGTCGTGGTGATCCGGAGTTTGTCCCGGATCTCCTTCATCGGTCCATACACTCGTTTATACAGTATCGCATTGCTTTCCTCGATCTCATTCAAAGCCAGCAGCTTCTCTGCCAGGAACAGGGCCAGTTCCTCTGCCTGCGGGTGCAGCTTTTCCGGGGTATTGGTGCAATCGATTTTCAGGTGTTCCTTCTGCATTTTCGTTTTCTCCCTTTCTTTTTGGGGATGGAAAAAGGCTGGTAAGGCCTTTTGCGTTCTTGTCCGCCATTGCCAGGCTTGCTTCGCTGCTTTTGGGGATGTTCCATTCGGCCATCCGGCCCCTTGATAAGCAAAAAGAGCAGCTGTACCGAAATACAGCTGCTCTTCGTAAGAACAGATTTTGAATTGCAGGATATCCGCTTTTTTGGGCACCCTGCATTTTTCCAAGCCTGTGGGATGACCCTTTTGGGAAAATCTTAGTTCAGGATGGTCAGCTCGGTCTCGGGATCGAACAGGTGAACCTTGTGAGGATCGAAGGCAACAGCAACTTCGGCGCCGTTCTTTGCCTTGGAGGTGGGAGCAACGCGAGCGGTCATCTTGTTTCCCTTGTAAACCAGGTACAGATAGATCTCGCTGCCCATCAGCTCGCTGACCTCAACGGTAGCGTTCAGCTTGCAGCCGCCGTGCTTTGCAATGAACTCGGGATCGTCCTTGATGTCCTCAGGACGGATACCGGCCTTAACAGCCTTGCCCACATAAGCATCCAGCTTGCCATCAGCGGTCTTCTCAGCAGGCAGAACGATCTTGTCGCCGGCCAGATCCAGATAGAAGCCGTTGGCATCCTTCTGCAGGGTAGCATCCAGGAAGTTCATCTGGGGGCTGCCAATGAAGCCTGCAACGAACATATTGCAGGGGAAATCGTACAGGTTCTGCGGAGTATCGACCTGCTGCACAACGCCGTCCTTCATAACAACGATGCGGTCGCCCATGGTCATAGCCTCGGTCTGGTCGTGGGTAACGTAGATGAAGGTGGTAGCCAGCTTCTGGTGCAGCTTGATGATCTCGGTGCGCATGCTGGTACGCAGCTTAGCATCCAGGTTGGAGAGGGGCTCGTCGAGCAGGAACACGGCCGGGTTACGGACCATGGCGCGGCCCAGAGCAACACGCTGACGCTGACCACCGGACAGAGCCTTCGGCTTACGATCCAGCAGATGGTCGATGTCCAGGATCTTGGCAGCCTCACGAACGCGCTTGTCGATCTCGTCCTTCGGGGTCTTGCGCAGCTCCAGACCGAAAGCCATGTTCTTGTAAACGGTCATGTGAGGATACAGAGCGTAGTTCTGGAACACCATTGCGATGTCACGATCCTTCGGGGGAACGTCGTTCACCAGGCGGTCGCCGATATACAGCTCACCTTTGGTGATCTCTTCCAGACCTGCAACCATGCGCAGGGTGGTGGACTTACCGCAGCCGGAGGGGCCAACGAAGATGATGAATTCCTTATCGGCGATTTCCAGGTTGAAATCCTTAACAGAAGGCTCGGTGGCGCCGGGATAAACTTTGTAAATGTGCTGTAAGCTGATGCTTGCCATTGTGTTTTATCTCCTTTTGAATTTGTTTTGGTTTAACGTTTTATTGATGTGCTTGACGCTCCATCAAAGCTCTAATATAATAATACCAGAGTTTTTTGGGTTTTAAATAGCATTTTATTGATCTGAGGTGGCAAATATTGATTTTTGATCACGAAAAACTTGCCTGCGCCGCCCAGCTTTGGGACGATCAGTTTTCTTCCCCTGTCAAGCTCACCGGCGAGGGGCTGTGGGTGGGGGTGCTTTCCAGCGGGCGGTGCAGCCTTGTGCAGGCATCGGCCGGCGCAGTCATGGCGGGCAGCCTGCTGATTGGGCCCGGCCCGCTGGATCTTGAGCCCCTCTCCCCCTGCCATCTGATGGCTGTGCGGATCGAGGGCTGTGCAGCAGAGCTTTTTTTGAGCCAGCTTCCCGCGCCCATGTTTGCGGCCGGGTCCTCCTGCCCGGAGGCCGCTCAGCTTTTGGCCATGCTTTCGGCTGAACCGCCGGCCCAGCGTGCCAGCGGCCTGTGCTGCCAGCTCCTGTGTGAAATTTCCGGGGCCGACAGCGCTCTGCCCATTTATTCCCCTTTGGTGGAAGAGGCGGTTGCCTCCATCCGGGAAAATTACGCCGGTCTTTACGGTGTGGAAGAGCTCAGCTCCAGCCTGGGGGTCAGCAAAAGCCATCTGGTGCGTACCTTCAAAGAGCAGGTAGGCATTCCCCCGGGGCAGTATCTCACCCAGATCCGCATTGAAGCGGCAAAGCAGCTTTTGTGCCGCCCGGAATATTCTTTGGAGGTGGTTGCAAGCCTGTGCGGTTTTTCCGGGGCCAACTATCTGTGCCGGGTATTCCGCCAGCACACCGGCATGACCCCGGCCGCCTACCGCGCCGGCATCGGAAGCGGCACCGCCCCTGACACCCTGCTGCCGCAGGAAAAAGCGCTGTACATTTAATAGTAAGCCTAATAGTAAGCCGAGAAATCCCGGGCCGTTTGTGCAAACTTCGTTTTGTGCAAATAAAGAACTCCTTTTAGGGCTTTTCTTTCCGGTTTATTTCATGTATGATAGAGGTATGAAAGCACTACGCACTCTTTTGGGGTGCGCCGAATCAGAAAATTTACAGAACGGAGTGTTTATCAATGAATGTTGTTGTAACCAAAAGCTATGATGAGAGCTGCACCTATGTGGCCGATATGATCTGCAAGCTGGTCAACGAGAAGCCCAACTGCAAGCTGGGTCTTGCCACCGGCGGTACTCCTGTGCCCATGTACAAGAAGCTGATCGAGGCCAACAAGGCCGGCAAGGTTTCTTTCAAGGACGTTCACACCGTGAACCTGGACGAATACTGCGGCATCCCCGGCACTCATGATCAGAGCTACCGCTACTTCATGAACACCAATCTGTTCGATCACATCGATATCGACAAGGCAAACACCTTCGTTGCCAACGGCATGGGCGATTTCGAAGCTAACGCTGCTGAGCTGGAAGCCAAGGTCCGCGAGGGCGGCGTTGCCGACCTGCAGCTGCTGGGCATCGGCAACAACGGCCACATCGCTTTCAACGAGGCTGCTGATGTGCTGCATGCCACCGCTCACACCGAGACCCTGACCGAGAGCACCATCAACGCCAACGCCCGCTTCTTTGAGAAGAAGGAAGATGTTCCCACCACCGCCATCACCATGGGCATGGGCGACATCCTGGCTGCAAAGTGCGTTGTTCTGATCGCCACCGGCGCTGCCAAGGAGAATGCGATCCGCGGCCTGATCATGGACGATGTGATCACCACCCACAACCCCAGCAGCATGCTGAAGATGCACGAGAACGTTTACGTTGTCATCGACGAAGAGCTGGCAAACCTGGTTGGCTACAAGGCATAATTCTATTCCAATACATGAAACTCCCCCGCACCGATCGGTGCGGGGGAGTTTTTTATTGAACAGACCGCTCACTTTTTTCTGCCGTGAGAGCGAGCCGCCAGAAAATACAAAATCACTGCGGCTGCCGAAAGGCCTGCTGTCAGCTGAAACGCGGTAAGGGGTTTGAAATAATAGTTCCACTCTTCCCCAAGGAAACCCTTTGCAAAGCAAAGCGAAACCGCTGCGCTGATCAGATTGCCCGCTGCCCCCAGCCATATCTGCCGGCCGCGCAGGCTGAGCCGGTCCAGGATCCCAAGCCCTAAGAGCATCACAAGATACCCCAGCATCCCGCCTTGGGCCGCATCCCACCAGGGCGCCAAAAATGCCCACGGCACACAGAAAAGAACAACAACACCTGCCGTTTTCAAACGTCCTTTCATGTGTTTTCCTCCTTTATTTTATTCAAGAGGTTTTCCGGCTCGATTTCATCCCGCAGAATTCCGCGAACTGTGATTTCGCCGCCCTCCCCTTCCGGGACCCGCTGCACAAAATCCACCTTTCCAAAGGGCACCTGCCGCTCATCCAGAGTTTTTCGGATCTCCAGCAGCATCCGGGCCGCCAGCGCCGGGTCCGGCCGGTCTGCCTTGAGCCAGACCGTAACGGTGCCGGCTTCCAGCACTGTTTTTGGCAGCGCATCCAGGGGATGATCCAGCTGAAGATCTTCCATACAAAATCCACCATCCAAGCCCTGCTGCACCGGGGCGTTTTCCAGTTCCGCCCGCCCGGTCATTTCCAGACTGCCCGAACACAGCTCCACTTCATAAGGGAAATCCTCCCAGAATGCTGCTTTTACCCGGTTTGAATATTCCTGTTCCAGCCGCAGGCAGGTATTCCATCGGCTGGTCACCCGGTCCTCAAAGCTGTCCCAGCGGAATTTTCCAAACCGATCCATCATAATGGAAAATCGGGTGTCCGGGCTTTCAGGTGAGCGGATGTGGGCATAATACCCGCCGTCTTTAAAATCGTAGCCGAAGTCCTCCACCAGGAACCCGGAGCCCGGATAGTGCCCGGCAAGATACTGCTCGGCCGTTTTCTTGGCCAGCAGGTAGGAAACCGGGTTTCCCATCATCGCATCGCAAAGCCATGCCAGCACCCCTGCCAGCAAAATGCCGGCGCACCAGCCCAAAAGCTTTTTGCGGCGCTTTGCCCATGCCAGGCAGCCGGGCCGGAGCAAACCGCAAACGAGATAAAAGGCTGCTATGACCGCACCCGGCCAAAAGAAATTCAGGATATCGCTTTGCTGAAAGGCAAGCCAGACCCCAAAGGCAATTCCCGGCAGTGCTCCCCACCGGCGGCCCTTTGCCAGCAGCCCGCCGGAAATCAGCATAGGAAGCGCCAGACCCAGCGCAAGCACCAGCACTCCGCCCAGGTCCCTTATGGAAATCCCCAGATACATACCCGCCGCAAGGGTCAGGATCGGCGGTAAAAAATACAGCGCCTTTTTCATAAGAGCCCCGCATACAGAATGTGGTTCGGCAAATAAAAGATATACGGTGCGGTGCCCAGCATCAAAATCAGGGCCGCCCGCTTTTTCTGCCGATCGGCAAGATCGAACTTTCTCAGGGTCCATTTTTTGTTCAGCCAATAGCTCAGCACAAGCGAGAGTGAAAACCACAGTGTGAGCCATAAAAACGCTTCGATCGTGGAAAAGGGTTCGGATGCCGCCGGCAGAGCCACTTCCTTTGCCCACCAGCTGCTGCAAAGGGCCAGGTAACCGACGGGAAGGAAGCTCAGCGCCAGCAGCAGATAGCTCAAAATACCGATCACCCAGGTTTTTATCAATGCAAAAAACAGGGTCTTTTTCGGGGCAGATGCCTTTTGCAGTTTGAGTGCGATCCACAATGTCAGCAGGCTGATTGCAAGGCTCACGGGAACAGACAGGGGCCACACTCCCGGAGCGAACAGCACGAGGAACCACAGCGGAAAGAAAAACATGTGCAGTGTAACCGGTTTCTTTTTCATAACGGAACCGTCCTTTCGTTTACAGATCTTCTTTTACTTCCCAAGAAAGCCGCTCTTCGATCACCTTTTTTTCAAAGGAGGAAATCACCCGCCGGTCCTTTGGATCCAAAAGCCTGAAATGGCCGGAGATCACATTCTGCTGCACCCGCCAGCCCTTTTTCGTCTCAAGATCCCGCCACCATACACGGCCGCCCATGGTTTTGGGGTAGTCCGGTTCCAGATTTTCAAATGCCAGCAGGCGGATCAGGTCGGTTGCATCTCCGCCAAGAGCGTTCTGCAAAATGCAGCTGGAGCCAAAAATAACACAGAGTGCGGCTGCCCCGGTCCAGCCCAGAGTGCGCCGTCCTTTTTCGATTTCCACCAGTGTTTTTTTCGAAATCCCCAGCGCAAGGGCCATTTTGTCCTGTGTGAGCCCATATTCGGTCCGGATCAGTTTTTCCCGCTCATCCATCATTTGAATGAATTCTTCCCGGGTCATTTGTATCTTCTCCTTTAAATGCTTTCCCGTTTTTGTTTAGTGTAATTTTACACTTTTCTTGTAACTTTGTCAATCCTTTTCCTGTTCTGTTCAGCCTTCTGCCGCTGTGCTATAATGAATAAAACGAACGTTTTGATTTCCATCCATTGAAACAAAAGGAGATTTTGCTATGTCTGCTTTCACAAAACCCAGCCGCCGGGTGCTTATTTTCGGCGATTCCAACACCTACGGCTATGATCCTGCCGGCGGCCGATACGACGAGTCTGTGCGCTGGACCTGCCGCCTTCAGCAGCTGCTGGGGCCGGATGTGCACATCATTGAAGAGGGCCTGTGCGGCCGCACCTGTGTTTTTGATGATCCGGTCATGCCAAACCGCCGGGGACTGGACTATCTTTCCCCCTGTATGGAAAGCCACGGCCCGTTGGATACCCTGGTCATCATGCTGGGCACCAACGATACAAAGGAGCGTTTTTGCTGCAATGCCAATACCATTGCCCGGGGGCTTGGGCTTCTGATCGACAATGCGCTCACCACCCCCGCCTGGAAAGCGGAGCCTGACATTCTGGTGGTGGCTCCTTTCCCCATCGACCCCGGCTACACAACCGGGCTTCACAAAGATTCCATGGGCCGCGGCTGTGACGAAAAATCCCGTCAGCTTGCCGCTGAATTCGCCCGGATCGCCCAGCAGAAAGGCTGTCGCTTTGCGGATGCCTTCGCTCTGCCCGGCATGGAGGTGCATCCTCTGGATGGTATCCATCTGACCGCAAATGCTCACGCCGCTCTGGCGCAGGGGCTTGCGCCGCTGCTGGAAAAATGACGGTGCGGGCCAAAGCGCAGCTTGCGCCGGCATTCTGCAATAAGTTTCTTTTCGCAAAAGGGAACTATCTGTTTTCTCAAAAAGGGACGGCGGTGCCGCAGCACCGCCGCCCCTTTTTTCTGTTCCCATCCGCCGTCCTTCAAAAAATAAGTCCCCGGCATCTGCTTGCAGCAGGATGCCGGGGACTGTTTTGATTGATTTTATGGGCAGACACACGTTTTCTTTCGCTTAAATCTGCTTGCTGCGGGCACGGCCTTCCAGCTGCAGGCTGAACACAGCCTCACGGATCGCCTTTTCCTCATCGTTGCACAGATCCAGGAATTTGGCAGCATACAGTGATTTCTCACTGCGAAGCTCTCTTTCATTCAAGAGCTGGCACTTTACAATGAGCGGGGTGAAGTTCAGGGGCAGCGCAGCCTCCAGGCCGTCTGTCTGCCGGATTCCCTTCGGCCCGTAAAAGGCCATGCCTCCGCAGCTGATGTCCACAAACTCGATCTCATATCTGCCGAAACCTTTTTCGGTGGGAAAATACAGAAGGCTTTTTCTATGCAGCGGCACTCTCAGATCCTTGCGCAGCTCCGGGGCCAGAACAGAGATCTTTTCCAGCACGACCCTGCCGTTTTTCTGGCTGACAAACTGGCACTGAATGGGCGGCTGGTCCTTCTTGATGCTCAAAAGTCGGTAGATCTCATGGGCCAGCACACCTTCTGCCTCGTTGTCCAGCAGCTTTACGGTCAGAAGCCTGCCCTCCATGCTGCCCTCAGCCGCCACATGCGCAAGCGGCACATTCCGGTTGTCCAGCAGCAGATATCGATTTTCCTGATCACTGTACCTCGTGTTCATTGGGAGTTCCTTCCTGCTCATTCGCTTCATTATGCGGCTCTTCTTCGGTCACCTGCGCTGTTTGCTCTGTTTGCGCCGGTTTCTTTGGCTCGCCTTTTTCCATATCGAAATGAAGAAAATACACATAGATCTCAACGATCGCCTGATAAAGGCTTTCCGGGATCTCCTGGCCCAGCTGCAGCTGGGTCAAAATCGTGGCCAGGGAGTTGTCCTCATAAATGGGAACGCCGCATTCCGAGGCGGTCTCCACAATTTTCTCAGCCATGTATCCCATGCCGGAGGCCACAACGATGGGGGCGGCATCATCCGCACTGTATTGCAGCGCAACGGCTTTGTTCACAGGCCGTTTTGCTTGTTCAGACTTTGACATTCAGGCCATCCTTTCTTTCATATATTTTCGGGAAGACCTCTGTCAGTGTAAGGGGGCGGTCCATTTTGCGCACCGCCACACGCACAGGCTTCAAATCATTCCTTCGCAGGATCGTGTCGATCCCCTTTTCGATGTTTTCCGAGAAGACCGCCAGCTGCTCCGAACAGTTCAGCAGGATATCCACATCCTTTTCCCGGTTCAAAAGCACCACATCAATGAAGCCCAGGCCCTCCACATCGATCTTGAACAGGCACTTGATGATATTTTCGTGCCTGCCGCCTTTTTCCCTCTCGCTGCTGCCCGCATCCGGGTCCACCCACATTTCTGAGAACAGATGCTTTCCGTTCACGGCCAGCGGCAGGATGTAATGGTTCAGCGGCATATACACGCTTTCATTGATCAAAATGGCCCGCATGATCTCCTGATACGCCTGCTGCACATCGGGATGCTCCCCGCCGCGCATGGCCTGCGCCGCAGCCTTGGCCAGCTGGTCCGCAAATTGGGCCGCCATGGAGTTCCCATCGGTTCTGCTGGCCTGCAGAAGCAGCATCAGGGTCCTGTCGTCCACCGGGGCAAGCTGCTGTTTCAGCACACCGTATCTGCGGATCTGGTGGAACGCTTCCAGCAGGTTATCCTCGGTGCCGTTTTCATAGCGGGCAAGGTCCAGCATCAGGTGGGTCAGCAGCTGCCGGGGCAGGCCCATGTCATGGCTGCGGCTGATGTAGGACGACACATACGGGAAAATGCCCTTTTGCAGCAGCTGGATGCCCTGCTGGCGGCCGCCGTTTTGGAACAGCTGCTGAAGCTGCTCGGTCATTTCCGAAAGCTTCTCTGCCCAGGAGCCAGGCATGGCGGCTGCCATGCGGGAAAGCTCGCCCAGCATATTGCCCTCCAAATGCGACGAGGAAAAATAATCCACATAACATTTTAAGAACTGTAAAATATCTTCCTGGATGCTTTCGGAATCGGTCCGGTTGTAGGCATTGCGCAGGATGGTGAACAGCGCACCGCCAAACTGGGTCCCGGTTTTGAGCTGGCTGAGGAAAAACTTCATCAGCTCCGCCTCATCCATGTGCAGCATGGACACCAGCTCTTTCAGCTCCGAAGCCGTTCCCTCATGGATGCCGGAGGATACCACCGTATCGCTGCCGAAGGAAAAGATCTTGCGCAAACTGTCCACCGCATCCGGTGTGGAGCGCAGGCGCTTTAAGAACACATTAAAGTTGGACTCATAGCGCACATTCCGGTTTCCATTCAGATTGTTGTCCTGCTGCTCGGTGCGTTCCTGGGGCCGGTTGACCCTTACAGTACTGGAAATATCGGGGATCTTTTCACGTTCCGGCGGAAGATGGATCGCTGTGTTTCGTTCTTGGCCGGGTACGGGGTTGGTTGCGCCCAAAAGGTCAGGCATTCATAACACCTCTCAGAAAATTATAATTTAATACTTATTTTTTCATATATTTATGTCGATATAACAAATTGAATCAATTTATAAAAATCAAAATCGAAACAAATTTATATCAATGCAAGGCGGTGCTTTTATGGGTAGCGGAAACGATATGCTCGAAGTATACATCTACGAGGGCAATTCATTACTTGAACAACTAGAGGCCATTGTTCTGGATGCTGAACAGGTCAACACATTTTCAGAAGAAAATGTAAACGAGATCTTCCGGATCATGCACACACTCAAAGGTTCCTCTGCAATGATGGAATTCAATTCTCTTGCAACGGTTGCACATCGCATTGAAGACCTGTTCTTCATCATCCGTGACAACTCGATGGACGTTGTTTCCGAAGAGAATCGACCTGCTTTGTTTGATCTTCTGTTCCAGGCCATCGACTTTTTCCGTACAGAAATCGGCAAAATCGAAGCAGACGAACCCCTTAGTAATGATTTCGGCACATTACTTCCAAATGTTAATAGCCTGATTGCAAAAATTAGCGGCGAAGAGGCCCCGGCCGATGCGCCCGCAGCCGCCCCGGCAGCTGCGGCGGGCCAGCCGGCCCAGGAAGCTGCGCAGGCCAGCTCTGAGGGCATGGCCGACTTCCCCTATGAGCTGCGTGTGTTCTTTGACGAGGGCTGCGGCATGGAAAACCTGCGTGCCTTCATGCTGGTCACCTCCATCCGGGATTTCTGCGCGGAATCCGATTTCCTTTTCGAGCCGGCGGACGTGGAAAACAATGCCGCCACCGCAGAGCAGATCTGCGACACCGGCTTTTTGCTGCGGTTCGCCCATGCGGAAGACCGTGAAAAGGCCATCCCCGTTGTGCGCTCCTCCGGCTCCATCCGTACATACCAGCCCCACGATTATCACCCCGAGCCGGCTCCCGAAGCGGCCGAAACCGCAGAGGCCCACGCCGCGCCGTCTCCCAGCGTGAAGCACACTGCCGCGCAGCATGCCGGCGGCGGCAGCAGCACCCAGGCCTCCCGCCCGAAGGAAAGCCTCATCAGCGTGAACCTGAGCAAGCTGGACCAGCTTTCCGCCATCGTGGGCGAGATCGTCATCACCGAATCCATGGTCACCGGCTCCCCGGACCTGGCCGGCCTCAATTTGGATTCCTTCTCCAAGTCTGCCCGTCAGCTTCGCAAGCTGACCGATGAGCTGCAGGACATTTCCATGTCCCTGCGCATGATCCCGGTTTCCAGCACCTTCCAGAAGATGAACCGCATCGTCCGTGATATGTGCAAGAAGCTGAACAAATCCGCAAAGCTCACCCTGGTGGGCGAAGATACCGAGATGGACAAAACCATCGTGGACGGTATCGGCGATACCATCATGCACATGATCCGCAACTCGATGGATCACGGCATCGAAGAGACCCAGGAAGAGCGCATCAAGGCCGGCAAAGACCCCGAGGGCGAGATCATCCTTTCCGCCCAGGATACCGGCAGCGAGGTCATCATCCAGATTCAGGATGACGGCCAGGGCGTTGACGACGAAAAGGTCCTGCAGAAGGCCATCAAATCCGGCATTGCCTCCCCCGATCAGGATTATTCGCACCGTGAGATCCTGAACTTCCTCATGATGCCCGGCTTCTCCACCAACACCGATGTGACCGAGTTCTCCGGCCGCGGCGTTGGCATGGACGTTGTGAAAAAGAGCGTTGAGGATCTGGGCGGCACGGTTTCCATCTCCAGCGAACAGGGCAAGGGCATGTCCACCACCCTGCGCATCCCCCTGACCATGGCCATTATGGACGGTATGAAGGTTTCGGTGGGCAATTCCATCTTCACCATCCCCATCCACAACATCCGCCAGAGCTTCAAGGTGTCTCAGGCAAACATCCTGCGTGATTCGGTCGAGGGTGAGATGATCCACATTATGGACAATTACTACCCCATCATCCGCGCGAAGGAGCTGTACAACATCGAAGGCGGCGAAGACTGCATCGACAACGGCATCCTGCTCTGGCTGGAATCCGGCGACTGCTCGTACTGCCTGTTTGTGGATGAACTGCTTGGCCAGCAGCAGATCGTTGTGAAGCCTCTGCCTGCGTATGTGAACAACTTTGACATCAAGAACTACGGCATCACCGGATGCAGCATCTTGGGCGACGGCAATATCAGCATCATTCTGGATGTGCGCAATCTTTATATGGCCGCCTGCGACAGATAATAGTAGGAGGAATTTGAATGGATATTATGACAAAGGAATCCGCACTCGGAAACCAGGAAACCGCGGCGGAAGGCGCAGCCGGCGATGCGGCTGTCAACAGCCGCAAATACCTGATCTTTATTGCAGACGATCTGTATCTGGGCGTGGATGCCGAATATGTTGTTGAGATCCTCAACAACCACACCATCACCCCGCTGCCCATGACCCCCCATTACATCCGGGGCATTTTCAACATGCGCGGCCAGATCATTCCCATTTTGGATATCCGCCTGAAGCTGGGCAAGCCCTCGGCTGATGATAACCTGCTCATCGTTATCAGCTACAACGAAACACAGATCGGCATTGTGGTCGATTCGGTGGATCAGATGGTAGACATCCCCGATGACATCATCCTGCCCATGCCTTCCAAGAGTCCGCAGCGGCTGGTCTCTGGCATGTGCACCCTGCCGAACAGCAGCAAAACCATGCTGGTTTTGGACTGCGAGCAGCTTCTTGCCCATGACTGACGCCATGAACAGCAACAAGCTCACCAGCGCCGAAACTTCTTTTGCGCCGCTGTCGATTACCGACAAAGACTTTCAGCGCCTGGTCCACTTCATCAAATCCAATTATGGGATCGATCTTACCCAGAAGCGCCAGCTGATCACCGGCCGCCTTTCCCCTGCCATTCGGAAAAACGGCTACACCAATTTTTCCAGCTTTGTGGATCACCTTTTAAAGGAAAAGGACCCCGACGAGATCACCCTGGTGCTGAACAAGCTCACCACCAACTATACCTTCTTTATGCGTGAGCAGGATCATCTGGATTATTTCCGCCAGCACATCATCCCGAACCTGGTGGCACGCCACCAGCGAGACAAGACCCTTGCCATCTGGAGCGCTGGCTGCTCCAGCGGCGAAGAGCCTTACAACCTTTCCATGCTGCTGTTTGATTATCTTGGCAGCCGTGCATCCGAATGGGATCTGCGCATCCTTGCCACGGATATTTCCGAGCAGGCGCTTACCGCTGCCAAAAAAGGCACCTATGAGCTGCCGGATACCGTTCCCACCGAATGGCGGCGCAAGTATTTCACCCCCAATGCAAACGGGTCGTACACCGTTTCCAATGCGATCCGCAACAATGTTATCTTCCAACACTTCAACCTGATGGACCCCATTCGCTTCCGGCGCAAATTCGACGTGATTTTCTGCCGCAACGTAATGATCTATTTCGATCAGGCCACGAAGGATGCTTTGGTCCGCAGATTTTACGATGCAACCGTTCCCGGCGGCTATCTTCTTATCAGCTATTCCGAGAACCTCAGCCCCCGCACCCCGTATCACCGTGTAACAACAGCAACCTTTCAGAAGTAATTTTTAGTAGTTAGAGGTCATCTCAATGTTAACCGAAAAAAGAGTACGCGTTCTGGTGGTGGACGATTCCATGATGGCCCGCAACCTGATTACCAAGGGGCTGTCTGTCCACCCCAAAATCGAGGTCGTAGGGTATGCCATCAATACACTGGACGCAAAACGAAAAATACCCCTTTTGAACCCCGATGTTATCACCATGGACGTGGAAATGCCCGGGCAAAGCGGCATTGATTTCTTAAAAGAATATCTGCCCACACACCCCATTCCCGTGGTTTTGTGCTCTTCTCTGGACCTGAGAGTTTTCGATGCCCTGAATGCAGGCGCAGTGGATTTTGTAAGAAAGCCTCTCTCCTCCTCTGAAAACGATGCCTTCCTCACCGTTTTGATTCAAAAGATCCTGGCGGCATCCATGGCAAATGTGCGGCCGCTGGCCAGCAAAACAGCGCCCGCCGCCCAAAGCACTCTGCCTGCGGGCACGCTTCGCTCCTCCCCCTTGCTTGACAATGTGATCATCGGCCTGGGTGCTTCCACCGGCGGCACCGAAGCCACCCTGGAGGTTATGAAACGCCTTCCTGAGGATATCCCCGGCATGATCATTGTTCAGCACATGCCCCCGGGCTTTACCAAAATGTACGCCGAACGGCTGAACCGTTTGTGCCGCATGGAGGTTCGTGAAGCCAAAAACGGGGATGAGATCCACCGGGGCCTTGCCCTGGTTGCCCCTGCCGATTACCAGTGCCGTGTTGTTCGCATTGGCAACCGTTATACCCTTTCCTGCACCTCCGGCAACAAGGTAAGCGGGCACCGCCCCTCGGTAGATGCGCTTTTCCAGTCCATGGCGGAAGTTGTTCGCTGCCGGATGGTTGGCATCATCATGACCGGTATGGGGCAGGATGGTGCCGCCGGCCTGCTTGCCATGCGCCAGCGCGGCGCATACACCATTGGTCAGGATAAAGAATCCAGCGTTGTTTATGGTATGCCCATGGTCGCTCATGATATCGGTGCCGTGTGTGTTCAATCCTCCTGCTCCAACATTGCCAATGTGCTTGTTCGCCATCTGAACGCTCTCCGCTGATATTTCCGTTTTTTTGATAAAATGTCGGATGCCCAAGGGCCGCCCAAGCGCCCTTGCAGGCAATTTCTATGTTAAGCGGAGGGAACTGAATGGTTGAAATCAATGAAAAATACATTGGCAGTGTGTGCGAAATGTCCAGCCTTTCCAACGAGCTGGTCTGCATCGGAAAACTCAGCGCCCTGCCCAGCCCCGATAACGAATTCAAGCTGTCGGTTGCATCCTCGATGGACAGCTTCCCCGTGCTTGCCCACCACACCCCGTTGAAGGTCCACATCCGAAGCGCCAAATATGACAGTATTTTTCTGCTTGGCAAGGTTTCGGTGTGCAAATCGAACATAATGACCTTCAGCGAGATCGAGTGCGTGGCGCAAACCGAAAAACGGGATGCTTTCCGGGTGAGCTACAGCCAGAAGAGCGCCTTTTATTTAAAAGGTGACCGCAAGCCCGCCGGAATTCTGGCCTTTGCGGATATTTCCCTGGGCGGTTTTTTGTGCCGCAGCCGGGAAAAGCTTTCCACCGGCAAGCTTTACAACGTTGAGCTGCCGATGCGTGAAGGCACCTATCTGTTTACCTTCCGTGTTGTGCGCAACCTGCTGTCTGACCGGCAAGACGTGTTCACCTATGGCTGCCAGTTTGTAGACATTGGCGAAAAGCAGCTGGATGCCCTTGCCCGGTTCGTGTTTACTTTGCAAAAAGAAAACATCAGCAAGCTGCGCCAGCATTCAAGATAACGAAGGACCCAATTTTAAGGAAAGGAGAACGTAAAAATGGATATTGCCGCTTTGAGCATGGATATGCACAGCTCCGCTCTGATGCAGAACGTGGAACTTTCGGTGATGAGAAAGACCATGGATGCAGAAGAAATGGTTGCGGATATGTTCCGCGAAATGCTTCCTTCCGCACCTCCCTCTCCCTACACCTTTGATGTTCGCGCTTAAAATAGGCGCAAAAGCCCCCCGGTTTTGAAAGGCCGGGGGGCTTTTTTCGGGCCAAAAGCCCCTTGTTCGCCGAAAAAAAGAAATATTTCAGAAAAGTATCAAAAAGTGATTAATTTTTTTTGAAATACGCCGATAAGGAGTAATAGACGGTTAAACAGGCCGCCTGCATAAGTTTGAGTCCGTTTTGCGCAAAGCGGGCCCAAAACAAGATTTATGCGCGGTTCCTTCTATTCGCAGTGCACGGCAGTTTTAGAAGGAACTCATTGATCCGGTGCCAGAGTCATGGATGGCTCTGACACGTTAAACAATTTTACAGGAGGTAAAATTACAATGAGAATTCAGCACAACATTATGGCGATGAACGCCTATCGCAACTACAACACCAACACTTCTGCTCTGTCCAAGAACCTGGAGAAGCTGTCCTCCGGCTACCGCATCAACCGCGCTGGTGATGACGCTGCTGGTCTGGCTATTTCCGAGAAGATGCGTGGCCAGATCACCGGTCTGGAAGCTGCTCAGAAGAACGTTAAGGACGGCGTTTCTCTGGTAAAGACCGCTGAGGGCGCTATGCAGGAGATCCACGACATGCTGGGCCGCATGAAGTATCTGGCTACCCAGTCTGCCAACGGCACCTACGACAACGAAGTTGACCGTGCCAACATCCAGAAGGAAGTTAACTCCCTGAAGGAAGAAATCAACCGCATTGCTGACTCCGCTAACTTCAACGGCCAGAAGCTGCTCGACGGTTCTCTGTCCGGCAGCGCTGTCAACGGCAAGGGTGTTCCCAACGTTGACGGCCTGATGCTGCAGGATGTTGTTGGCACTAACGGCAAGGGCACCATCGGTTTTGATAAAGTTGGTAGCTCTGGTAACAAAGCTCTGAAGGGCGGCGAAGAGCTGACCATGGAAGTGACCTACAAGGATGCTTCCGGCAAGCTGTCCACCTCTACCGTTAAGGTAAACGTGGTAGCTGCTTCTGGCGGTAAGCTGAGCCTGACCGATGGCAACGGCAAGACCTATGCAACCACTACTGCTACCGATGGCTCCATCGAAGCATCCACTGTTAGCAAGGCTTTTGCAGGCGCTCTGAAGGACACCTCTCTGGGCGGCATCTTCACCGCTCGTCCCGGTACCACCACTGGTCAGATCGACATTGAGACCAAGGAGCCCGGCAATGGCGCTGGCATCATTTCTGCAAAGGTTAACTGGGCAGCAGGTGAGAAGCCTGCCGGTGCTAACACCAATGATCTCGCTACTGCTTGGACCAATGGCGCTGACAGCTTCAAGGAAATCGATTTCTCTGCTGGCGCAAAGAAGTACACCAGCGGTGATGTGTTCACCGTAGGTGGCAAGAAGTTCGCCTTCGCTTCCAGCGCTGCCGCAGGCATTCCTCTGGGCAAGGACGTTCATGTTGTTGTTACCAATGGTGCTATCAACAGCCAGGCTGTTAAGGACATGAAGGACCTGATCAAGCAGCAGACCGGTTACGAAGCCACCATTGGTGCTAACACCAACACCAAGCTGCAGTTCAAGGCTGACCCCAATGCCGGCACTGTCGGCGGCCTGAAGCTGCAGATCGGCGATACCTCTGACGAGTACAACCAGATGAACGTTACCGTGGGCGATATGCACACCAAGGCTCTGGGCATTGCAAACGTTGACCTGAGCAATCAGGATGGCGCTGCTGCTGCTGTTCAGCTGATCAACGACGCTATCAACTCCGTGTCTTCCACCCGTGGTGATCTGGGCGCTATCCAGAACCGTCTGGAGCACACCGAGAAGAACCTCTCTGTAATGCAGGAGAACATCCAGCAGGCAGAGTCCAACATCCGCGACACCGACGTTGCCGCCGAGATGATGGCTTACACCAAGAACAACATCCTGATCCAGTCTGCTCAGGCTATGCTGGCTCAGGCAAACCAGGTTCCTCAGGGTGTTCTGCAGCTGCTCCAGTAATCCATTCAGGATCGCTGAAAAAGCTATTCGCTTTAGGGGGCGGGCTTTTGCCCGTCCCCTTTTTCTTGTTTCTTGCTCCCAAAAAAGTGAGGGATGCTCTCTTTCGCTTTTTTCGGAGTGGGAACCAAGGCTTCGGCTTTTTCTCCCCCCAAAAAATGCACCCTTTACCATTCTAAGAAAACGGAGTGAATGATATGAACCCAATCGAAATTGCCCGCAAGCTGGCCGAGCTTGGCCAAACCCCGGATGCCCAAAATGCCTATGAGCTGGCCCTGGCCCAGCCGCAGCTTTCCCCCGAGGAAGAGCTGGAGGCCGCCTGCTTTATTTTTTATTCTCAAGGGGACTACCGCATCTCCTTTACCCACTTTGTTTCCCTTTACAACCGGGGCCTGTTCCAGGCCGAGATCCTGGACCTGATGACCCAGGCCTTTTACCTGCCCAATTTGAAGGATCTGGAAAAGCAGTACCAGAGCAACACCAAAGCCCTAGAAAAATACCCCTACCTCTTCCGCAAGGACTTTTTAAAGCCGGAAGAGCTGCCCATCCTGTTTTTCCCCTTTGATGACAACGGCTTTGTGCCCTTTTACACCAAAGAAAACCGCTTTGGCGATTATGTGAATGTGAACGACACCATCATCGACCGGTGGTTCTTCAAAGATCTTTCCAAGCCCATCCTGGCCGGGGATGTGTATTCCCAGTATCAGCTGGAATACCTTTATGACAATGTGCGCAAAAGCGAATGGGTGGCAAAAGAAAACCACATCTACCTGCACTATACCAATTGGGCCGTGTTCTGCGCCTACCTCCAGGTGCTGAACTTCAAAAAGCTGCTGCGGGATGAAAAGTTCGTTTTCCTTATGGAAGACCAGGTGAGCCGCTACCCCATCGACTTCAAGGCCGAATACGGCATCGACTACAGCCAGTATGATGTAAAACCCATCGGCGTTTCGGAAGTGAAACGGCTCATCTGGCACACCCAGCTGGCCACCCACAACGGCGGCGACTTTTTCAACGAGATCCTTTACGGCCACCCCAACCTGCTGGCCTTTGACTCGGTGATGATGGATGCAACAGTGGAAACCGTTCAGCAGGTGCGCAAAGCAATGATGCAGAAAAAACAGAATGCCATCGATATCCGAATTTACCGCAAGCTGATGCCTGTAAAAAATCCTTCGGATAAGGATATTTTGGTGGCCCTCTTCCTCACTGCAGAGGAATCCTCCAAGGCGGACCCCTCTGCCCGCATCGTTCCGGCCCTGCTGTTCCAGCCCCACTTCCACAACATGAACTATGATGTTCACGGCTCGGCCGAAACCCGCAACTGCACCCTCACCTCCAAACAATACGATGAAATCCGCCGCTCCCCCCTGTTCACCGGTTTCAGCTATATCAAAACCTTCAGCCCCCTGCGCCGCCCCACCACCAGCTACGGCGCCACCATCCGCTTCACCTGGAACGCCTCTTTGGAACAAGCCAATAGCGTTGTTGGCGATTCCCTCAGTAACCGTCTTTTGAATCGCAGCTTTATGGTGAACCCCTGGGACCGCCTCTATCGGGACAGCCGCCTGGTCCGCTTTGAAGATGGCAAGTTGAACCCCACCGCCACCTTCACCGCCCTGGCCGAATTTTTGGATATCCCCTACACCGAAACCATGACCTATTGCTCCGGTGCCGAGGGCATCAACCCGGAATCTCTGGCAGGCAACGACCTGGGCTTTTCCACCGCCGCCATCTACCGCACCTATGATGATTACTGCAACGATGCCGACCGGGCGTTCCTGGAATATTTCTACCGGGATGTGTACGAAACCTACGGCTACGACTTCCACTATTACAAGGGCGAGCCAGTGGATGAGGAATGGATCCGCACCCACGCCGAAGGCGCCCAGCATCTGGATGAGCTTATTTTAAATTCTCACCAGAAGGCCATGCTCACAGGCTTTTCAAAAAAAATGGATGAAGAGATTGCTCAAACCAATGCAAAGAACCTGAGTGAGGAGACAGTACAGGATTGCATCCAAAATCGCATTCAAATTGCCACCGAGCTGGAAAAGGGCCTGCGCTTTGTAAACGCCGAGGGCCAGCCCCTGCAGATGATGACCCCCCTCAAGCTCGATCCGGCCCTGCTGGAACAGCCCCTTTACCACTAAGGAGACATTATGGAACAAAAAGGAACGGTTTATTTCTTCACCGGCCTTTCCGGCGCCGGCAAAACCACTTTGGGCAGCCTTTTTTACAGCCGCCTGAAACACACCAAACCCAACGCCGTTTATCTGGACGGCGATGAGATCCGCATCGCCTTTGGCGAGGATGTGGGCTATACCGCCGAAGAACGCCTGCGCTGGGCGGGGCGCATCTTCCGTGTGTGCAAGCTTCTTTCCGACCAGGGCATCGATGTGGTGGTCTGCTCCATTGCCATGTACGAAACCGTGCGCAGCTGGAACCGGCAGAACATCCCCAATTACAAAGAGATCTATGTAAAGGTAACCAAAGAGACCCTTTTGCAGCGCAACCAAAAGGGCCTTTACACCGGCGGCAAAAACGTGGTTGGGGTCGATCTTCCCTTCGATGAACCCCATCACCCCGACCTGGTGGTCTGCAACGATGGTGACCGCCAGCCCCTGGCCGTGGTGGAAGAGATCGAGCAGAAGCTCTACCCCAACATCGTGGAAAACCCCATCGACAACCGGGCTTACTGGAACCAGTATTACAAAAACCGCATCTGCTCCGAAGAGCCTTCGCCCTTTGCCCAGTATGTGGCAACCCTTGTGCAGCCCGGCCGCAAGCTGGTGGAGCTTGGCTGCGGCAATGGCCGTGATGCCGTCTATTTTGCCTCACAGGGGCTTTTGGTAACCGCCCTGGATCTTTCTTTGGAAGCCATCGAAACCCTTTCCGCCAGGAATATCCCCGGGGCTCAGTTCATCTGCGCCGATTTCATCGCCGCCGACTGCCACGCCCCCAGCTGCTACGACTACGCTTACAGCCGCTTCACCCTGCATGCCATCAACCAAAAGCAGGAAACCATGCTTCTGCGCGCCATGTTCCGCAGCCTCAAACCCGGCGGCAAGCTGTTCATCGAGGTGCGCAGCGTAAACGACCCCCTCTTTGGCAAGGGCAGGCAGCTGGAACGCAACGCCTTTTTCTATGACAACCATTACCGCCGCTTCATCGTGCTTTCGGAACTGCTGGACCATTTGCAGGCCGAAGGCTACCGGGTGGAATACGCCCGGGAAAGCACCGGCTTTGCCCCCTACGGCAACGATGATCCCCCGGTGATCCGGGTGGTTGCGGTGAAACCGGAGGCGGCCGAATGATCGCTGATCTGCACACCCATTCCACCGCATCCGACGGCCAGTATGCCCCCGCCCAGCTGGTTCAGCTGGCCAAAGAAAAGGGCATCGAAGCCCTGGCCCTCACCGATCACGACACGGTGGACGGCGTCCCCGAAGCGGCCCAGGCCGGCCGCCGGGCCGGCATCCGGGTCATCCCCGGTGTGGAGCTGGGTGCCAAGGAATACAAAAACCTGCACATCCTGGGCTACAATTACGCAAACGCCCCCTGCCCCTTGACCGACCTTTGCCAAAAGCTGCGGGCCGGCCGGGACGAGCGCAAATACCGCATTCTGGATTTTTTAAAGGAAAAGGGTGTCGAGCTTTCGCTGGAAGAAGTGGAAGAAATGGCAGGCGGCAAGGTGATCGCCCGCCCCCACTTTGCCCAGGTCATGGTGCGCCGCGGCTATGTGGCCACCACCCGTGAAGCCTTCGACCGCTATCTGGACACCTCCGAATACAGCCGCATCGAGCGCTTCAAAGCCACCGCTCAGGAGTGCATCGAGGCCATCAAGGCCTCCGGCGGCAAGGTGTCCATGGCCCACCCCTACCAGGTGGGGCTGGATGATGATGCGCTGGAGGCGCTTGTGCGCTCTTTAAAAGGCTTTGGGCTGGATGCCATAGAATGTTACCATTCAGGCCATACACCTCAGCAGACGGCCTTCTACCTGTCTCTGGCGAAGCGTTATGACCTGCATGTGACCGGCGGCAGCGATTTCCACGGCGAGCGTGTCAAACCCAATATCCAGCTCACCCCCCGCCCCCTCGAAATCGACTGGCTCCTGGGCTGACCCCAAGCGGAGGTTTTAAACACCCCCCGGCGGCAGGGTGTCCATGGCCCACCCCTACCAGGTGGGGCTGGATGATGATGCCCTGGAGGCGCTTGTGCGCTCCTTAAAAGGCTTTGGGCTGGATGCCATAGGAATGTTACCATTCGGGCCATACACCCCAGCAAACGGCCTTCCACCCGTCTCTGGCGAAGCGTTATGACCTGCATGTAACCGGCGGCAGCGATTTCCACGGCGAGCGCGTCAAACCCAATATCCACCTCACCCCCGCCCCCTCGAAATCGACTGACTCCTGGGCTGACCCCAAAGCGGAAATTTTAAACAACCCCCGGCCGGCCCTGTTTAAAACAAGGCCGGGTTGGCCGATTGCAAGCAAAGCTGTGCAAGCCGGTTGCAAGTAAAGCCGGGCTTGTTGGTTGTAAGCAATGCCAAAGTGCCCAGTTTAGGTAAACCCAAGCCAGCCACTTGAGGCAAAATCAAATTGGCCGCCTTAAATTAAAGTTTGATAGGCTGCTTTAAACCACAAAACAGGCCGGGAAGAAATCCTCCCCGGCCTGTTTCTTTGTCTCTGCCTGCCTTCTGGCTCTGGCCTGCCTGTTGGCTCTGCTCTTTTCTCTAACCCAGCCTTGCTTTTGCACAGTCTTGCTCTGCCCCTGCCCCTTCTTCTGCCCCGCTTTTTCGGCAAAGCCGGGCAGGCTGGTTTAATCAAAGCCAGGTGGCCGGTTGTGAGCAAGATCAAATAAACCATTCAAAATAAAAGCCGGGCTTTGAGAGAAGAAATTCTTTCAAAGCCCGGTTTTTGCGTTTTATGCGGCCTGCGCTCTGCCGCCTGCCCTGCCCCTTTTATCCTTCTTCTGCCCTTGCCTTTTGGGCGGCTTGCCCTGCCGCCCTTTGGTCCTTGTAAGGCCCATTTTCAAGCGCTGGCTCAGTCCCTGGCTCGGCTCATCCCCAGCCCGGCTCAACCCCCGGCCCGGCCCAACCCCCGGCCCGGCCCAAGCTCCGGCGCTGACCCATTCTTTGGCACATGCACTCCCCGGCCTTTTCACATTTCTCTTTTTTGCCAAACAAAAAAATAATGGCGGAAAGCACAGGTGCTTTCCGCCATTATTCAAAACAAATCGGTTTTCCCAAATCAGGGCTTCTTGGGCGCATCCTTTTCGGTCTGCTCTTGCAGAACCGAAAGTTCTGCCGCATTCAGCACTCCCTGAGAGCCCAGCAGCTGCAGCAGGTCAGCCGGGTCGGCAGCGTGTTCCGCCGCCGATTCCTGGTTGGCAATTTCGGTTTCGCGCAGCTCGCCGCGCAGGATGGAAACCTCACGCGGTGCCGAAATGGCCAGCCGCACTCGATTTCCCTCAACCGAAACCACCGAAATGGCAATATCATCACCGATCAGTATTTGTTCGCCTTCTCTGCGCTGCAAAATCAGCATGTGGCACCTCCACTGAATTCAGACAGCGGATACCGCATATCGTATTCATCGGTGTCCATAATGATCTGCCGGCCAACCAGTGTGTTGGGGTTGATCGCCACAGGGCAGCGCATATTCACGGTGCTGTTCGCAACCGGGTTGCGCACCGTGCAGAAAACATAATAATACAGATCTTCGGATTTCTCCACGCCCAGCTGCTGCAATTCAGAGGGCAGCACAACCGGCGCATAGGTGCTGCTGAAACGGAATGGGTCCAGCACCACAAATGCCAGCTCAGAAGTTCTTGTGCTTTGCAGGCACAGCATTACCGACTCACTGCCCGCAAACGGAAGCAGCAAAAACTCCTTTTCATCCGGAAAACCCGGAATTCCCACCGGGAAAGAGATCGCTTCTTCCTTTTCATATTCGATCTGCCCAAAGAACTTGGTTTGAAGTTTCAAAACAACACCCCCAGAATCAGGCCTGGACGTCTACCGGAGTATAATCCTCGCCATAAGAAGGCGGAACATAAACCGGACCGCCCAGATATTTGATGACGATATCCGGCTGCTGCTGAACCGAAATTTCAATGTTGCCGGGCGTGAACTCAAACCGAGTCTTGTTCATGCGCCAGTCCAAATTCAGCTTGTCCATTTCGTAGTGGATGGTCATTGCACCCTTGTCCCACGAAATATCTGCGCCGGCCTTGGGAATAAAATCAATTCCCACATTCGGCTTGTAGTCCTTCATCATGGCCTCGGCCGCAAACTGTGTAACCAGTTCCTCACCGATCTGGGTCTTGAGAAGGAGCTCGCCCTGCTGGGCATAACTGGCGGTTGCATCATAAACCGCCTGCCGGCCCCGCTGTGCATACTGCCTGATCGCGCTTGCCGCGGAAGCAGGCGTGCCCATGGAATCCCGTGCCTGGAAGGTATCCAGTTTTACCTGGATCGCCTTGCTCTGAATCTGCAGCCCGCCCTTATCACGGGAAATCTGCAAATCGGCAGTCCCTCGTGCGTATTCAAGTTTTGCAGGAGTTACTTTGATTTCCAGTTTGATCGGGACGGTTGTGATCTCAATAAGCTGATCCATTATAGCTCCAATCCCCCTTTTGCTTACAAAATTTTACGCTGTGCTTGGTTTTTAGGTGTTGATGAAATCCATCAACGACTGAGAAAGAACGCTGTTGCCCACCTTCAAAGCGGTGTTGTAGCAGTACTTTGCCCAAGAGAAGTTGGAAATTGCAACTTCCGGCTTTTCTTTCTCAATTCCGATGATCTGGCTGTTCAAAGAATCGGAGTTGGTCGTAAGCAGGTTTTTGTTGTCGCGCAAAAAGCCGCTGCGGCTGGTCAATTCAATGTGCTTTTCCTTCAGGCTGTTGGTGGCATCGCCAAATTTTTCTGCCAGGCGGGTCAGCTCTGCCCGGTCTGCTTCGCCGTTTTTGAACTCACCGCTCTGGGGGTCGCAATTCTTCAAAATATCGCTCATCTTTACAACAAGAGAAACGATATTCTTCGGGTCGCCGTCTTCATCCACGCCGTAGCCCAGGTAATTGATGCCCTGCAGAGAAGAATCGAATGCGCTTGTGCCAATGACCTTTCCGTTTTCGTCCTCTTTCAGGCCCAGGCCGATGTCCACATACTTCTTCTCGTCGTTTGCCAGGTACTCCAAAGCCTCACAGTTCTTTTTTGCCTGGTCGTATTCATCTTTGGCGATCATTTTGCCGTCTTCCATCTTGTAGAAGCCGCCGCCTGCCGTTGCCACGGGGGGATTTGCGTTGTTGTACTCTTTGGGTACATCGCCATCCATTTCCACCTTGGGAACGTGGCTGTCCACCGGGATGCCCCGGTAGCACAGGCCGTTGTTATCATCCCAGGTGAAGGGAACGTTCACGCCGTCGGCACCGGCAAAGGCGAAGGTATCGCCGAATTTTGCGCTGTTCATTTTCTGAACGATGCTCTTTGCCAGCTCACTCATGGTCTGGCCCAGGGCATTGCGGCCTGCGCCGGAAGTATCCGACTGGCCGTTGATCAGGCCGGACAGGACCGAATCGCCCACCCGGTTGTCGATATCGCCGATGATGTCCTCAATGGTCTTATAGGCCACGTCGTACTTCATGCCAACCGATTCCGAAACCTTCAGCTGGCTCTGCACACGCTGGAAGGAACGGCGAAGCTGAAAGGCACGAGAAGCTGCAGCGGGATCTTCGGCAAAGGTGGTAAATTTTCTTCCCGTAAGTACAACATTCATCGCATCGTTCATCTTGTTGTTGGACTTCTGAAGATTGTAGCGATAGTTTTTAAGCACCGCATTCGTTGTTGTGCGAATCATTTCAATTCATCTCCTATCAGGTCGTCAAACCGGTTCCGTTGATCAGCTTTTCCAACATCGAATCCAATGTGGTCATCAGGCGGCAGGCCGCATTGTAGGATTTTGAATACTGCATCAAATTCATGGCCTCATCGTTCAGGTCAACGCTGGATACGGAATCCCGCTGCATATTCAGGTTGACTGCCGAGGTCTGCGCATTCTCAAAGAATGTATTGGTAACGCTGATATCCGTTCCCAGAACCGTTCCGATGTTCACCCACATATCCTGGAAGGTGCCCGTCAGAAGGGGCTTTCCGTCTGCATCCTGAGCAATCAGGTCAGGCCGGAATTCCATGGGGGTTTCAAACAGGGTGAGCATGTGGCGGATGTTTTCGGTATCCGTGCTGCCCACACTGTCCATGCCGCTGCCCTTCACAAAGGAAGTAACCAGCTGTGCGCTCTTGGACCAGCTCTGAGAAATCGTGATATTCGCTGCGGTGATCCCGGTGGGGTCATCCTTATCGCCGCTGTTGCTGAACAGCACCGAGCCAACCTTGTCGCCGTTGGCTTCCAGGAAGGCCTTCTGCTGGTCGTCCAGCTTCATATCGGTGGTCAGGATGGTTTTCTTTCCGGCCGCATCGGTGTAAACCAGCGGCTCGCCTTTTTTATCGATATATTGGCCGTGCTGGTTGCGCATGAAGCCTTGGTTTGCTTCGTTGAACACATTCGCAAACTGGCGGGCCAGCAGATCCAGCGATTTCTGGTAGTAGCCGATGCCGCGCTTGCTTCTGGCCTCTTCGTCAATGTTGTCCACAACATTCTGAGAGGTGAACTCGCCGTCCTCGGTCAAGAACTCACGCTGGGCCTGCAGTACGCCCCGCAGGTCATTGTCGTCAAGGGCCACCGGTTGGGACGGATGCTTCACATACACCTGCTGGATGTACTGTGTTTCATGCAGGGCTTCCTTTGCATCGGCCGTGGGCACGGTGAGGGCCTGATCCTTCTCGGCGGTGGGGACCCGGGCCGCGGCGGTTTCATTGTCCGTGGGGGTGCCGTCTGCCATCAAGTAGGGCAGGTTCGGTGCCGTTGCCTGCTTGTTCGGGTCAAAGGCCGGGTTCCGCTTGGCCATCAGATACGGCATGGTGGCCTGATCCGCGCCGGTGTTGGGCATCGGCTTCAGATAAGGCTCGGTCGCACTGGTGGGGCCGTTGTTCTGCAGCAGGTTGCCAGTAAGGATCTTCTGCTTGGTGATAATGGTAACGATGCCGTTGACATCTTCCTGGGTGACGGCCACGCCGTTGCCAAACTGCTCTCTCGAGATCTGCTGGGGCGGCTTTTTCTCCATGTTATACAGAAGGAAGCCGTTTTCGTCCTTCAGCGCGGAAACGTCCAGCATCAGGTCCTTGTCATAGGTGGGGCTGTCCTGCATCTGGGCCTGGCTCAGATCGGCGGTGGGTTTGCCGTCCTTATCCAGATAGGGCTTGTTTGCTTCGTCCACACCGGTCTTGTTGGGAACGGGTGTCTGATGCTTGATGAGCTGCGCGGCATAGATGCCATCCACCAATACGGAGGAGTCGGTGTCCACAGTGGGGTCCGGGTTGGTGTCACCCAGAGAAATGACCAGTTTTTCAACGGTCTGGCCTGCGCCGATCTCCTCGGTGGTGTAGCGCACATCGATTTTCATGTATTCGGACAGATTGTCGATCAGCAGGTTGCGCTCATCCCGCAGTTCCAGTGCCGCATCACCGTGAAGCTCGCTCTGGCGGATGGATGCGTTCAGATCACGGATCTTTGTGAGGATGTTGTTGACTTCCTTTACATTCTGGTTGAAGTCATTCAGCGTATTTTTGCGCACGTCTTCCAGCTGAGTGGCATAAGCTCTCAGCTTTCTTGTGAGTGCCTCTGCCGATGCACGCACCAGCGCATCCGAATCGGCGCTGCCCTTGTCCTTGGCCATCTGTTCCAGCTGATCGAAAAGGTCATTGAACTGGGCCTCAATGATGCCGAATTCGTCCTTGCCTTTTCCTACCTCATCCAGGATGTCCTCAATGTTTTTCAGAGCTGCCAGCTTTGCGCCCATAGCGCCCACGTCCGAATTTTTGTTCCGGAAACGGATGTCCAGATACGGGTCGCGCAGCTGAGAAACGCCAATGCATTTCACGCCGTTGCCCACATTGACATCCCCGCGGGAATAGAAACGCTCTACCGTTCCGTTCACCATGCTGACCTGCTCCAGACGCTGTCTGGTGTAGCCGTTCGTATTGATATTCGTAATATTGTTTCCTGTCACACTCATGCCCTTTTGAGCAGCATAAATACCCGACTGTGCTTGTGTGAAGGAGCCAAACGTACCGATCGATGCCATAAAAACGCTCCTTTTCTTTTACTCTTTGTTTAAATTTGTATAAAAATTACGCGCGGAAATCTGTTTTCATATTGGAAGGCGGTACAGCTTCTTCTGCTGCATATCCAGGCCCGGATGTGACAGATTCACCCATTGCAGCCAATACGTGATCGATCTCAGCAAGGCCCTTTTCCAGCGCTTTCCGCGCAGAGCCGGAAGCGAACTGGTATTCTTTGTAATGGGTTTCGATATCCTCGACTGCCTGCTGCGCCTGGCTGCGAAGCTCAGCGGGGAAACGCAGCGGCAGCGCCTGCATCCCTGTGCTTTGCAAATTCAGCTGGTGCAGCAGCTCTGTGCGTTTTTGCTCCAGGCCGCGAAAATGCAGCGCTTCTGCCTGTTCGCTGTTCATGATCTCATTCAAAGCAGCCAGATCATCACTGAGCACGATTTCTTTTTTCTTCTGTTCCAGGCCGCTGAGCCGGAGAAGGCCTTCATCGATGCCTTTCAGTACAGAAAGAAGTTCCTGATACAGCGTGTCCACAATCAGCCCTCCACATGAAACAACATTTTTCCTGCGATCTTAAAGGGATCCGGATGATATTTCCCTTCTGCCACTGCTTTCCGCAGCGCTTCGATATCGCCGATCGTAGTTGTTGCTCGTACTTCCTGTGAAATACGTCCAACCAACTCTTTCGGGACAGCGGTATCTCTGTTTGACTCTGCCGACAACTCAACAGAATCAAATCTACGCCATCTCTCCTCGGTCGGTGCAACATCGTATTTATTTAAATTGATATAAACGTTGCTTGTTTCAGTCAACGAAACACCTCCGGAGGCTGTTGGATTCAGCACGATACTTCACATCCTTTGCTCAAATCTTGATTGAGTGTAATTTACTTCGATACATACTTTATCGGCCTATTTTTTAAAAAGATAATTGTATTTACTAATATTTTATTGATCTTCGCGTTTATCCTTGTTTTAGGCCGCAAAATACCGCTTTTTCCCTTTCATTGCACGCTTTTTTTCACGGATTTTAAAAATACGGTGAACTTCTTTCTTGGAAGTTCACCGTATTGCAGAACTATTTTTTCCTTTGTTTAAATGGACGCTCCCTTCGGCAGCTCCACTTTTTGGACCCGGTTGGTATCCTTCTGTATTTTGTAAAGGCTTTCTCCCGTTCTGCTCAGGCAGTATTCGCCAACCAGCACGTTTGTCCCGGAATCTTTATCCTTCATAAAAATGTTCAGACGAATACAGGGTTTTCCGTCCACGACCACATCCACACCGGTGGTATAGATCTGGTAATCCGCCATGCTGTCACCTTCCAGTCCCAGAACCAAAGGCGGCAGACTCCAGATAAATTCTTTTACTTCCAGAACCGAAATGGCTTTTGTCATTTCATAATAGTTTTCCGGCTTATCCTTGGCAGGCTCCTTGATTTCTCCCGGCATGTAAGAAACTTCCACATTGCAGTCTGCCTGGTCCCAGTCGATTTTGATGCAGATCACAGTTCCTTCTTTTTGGCCTGTCCGCGCCAGACTGTATGTACCTTCAGCGCCTTCGGCGGCAGTTGCCTTTTTCTTCTGCATCTCCTCATCAACGGCAAAATATCCTTTTCCGCCGGTCATGGTGCTTACATACTGCGTGATCGATTCCAGCAGGTCCGGGAAATTGTGGTAAGCATAGGTCACATGGATGCTTTCCTGCTCGCAGGTGGGCTTTGAAGCATCTTCCTCTTCTGCGGCCTCGGCTTCTTCGCCTTCTCCGTTCTGCTCTGCCTGTTTTTTCTCTTCCTTTGCCGGTTCGTCTTTGGCCTTTTCTTCCTTTTTTTCCGCATCCTCAGCTTCTTCCGGCTCCTGCTGCACCGGCTGCAGGGCAGGTACCTCAATATCATTCAGCTGATAGGTCAAAGGAAAATTGATTTCAACTTTTTCCGGCTCGATTTCCTGTTCTTTCTTCGGGAGCAGGAAGAACGCAGCCGCTCCGGCCGCTGCCAATACCAAAAGCACGACAACAACAAGGATGATCCGTTTTTTTCCTTTCAATATTTTGCTCCTTTCTGTCTGGCTGACTCAAACACCACCCATCATCCGCTCATTCATCACAGCAGATGATGACCTGATCTCCATTTTTCAGCTCCTGACTGAATTCGCCTGCACTTCCATTGATTTCCATCTGCACATTGTGGTCAAGATGCTGAAAATCGATCTCGGTGCGTTCCAGAAGATCCATCAGATAATAGGGAGAACCATCCGGCTTTGCCTCAAGAACAAGCTCCCGTCCATTCAGCTCGATCTTGATGGGGTTTGCTTTCTGCTGCAGCACCGGCTGCTCCAGAGCTTTCTTTTGCGGCACCGGTTCGCTTCTTGGTTCCTCTTTCCACAAAACAGAAACGATCACATCGCCCTGCTGGATCAGATGGTCTTTGGGGACCTCCTGCTCATTGATGAAGAACCGTCTTGCCATCCCGTCCGGGTAAAGCTCCGACACGGCCCGGTTGGCATCCTTGCCCGCAGCCGCCGGTGTAAATGTCAGCTCGTCCCCTGCGTGGACCACCTGCGTGATGGAGGCTTCTTTTCCGTTCAGCAAAAGCACAGCCGGTGTTCCAACTTCGCCATGCAGGGTCCGCTTTTCCCCATCCACTGTTACACGCAGCGTTTTTCCGTTCCGTGCCAGCATATCCGAATAGGTATAGCCGTTCATCAGCAGGATGTCACGCACTGTCAGAATGCCGCTGCGGAAAAGCTTTGCGGGTGCTCCGTTGAGATGGACCACATAGCTGTCATTGATCAGTCCCAGGCAGGCAGAAATGGCAATTCCAAGGGGCGTTGCAAACTCAGGCGTTTTCAGGTCCACAGTTTCCGAATATGCGCTTTTGCCGTAATTGCTGCCTGCCACCGCCACGCGGCGGGAATCCATCTTCAACTTTTCCGCAACCAGTTCCTGCAGGCCTTCCAGCTTGCTGCCGCCTCCGGCAAGGAAAAGCGCAGAGGGTGCGCCCTGATTCAAAGAAACCACCTGTTCGGCAATTTCATCTGCCAGCAGCTCTGTTGACTTTTGGATGGCGGCCCGGAAATCCTCGCAGGTGCAGGAGTTATCCTGCCCCAGGATGTCCACATAGTGAATGTCCTTGCCTGCTGAAAGGCTCCGCTTCATTACTTCTGCGGTCTGGAAATCCACCAAATAGCTACGCATGACCGTTTCGGTGATCTCGTCTCCCGCAACGGTTGTCATCGTGTAGCCCACAACGCTGCCGTCACGGCACACTGCAATATCCGTTGTGCCAGCGCCGATATCGACCAGCGCCAAATTCAGCAGGCGGATCTCCGCCGGAATGGCGGCATTCATTGCAGCAATGGGCTCCAGTGTGATGCCCGCAACCTGAAGATCTGCCATTTTTATCGCGGTATACAGGCTTTCCACCACTTCGCTGGGCAAAAATGTGGCAACCACATCCACCTCAACCGATTTGCCGCTGTGATCCTGCAATGTGGAAAGCGCGTAGCCGTCCAAACGGTACTGGGCCACAGTATAGCCGACAAGGAAAAATTTCCGCTGGCTGCTTTCATCCTTCTGCAGGCCTTCCTCCGCCTTGGATACCGCTCCGGTTTCCAGCTGGCTGATCTTTTCGGGGGTGATGGTTTCGTTCTCTGTCAGTTCCAGTGAAAAAGAGCCCTTCTCGGTTCTCAGTGCTCGGCCGGCCGCCGCCAGATAAACCCGTTCAAATCGAACTTTCATGCGGTCCTGCAAGCGGTCGGTCACACTGCGGACAAGTTTTGAAACCTGCTTGATATCATCGATCTGTCCGTCCATCATGGTGCGTTTGCTGTGTTCTGCAATCTCCACATCTTCCACACACAAGCGGTCATCGACCAATCTTCCCACAATGCCAACCACGCCTCTTGTGCCGATATCCAAGGCATAGATCAACTGGCTGTCCTGATTTTGAAATTCCGCCATTGTGTTCAACCTTCTCCTTTTTGTGTCGCCTGAACAGCCTGAAGCGCACCACGCAGTCCCTCAAGCAGTGATTCCTTGGTGAAGGGCTTGAACAGGAAGCCCTTTGCACCTGCTTTCACCGCACTGTCGATCATATCATCATACGCCATAGAGGAAACCATAAAAATGTTCGCATCGGGCCACTCCTCTTTCAGCTTTTTGCAGGCCTCCAATCCGTCGATTCCCGGCATGATAATATCCATTGTCACAAGGTCGGGCCGAAGCTCTTCATAGCATTTAAGGGCCTCTTCGCCGCTTCTGCAGAACCCTGCAATTTCAATTTCGCTTCCTTCCAGCATCTTTTTCATCTGCTGATGTACAACCCGAGAATCGTCTACAACCAAAATGCGATATGTTTGCATTTTTATTCCTCCTCATTATCTGTTTCATCGTGTTCAATGAACCACGAGAATATTACAGACTCCTGCATTTCACTTATGAAAAACAAAGACTTTGCTTCGCTTTTTTCGTTTATAGCAGTGACATTGGGTGGTGTTTCATATTTTGGGAAAAAATATCGTGTCTTTTCATGCCAATGTGAAAAAAGATGCGAAATAAATCTCCCGCAAAGTACATTCACATACTCAATGGCATACTCCTGAACTTCTTCCTTATCCTGAGGGTCACTTCCAACCATTTTCTGTGTCAACCGGAAAAACAGCTGCGGGTCTGCCTGAAGCTGCACCGATATCCTGGTTTTCTTACCTGCACAAACAAGGACGGAATCCATCTGCTCTTTGTTTTGTTTTATCTGCGTTTTGGGACAACAGGTCAGGGTAATGCCCGCCATCCAGTCGGTCACCTCCTGCACCAGTTCCTGGGCCATCACAGTGATCCATGGCTCATCATACATTGTTCAGCCGCTCCGTTCCTGCATTCAAAAAATTAGTCATTCGTTCTGGTCTTGTGGTGTTTTGCGATCAAGTCATCATATTTCATTCTGTATCGATTTTGAATACCGTCCACATACTCTGCATCTTTGCCCATGATGATCTTTGTGATTGGATAAATGACATCACAGTCGACCAGGCATTGTGTCAGATCTGGCTTTTGCTCTGTGATTTTGTTTTTGTTCTTTTTCAGCTTTTCCAGTTTGACCTCTAAGGTCACTTTTCGGATCTTTGCTTTTGCCTTACGCTCTCCTCGGATCGCGCAGCGTTCCATGTCTGCAATGGCCCGCTCCACAGAAGTTTTTTCGTTTTCTGCCTGCTCGATCTCTTGATTCAGCGATTCCAGCTCCAATTGCGCATACGGCAGCTCACCTAATATGATTTCAGTCTGCCGGCCTGAGCGGGCACCGATCATTTTTGCCCGAACAGCTTTTCCGGCAGTCAGGCTGCCGCCGATGATGCTTCCTCTTCCGCTGGTTACGATGATGGAGTCATCGCAGCAGATCTGGGATGACATAATGCAGTCAGCATAAACACTGCGTCCGCTGTACACCTGGCAGCTTTCCAGATATTTGGCCCGCACATTCCCCGCGCTTTTCAAAACCGCGCGGCTGTCGCCCACAACTCCGCTGCTGATCAGAAGGTCGCCTCCGGCAATGATCTGGCTTGCTTCCACCAAACCGTCGATCATGATCGTACCCTTGGCCTGAACGGTAAAGTTTTCTCTCACATCACCATGAATGTGAACATCTCCGATAAAATCGATATTGCCGGTGGAATAGTCCACATCCTTCTCGATTTCAAGCACCGCGCGAACATGGAACACATCATTTTTGTATTCAAGGTTGCCGGATTGCAGCGCGATCAAATGAAGTCCGTCATCGCTGAGTGCCGTATTTCGGCCTTGGGGGACCTTGGCGGGAGAAACTGCCTTGGCCGGTGCCGGCTTGCCATCCACGCCCAGTCCGTCCTGCCCCGGGCAGGGCGGCTCGATATCACAGAGCACCTGCCCCTTATCCACATTCTGAATATAGGATATCGAGCGGTAATCCGCATTCCCGTTTTCATCCACCAGGATCTCCTGCTTCAGCTGATGCGGGAATTTCTCATGTACCACACCATCCCGGCCTTCAACCGGAGGCGTGCCGATGGCAATGGGGATCAATTCAAAATACGGCGTATCCTTCAGCACAGCCACGACTGTTTTTACTTCAATGCCGTTTTTGACACTGCCTGCCTCCAGCGCACTCCCGATTTTTTCGCTTGTAAGCTTTTCCCCGCTGCCCACCGGCGGGAAAATAAACAGCCAGGCAATCATTTGATTCTCTGAAACATAGCAGCAGCATTTTGCGCCCGATTTCAGTTCTGCACCGGTGCGCTCCAAGTTCTGAAGCATCTCGACTCTGCTTTGCGCATCCTGACACAGCTTCGCAGTAAGCCGGACTTTTTCACGTTCCAGCTCGGATTCATCCAACGGCAGCTTTTCCGGTTCCATCTTCCCTGTAAGAGACAGGATCGGAGGCAGCTGGTCCCCTGCCCAGCGCCGCCAAAGCGCCAGCATATTCCCTTGCATTTCCGGAAGGAGAAAATCCTCTGCCTGTTTTGACTTTTCAAAAGTTTCAGCTGTGGGCTGCAAGGATACAGGTTCCTGGATATCCGGCATCATCTTTTTTTCTTCTGAAGCTGATTTTGCTGTCTCGTCATTTTCCGTTTTGGGGTGTGAATGGCCCCGTTTTTCAAACAGAAACATCGCCCTCATCCTTTCTTTTTGTGATTTGTAACCGGATAGAAAATCTGCGCAGCAATTCCGCAAGCCTCTTTTCAGATACAATAAAATTGCCAGAAGGCAGACACACACCGCCTTCTGGCAATTCCCTCCGCCTTGTTTGCGGGATCACTTATTCCGGAAACACGCGATCTGCGTTACCCACACGGAACAGCTGAGGATCAATACTTAGCGTATCCGCTGTTGTTTGCATCAGGCGTGGTATGGCTGGCAGTATCGGCTCTGTCCTGTACAGCAGGAGTGTAGCCATCGTTTACATTGCGCAGCTTGAACTGAGCCATCAGCTCCTTCATGATCGCAGCCTGGCTGGACAGCTCTTCGCTTGCGGCAGCAGACTCTTCGCTGGTAGCAGAGTTGTTCTGAACAACAGCAGAGATCTGGTCGATGCCTTCGGTGACCTGAGCAATGGCCTCAGCCTCTTCTTCAGCGGCCTTGGAGATCAGCTCGATGTCAATCTGAGCCTTCTGAGCGGCATCAATGGTCTTATCCAGAGAACCAGCCACACGGTTCACGATCTCGTCACCGGTCTGGACCGAGTGGATGGAGCTGTTGATCAGATCCTTGGTTGCCTTTGCAGCTTCGTCAGATTTTGCAGCCAGATTGCGAACTTCGTCCGCAACAACTGCAAAGCCCTTGCCGGCGCTGCCGGCACGAGCAGCCTCAACAGCTGCATTCAAAGCCAGGATGTTGGTCTGGAAAGCAATGTTTTCGATGGTCTCGATGATCTTGCTGATTTCCTGAGAAGAATCGGAGATCTCCTTCATGGCAGCAACCATCTGCTTGATGTTATCGGCACTCTCAGCAACATAGCCGCCGGCCTTCTTGGAATGCTCCATAGCCAGGCTGCTGTTCTTTGCGTTTTCTTTTGCCTTTGTGGAGATTTCGCTGATGGTAGCGGAAAGCTCTTCCACTGCGCTGGCCTGTTCGGTAGCGCCCTGAGCCAGTGCCTGTGCACCGGTAGAAACCTGATCTGCACCTGCAGATACCTGCTCCGCACCCAGATCGATCTGAGACAGGGTATCGCTCAGCTTCTGGTTGATCTCCTTCATGGAGTCCAGCATGGGCTTCAGGCCGCCAACATACTGATCGGGCACCTGGCTGCGAATATCGAAGTTGCCGTTTGCCATCTTATCCAGCAGCATGCTGGCATCGCCAACAACAGCCTTCAGGGTCTTCTGGCATTCCTGTACGGATGCGCAGACACGGCCGAATTCGTCCTCGCTCTCATAATCTGCATCTGCATCGAAATTGCCGTGCTGGAATTCCTGAACGGCATGCTCGATGATCTCCAGAGGCTCCACGATGAGCTTGAGCAGCTTGCGGGCGACCAGTACGCTGGCAATAAGAGCCACGGCAGTCAGCAGCAGGATCGCGGCCATCATGATCTGATAGAATCTTTCGGCCTCATTCTCGCGCTCGCTGTTCATTGTATCCTGCTCCAAAGAGATTTCCTTCAGAACGTCTGCTTCCTCAGCCAGCTTGGGGATGTATTCATTTTCAATGATCCGATATGCTGCCGCATCTGCTTCTTCGCTATTCTCATTCAGCAGAGATACGATCCGGGAGCGCAGATCAGCGATTTCAGTGGAAAGGCTTCCCATTTTCTCAAGCTTGGCTGCATCGATCGAAGTATTTTCTTTGATTTCTGCAACGAACTTTGCATTCTCTTCAGCATTTTTGAGAGCTGCCTGAATATAATCCTGGCTTCTCACAGTGGGATTCTTTTCCTCATGTGCCATAACAACGTTCAGGCCCTGTGCAAACAGGTTGCGGCGAACGTTCCAGATCATATTTGTATTCGGAATGGACTGTTCACTGATTTCCTCCAGAGGTTTGTGCAAAGCTCTCATACCCAGGACGCCGCTGATCGAAATGATGATGCCCAAAAGAACAACAATTCCCAAGGACACGGTAAGTTTTTTCTGTACCTTCATGTCTTTCATTTTCATGATTCTTAGCTCCTTTATTTAATCGTATCTATATAATAATATGAAATGCAGACCCACTTGTCTTTGAAAAAATGCCTCTGCTTTGTGCCCTTTTACATTGAAGCAAAAGCTGCTTTTATCAAAACCGCACACAAACGGCTTCCAGTTGCAAAAACCGAAAACCGTCTGTTCAAAACAGCTTTTACCGATAAGAGCCGCATTTTTCAAAGGCGCACATCAATCCACATTTCCATATTTTCCATTTTTCACATCTCCAAAGAGCCGTCCGTCCACCAGTGTGATCACGCGCCGGCGCATGATGTTCACATATTTGCCGGCATGGGTCGCCATAATGACCGTGACCCCCTTCTGATTGATTTCCCGCAGGAGATGCAGGATGTCCCAGATGTTGTCATCATCCAAACTGGATGTAAGCTCATCCAGAACCAAAATGGATGGGCTGTTGATCAAAGCCCTGGCCAGTTCAATGCGGCGGCACTCTCCGCCTGACAATTCACCCGGATAGTTCAGCCTTTTGTCCGACATTCCAACCAGCCCCAGCACCTTGGTGATCCTGGCCTGTATATCTGCCTGTTTTTCATGTCTGCGCCGCCCAACCTGAGCCACCAAATACAGATTTTCTTCCACGGTCATTTTTCGAACCAGATTCGACTCCTGAAACACATGTCCGAACATCAGTTTCATTTTGTTGTGGCTTCTTTTGCGCAGCTTCTGCATATCCTTGTCATCCAGAAAAACACTGCCGCTGTCTGGCTTTACTTCACCGGACAGCAAATTCAGCAAAGTGCTTTTTCCTGCTCCGCTGCTGCCGATCACAAATACAAACTCGCCCTGTTCAATGGTAAGATCCACATCCTTAACGCCCAGTTCCTGAATTTTGGACTTGGATCTTCCCTGCTCCGATGTGTACCATTTTGTTGCTTTTTCCAACCTGATAGTAGGCATTCTTTTCGCTCCTGTGTTTTGTATCCAACTGTGATTTCATGCCTAACACCGAAAACCTATTGTTTTGAATTGAACCGACAGTTTGCTGAATACTTTTTATATCTGTTTTGCTTTGGGCTGCCTGCAAAACGGGTCATTCGTATATCGAATGCTCCTTTGCCAGCTTTCGGCTGATTCTTTCATCGCATTCGATCACGCGTGAAAGCAGCCGGTGGTTGGCACACACCTGGTTTGCCAGCGGCCTTTCTTCGTCCTCTTCTGCGGGCTCCCCGTTCAGCAGCTTCACAAATCTTGCCCGGTCATTCGTCTCCAGGCTGTCCCGCTGATTTTCCAAGGCCTTACGCACGTTTTGCAATTTTGCCAGCGGCTCTGCACGCATCCCAAGCAGCAGATGCAGTGTCACCTGGTCATCCCGGTCCACCGCATCCGCCAGCTGAACCGACAGATCCATGACTTCATTGAGAAGCGTGTACATTCGTTTTTCCTGTACCAGAGCCTCCAGAAGAACCGTGCTTTCCATTTTTAAGTATGTGCCTCCATATCCGCCTGCTTCTGAGCCTGTTCAAAGGATTCCTGAAGCTCTTTCACCATTTTGTATACATTTTCGATAAGCTCCACATGGCGGCCGATCTTCGCTCTTCCCAGCTCATAAATGAAATACTCATACAGCTTTGTTAAATTGCCGCTGATTGCATATTTCATATCAAGCGTATCGTCCAGATATTGAATGATGCTGATTGCCCGATCCACTGCATTCTCAAAAGCGGGATATTCCTTTTTCTTCAGCAGGAGCTCAGCCTGCATGATGCGTTTTGATAATTCCGAATACAGTAAAAGCAGCAGTTCTTCCTGAGTCATGGTGCTGACTGCCTGCTCTTTGTATTGCTGAAACCCTTTTTGAATCATTGCAATTCCTCACCGTTTTAGCGGCCTTTCCGCCCTTATCAAGCGGAAAGGCCGCTCGTTTTTTACCAGTTCTGTGGGCAGTTATGCGTTAAATCCGCCCATCATTCCTGCCAGAGCCGAACTCTGAGAATTCATCTGTGCAATGAGCTGCTCCATCTGAGTAAACTGCTTTGTGTAGAAATCGATCTGACTGCCCATCTTGGCTTTCACCTTGTTGATCTGCTCGTCAAACTGATCCAGCTTCTTCTGCATCTCATTCTGGAACAGGGTCGTTCCGGCCAAAGGCGAACCGGCTTTTTCAACCAGGATGCCCTTGCCGCCGCGCACCTTGCTGTACATCTCCATGGTGGTCTTCATGGACTGCATCAGGCCATCCTGCTTTGCACCGTCCTCCACCTTCTGGGTAAAGACCGATTTCACGGTATCCGGCTCAGTCTCCAGGGCAGTGCGCAGCTTCTGCTCGTCAATGTTCAGCGTGGTCAAGCCGTTGCTGTATTCTGCGGTGATGCCAATGTGGCGCATGGCTGCACCCAGAGGGCCTTCCATTGCCACACCACGGGTCAGGCGGTCATAGAATTCCGACAGCTCTCTGTCACGGAACAGGATGCCCTGCTTTGCCTTTTCCTCATGGGCCTTGATGGCGCTTTCCGACATACCTTCCCGGTCTTCCTCGGTCAGCGGCTCATAATATTTGCCGTTGTCTCGCTGGGCAGGCAGGGTGGAGAAGGCCTTCTTCAGCTCGGTGACCATCTCGTTGTAGTCCTTCACCATTGCCTTGACTGCATCTATCACCTTGTCGGTGTCGCAGCTGGTCTTGAAGGTCACAGGATCTTTCTTTACCAGGGCACCGGTCTCGTAGTTGAAGGTGCCGTTCAGTGTAACGGTCAGGCCTTCCATCACGAAGGTGTTTTCACTGCGGGTAACGTCGATCATTTCCTCGCCGTCCACCGACATGGAAAGGATGGCATCCTCACCTGCAGTATAAGTTCCGCCTTTGGAAGCTGTATTGTCCAGTGCGCCGGTCTTTCCGAACATCATCGTTGCCAGACCATCGTCAAATTCAAATTTGCCGGCCTTGCCGCCGTTTTTGGAAACAAATTTGAATGTATTGGTGGATTTGGAGTAGCTTGCGCTCACCTGAGCATCCGAGTTGTTGTTGATCGCGTTCAGCACAGTGCCAAGCTCAGTCTTCTCATTGAAGCTGCCCACGCGCACACCGTTGACCTTAAAGTCGAAAAGCTTGTTGCCCTTATCGTCCACACGGTAGAAGTTGTCATCATTGCCTTCGCCCTTTACGACTTTATAGCCCTGCGAGTCAAAATACTCTGCGTTGCCGTTGCTGTCGATGCGCTTGGTGACCTTTCCTTCTGCCTTGCCCCACTCCAGGCTTCCGCTCTTCCAGTCGATCTTGTCGCCCCAGATCTGGCCCAGGTTCTTCTGGGTGTTGATATAAGAGGTGTTGTGGTCACCAAAGCCCAGGTTCTTAATGGGAGCGCCGCTCAGTGCCAGAGTAGAGCCTTCCTTCTGAACTTCAAATTTCAGGCTGCCTCCATCATTCTTCACTGAGATCACATCGTCACCGAATGCCTTATTCAGTTCTTTCTGGATGCCCTCCACGAACGTTTTCATGTTGGCCGCATTGTCTGCATCCTTGTTGTAGGTGGGCAGAGTGATGGTGCGGGCCACGCCGTCCAAAGTGAAGGTCACCTTCTGGCCGGAGAGCTTTTCGCCCACGGTTCCGTCCGTCCGATGCAGATTCTTTCCATCCATCTTGATGACGGTATCGTTTTTGCTGGCGTTGTTGCCCGAAAGGTCAAGGCCCAGTGTTTTCTGCTGTGCTTCGCTGGCACTGCTGATGTAAACACTGTTTCCGGTTCCCTGCACCTTGTCAGAAAAACGGATCTCTTCCTTGTTGTCCGGCCCTTTCACCAGCTCCACCTTGATGCGGTCGCTGGCCTTGTAGGTCTGGCCGTTGATGGTGATATTTTCCTTCGACAGCTTGTCGTTGATGGCATCCACAAATTCCTGATTGGAATTGAACAGCTCATCCGAGCCGAAGGTGATATCCACCTTGTTGCTGCCGCCGTAGTTGATGGTCATTGTACCGGCAACATTGCTTACTTCCACATTTTTGTTGAACTCCAGAACATCGCCCTTGATGGCCGGCTTGTCAACACTGCCGACACCCAGGCCGGGCACTTTGAATGTGGCGTTTGTCGCCAGCTGCTTTACACCCAGGATCTGCACATTGCTGTCGTTTCTGCCGGTGGCAGTAACATAATCCTTATTTGCGCCCTGTGCGGTAACATTGGTTGCCGAATTGAAGAAACCGGCAGACAACAGGTTCGTAGTGGACGAATAAGATGTATATTTATCCATAAACGAAGATGTTTTGTCAATAATGCTTCTGTAACGCTCCTGCTGCCACTCAACTTTGGTCCGATTCTGCATCAGCTTTGCGATCTGCGTTTTATATCCTTTCACAGAATTTTCGATCATCGACTCGGTGTCGATGCCGCTGGCCAAGCCTGAAATGACATTTCGGTTGCCGTAAATGCTGCTGACAGAATTATTTACGCCGTTGATATATGCCATAACGAAAACCCCTTTCCTTGCATTTTTTGCGTTCAAATTGAAGAGTCACGATATAGCCTGTGAACTCCTTTACATTTTTATCGACATATAGTAGAATAAAAATAATAGTAAAACATGTAGAAATTACTTTGGGAGGGAAATTTTTTGGCACAAATCATCACGATCACAAATCAAAAAGGCGGTGTCGGAAAAACTACGATTTCTTCCGCGCTTGTGTGTGGTCTTCATCAGCGGGGCGCGCGGGTCCTTGGCGTAGATACCGATCCTCAGGGCAATCTGGGTTTTACTTTGGGCCTTGACCCCGACAACAACAAAACGCTTTACGACGTTTTCACCGGGGCCTGCACAATGGAACAGGCCATTTCACACACCGAATTCGGTGATGTTGTGCCTTCAGACATCATGCTTTCCAGCTTTGATGTGATGTTCACCGCACAGCATCGGGAATTTCTGCTGTCGCAGTATCTGGCAGCGGTCTCTTCCCAGTATGATTTCATCATCATCGACACGCCCCCGTCCTTAAACATCTTAACGATCAACGCTTATGTGGCTTCCACAGGCCTCATCATCCCCATGGAGTCTGAGATCCTCAGCCTTGTGGGTGTTTCCCAGATCCTTGAAACGGTCGAAGCGGTCCGTGCATCCTTCAATCCCCATCTGCGGGTGCTTGGAATTCTCATGAACCGTTTCGACAGCCGCACCAAGCTTTCCCGCGAGGTTTTGGAAATGGCTGAAGAGGTCGCGGCCCAGATGGACAGCCATGTGTTTCCCGTTCACATCCGCAGGGGTGTGGACGTGGCGCGTGCCCCGGCCTATGGTCAAAGCGTGCTGAGCTATCGGCCCAATTCCAAGCCCGCAATGGATTTGGACAGTTTTGTGGATATCATTGCCGGCGAGCAGTTCCGCTCCAAACAGTCTGGTAATACAACTTCAAAGGAGTAAGCCCGATCATGGCAGGAAATAAAAAAGATACCAACACCAGCAAAACCGCACATGTGATGAATTTGATCAGCAGAGGGCGCAGCACAAAACCGCAGCCTGAGGAAGCGGCCCCCGCATCCCCGGCCGAAAACGCAGTGTCCGAAAAAGCGCCTGCTGCTCAGCCTGCTGCCGCCCCTGCGGTATCCCCCATTATTTCGATCATGAATGCAGATGCGAAGGCATCCGCTGTGATCAAAGATGCACTGGAAGAGTCTCTGCTTGCAGAACTCAGCGCCGAAGAAGCTGCGGCAAAGCCGATGGAAGAAAGCCTCCCAGAGGCCTCTCCCAAGACCCCTGCTGCACCGCCGGAGCCCCTGGCGGATGCCGCTTTCCAGGCAGAGCCCTCTGCCCCGTCTGAACAAGAAGCCCCGGTTCCCAAGCAAACCGCTCCCGCACCCACTCCTGAGGTGGAGGCCTCCCCTGTTTTGGCTGAGCCCCCGATCTCTGAGGAGCCTTTCGTGTTTGACACCCTCTCGGCTCCCGCCGAAGCGGTCGAGCCCGATGCTCCCCAGCCGGAAGAGCCAGTCGAGCCGGATGCCCTGCAAGAGCCAGCCAACTTCCAGGATGCGGCTGCCGCAGAACCGGAAACGCCCGCAGCTGCCGACAAAGCTCCCTCCTCCCCGCAAGAGGCCATGCCCGGCGATGTCACCATCGCTGAGTCTGCCCCCGAAAACCAGCAAAGCGCCCCGGCTGTTCCGCATTATGTGAATGTCATGGAAAAGCTGGTGGAAAAGAACATCGATAAATACATCAAGATGTTCGGGCTCTGCTCCTGCCCCCAGTGCCGTGCGGATGTGGCTGCGCTTGCCCTTACAAACCTGGTGCCGCTGTATGTCGTGGTTCCCGAAAACGAGTTTTCTTTCCGCATGGTCATCTACGAAAACAGATTTCAGGCCGAAGTTACTGCTCAGATTCTCCATGCCTGCAAAGCAGTTATGGATTCTCCCCGCCATCCGTCTGTTTGATCAAACGGGCCGTTGAAGGCAGCGCACACTTTCACTTTTTCAAAAAGCAAAAAGTTCCAGCAGGAATGAGAAAAAGCACTCATTTCCTGCCGGAACTTTTCTTTTATATAAAGCTTTGCAAATCAGCCAAATTTATTCTTCGCAGAAATGCAAACAATCCGGGATCATTCTTTTTCAGAGTCTGCTTCAGCCATACCGCTTACGCCGATCAGCTGTTCCCACAGGTTGTTCACGTTCTCCACACAGTTGAAATAGGTGGTTGTGAGGATCTGATCCGGAATTCCCAGTTCCTTTGCCAGGGTGGTGATATTGGCCCAGTCTGCACTTTCATAGCTGAGCACCAGGCTGTACAGCTTTCCGCAGCGGCCTTCCTTGGTCAGCAGAGCCGAACGGATCTCTTCCGAGATGGGAAGCTCACTTAGAATATCTTCCAGCGGAGCATCCACCAGATGATCCAGGGTGGAGAACATACCCATCAGGTAAGCCTCCGAGCGGGAAATCGGCATATCCTTTGTGAATTTGATCAGCTCGCTGCAGAAGTAAGCGCGCATGAAGGAGCGCTTCAGGAACTCTTCTGTTCCCTCATCAATGGCCTGATCGGCCCCGCTGGCGCTGAGCAGGTAGATCCACTGCTTGAGCTGTTCAAGGCCCAGCACGACCATTGCCTGATGGATGTCTGTTGTCTGCTTGCGCAGTGCAAAGTAGGCAGAGTTCACCATCTTCAGAATGCCGTATGTGAGGCTGGCGTCCATCGAGATCAAGCGTTCGATCTCTTCAATGTCCGGCTCGTCTTTTGTAACTTCTACCACAAGGCGGAAGAAGTTGCTCTGCAGGAAGGTGCTGCTCTTAACTTTGGTGGTCAGCCGGTCGGCAACATAGTTGCCCTCCAGGCAGTCCGCACCCACTGCGATCGCTCTTTGATACGCCTCTTCGTTTTCGATCTCGGTCACGATGCACTGTTTATCCATGCTGTGAGCGATCTCAATGATGTTCTTCATGGTCTCATCATTGGTCGTTTTGGAGTTGATCTTGATGTAGTCGATGCTGTCCAAAATTCCCAGATAGCGGGGCGAAAACTGGAATTCGTTCACCGCGATCTTGTAGCCCTCTTGCATATACTGCTTGATAAAATGCATGGACAGAGGGTGGATGATAACGCTGTCATCGATCTGGATCACAAGCTCGGAGCTGTCGAACAGTCTCGGCGTTTTTTTCATCAGCAGCGTTGTGGTAAAGGTCATAAAGTTTACCGACCCTCTCAACGCCTTCACGCTGTTCTGTGTCAGGAAATTGTAAATCGTATCAGCAGCGGCAAAATCATTTTCGTTCCCACTGGAATTGAACGACTGATTTTCGCCATGATACATGATTTCGTATCCTTTGATCTTTCCGCTGCTGTCCTTGATCGGTTCGCGGACGATATATTTGCCATTCATACGCTTCACCTGCTTCTTTCAAGTAAATCATCGATCACTGTAACCAGATGCGCGATTTCCGGCTTGCTCATCTGCTCATCTGCACCCAGCTCTTTGCCCTTCCGCCGCATTTCGTCTGTAATGAGCGAAGAGAAAATAACGACCGGAAGATGCTTGAACTGTCTGTCGTCTTTGATGAGCTTTGTGAGGTGATGCCCGTCCATCTGGGGCATTTCGATATCCGTGATCACCAGAGAAACATCCTGGCTCAGATCTTCCTGGTCCCGCAGGCTTTCCAGGAAGTGCCACAGCTCCAGGCCGTTGGGGAACATCCTTGTGTTCATATAGCCGGACTTGTGCAAAGCCTCTTCGATCATCCGGCTCAGCAGGATCGAGTCCTCTGCCACCAGGATATGTGCATTGCTGCGGCGGCGCTCGCCCAGCTGATCGATCTCAGACATCTGAATGCTGGTTTCCGGTGCGATCTCGGCCACGATCTTCTCAAAGTCCAAAATGGTCACCAGATCATTTCCGCACTGGGCAATTCCTGTGGCAACCCCTTCCTCACCTCTGGAAACGGCCTTGTCCGGCTTCTGGATATCGGACCAGGAGATCCGGCTGATGCCCACAACGGTATGCACACGGAACGCAATATTCATTTTATTGAAATTGGTGATGATGAAAAGGTCCTTCGGCTTCTTTTCATCCGAAGTGCCCAGCAGATACTTGGGCAGATCCACTACTGTCAGAACAACATCGCGGGGCTTGAAAATTCCCTCAACCGCCGGGTGTGAGTGCGGCATGGGTTTGACCGGCTCAGACATCAGGATCTCTTTTACCTTTGCCACGTTGATTCCATAAAGGTTATTATGGATGGTAAACTCCATAACCTCAATTTCATTTGTACCAGATTCCAGCAGAATGCCCTTTTTATCCTCTTCCCGCATATTGACATGCGCTCCTTTCAATAGTATCTACATCACGAGCTCTGGTTTTCCATAGCTGCGCACATTACACATTCCCGTTGAAACATCAAAAAACAAGGTTCTGGCAACCGTTCCGCCCACATCTTCGTTCAAAAGCCGGATCTGCTCCTTCTTCAAATTCATGTGCACGCTTTCAATGTTTCTCTGGCCGATATTGCCAAGAGAAGCTCCGTTCACCTCAAACATTTTTGCGCCGCCGGCAATCTTTGCCACAATGCGGCTTCTTGCTGCGCCCTTGGCCTCCATCTGCTTGATGGTTTCCCGCAAGCCGGTATCTGCATATTTCATGGTGTTTTTCCGGCCAGTTTCCATATTGAGCGGCAGCATGATATGAATCAGTGCCCCCAAACGAATGACCGGATCATAGAGACAAATACCAATGCAGGACCCCAATGCGTATGTGACCAGCTGCCCATTGGCTTTCGCCATTTTCATATCGGCAATGCCGACCTTTAAATTATCATCCACCATTTACACCTAGTTTTCTCAACAATGTATTCAAAGAACGGATATCCGGTGAAAGCAGCAGCTTGCACGGAACCGTCTTTCCTTCGTAAAGATACTCGCCGCCAATGGTCATAATGTAATCCGACTGTCCCCCGTATTCCGCCATCGGAACCGTAAGGATCGCTCCCTGCATATCCACAGCAAAGGCCGGAACAGTCAATTCGATATTGATATCGGCCAAGCTGCTCAAAGCATTGATGAATGTGGAGATCATGATATTGCCGACTTCTACAAGAACGGATTTCTCCATGTCTCCCAGCTCGATATAATCCTCAACGGTTTTACCCAGCATGCTTTTCAATACCAGGTTGGTGAACTCCAGCTGCTGCACCGAAAGCATGATGCCGTTGATTTGACCGCCCAGCTTTACCATAACGCCAGCGGTGATCTTTTCGGGGCCTCCGATCCATTCAATGGCTTCGTTGTATTCCATAATGCGCACTTCGGGAGATTTGATCCGAATAGGCTGGCCGAGCATATCAGACAAAGCTGTGGCTGCATTTCCTGATCCGATGCTTCCGATTTCGCGCAGGGTGTCCAGCTCCAAAGCATCCAGCTCGCTATAATCCTGTTTGATCATTCTTTATTTTCCTTTCCTTAGCCGCGCAGATTGTTGATGGTAGTCTCCAGTTCATCAGAGGCCTGCACCAGCTTCAACGCCATGCCGTAAGCCCGCTGTGTCTCGATCACTTTTGTCATCTCTTCTGCCAGATCCACATTGGAATTTTCCAGGTAACCGCTCAGCAGCTTGCCAGTGCCCATACGGACATTGCCGTCTTTTTCGTTCCATACAAAGCGGGTCCCGTCTGTATGCTGCATCCCGTCATATTTGTCAAAATCAAAGATGCCAACCGGCTGCTCTGCATTCGGGTCGGTCACCTCGATCGGTTCGCCGTTTCTTCCCAGTACAAACCGGCCCTGGCCATCTGTAAGATACCAGCGGCCGCCTTCGCCGGCCTGTGCAACCACAAACGCTCCGCTGCGGGTAAAGGTCGTTTTGTTGGTTGCCAGGTCCTTCAGGGCAAAGAAGCCGTCGCCATCGATCATATAGTCCTGCGTTCTGCCGGTGTGATAAGCCGAGCCCGCACGGTGGTCTGTGCTGGACATCAGCATACTCGCTCCCGAGCCAACACGCTGATCCTCATCATCGGCAGACTTGATCTGCTGATAAACAAGCTGTCCAAAACGGCCCTTCTCTGCCTTGAAGCCGTAGGTGTTGATGTTCGCCAGATTGTTGCCCTGAATGCCCATGCGCATATTCTGCTGCTGGGCGCTCACAGCGCCGGTGTAAAACGACTGATTCATGTAAAGCTGCCTCCCTTACAAGCGTCCAAGATCGCTGGTTGCTTTCGTCATTAACTGATCGTATATTTTCGAAACCTGTGCCGCGCTCTGGAAGGACCGCTGTACTGAGATCATATCGGTCATCTGCTTGACCATATCGGTATTCGAGCGTTCCAAATAGCCGTTCAGCACAACCGCATTTCCCTTAAGTGCAGCGCCTTCGCCCTGATACATTCCCTGCTCTGTGATCTGAAGCGCAGCGGGGTCCTGGAAGGTAAAAACACCCAGCTGTCCAATGCGTGCTCCTGTTTCCGTGTAGATGCCGCCAAATCCATCGCTGGTGATCTTATCGGTCCCCATCCGGATCGGATTTCTTTGTGCATCCAGCACCAGGCCATGCCCTGCAAGGGAGAGATAGCCTTCTTCTGTCAAAGAGAAATTGCCCTGACGGGTGTAGGAAACGGCTCCGTTTTCATCCTGTACGGCAAAGAAGCCGTCGCCATTGATCGCAAAGTCCAGAAACACGCCAGTAGGCTCCAATGTTCCCTGGCGGAAATCCGTAGCGATATCGCTGCTTGCGCGGATATAGCTCTGTTTTCCAATTTCAGGGCCCTTGCCGTCTTTATTTCCCAACCGGCTGTACATCACTTCATCGAAAGTTGTAGCCGTATACTGTCTCTGTTTATAGCCCGCTGTTGAAATGTTGGTCATGTTGTTGCCCACAACATTCAAGTTTTGCTGATTGGTCAGCATGGCGGACGTTAAGTTGTAGAAACCTTTAAACACGTCTATCTTCTCCCCTCAATGCTTTGGTTTTCGTTCTTCCTGCATATAAGCTTTCATATGTGCCTGCAATTTTTGAATTGCTCTGGAATGAAGCTGTGAAATCCTGGGCTCGCTCAAATTCATTACCTGTGCGATTTCTTTCAGCTTTAAATTCTCAACATAATGCAGAGAAATCACGATCTTTTCATTTTCGCGAAGGGATGCGATCCCTTCCGCAAGCGTTTGCTGCAGTTCCTGTTCCTGCAAAGCTTCTTCCGGCTGCCCATGAGCGCCATCGGAAGGCACTCCGATCTGATAACCGTATTCGGAATCAAGAAGGGCATCCAGCTGAAGCATATCGCCCAATGCGATATTGGCCATATCTTTTCGGTAGCGGATCTCGCTGACCCCTAATTTCTGAGCCACTTCCGTTTCTGTCGGATAACGGCCCAGCTTATGGGTCAGGTCATCGACCGCTTTGTTGATTTCTTTTGATCTGCGCCGTACATTTCTGGAAACCCAGTCCTGTTTACGCATCAAGTCGATCACCATGCCCCGGATCCGTTTGCTGACATAGGTTTCAAATTTCGCATCACGCTCCGGGTCATATCGGTCGATTGCCTTCACCAGTGTGAGAAGTCCTTCGCTGATGATGTCCTCCATCTGAGCAAAGTTGCTGTACACTCCCCTGATTTGGAATGCCACGCTTTTCACAAGATTTTGATAGCGAAGGACAAGCGGCCATTTTAAATTTTGATCACCTGTGGCTTTGTAGAGTTTTAGCAAATCGGAAGTTTCCATCTGCTCAAGCATTTCAGGTGTATACTCCTGCTTCGAAACTACCGTTGTGTCGCTCATATCTCTGCCGCCTTTCGCTCAGACTGCACAGCTCCTTCGAACGAAATGTTTCCGATTGCCTGGATTTGAACATCGTTGGTGATCTCGTTGAAGGAAAGGACGTATACATTCGGATAGAACTGCGTGATCATGCGGCTGAAATATCCACGAATCACCTGATTGATCAGCACAATGGGTGTCTGGCCCAATTCGCTGAATTTCCGGATCTGTTCAGCCATCTGCGATACAATGAGCTGCATCAGATCGGCACCCATCGCCAAATATACACCCTGCTCATTGCGCGTGAGCGACGAAATGATCTTCTTTTCCACTTCGGCATCCAGTGTAACGACCCGGATCTGACCATCCTCGCAGAAGCGGCGTGTAATGGTGCGGGCCAGTGCACCGCGGACTTGTTCGGTTGCGGTATCCAGATCTCTCCCCTGGCTGAGCGCATCGGCCAGAGATTCCACGATCGTGCCCAGATCCTTGATGGGAACATTTTCCTTCAGCAGGTTCCGAAGCACCTTTTCCAATACCGAGTAGGAAATGATATTGGGGACCGTTTCTTCCACCAGCTCGGGCTGAGATGTTTTCAGGTTCTCTACCAGCTGGATCGTTTCCGCACGGTTCAGCAGCTCATAAGCATGGCGTTTGATGGTTTCCGACAGGTGTGTCAGCATTACCGACAGGGGGTCGATGACGTTGTATCCGTAGATCTCTGCCATCTCTTTATTTTCAGGAAGGATCCAGCGGGAAGGAATTCCGTATGCCGGCTCCACGGTTTCGATGCCGTCGATCTCACCCAGCGGGTTCGAGGGCTCCAGTGCCAGATAATAGTCCACCAGGATCTCGCCCCGTGCAACCTCTTCACCCCGGATACGGATCACATACTGGTTGGTTCCCAAAGCTGCCGCATCATGCAGCCGGATCGATGGGAAAACAAAACCCATATCCTGTGCATACTGCCTTCGGAAGATCACGATTCGGCTGATCAGCTTGCCGCCGTGCCCTTCGTCCACCATTGGAATCAGACTGTATCCGAATTCCATTTCGATGGGTTCCACCGTCAGCAGAGAGTAAACATTGTTGATGTCTTTGTAATAATCGTTTTCGGTCTGCGGCTCTTCCTGCTGCGCAGGCTCTTCGATCTCAGGCACAGCCGCCTGCTTCTTCATCTTGGAAGAGATCATATAGCCGCCAACCACCAGAACGCCGCCGCCCAGCAGCAGCGGGATGTGCGGCGTATTGGGGATGCATCCCAGGAAGATCAGGATGATGCCGGTTGCCAAAATCGCTCTGGGCTGTCCTTTGAACTGGCCCACAACGTCTTTGTTCAGGCTGCCCTCGGAAACCGAGCGGGTAACGATCATGCCGGTCGCTGTGGAGATCATCAGAGCGGGAAGCTGAGATACAAGGCCGTCACCAATGGTAACGATCGAATATTTCTGAAGCACTACGGAGAATGCTTCACCGCCCATGACGCCGCCGATGATCACGCCGCCCACAAAGTTGATCAGTGTGATCAGCAGCGACATCACCGCATCGCCTTTAACGATCTTGGTGGCACCGTCCATAGCGCCGTAGAAATCGGCTTCCTTCTGAATTTTGCCGCGGCGGATCCTTGCCTCTTTTTCGTTGATGAGTCCGGAGGAAAGGTCCGCATCGATCGCCATCTGTTTACCGGGCATTGCATCCAGTGTAAAACGCGCTGCAACCTCAGCAACACGCTCGGCACCTTTTGTAATAACGATAAACTGAACCAATACGATGATCAGAAAAATAACAACGCCAACAATGATGTTTCCGCCTGTGATCAAACGACCAAAGTTCTGAATGACCTCTCCGGCATATCCTGTTTTCAAAATCGACCGGGTACTGGAGATGTTCAAGCCCAATCGAAACAGTGTCGTGATCAGCAGTAATGAGGGAAATATGGAAAACTCCAGGGTTTCCTTGATATTCATCGTGATCATCAAGATCATGATCGAAATGCCGATGTTGATGATGAGCAGGAAATCCAGCAGAGCAGTCGGCAACGGAATAATTAAGAAGAGAACAACTACAACCACACCCAATGATATCACATTATTGAGTGCATCGTTTAGTAATCGCTTCATAAATGTTCTGTCTCCTATCTTTCAATTTTCGGGGTCCTGGCAGGAGCGCCTTTGTGATCCAAGCGGATGATGTGAACCAGCACTTCCGCTACCGCGCCATAGAACTCCGGCGGAATTTCCTGATTAAGCTCTGTTGAGGCGTAAAGGCCTCTTGCAAGAGGCACGTTTTCAACGATCGCCACCTGATTTTCCTGCGCCACTTTGACAATTCTCAGCGCCAGCTCATCCTGGCCTTTGGCAAGAACAATGGGGGCATTGTCCCTCTCCGGGCGGTACCGCAAAGCCACCGCAAAATGCGTGGGGTTTCGAATGACCACGTCCGAACCGGGGACGCTCTGCATCATACGGGACTGAGCCATACGGCGCTGATTCTCTCTGATTTTGCCTTTTATCTGTGGGTCGCCTTCCATTTGTTTGTACTCTTCTTTGATTTCCTGCTTGCTCATTCGCAGCTGGCGCTCAAAGTCCCACCACTGATACATGAAATCCATGGCACTCAGTATAACAAATGCAAGGAGTACGCGTAAGCCCATATCCTTTCCCACTTCCAGGATATGGCTTGTTGCCGAATGGATATCCGTATACAAATACCGGTAACCGGTACTCATCATATCCTTCAGGCTCATATAAACGATGATAAGGAGAAGCGAGATCTTAAGAATACCCTTCAGTGCCTCGATCAGGCTTCTCAGCGAAAATAACTTTTTGACACCCTCCAAAGGGTTGATCCTGCTGAATTTCGGCTTTAGCAGGCTTGCCGTGACCAGCAATTTGGTCTGTCCAAAGGTGACTGCAACCGCTGCAAGCGATACTGCGAGCGGTATCAGGCCGGCCTTTAACAGCACCATCAATGATTGGTTTTTAAGGCCTTCAACAGCATTTTCCGGCCCATATTCCAACTGACCGCAGGCCTGGATGGCAACTGTGATCACCTGCGCGATGCCCTGAGCGATCGTGTGTGCCAACATGAGAAAGGTGAAAAAGGAAACTGCCAGCGTTACAACTGATACAACGTCCTTGCTTAAAAAGACATTACCTTTTTTTCGTTCGTCTCTTCGCTTTTTCGGGGTCGCTTTTTCAGTTTTTGAACCGTCTGCCAATATTCCATCCCCCCTTTGCCAGGCACAAACAAACTCAGGCCATGAGCTGCAGCATCCGCCTCATGCCGTCAAGCATCTTCATTTCTGTTTGTAAAAGAAACTCGCTGAACGGAGCGATCAAGGCAAAAAGAAGAACAAGGCCGATCAAAACTTTCAATTCAATGTTGATTGAAAACACATTGATTTGCGGAATGGCCTTCATCAAAAGGCCCATTCCAAGCTGGCCGATCAGCTCTGCCGCCAGAATGGGCATGCAGAGCTTTAAGCCCAGGATGGTACATTCCACAAACATCATCAAAGCCGCTTCAATGGCGGATTTTCCCAATGAAACAGCGCCATATCCAACAATGTTTCCTGACGAAACGATGATTTCAAGCAGCGTATGATGTCCGTTTGCCGCAAAGAACAGCAAAAGCATCAAAACGTTCAACACCTGGCCGGTTACAGATGCATTTCCCTGCATACCGGCATCATAGATCTGGTTCATGGTCATACCCATCTGGGTATCCACCATCAAACCGGCCAGATGCGGAATATACAGGAAGAACTGCACGATCATGCCCAAAACAAAGCCAAGCAGCAGTTCCATCAAAATATGGATCGAAAAATCCGGTATCCCTGTGGGTTCCAGAACGGTCTGATTGGAAACCAGCGGATAGGTAAAGGCCGACAGCACCAAAATCAGGCCGCTTCTGAAAATGCCTGGGATATTTCTTCGCCCCAAAATGGGGTTTGTCAGAACAAAACCGCTCATCCGAGCCATAATATAGAGGAACAGTGTCAAATCAGACCACATCATCTGCGTTCAGCTCCTACAGGGCAAAAGTCATAAAGATCTGCTTCAGATAATCCTGCAGGGTGGTCAACATCCAACCTCCTCCAAGCATCAGCACGCCAACGATCACAACCAATTTCAGAACAAAACCGATCGTCTGCTCGTGAATCTGCGTTACAGCCTGAAACAAAGCCACGATCACACCAACCGCCATACTGAGCACCAGCATGGGGGCGCCCAGCTTGATCGTGACCCCAACTGCTTCATGCATGAGATCCACAATGATATCTGTGCTCATACGCTATACCCTCCATGCCACTCTAGTTAAATCCTTGAATCAGATTGGAGAACAGCAGCTCCCATCCATTGACCGTTACAAACAGCAAAAGCTTGAACGGCATCGAGATCATGGATGGCGGCAGCATGATCATACCCATTGCCATCAATGTGGACGAAACTACGATATCGATCAGCATAAAGGGGATATAAAGCAGCAAACCGATCATAAATGCTCTTTGCAGCTCACAGGTCATGAACGATGGCACGATGATGTTCAGCGGCAGCTCCATCACAGCCGGCTCATCCATTTCTTGCGGAACTTCCACATGTGCCAGATCGCAGAACATCTGCAAGGTGTTTATTTTTGTGTTGCGAAGCATAAATTTTTTCAGCGGCTTTTCTGCCTGCTCAAAAAACTCATCCTGAGAGATCGTTTCTTCAACATACGGCTCGTACGCCTTGGTTCGGATCTCATCCATCACAGGCGCCATTGTGAACAATGTCAAAAACAGCGCCAGCCCCACTAAAACGATATTAGGCGGCGTTTGCTGTGTGCCCATTGCCGAACGCAGGAACGAGAAGGAAATGATGTATCTGGTAAAAGAAGTCATCATTACCAGGAGCGACGGCAGCAGCATGATGGCAGTTGTCAGAAAAACAATTTCCAGTGCCTGCACATTGTCTCCATTGACATTTATAATACTTTCTGGTCCCATACGCATTTTCACCTGTGCTTCTTTTTCATTTCCGCTTCCAGGAAGGTCAAAAGAAATCCTTTGCTTTCCTCCGAACCGGAAACTTCACTGTCTTTCCAGGCATTGATCTCTTCCTCAGAAAGCTCTGCAAGCAATGAGATCCCACCGCTTGCGGCACCAATGAGAAAATATCTGCCGGCAGCAGCTACAATGACCAGGCGCTCATTTCCTCCAACCTGAATCTGTGATAATACCTCCATCCGAAGCTTCTTACCACTGGGATTCCATGAGCCGCCCAGCATTCCTGCTCTTTTTTTGGTAACCCAATATGCTGCGCAAAGAATCAGCGCAACGCAGATCAGGTATAAAAGCCAATCCCACATTTTGTGATCGATCAGGGCTCACCCAGAATAGCGGTCACAGTTTTCAGAATGCGGTCGGGCTTAAAGGGCTTCACAATAAAGTCCTTTGCACCGGAGCGAACAGCTTCCATAACCATGCTTTCCTGGCCCATTGCAGAGCACATGATCACATTTGCGCTGCTGTTCTTTGCGCGGATTTCTTTCAGGGCACCCAGACCATCCAGGTTGGGCATGGTGATATCCAGGATCACCAGATCCGGGCTGATCTCGTCATACTTCTGCACAGCATCGGCACCGTCTACAGCCTCATGTACATCGGTATAGCCGCCCTTGACCAGAGCATCCTTAACCATCATTCGCATAAAAGCGGCGTCATCAGCAATCAAAATTTTCTTCGACATATTACTTTCCTTCCTTTACTAAACGTATTGAACTATAAGAAAAAAGAATTAAATCTTCTTTACCCCAATGGGAATGGTGGGATCTTTTACGATCTCCGTGATGCGAACACCGAAGTTATCATCCACAACCACAACATCGCCCTTTGCGATGCATTTTCCATTCACAAAAAGATCCACCTGATCTCCTGCAAGCTTATCCAGCACAACCAGCGAACCTTTGGAGAATTCCAGGATATCCCGCACTTTCCGTCTGGTCCGTCCGATCTCCACCGAAACCTTCAGCGGCACATCCATGATAAGATCCAGATTTTCGGCCTGCTCTGTGCCGATGCTCTTCAAAGGATCCAGCTCCGTATATGCAACCGGGCTTGTCTGGATCACCTTCGGCTCAGTCTGCACCGGCTGAGGCTGCTGGGGATAAGGATAATACATCGGCTGCATATAGGGCATTCCCTGCGGGGGTACCGAGGGCCATGCTCCATAAGGCATCTGCTGGGCAGCAGCAGGGTCAGCCGCAAAGGGCTGCTGAGTCTGCTGGGGCTGCTGTGCCATGGGCTCCGGGGCCGCAGCCGGGGCTGCTGCAGGCTGTGCGGCCGGTGCCGGAGCTGCACTTTCCGGCTCATTGCCAGCATTCATGCCTCCCAGCATCTTTTCGATCTCTTCCTGGCTGAGCGTCTTCGCTCCTCCTGCGGAAGCCTCCGGCGCGGCAGCAGCGGCAGCTTTCGGTTCAGCAGCAGGCGCTGCCGGTTCAGCCGCTTGTGCCGACACGGCATCATCGCTGAGGCCCAAACCTACCAGCAGTTCCTTTGCAAGGTCCACGCTCATTACGTTCATGAATTCGCTTTCCAGAACATCTTCGATTTGGAACGAGAAGCGAACAACAACAATGGTATCCGAATCCTGAGGCAGATGATTCTTTTTAAACGATTCCAGGTCATCCAGTTCAAAGGGAACCGGTGTGGAAATGTTAACAGGAAAGCCAAGGAAATCCGCCAGGGCCGTTGAGGCAGATCCCATCATCTGGTTCATAACTTCACAAACCGCACTGATCGTGAGGTCGTTCAGTTCAAATTCCTCTTCAGGAATTTCGGAACCCATCAGGATATCAACGATGACCTTGATATCCCTGCGGCGAAGCAGCATGAGATTGCCGCCTTCTAGGCCCTCCACGTACTTTATTTCAATGCCCATTGCGGGCTCCAGATTTCCGATCGAAAAATCTTCAACGCGAACTACAGATACTTTCGGGGTAGTGATATCAACTTTATGGTCAAGCAAATTTGCCACGGCCGTTGCTGATGATCCCAAACTGATATTGAAAATTTCGCCTAGAGCATCGATCTCCATCGGGTTGAATAATTGTTTTTCCATGCTAACTATTCGCTCCTTTGTTCGGACTGATTATATACTTCACTGATTTTAACAGCCATATTTTTTTCGTAGGTGCCAACCCGGCCCTTGAACCATTGGTAGCCTCCGATGTCAAGTGTTACTTCTGAATCCTTTGAGCATCCCAGGTTCACCACATCTCCCACATGCAGATGATACAGGTCATTGAGAGAAATGCGGGCATTTCCAAGCTCGGCCACAACATCCAAAGCAGAATCCTTGAGGTTTTCAAAGATTTCGTCTGTTTTGTCTTCGCTTGCGGTTTTTCGAGTAGGATTATCGCGACTGATTTCCTGGAAGATGTTCGAAAGCATTTCTCCCGGGAAGCACATACTCATTCGCCCAGTGATCTCGGCAAAATTCACATTCATGTTCACGATAACTACGATTTCATCCACTCCGATAACTTGGCTTACCGTTGGATTGGCATCCACTTTTCTGAAGGAGAATTCTATGGGGATGTAGTTACCCCAGCTGTTTCCCATAACAGATGCCAGATCATAAACAATATCCTCATAAAGCCGAAGTTCCAGATCCGTATAAGTGTAATCCGAAATGTCCGGCTCCGGAGTGGTGTCCTCACTGCCCATCATGCGGTCCATCATGGCAAGTGCTGTTTGAGGGCTGAGATAGAACAAAACCGGCGTGTCTTCCGTGTTGTCTTTGATCTTTGCATCGATCTGCCCCAAAACATCTCCTTCCCGGAGCGCATTGGAAAATTCATAGTATCTTTGTTCTTCAATACTCTCAACCGAAATTTCGCAATTTGTGCGAAGTCGTGCATTCAATCGGGAATTGATGATACGAGAGTAATTATCAAAAATTCCCATCAGCAATTTTATGCGGTCTTTGGTAAATTTTCTGGGTCTACTAAAATCATATTTTCGGTATTTATTCTCCGAACTGGTCTCGTTGGGAGAATTTAGATCTTTTTCTCCGCTTCGTAGAGCTCCCAAAAGCGCATCTATTTCATTTTGGGATAGTTTATCTGCCATACTACCACCCTAAATATCGATAAATTCTCAACGAACTTTACTCCGTTTCATACTGATAAACGTTTTCGCCAAGTTCGTCTTCTATGTTCTTTCCACTGATGATCAGTTCTACCCGCCTGTTTTTCTGGCGGCCTTCTGCCTGTTTATTGCTTGCCACTGGTCTCCATTGACCAACACCTTCACTAATCAGACGTCCGGGGTCAAGCGTGCCGTGTTCCTGAATATACACAACCACGTTTGTTGCACGCTGGCTTGCCAGCATCCGGTCTGATGCCACATTGTTCGGGCGATCCAATCTTGCCTGAGCAGTATGTCCAAGCACTCTTACTTCTTCGATCGCATCTTTACATTGTTCCAAAATATCACAGACAGAATCAAGCAGACTCTTGCTTTCCGGGCGCAGAGAAGCACTGTCACCATCAAAAAAGATCGTTTGGTTAAACTCTACATAGACTTTACCGCCATCTTTATATACAGAAATCTCGCCGCCGTTGTCATACTGCGCTGCTATTTCGCTGATTTGCTCATACAAATCATCCATTGCCTGGTCAACTTCACTCTGCATTTGCTCAACGGGGAAACCGCCTTCGTCTGCATCCGCATTTGGACCGGCTCCCCCAGGATTGACCGTAGGCGAGTCCATTGCATAAGGATTGAAGCTCAAAACAACCGCTTTCCATTTATCCTCATTGATTGTAGACATGGAATAGAGCAATACAAAGAAGCAAAGCAGCAAAGTTACCATGTCGCCGTATGTATCCATCCAGTTGGCGCCACCGCCGCTTCTTTTCTTCTTTTTCACGATTATTCACCATCCCCTTTTAGCGTATTCCCCTTGGATTTACTCTTCGTTTTTCTCCTTCTTCTGGTCTGCACCTTCACCCATCTCACGGCGCTTTTGAGCCATGTAGGTCATCAGGTGATCCCGCAGGAACTTGGGGTTCTCACCGGCTTGGATGCCCATGACACCCTCTACGATGATCATCTTGTAAAGGACTTCCTCCTCATCCCGGCTGCGAAGCAGTGTCGCGATCGGGCCGAAAACCATGTGCGCCAGAATACAGCCATACAGCGTGGTGATCAGGGCGGTGCCCATATCGTTGCCGATGTTGCTGGCTCCGCCGTCGCTCAGGTTCATATTCTTCAGCATGTTGATCAGGCCAACCAGCGTACCCACCATACCAAAGGCCGGCGCAACTGCGGAGGCCTTGTCATACATGGCCGCAGCCTCTTCGTGACGTGCCGACATGCACTCGATGTCATTTTCCAGGATGCCGCGGATCTTGTCGGCATCATAAACGTCCACGATCATCATGATTGCCTGTTGGAAGAAGGGATCTTCCTGCTCAGCAGCTTTTTCTTCCAGAGAAAGCAAGCCGCTTTTGCGGGCAGTTTGGGCCAGATCTACCAATTCCTCGATGCACTTTGCCGGATCATTTCCCTTGCTGTTCATAATGATTTTAAAATGCTTCGGGATGTTCTTCAGCATTTTTCCGGGGAAACTCGCAACAACCACGAAGATGGTGCATCCGATCGTGATCATTATACTCGAGAAATCATAGAACCGCGCTACATTCGAGAATGCAAAAGTGGGGCCGGCCATGCCAATTAAAATAACCACAATCGCACCAATGAGGCCGATAATATAACTGAGATTCATATTTACCTACTCCCTCCAGGCAACCGTCTATTTGCTTTTTGGCAATTCCTCTTAGCGCTCAGCGCCTGTCTTCCACCGAGATGACACGATGAATATCCTGCACTTTCGCATTGTAAGCCGCAATTTTATCAATAATCTCATCTGCATTTTCGCATACAAGATAGTAGTCATGATTCATCATTGTGATCTTGGTTTCCGGAATGCACTCAATGCATTCGATCTGCAGATGATTCAGCAAGAAGCGCTCTTGATTACGCTTTGTTAAAACGATCATGATAACCGCCTTCCTTTTTATTCGGCAGGGAGCGGGGGCGCCCCCTGCCGAACACTTCATGCAGGTATTTTATCAACGCTTGATGTTGACCAGCTCTTCGAGCATTGTGTCAGTTACGGTGATAATTCTGGTGTTTGCCTGGTAACCGCGCTGGGTTTTGATCATTTCAGCGATCTCAACGGCCAGGTCCGCGTTGGAGCCTTCCAGACCACCGGTCTGCAGCTTGGTTTTGGTGCCGCCGATCTGGGATTTGCGGCTTGCGGTCTGGCCGGCACCCAGCATGCTGCTGTTTACAGTGTCGAGCTTGCCGTTGCCCGGGGTCTTCAGCTTCTCGTTCACAGAACCCAGCATGGTGATCTGCAGGTCGCCTGCGCCGTCGCCGCACTGGAAGTAAGGGCCTTCCTTATGGGTCAGGCCTTCGTTGTTGGTAACTTTACCAATGGCCAAAAAGCCAACGGTTACGAACTCGCCGTTTTCCAGCATACCGGAAATGCGGCCGGAGGTCTCATCGATGGAAATGCTGGACAGGCTTGCGTAAGGCAGCGGGTTCACGCCGCTTTTATCAATGGGTGCATTGGGGTTTTGGGGATCGACCGGCCAGTAGTCATCCAGACGAACATGATCCACATTGCCCAGGAGCTGCTCGTTGGTTGCAGGCTTGCCGCCAACTTCCGCCGCCACCGGATAACGGACCTTGTTTGCGTAGATGTACTGCTCGCCCTCTTTGTCGCCCGGCTTGATGGTCACTTCGGTCTTGCCGTCCTTGGGGTCAACAGGTACTTTCTCAATGCGGGGCATGCGGATGGGAACCAGCTGATCGCTGACGATCGGGTTGCCTTCCACGTCGGTGCCAACTGTGAGGAAGCCATAAACGGTATTGCCTGCGCCATCAGTCAGATAGCCGTCCGAGTCGATCTTGAAGTTGCCGACGCGGCTCAAAGACAAAGCCTTGAAGCTGTTGGGGTCCGAAGCATCGATTTTTCCGGCCAGGTCCTTATCACCCATCAGGAAATAACCATCACCATTGATCATGGTGTCCAGGGGTTTGCCCGGCGTAAAAATACCGCCGGTCATGTTCAGGTCGATCGTGCTGATCGTGGAACCATAACCGATCTGAGAAGGGTTTTTACCGCCCTTCACAGCGGTACCATTGGAACCGTTGCTATACATGGTATACATCGAATCCTGAAAAACAGTACGCTGTGCTTTGTAACCAACGGTGTTCACGTTTGCAACGTTATTACCAATTACGTTAAGCTTGTCCATGTGGGTTTTCATACCCGCAATCGCTGCGTTCATTGCTCCAGTCATTTGATATTTTTGCTCCTTTCAAATAACGGTGCCGCCTGAGCCCATCAAACGGATGAGCTGCAAAAGCATCCGAAATCGGTCCTGCCTTCTGTAAAAAGTTACAGGAACACGGCACCATCTATATTGGTAAAGATGTTATCTTTCATTTCGCACTGCGAAATGGCTGTAATAACTCTGGCACTGGGAATATTCACGATAAAAGCAGATTCTGCATCCATCGCCAGGATGTTGGTGGCTCCCTTTTCCTGCGCCTTTTCCATTCCATCCTGCAGCTGATTCAAAAGCTGCGGCGTGATTTTAATTCCCCGCTGTTCTGCCCGTGTTATGGCATGCTTTGAAAATTCCACACCGGACCGCGGTGCCCCTTCGCTCTTTTGGAGCTCCTTCTGCATAAGCGCAGAAAAATTTTTCGAATGAGCCTGTCCGTTTTTTTCTGTGGAACTGAAAGCATTGGGCTGCACTGCCGAGGAAACAGCTCTGATCAACCCTGTCGCCTCCTTATCCAAGCACAGCGGCTGCGGGCGGTACGTCCTCAGTTGGCTTTTCGGCTTCTTCGGGTGCCGCTTCGGGGGCGGGAGTTACCGGTGCTTCTGGGATCTTGTCGGTTTCACCATTGGACGGTGCCGTCTCCGGCTTCACTTCTGTTTCTCCCTCCGGCTTTACCTGCGGCACTTCTGCCGGCTTTTCCTCAGGCTTCACATCCGGTGCGCTTTCCGGTTTGGCATCCGGCTTTACCTCCGGTGCGCCTTCCGGCTTTGCATCCGGCTTTACTTCCGGTTTGCCATCCGGCTTTGCACCCGGTGTGCCGTCCGGTTTCTCACCCGGCTTTACATCATCCGGCTTCTCGTCAGGCTTGGGTTTTTCCGGCAAGCGGCCAACTGCCATGATCTCACTCAGGAAGTAGTATTTGTCATCAACAAAAACTACCTGCTGGCCATTCATCATACCCGTTCCTGTAACAATACCCACATGTTCCTTGATCTCATTGTTCTTATCCATCTGGCCCACGGTAACTTCCTTACCGACCAGAGAAGAAGCGTAAGACATAACGGAGGCATCGGTCATATTGGTAATTGCCTGCACCATCTGCATCTGAACCAGCTGGTTCAGCATATCAGAGGTATCGGCTGCCGAGTCGATGGTCTGGTTGGACATTTCCGTTACCATAAGAGTAAGGAAGTCTGTCATATCCAGGCTGGCCTTGCCGGATGTCTGCACATAGTTGGGAGATGTTGAGGAAGTGCCTGAAATATAACCGCTGATATCAGACATATAACTGCCCATGATCTCTCTCCTTTTTTAAGTAATTGAACCGCTGATCGGCGTGAGCCCCAGCCGCAGCTCCTGCAGGAAACGACTGCCTGCATCCTGCTGGTCCTTATTCTGGTCGCGGCGGCTGTTCTGCCGCTGCTCCTGCTGCTGACCGTTGTGGCCATGATTCGGCAATTCTTCCTTGGCGCTTTGCTGCACATTGATCTGGACAGGATTTTGTGTATCCTGCTGCAGCAGTTTTTGAAGTGCACCTGCGCTGTTTTCCAAAAGTGCCTGTGTGCCCATTTTTTCAGCTTTCATGAACACATGAAGGCTTCCATCCTGCATCCATTCCATTTCCACATGGATCCGTCCCAGGCTTTTGGGGTTCAGCTCCAGTTCCAGAGAAGAAACTTTGGCTTTGATCGCTCCAGAGATCTGGCTCTCGATCTGTTCTGCAACCGGTACTTCCACCTTTTTGTCTGTCAAAGAACCGTCACCAACGCGGATCGGGGCCGCATCAACTGTTTCAAACAATGCGGTTGCTGCGTTCGGATTTTGCTCCGGTTCCTTCTCCTGTTTCTGGATGTCGTTTTCAGCCGATGCTGTTTTGACCTGAACTTCCGACTTTACGATTTCCAGCACATCCTCTTTCGAGGCTGCGGGCTGTTCTGCCTGCACTGTGGTCTGCCCGTTTGCAGCCTGTGCCAAAGCCTTGTTCGCATCGCTCAGGCCTTCTGCCTCCAAAGAAGCTTCGGGCATCTGCTGTGCTTCATTTCCGGAAGTCTGCGCCAGCATGATCTGCTGAACACCTTCCAGGTTTGCTGCATCTGCCTGCGCCGGAACATCCTCCTGCACATCCATCCGCACGATCGAAGGCATCTGACCGGCCATCATCGCTGCGATCAGCATCTGCTTGTTCACATCGATTTCATCCGAAGCATTCTGACCTTCTGCCGACACAGTCTCCTGTGCGGTTTTATCGGATGCGCTGGCGGAATCTCTGCCCGGACGGGATCCGTCCTTATTCAGGGACTGGCTCTCTTCCATCAGGCGCCGGAATGCGTTTTCATCGGATGCTGACTCCGGGCCCTTGGCATTTTTTCCTTTGCCTGCCGTGCTGGGCTGGATCTTGAGCATATCGTTCACACTGTTGTTTGTTACTCCCATATTTTCACCTCCTCTCAGTTTTTTCTGCGCAAAGCAGCTTCCCGGCATCCGGGCTCTGCCCGCTGCGCTTTATAGAAAGCGGCTGATCTGGATTTTCAGCATCCGTCAGCACCGCTGTCTATCCTCTTTAAAATGTGTTCCATGGCCGTTTTGATCACAGCCAGCCTGGACATTCACCGTCATTTCAGTTTGCGTTTCTCACCTGGGCTGCACTGACGAACTCTTCCACAAAGAGCTCGTCGTTCTTGGCCATCGCTTTTTGATATGCGGCCTGCTTTTTTTCTTTCAGCTTTTCAATGGAGGTGGCATCCTGCTTTGCAGAAACCACTTCCATCCGCTTTTGCTCCACACGCCTGTTCATTTCTGCCAGGTTCTGTATTTCGATCTGGATATCGTTTTCCATTGCTCTCAGCTGGCTTTCGCAGAAACGTGCATCGGTTATTGCAATGCCCATGCTGCACCGCTGCTGATATTCCCGGTCGAACTGATGATAGGCATGCCGTTTTTCTTTAATGGTCTGCTCGATCGAACGTGCCTGTGCCATCAGGGCTGCGTGTTCATTCTGCAGTGACTCGAGGCATTGCTCTTTATAGGATAAAACGGAACTGAGCGAAAATTTAAATTTCTTCATAAGCGATCATGTTCACCTTATCCCACTAATTTTTCCATAAGTGCAACACATTCTTCGTAACTGAAAGATTCATTTACTTTCTGCATCAGGAAATCATTGATCAGATCGATTTTTTTCAGCGCCAGATCCAGCTTGGGGTTTGTTCCCGGCTTATACGCACCGATCGCCACCAGGTCTGCATTCTTTTCGTAAATGCCCATGATATCACGGATCTTGGAAGCCAATGCCCGGTGCTGGGGAGAAACGATTTCCGTCATCAGACGGGAAATGCTTGCGCTTACATCGATTGCCGGGTAGTGGTTGCTGGTTGCCAGCGCACGGGACAAAACGATGTGTCCGTCCAGGATGCCTCGCACAGTATCTGCGATCGGCTCATTTGTGTCATCGCCTTCAACCAGAACCGTGTATACTCCCGTGATGGACCCTTTTTTGAAATTGCCGCTGCGTTCCAGCAGCTTGGGAAGCTCTGCATAAATGGAGGGCGTGTAGCCGCGGGAAACCGGCGGCTCGCCGATCGCCAGGCCGATTTCACGCTGAGCCATGGCAAAACGGGTAAGGGAGTCCATCATCAGAAGCACATCGTAGCCCTGATCCCGGAAATACTCTGCAATGCCTGTGGCCACGCAGGGGCACTTCATACGCAGCATTGCGGGCTGATCCGAAGTTGCGACCACCAATATGGAGCGGCGCATGCCTTCTTCACCAAGATCTTTTTCAACGAACTCCAAAACCTCACGGCCGCGTTCGCCGACCAGTGCGATCACGTTGATATCTGCTTTCACATTGCCGGCGATCATACCCATCAGGGTACTTTTACCAACGCCGGAACCTGCAAACACGCCGATACGCTGACCCTTGCCGATCGTGAGCATTCCATCGATGGCTTTCACGCCGAATTCGATTCTCTCACGGATGGGCGGCCTTTCCAGCGGGTTCACCGTCTTTCCGCTTACGCAGTACGGAACACCGCCTTCCAGGGGGCCTTTGTTATCCAGCGGTTCTCCAAGGGCATTGATGATGCGTCCCCGCAGGAACTCGCCCACCTGAAGCGTCAACTGGCGGCCGGTGTTCCGCACAAAATTCCCCGCAGAAATGCCGCTCATATCCGCATAAGGCATCAGCAGGATGTGGTTGTTTTTAAAGCCCACGACCTCGGCTGATATCTGCTTTCCTGTTTCGCTGTTGTAGATCCGGCAGATATCTCCTACCGCAGCATGGCCTCCGGAAGCTTCGATGGACATACCAACAATATTTTCGATTTTACCGGTCAGGCTGTAAGGTTCCATATGCCGGACCTGGTGAATCATTTTTTGATACATCCTCAAAGTCTCCTTTCCGCATAAATTCAGATGCTGTGCTGCTCTTGATCCAGAGGGGTTTCAGAGAGTGCCGAGCGGATATTTTCGATTTGCGTTGAAACACTTGCATCAATGATCTCACCGGGCATCTCAATGATGCATGCTCCCGGTTCATCATCTTTCATCGGAACGATGCGCACATGGTCAGAAAGAGCAGCAAACGAAGTGGTCAAAACGGGAGAAAGCTCGGCCAGTTTGTGCGCGCTGTGGTTGGAAACGTAGATCTGCACCCACTCGCACCGCTTTCTTTTTTCAATTGCCATTCGAATCATGCGCTCGATAACGTCCGCGCTGCTGTCCAGGCTGACACCGATCACCTTTTCGGCAATGGCGATCGCCAGGTCCCGCAGTTCTACGGCATTTTCATCCAGCTGCTGTTTCAAAGCCGTGTTGGCCTTTTCCAGGAACTGCTGAACCTCGTTCGTAAGGTTTTCGATCTGTTCGTTCTGCTGCTGCAGAACCTCTTCTTTTGCCTGACGGGTACCCTCGCTCACGCCTTCGGCATAACCCTCGGCGTGACCTTGTGCATAGCCCTCATCCTTTGCCTTCTGCAAAAGCTGATCCGCTTCCTGCTGGGCCTGCTTCAAAAGATTTTCTGCCTGTTCCCTTGCTTCCTGCAGCATCGCTGCCGAATGAATGTCTGCAAAGCTTGGGGTGTCCTCGGAAACAGTCTGTTCCAAGTTTTCACCGTCCAGCGGATGCTCCTCTGCCTCAGGCTGGGGAGCATCCGAAAAATCCAGTTCATTCAGCTCACCTGCATCAGGAAAATGGTATTCTTCAATTTTAGGCTGGTGGGACAGGCGTTTCCATATACTAGGCAATGATATCGTCCTTTCCGCCCTTCAATATGATGATCTCTCCCTTTTCCTCCAGGCCGCGAATAATAGAAACGATACGCTGCTGGGCTTCTTCCACATCCTTCAGGCGCACATTCCTGGTGATTTCCAAATCGTCCCGGATGTTTTCCGCCATACGGGTGGACATATTCTTGAACAGCTTGTTGGCGACCTCTGTGTTGGATGTCTTCAGTGCCAGCACCAGATCTCTTGTATCACAATCACGCACAAAGCGCTGAATGGAGCGGTCGTCCATTGTAACGATATCCTCGAACACAAACATGCGCTTGCGGATCTCGTCGGCCAGTTCCTGGTTGTGCCCCGACAAGCCATCGAAAATATTTTTTTCGCTGGTGCGGTCCAGATTGTTCATCACATCTGCCACATAGTCGATGCCGCCAACCTTGACATTGGAGCTGGTCATCAGGCTCGAGAACTTCTTGTTCATTTCGGATTCTACGATTTTAATGGCAGTCGGAGAAACGCTCTCGATTTTGGCAATGCCTTCAACCACTCGGATCTGCTTGTCATGTTCCAGCTGTGCGATCACAGCGGCAGCCTTATCCGACGCCACATACGAAAGCACCAAAGCGATCGTCTGTGCGCGCTCGTTCTGCAAAGCTGCATAAAGCGACTTCACATCGGCCTTGTTCAGGAAAGAGAATTCTCTGTTCTTCAAAGAGCGGGTAACCCTGCTCAGCAGATCTGTGGCGGCCTGCTCGCCGTAAGCCTTTTCCAGAACAGCTCTTGCATATTCCAGGCCGCCTTCTGTAACGGCCTTATTGGTCATGCACATCTGATAGAATTCGTTGAGGATCCCTTCGGTCTGTTCCGAGTTCAGGAATGCCAGTCTGGCAACCTCAACGGTCAGCTGTTCAACCTCTTCCGGCTCCATATACTGATAAATATGGGAAGCCTTGTCAGCTCCGAGGGCCACGATGATCGCTGCTGCTTTCTGCGGGCCGGTCAGTGTCATTTTTTGCTCTTGACCGGCCGCCGCTGAATGCGCCGAAGAATGGCCCGCTGCTGTTGATGCGGCCTGCTCAGGCATCATCGTCCCCTCCTCTCAGCATAGTGCGCACGATCTGCGCCGCAATTTCAGGATTGTCGTTGGCAAACTTGCGGATCTCCTTGCGCAGCTCCATATTCTTTTCAGACTGCAGTGTCATAACATCTGCGTTGGGCTCCGGCATAGCAGGTGCGACGACCGGACTTTCCATCTGAGCCAGCTGTTCTTCCAGTTCCTTTTGCATCTGACGCTTTTTGCGGCGGCGCCGGATGATGAAGAATACGATCAGGAAGAGGATGATCACAAGCAAAACGCCTGCCGAAATGATGAGCAGCATCGGATCCACATCATTCACATCCACCGGAATGATGGAAGGAGTATCCTTATCCTTAAACTTCATCGAAACGATGGAGATCTTGTCGCTCAGATATTCCTGCTCTGTTCTGTCATCGCCCGAGTTGTTCTGGATGCCTGCCGCACGGGCAACGTGGCTGCGCAGCGCATTGGTATCAACTCTTCCGGCCACGTCCGAGTTCAGGCTCACCGAAATGGTGCAGTCTCTGAGCACTGCCGCGTTGTTGATGATCTGTTTTTCGCTTTTGGAATTGTCATAATCCCGCTGGCCGCTGCCGCTGATCTCAAGCTCTGTGCCATCGGGCTTGGCTGCATTTTCAACCTGTGTGGGAATATCACTGTTTGTTTCAGAGCCCACTATGCCGCCCGCATTTTCATCTCCGGGCCGGCCGACATAATACTGATACTGCTCCGAGCTCATCAGGCCTTTGCCATCCTCTGCGCCCTGAGGGAGCATCACGTCTGTTCTCTGCTCGGTCGTTCTGTGCAGGTCCACTGTGCAGTTCACAGCAACACGAACATTTTCTTCGCCGTAAAAAGGAGTGAGGACCTTCATGACCTCTGTGCGGATCTTGTTCTCCCATTCCTCTTCCATCTGCAATTTGAGAAGCGAAGCCTCATTGCTCTCTTCGCTTTCGCCAACATTGTAGGTATTGCCGGCAGTATCCGAGATGGAAACTTTATCGAACTTCAGACCCTGGGCACTGTGCGATACAAAATCACGGATGCCCTTCACCTGCGACTTGGTCAGTTTGGTGGAGTCTTTCATGGCAACAACAACGGCCGCCTCAGCATCAATGACCTTGCCGCTGTCCAGAACATAGCTCCGATCCTCACCCGGGGTGATATTCACCCACGCATCTATTACATTGTCGAACTCACGAATGACCGCACCAATGCGATCCTGAAGGCCGACGATCCAGGATCTGTTTTTTTCAGATTCGGTCGAAAGCGCTCCGGCATTGCTGAAATAGGAGGAATATCCAAAAGCAGACTGGGGAAAGCCCTTCATTGCCAGATTTGCTTTTAAGCGATTCTCCTCTTCTGCAAGCACGAGGATCGTGTTGTTGTTTTCAATTCTGTAATCCGTAACACCCTGCTCCTGAAGGAAGTTTGTTACGGTGGTCATTTCGTCTGCGGATGCTTCTGTTACCAAAACAGAATATTCTTTGTTATTCAAAACAAACGCAATTGCAGCCGCAACCAGAATCAGCACCACGACTGCAATTATGTAGACCTTTTTTGATATTTTCTTGAATACTTCTTTTACCTTGTCCAACAGTGCTTTTGCTTTGTCATTCACTGCTGATACCTCCTATGTCAGTTGTTGTAAAATATCCGAATCAATGTTTCTCAGCCGCACAGATGAGAAACATCTTACTGACACCGGATATTACAAGCTAATTCGCATTACTTCGGAATAAGCATCCATCGCTTTATTTCGAAGCTGTACTAACATTTTCACTGCGGTATCATTTTTTGACGCAGCAATCATAAGCGATGAAGGATTGTCCAGCTGGCCGGTTGCAAGCAGATATTTTCCTTTGGCGAATTCCTGATCGGTTTCCTTTACCGCATCGATCGCCGATTCAAACACGCTTTTGAACGGAACGGCACTCTGTACGCCGGAGATTTTCTGGTCGCCTGCAATTTCCTGCAGAGGCTTTAATTTTTGAATGGGAGTGATCATACCCTTATCTCTCTTTCCGATTATTATTTTGTGGGATAACAGCTTCTGTTTTCATTCTTTATGCCGGCATTCATTCAGGTTTTGAACGCAGCTGCTTCAAAACCCGAACCGCAAAATCATCTTCCGATCTCCAGGCCCTTTGCAATAACGCCCTTGAGCGTATTGAGTGCTGTTACATTTGCAGAATAGGCCTGTGCTGCCGCCATTGCATCGGTCATTTCTTTTACCATATCAACGTTGGGCATTTCCACATAACCGTCCTGATCCGCATCAGGATGGCTGGGATCAAAGATTTTCTTTAAAGGAGTGGGATCATCCAGGATCTGGGTGACCCGCACGCCCCCTGTAGACCCGCCCTTGCGGTTGGAGATCATTCCCTGCTCTGCATTTGCCATTGCCTGACGGAAACTGTCTTTTCCCGCAGCGGCCTCAAAGACAACAAGCTTTCTTCTGTAAGCACCGCCGTTTTCTGTGCGTGTGGTCTGCGCATTTGTTACGTTTTCAGCCACAATGTCCAGCCGGAGCTGCTGTGCTGTCAGACCGGAGCCTACCACATTGATCGAACTTAAAAAGGCCATGTCTCTTTCCTCCTGTATTCTCTTCTACGTCAGTGCTGACGGTTTATTGTCCGGTAACTGCAGTTTTAACAACTGCCAGTTCGCTGCTGATCGCGCTCATCACATATTGCAGCTGATAAGCATTGCGCATCATCTCAACGCTCTGCTCTGCAACGTTCACGCCGTTGTCATCCATCCGTGTAATGCCCGGATGCTCTTTGACCGTGTATTTGACATCTTCGATCGCCTGACGCATCTTTTTCGGATCAGCTGCTTTCTGAGCCTTTTCCAGGCTGGCCTGAAAGCTCTCTTCAAAAGTTACGACCTTTGCACGATAACCCGGGGTTTCCGCGTTTGTGATATTGTCAAGAATCGCTGCCTGTTTCGTCCACAAGCCCTGCATGGATTTTTCCAGCATAAGGCTAGAATTGCTAGACAAAAAGTCCATAAAACACACCTGCTCCCGTCTTTCAAAAATTATGTATCCTGATTGGGAAACCAATCAATTCACTTTCAAACGTCCATATCGTGTACCACCATGGGGGCACTGTGCATGCTGTCCAAACGAATGTCCCATTTTTTGTATGGATGCACAGAGCTATCCCTTTGTACGCTTCTATTCTAGTATAAACAGAAATCGACTTTTTTTCAATACATGTTTTTCGAATCGACGCATTTTTATGCAAAAGCTCTATATGATTCTCTGTCCTTTTAGTGTACACTAACACAATGAACACTCTTTCGATCAATTTTTATAAACATTTCCATTAATAACCATAAAGTAATACTATCCCGTTTGAGATACGCTTTATCGGTATATCAGAATTTGTTCCTGGTCGTTTTTCTCCTTTTTCATATTTTGTGCCCCCTCATTCACTGCCCGCTTAAATATCGCTCTGCTCTCCGGTACACCCATCCGCCATCGATCAAAGCGTTTTGAAGAAACACCTTCCTTGCTTTTGGATCAAGCTCTGCTTTCCAAACCGGCATGCCGCCATTAGTCCTCTTAACGTAAGACCGGCAAAAAAGAGGATGCGCTGATGCTTTTTTGGGGGGGCTCGTGGGTGTCTTTCCCCAGCTCAAAAGCGTGCTGCAGCCCGTCGAACGCAGCACAGTTCTCGTGAATTATCTTGACATTCCTTTCTGGGTGTGATACAGTATGTCCGAAGCTACTGTATTATTAACAATAGACATCTTCACAGTAGATGTAAGGAGGTTCAAGATGGAACAAACTGTCTATCTCAAAAAGTTTTCCCATGCACTGCACTGGCGGCTTCCAAAATCAGAAGCAGAGGACATTTTAGCAGATTATAACGATCTCCTTTCTCAGCATTTGAAGGATGACCCGGATTTCACGATCGAAAAAATAGGCGATCCCTTCCAGGCCGCCCGGATGTTATCCGATGCAAAGGCTTATCATCGGTGGCTGGCTGCATTTGGGGTTATGGCGTTTTGTTTGCTGGTGTGCGAATTTCTTTTACTGCGCTCCCGCTTTTCTGTTCTTTCCGGCGCAGTCGCCCATATCCTGTACCTGGCGGGGGCCGCTGCAGCTTTGGGCTGGTTTTTCCCTCGCCGCCGGGAAAATCGCCGCTCCCCATTTCCCAAAGGGCTGCTGCCCCTGGTGCTGGGCATGCTGGCTTTGGGCGCTGCTGTTGGAGCAATCATTTTTCTTTGCATCACCCAAACGACCTGGGACCTTATCCCTGCCGCACTCAATGGCCGGGCGGCGAGGTGGGCACTGTGGCTGATCGGCACCGGTGCATCCGTGGTTGCAGTGTTTGGGCTCATACAGGCAAGGCTTTCCAACCGGCGCTGGTGTTCCTTATATATAATGGGGCTTACCTTGCTTACCGAGTGTGTTTTGGTCCTGATGCTTTTGACCTCTATGTCGCTGGACACTTCATCCCTTCACTGGTGGATGCCTTATCTTTTGGATTTCAGCCTTACCGGCGGCGTGGGTCTGGCAGCTGCGGGGGTGTCTTTATGCTGAAAAAAGACCTCCTTGAGCTTTGCCTGCTCCAGATCTTATTTTCCGAAGATCTGTACGGCTATGAAATTTTGCGCCGCATCCACAAAGGCTTTCCCGATACGCAGGAGAGCTCCATTTATGCGCTGCTCAGAGGGCTGTGCAAAGAAGGTTCCACCAGGCAGTACGAGGGGCAAATCTCGGATGGGCCAACCCGGAAATACTATCAGCTCACCCAAAAAGGCAAGGAAAAGCGCGGGGCCCTGCTTTTGGAATGGTACCGCCTTCGCAACGCACTCTCTGCTTTGGGTGTGGAATGACCCGCCGCAGCTTCTGGCACGAAAGCCTGCTCATTTTTTAATTACAGCACAAAAAAGCCGCCACTGCCTGAAAACAGTGGCGGCTTTTTCACTTCAGGTTTCGGGCGCTCATTCCTCGCCGCGGCCCCGGCGTGCCAGCACCTTAACGCTGCTGGCGTATTCGGAGGGGGTCATACCTGTAACCTTTTTAAAATGACGGGAGAAATAGTGAATGGAGTTGTAGCCCAGCATGGCAGCGATCTCGGTAAAGTTATGGCTGCCTTCGCGGATCATTTCCTTTGCCTTTTTGATCTTCAGGTTTCCGAAATATTCCATCGCACCGCCGCCGGTCTTTTCACGGAAGACCTTCTGCAGATAGCTGCGGCCCACCAGATTGTCCCGGCAGATGTCGGACAAAGTCAGGCGGCGCTGGATGTTCGCTTCCAGATACTGCTGCACACGGGCAAGGAATTCGTTCTGGCTGCGCTCACGGATCAGGCTTGTGGGGCGCGCTGCTGCCCCGTTCTCGCCTCGGCGGATCAGCTCGATCAGCATATATTCCAGTGAAATTGCAATGATCTGCTCTGCGCCAAACGGAACGGTTTCTCTGCGCTCCAGCTTCTGGGCCAGGGGATCGTCCAGCGGGGTGTCAAACGCTGCTCCGGCCATCTCCACAATGCGTGCCATCAGCACCCGCTCATTGTCGCCCGCGCTGGAAACACGGCTCTCAAAGAACTTCATCGCCTCACCGTTGCATTCAAACGAAATGATCACGATGTTGGGCGCATCCTTGCCGGTTGCCCGCACATTGTGGAATTCGCCCGGCCGGTGGAAGATCATCTGGCCTTTTTTCAGCAGCTTCTCTTCCTGGTCGGCAGTGACATACACTTCACCCTTATCCACATACAGGATCTCCCAGAAATCATGGCTTTCTCCCATAAAGCTGTAATCCGGGCCATATTCGAAATAATGGACCGAATAGATGCGGTCCACTTGAATGGGACGCTCCAGTTCAAGGGGGACATAACTCATAAATCCCTCAACTCCTTCACTCAAAATGCGTTTGGATATCCTTAGTATACATGAAAACGCCTTATAGTGCAAACCTTTTCTTTGTTTTTGCAAATTTCGTGGCAAAACGCATGGAACTGTGCTATACTGAGAACAAGTTTTAAAGAAAAAAAGGCTGCCATTCCGCAGCCAAGACAAGGAGTGTTTTGTATGCAAAAAGTTGCTTGGATCGGCACTGGTGTGATGGGTGCGGCACAGGCCGGCCATCTGGTCAAAGCGGGCTATTCTGTCACTGCTTACAATCGCAGCCCTGAAAAGGCCCGCAGCAAGGCCGAAGAATACGGTTTCACCGTAAGCAGCACCATTCGGGGCGCTGTGGAAGATGCCGATTTTGTATTCGTAATGGTCGGATACCCGGCGGATGTGGAAGATGTTTTCTGCCGTCCGGATGGCATTTTAGACTGTGCCAAGCCAGGTGCTGTTGTGGTGGATATGACCACCTCCAGCCCCACACTGGCCCAAAAGCTGTATGCGCTGGGCAAAAAGAAGGGCATTCCTGTGATGGATGCTCCTGTTTCCGGCGGCGACAAGGGCGCGCGGGAGGGAACCCTTTCCATTATGGTTGGCGGCGATGAGGATGCCTTCCAAAAAGTTCATCCTCTTTTCGAGTGCATGGGCAAAAGTATCCTGCTGATGGGCCCGGCCGGTTTCGGCCAGCACACCAAAGCTGCAAATCAGATTGCCGTGGCCGGGGCAACCGCTGCCTACACCGAAGCGATCCTGTATGCAGAAAAAGCCGGTCTTGACCCAAAAAAGATGCTGGATGCCATTGGCGGCGGTGCCGCCGGCAGCTGGCAGATCTCCAACATGGCCCCCCGTGCTCTGGCCGGAGATTTCGCCCCCGGTTTCTTTGTGAAGCATTTCATCAAGGATATGAAGATCGTTCACGAAGAAGCGGAAAGCCGCGGCATCGACCTGAAAATGCTGGACAGTGTCCTTGCGCTTTATCAGGCTTTTGCTCAGGCCGGCGGTGAGAACGAAGGTACACAAGCCCTCATCAAATATTACAGAGAGCAATAATTGTTTACAATATTACAATTTTCGACTGTTTTCTTTGATGATTCACGAAAATCATTCTTAAAACAGGGTCTGAAATTTCAACAAGCAAAAAACGCAGCCGGGGCAGGTTCTCCCGGCTGCGTTTTTGTTTTTTTACTTTTCAGGCGATGCGTTCCAGCAAAAGCCGGCCTGCTCCAGATCCCGGCGCAAAGAGGCATACTCCATTTTAAAATCCACCGTTTTTCCCTCAGCCAAAGCATCCTGCTGTTTTTCGCAGGCAAGAGCAATGCCTGCAAGGGTGCGCAGTGCATCTTGGGGGCATCCTTCCGCAGAGCAGGCAGCCAGATACTGCATAACACTGGGCAGGTATCCCGCCGCAAAGTCAAAAGCTGCCGCAGGATCCGGTCCGTTTTCACAGCTGTTCAGGATCTTGGCAAGGGCCATCCCCATCCGCTCCACCTGCCAGCGGCAGACCGGCTCCTCAAAAGCGGCCAGGAAACCCGGCAGCGCCCGAACCGCTCCGCGCAGGCTGCCCAGGCATGCGTCCGCCGGGGCAAGGTCTGCCGGCAGCACCGGCACCTGTGCGCGCTGGCATGCGCAGGCCGCTGGTGTGCCGAATTCATTTATAGAAAGTTTGGGGGCCATTCCCTTCAAAGCCAGCACCGCCAGCAAAGCTCCCAATACAGCACAGCCCAGCGATGCAAGGCGCATTACCAGCAGCACTTCAAATTGGGCCGGAACAGCAGCACCAAACAGGAAAGCGGCCAGACCAAAGCAGACCGCAGAAAACATATAACTTTTCGTCAGACTTTTTTTCTGCACGGCGGTTTCCCCCTTGTTGTAAACATTTTTATCAGTATACCACATTTGAGCGGGTATTGGTCAAGCTCTTTTCTTTCTGCCCGGATTTTAAGCCGGCAATAAATATCCACCGGCCTAGCCGGTGGTTTTTCATAGACGGGCAAAGCCCTCT
>JAHHRU010000010.1 GCA_020025635.1 Allofournierella sp.
GGTTTACTTCCAAGAAGGAATTCGGCGACACCCTGGTTGAGGACTACAAGATCCGCAAGCAGCTGAAAAAGCAGCTCTTCGGCGCTGGTGTTCCCAAGATCGAGATCGAGCGTACCGTTGACAGCCAGTCTGGCGCAGCCCGTCTGAAGGTCAGCATCTGGTGTGCAAAGCCCGGCATGGTAATCGGCAAGGGCGGCGCAGAGATCACCAAGCTGCAGGACCAGCTGAAGAAGATGACCGGCAAGGAAGTTAACGTAAACATCGTTGAGGTCAAGAACATCGACACCAATGCTCAGCTGGTTGCTGAGAACATTGCAGGCCAGCTGGAGCGCCGCATCGGCTTCCGCCGTGCAATGAAGCAGTGCATGGGTCGTGCAATGATGCGCGGCGCTAAGGGCATCAAGACTCAGGTGTCCGGCCGTCTGGGCGGTGCTGACATCGCTCGCGTTGAGACCTATCACGAGGGCACCATTCCTCTTCAGACCCTGCGTGCCGACATCGACTACGGCTTTGCAGAGGCTGCTACCACCTACGGCCGCATCGGCGTTAAGGTTTGGATCTACAGCGGCGAAGTTCTGAAGGGTGCTAAGCCCGTCGCTGAGCGTGAAAACAATCGCGGCTTCCGCCGTGATCGCAAGGAAGGAGGCAACAAGTAATGTTACTGCCTAAGCGCGTTAAATATCGCCGTGTACACCGTGGCCGCATGAAGGGCAAGGCTATGCGCGGCAACACCGTGAACCAGGGCCAGTACGGCCTTGTTGCTCTCGAGCCCGGCTGGATCGATTCCCGCCAGATCGAGGCCGCTCGTATCGCCATGACCCGTTACATCAAGCGTGGCGGTAAGGTTTGGATCAAGATTTTCCCTGACAAGCCCGTTACTGAGAAGCCCGCTGAGACCCGAATGGGTTCCGGTAAAGGTTCTCCCGAGTACTGGGTGGCAGTTGTTAAGCCCGGCCGCGTGCTGTTCGAGCTGGCTGACGTCGACGAAGCTGTCGCACGTGAGGCTCTGCGTCTGGCTATGCACAAGCTGCCTGTCAAGTGCAAGTTCGCTAAGCGCGAAGATGAAGCTAAGGAGGGTGGCGAAGAATGAAAGCTGCTGAGCTGCGCGATATGAGCGCCAAAGAGCTGAATGAAAAACTGGCTGAGCTGAAGCAGGAGCTGTTCAACCTGCGCTTTCAGCACGCCATCAACCAGCTGGAAAACCCCGGCCGGATCGAAATCGTGAAAAAGGACATCGCCCGTGTGCTGACTGTCCTGGCCGAGAAAGCGTAAGGGAGGGTAAACGATGGAACGCAATTTGAGAAAGACCCGCGTGGGCACTGTTGTGTCCGACAAGATGGATAAGACCATCGTGGTTGCCGTTAAGGACAGCGTGCAGCACCCCCTTTACAAGAAGATCCTGAAGCGCACCGTTAAGTTCAAGGCCCACGACGAAAACAACGAGTGTGGCGTTGGCGACCGTGTCATGATCATGGAGACCCGGCCCCTGTCCAAGGACAAGCGCTGGCGCATGGTCAAAATCATCGAGAAGGCGAAATAAGCCGTACTTTGAAAGGAGGATCTGGCAATGGTTCAGATGCAAACTTATCTCAAAGTAGCCGACAACACCGGTGCCAAAGAGTTAATGTGCATTCGTGTGCTGGGCGGTTCCCGCCGGAGATATGCGAACATCGGTGACGTTGTGGTGGCATCCGTTAAGAAGGCTGCTCCCGGCGGTACCGTTAAGAAAGGCGACGTGGTCAAGGCTGTGATCGTTCGCAGCAAGCATGGCCTGCGCCGTGATGACGGCAGCTACATCCGTTTTGACGAGAACGCTGCTGTTATTATCCGTGAAGACAAAAACCCGAGAGGCACCCGTATCTTTGGACCAGTCGCCCGCGAACTGCGCGAGAGCGGCTACCTGAAGATCTTGAGCCTGGCTCCGGAATCGCTGTAAGGAGGTTTTAAGAATGAACAATCTTCATGTTAAAACCGGCGACAACGTTATGATCATCAGCGGCAAGGACAAGGCTAAGACCGGTAAGGTGCTGGCCGTCAGCCCCAAAGAGGGCAAGGTCATTGTCGAAGGTCTGAACATGGTCACCAAGCACGTGAAACCCCGCCGTCAGGGCGAACAGGGCGGTATCGTGAAGGCCGAAGGTGCTATCTACGCCTGCAAGGTTATGCCGGTATGCCCCAAGTGCGGTAAGCCCACCCGCGTGGGCCACTCCGTAAAGGATGGCAAGAACGTACGCATCTGCCGCAAGTGCGGCGCCGAGCTGTAAGGAGGGACAACACAATGGCAGTACGTTTGAAAGAAAAGTATGTCAGTGAGGTTGCTCCCGCCCTGATGACCAAGTTCGGTTACAAGAGCGCTATGCAGATCCCCAAGCTCGACAAAGTTGTGATCAACGTCGGCTGTGGTGAAGCAAAAGACAACCAGAAAATGCTGGACGCGATCGTTGGCGACATCGCCACCATCACCGGCCAGCGCCCCGTCCTGTGCCGTGCGAAGAAGAGCGTTGCAAACTTCAAGCTGCGCGACGGTCAGCCCATCGGCGTGAAGGTAACTCTGCGCGGTGAGCGTATGTACGAGTTCGTGGATCGTCTGTTCAGCGTGGCTCTGCCCCGCGTGCGTGACTTCCGTGGTATCAACGGCAACTCCTTTGACGGCCGCGGCAACTACGCTGTGGGCATCAAAGAGCAGCTGATCTTCCCCGAAATCGACTACGATAAGATCGACGCTGTGCGTGGTATGGACATCTGCTTCGTTACCACCGCAAAAACCGACGAAGAGGCCAAAGAGCTGCTGAAGGCTCTGGGCGCTCCGTTCGCTAACTAAGGGAGGGTACAACTGTGGCAAAACTTTCCATGAAACTCAAGCAGCAGCAGGAGCCCAAGTTCTCTACCCGCGGTTATAACCGCTGCAAGATCTGCGGCCGCCCCCACGCTTACCTGCGCAAGTACGGCGTTTGCCGTATTTGCTTCCGTGAGCTGGCTTACAAGGGCGAGATTCCTGGTGTTAAGAAGGCATCTTGGTAAATCGCAAACAGAACATTAACGAAGAACCTTAAAGGAGGTTAGTGGCATGCATATTACTGATCCTGTTGCGGACCTGCTCACCCGCATCCGCAATGCGAGCACTGCCAAACACCCTTCTGTAGAAGTTCCCGCCAGCAACCTGAAGAAGGCGATCTGCCAGATCCTGGTTGAAGAGGGCTACATCAAGAGTGTGCAGCTGATCGAAGACAACAAGCAGGGTACCCTGCGCCTGGCGCTGAAGTACCAGGAGAACGGTGCACCGGTCATCGCCGGCCTGCGTCGTGTTTCCAAGCCCGGTCTGCGTATCTACACCAACTGTGAGGATATGCCCAAGGTGATGAAGGGTCTTGGTACCGCAATCATCTCTACTTCTAAGGGCGTTATGACCGACAAGGCCGCACGCGCTGCCCATGTGGGCGGCGAAGTGCTCGCCTTCGTCTGGTAAGAAAGGGGCATAAGACAATGTCGAGAATTGGAAGAAAACCCATCGTCATTCCTGCGGGCGTTGAAGTGACCGTCAACGGCAACAACGTGACCGTGAAGGGCCCCAAGGGTACCTTGAATTCCAACATCCACCCCATGATGACCGTTAAGGTCGAGGGTGGTGAAATCCTGGTCACCCGTCCCAATGACGAAAAAGAGGCACGCAGCCTGCATGGCCTCACCCGCACCAACATCAGCAACATGGTTGAAGGCGTTGTGAACGGCTTCCAGAAGAAGCTGGAAGTTCAGGGCGTTGGCTACCGTGTAGCTAAGCAGGGCAAGGACCTGGTGATGAACCTGGGCTTCTCTCACAACGTTATCGTTTCTGAGAACGAGGACATCCAGATCGAAGCTCCTGACGCAAACACCATCATCATCAAGGGCATCGACAAGCAGAAGGTCGGCCAGTTCGCAGCTGAAGTCCGCGAGAAGCGCCCCCCCGAGCCTTACAAGGGCAAGGGTATCCGCTATGCTGGTGAGCACATCATCCGCAAAGAGGGCAAGGCCGGCAAAGGCAAATAAGGTAAGGAGTGAAAGACAATGGTCAATAAACCTGACAAGAACGAGGCTCGGCTTCGTCGTCACCGCCGTGTGCGCGGTAAGATCAGCGGTACCGCTGAGCGTCCCCGCCTGGATGTATTTCGTTCCTCCAAGCACATCTATGCCCAGATCATTGATGACGTGGCTGGCGTTACCCTGTGCAGCGCTTCCAGCATGGACAAGGGCTTTGAGGGCTTCGGCGGCAACATCGAGGCAGCCGGCAAGGTTGGCAAGATGATCGCTGAAAAGGCTCTGGAGAAGGGCATCAATACGGTCGTATTCGACCGCGGTGGCTTTGTTTATCACGGCCGCGTGAAAGCTTTGGCTGAAGGCGCCCGTGAGGGCGGCTTGAAGCTGTAAGGAGGAGGATACACATGGAAAATCGCAGAAATCGTGAAGTTGACGACGGCATGATTGAAAAGGTCGTTGCCATCAACCGCGTATCCAAAACCGTTAAGGGTGGCCGCGTTATGAAGTTCAGCGCTCTGGTCGTTGTTGGCGACGGCAAGGGCACCATTGGTTTTGGCATGGGCAAGGCTGGTGAGGTTCCCGAAGCGATCCGCAAGGGTATCGAAGCTGCTCGCAAGAACATGCACAAGATCGCTATGAAGGACACCACCATCCCCCACGAGATCGTGGGCGAGTTCGGCGCAGGCCGCGTGCTGCTGCGTCCGGCTCCCGAAGGTACCGGCGTTATCGCCGGCGGCGCGGTTCGTGCAGTTCTGGAAGCTGCCGGCATCAAGGACATCCGTACCAAGTGCCTGCGCTCCAACAACCCCTGCAATGTGGTCACCGCCACTTTCAACGGCCTGTGCAACCTGGTAAGCGCTGAAGAAGTTGCTGCCAAGCGCGGCAAGACCGTGAAAGAAATCTTAGGTTAAGGAGGTAGCTCACCATGGCAGAAACCGAGAAGAAGGTCGCAGCCACCGAGGCTGCCACCGTTAAGAAGACCGCAGCCAAGAAGCCCGCAGCTAAAAAGCCCGCGGCTAAGAAGACTGCGAAGAAGGCTGTTCCCGCAACCGTTACCGTAAAGCTCGTTAAGGGCATGTCCGGTCGGACCGAGAAGCAGATCGCTACTGCTCACAGCCTGGGCCTGAAGAAGATCGGCGACGTAACCGTTCAGCCCGATAACGCTCAGACTCAGGGTAAGATCGCCAAGATCAGTCACATGGTCGCGGTCACCAAAGCGTAACAGCAAGGAGGTGCAAGCACATGAAGCTTCATGAATTACAGCCCGCGCAGGGTTCCAACACTGCTGCAAAGCGCAAGGGCCGCGGCCACGGCAGCGGCAACGGCAAGACCGCAGGCTACGGCCACAAGGGCCAGAAGGCTCGGTCTGGCGTAAAGAAGGCCGGATTTGAAGGCGGCCAGATGCCTCTGCAGCGTCGTCTGCCCAAGCGTGGTTTCAAGAACATCTTCGCTACCGAGTATGCTACCGTTAAGGTAAGCGACCTGGAAGCCCGTTTTGAGGCCGGCGCAGTTGTAGACACCAAGGCTCTGGTCGAGGCCGGCCTTATCAAGAAGAGCCTGGACGGCGTTAAGGTCCTGGGCAATGGTGAACTGACCAAGGCCCTCACCGTGCAGGTCGCTGCCTTTACTGCCTCCGCCAAGGAGAAAATCGAGAAGGCTGGAGGAAAGGCTGAGGTGATCTAAGGTGTTTGATACATTCCGCAATGCGTGGAAAATTCCCGAACTGCGTAAGAAGATCCTTTACACCCTGATGATCCTCATCATTTTCCGTTTGGGCTGCGTTATCACCGTGCCCTACATCAATCCCGAGGCCCTGACCCTGTTCGCAACGGCCGGCGGCGCGGGTATGCTGGACTACCTGAACATGATGAGCGGCGGCGCGCTGAGCCAGTGTGCCATCTTCGCTCTGAGTGTGCAGCCCTACATCAACGCATCCATCATTATCCAGCTGCTTACAGTTGCGATCCCTGCTCTGGAGCGTATGAGTAAGGAAGGTGAGGAGGGCCGGCGCAAGCTGACCCGCATCACCCGTTATACCGGTGCCGGTTTTGCAGTGGCCATGAGCATTGGCTACTACATGATCCTGCGCAACCAGATGCAGGCCGTTGCTTATACCAGCGGCTGGGAAGGTGTGCTGGCCGGTATCGTTATCGTGCTCAGCTTCACTGCTGGTGCACAGCTGATCACCTGGCTGGGTGAGCAGATCGACGCCAACGGCATCGGCAACGGCATTTCGCTGCTGATCTTCGCCGGCATCATCTCTCGCTGGAGCGATGTGATCACCGCCACCCGCAGCCTGCTCACCCGGGCTGCGAACGGCGAGCCCAAGTACTATGTGTTCCTGCCCCTGATCGCTATCCTGGCACTGGTCGTCATCATGTTCGTTGTGGTGCTGACCAACGCCGAGCGCCGCATCCCGGTGCAGTATGCGAAGCGGGTGGTAGGCCGCAAGATGTACGGCGGCCAGGCCAGCCACATTCCCCTTAAGGTGAACATGAGCGGCGTTATGCCTGTCATCTTCGCCAGCATGCTGGCCAGCATCCCCGGCCTGATCGGTTCCTTCATTCAGGTCAAGAGCCCCTTCTGGGTCTCTTTCTTCCGCGTGTTCAACTACCGCAGCTTCCTGTACGCAGTGGTGCTGTTCGTGTTGATCATCGCCTTCAACTACTTCTATGTAGCAATTCAGTATAACCCCGTTGAGATCGCGAACAATCTTCGCAAGAACAACGGTGCGATCCCCGGCATCCGTCCGGGCAAGCCCACCAGCGATTTCATCACCAAGAGCCTTTCCAAGATCACCTTCATCGGCGCCATCTTCCTGGGTATCGTTGCCATCCTGCCCATCATCCTGGGCAACCTGACCGGCACCAACATCCAGCTGGGCGGCACCAGCCTTTTGATCGTGGTTGGCGTGGCTCTGGACACCGGCCGCAGCATGGAAAGCTACATGCTGATGCGCCATCACAAGGGTTTCCTGGAGTAAACTAAAATCGTTGACAGCAGAAAGGGGACAATCGAGCATGAACTTAATTCTCTTAGGCGCTCCGGGTGCCGGCAAAGGCACTCAGGCAGAACTTGTGTGTGATCAGCTGAACATTCCGGCAATCAGCACTGGAAACATTCTTCGCGCCGCCGTAAAGGAAGGCACGAAGATGGGACTGGAGGCAAAGACCTATTTGGATAGCGGCTCGCTTGTCCCCGATCCCGTCATCATCGGTATCATCAAAGAGCGTCTGGCTGAGCCGGACTGCCAGAACGGCTTCATCCTGGACGGCGTGCCCCGCACGGTGGCCCAGGCCGAAGCCCTGGAGACGATGGGCGTTCGGATCGACAAGGTTGTGGATCTGGAAGTGGATGACGAAGTCATCATGCATCGTCTGTCCGGCCGCCGGGTCTGCTCCGCCTGCGGAGCATCCTACCACCTGGAGCACAAGCCCAGCCGTGAGCCGGACCGGTGCGACCGGTGCGGAGGCGCTCTGATCGCCCGCAAGGACGATGAGCCCGAGACCGTGAAGGATCGGCTGCGCAACTATCACGAGCTCACTGAGCCGCTGATCGAGTTTTATCGTCAGCGCGGCAAGCTGGTGACCGTTCGCGGCACCGACAGCATCGCGGAAACCGGAAAACTGCTGATCGAGGCATTGGAGGCGTAAACACGTGATCCAAATTAAAAACGCCAAAGAGCTTGCAGCAATGCGCCGGGCCTGTGAAATCAGTGCCCAGGCTTTAAAGCTCGGCGGTGAATCCATCGAGGCCGGCATCACAACTGCCGACATTGATAAGATCATTTTCAATTTCATCAAGAAGCAGGGCGCAAAGCCCAACTTCAAGGGTCTGTACGGATTTCCGGGCACTGCCTGCATCAGCGTCAATGACGAAGTGATCCACGGCATCCCCAGCAAATCCAAGGTGATCAGACCCGGTGATATCGTCAGCATCGACACGGGCGCCGCACTCAACGGCTTCAACGGCGACAATGCCTGCACCTTCGGCTGCGGCAAGCTCGACCTGGAAGCCCAGCGGCTGCTGGATGTCACCCGTGAGTCTCTGCATTGCGGCATCCGTGCCGCGATCTGCGGCGGGCGCGTGGGCGACATCAGCAATGCGGTGCAGACCTATGTGGAGCAGAACGGCTTTTCTGTCGTGCGCACCTTTGTTGGGCACGGCGTGGGCAAGGAACTCCATGAGGACCCGGAGGTACCGAACTACGGTCCCGCCGGCCGCGGCCCCCGGCTTGTAGCCGGCATGACGCTGGCCATCGAACCAATGGTCAACCAAAAACACTACTCAGTGTCAACCGCATCCGATGGATGGACGGTAAGAACGGCAGATGGCGGTCTGTCGGCTCACTTTGAGCATTCGATCGCAATCACTGCTGCAGGGCCCGAGGTCCTGACGAAAGCCTGGGAGGGTGCCGGATGGACTTTGTAAAAGGCCAGTTGGTACGCTCGAAAGCAGGTCGAGACCGGAACCGGACCTTTGCGGTTATGGCCGTGGAAGGCCAGATGCTTTATCTCGCAGACGGAGGTCTGCGCGGTATGGCCCGGCCCAAGGCCAAAAAGACGAGGCATGTGGCCCCCACCGCCACCGTCCTGCAGGGCGAAAGCCTTGCAAATGACAAACAGCTCAATGAGGCGATCCGCGCTTATGACGCAGAGCACCCCATTTAAACTCACAAGGAGGGAAGAGCTTGTCTAAAGAAGACGTAATCGAAGTTGAGGGCACGGTTCTTGAAGCCCTGCCCAATGCCACCTTCCGGGTGGAGCTGGCAAACGGCCATCGGTTGCTGGCGCACATCTCCGGCAAACTGCGTACCAATTTCATTCGCATCCTGCCCGGAGACAAAGTTACACTGGAAATGTCGCCCTATGATTTAACCAAGGGCCGCATCACCTGGCGCTCTAAATAAGCGCCGCGACAAAAGGAGGTTATTCATCATGAAGGTTAAACCTTCCGTGAAACCCATTTGCGAAAAGTGCAAGGTCATCAAGCGCAAAGGCCGCGTGATGGTCATCTGCGAAAACCCCAAGCATAAGCAGCGCCAGGGCTAAGCCCAAAGCGCTAGGGGGGCAAGTGCGTAGATTCCCGGCGCAGCCCCCGACTCGGACATGGGATGTACCTTTAGGAGGTTTTATACTATGGCACGTATTGCCGGCGTTGACCTGCCCCGCGAAAAGCGGGTTGAAGTAGGCCTGACTTACATCTATGGCATCGGACCCAGCACCGCGAAGAAGATCCTCGCGGAGACCAAGATCAATCCTGATACTCGCGTTAAGGACCTGACCGCTGACGACGAGGCTCTGATCCGTGAGTATCTGGACAAGAACAACATTCTGGTTGAAGGTGACCTTCGCCGCAACGTTGCTCTGGACATCAAGCGTATGGTTGAAGTTCAGTGCTATCGTGGCGTCCGTCATCGCAAGGGTCTGCCCGTTCACGGCCAGCGTACCAAGACCAATGCACGTACCCGCAAAGGTCCCAAGCGCACCGTAGCGAACAAGAAGAAGTAAGGAGGAAGACGAAATGGCAACAAAAGCTGCTGCTAAGAAGGGTGCAGTTCGCACCAAGCGTCGCGAGCGCAAGAACATCGAGCGCGGCGCCGCCCATATTCAGAGTACCTTTAACAATACCCTCGTTACCATCACGGATACGCAGGGCAACACCGTTTCCTGGGCAAGCTCCGGCGTCCTGGGCTTCCGTGGCGGCCGTAGAAGCACTCCTTTTGCGGCTCAGTCCGCTGCCGAGACCGCTGCCAAGGCTGCTATGGATCACGGTATGAAGACTGTGGAAGTTTACGTTAAGGGCCCGGGTGCAGGCCGTGAGGCTGCCATCCGTGCACTGCAGGCCACCGGTCTGGAAGTCACCCTGATCAAGGACGTGACTCCCATCCCCCACAATGGCTGCCGTCCCCCGAAGCGTCGCCGCATCTGATTTAAAGGAGGTTATGTAATATGGCAAGAAATATGCAGCCCATCGCCAAGCGTTGCAAGGCGCTCAACCTTTCTCCCGCCGTTATGGGCTATGCCAACAAGAATACCAAGCGCAACCCCAAGGGCCAGATGCGGAGAAAGCAGTCTGAGTACGCCCTGCAGCTGACCGAGAAGCAGAAGGTCAAGTTTGTTTATGGCGTTATGGAGAAGCAGTTCCTGGGCTACTACGAGAAGGCAGCCCGCATGTCCGGTAAGACCGGTGACAACCTGCTGACCCTCCTGGAGCGTCGTCTGGACAACGTAGTGTTCCGTCTGGGCTTCGCTAAGACCCGTCCCGAGGCTCGTCAGCTGACCACCCACGGCCACTTCCTGGTCAACGGTCAGCGTGTCGATATCCCTTCTTACCTGGTAAAGCCCGGTGACGTGATCGAAGTTCGTGAAAAGAGCCGTTCCTCTGTGAAGTTCAGCGGTCTGCTGGGCGAGGACGCTCCTGTTGTGACTCTGCCCAAGTGGATGACCCGTGAAAACAACGCTCTGAAGGGCACTGTGATCGCGATGCCTACCCGGGAAGATGTTGACTTCCCCGTGGAAGAGCACCTCATCGTCGAGCTGTACTCCAAGTAATCGAGTTTGGCGTAGGGAACGCGAACACACAGGCTGGCTGCTTTTGGGCAGCCAGCCCACCTAGGAGGGTTTTTTATGATGGAAATCGAACGCCCCAGAATTGATACCACCAGTCTGTCTCCGGATGGCCGCTATGGCAAGTTTGTAGTGGAGCCTCTGGAGCGGGGCTTTGGTACCACCCTGGGTAACAGCTTACGGCGTGTCCTGCTTTCATCACTTCCCGGCGTTGCCGTCACCAGCGTAAAGATTGACGGTGTGGTCCATGAGTTCAGCACCATCCCCGGCGTGAAGGAAGATGTGACTGAGATCGTTCTGAACCTGAAGGGTGTGGCTGCAAAGCTGTACTCGGATGATACGGTCACTGTACGCATTGAAGCTGCGGGAGAAGGCGAAGTCACTGCTGGCAGCATCAAAGCCAGCGATGAGATCGAAATTCTGAACCCTGAATGGCACATCGCCACCTTGGGCGAAGACGCAAAGCTCGTTATGGAGCTTACCTTCGACAAGGGCCGCGGATATGTGCCCGCCGAGCGCAACAAGCAGCTGATGCAGGAGAAGAGCGACATCAATGTTCTTCCCATCGACAGCATCTACACCCCTGTTCTGAAGGTCAACTACGCAGTGGAGAACACCCGCGTAGGCCAGATCACCGATTTTGACAAGCTCACCATCGAGGTCTGGACCGACGGCACCATCAATGCAAAGGAAGCCGTGAGCCTTGCTGCCCGCGTGCTGACCGAGCACCTGAACCTGTTTGTCAACCTCTCTGAGGAGGCAATGGGTGCCGAGATCATGGTTGAGAAGGACGATAAGGGCAAGGAAAAGGCTCTGGAAATGACCATTGAAGAGCTGGATCTGTCTGTCCGTTCCTTTAACTGCCTGAAGCGTGCAGGGATCAACACGGTCGAAGATCTGACCAATAAGACCGAGGACGAAATGATGAAGGTTCGCAACCTCGGCCGTAAGAGCCTGGAAGAAGTCATGGCAAAGCTTGACTCTCTTGGCTTCAGCCTGAACAAAGACGACGAGTAATTACACAAAGGAGTGAAACAGGATGCCCGGTACCAGAAAGCTTGGCCGTGCCAGCGACAGCCGCAATGCAATGCTGCGCGCCATGGTCACTTACCTGTTTGAGAACGGTAAAATCGAGACCACCGTTACCCGTGCCAAGGAAGTTCGTTCCATGGCAGAGAAGATGATTACCTTGGGTAAGCGCGAAGATCTGCACGCAAAGCGCCAGATTTTCTCTTACATCACCAAGGAGACCGTTGCCAAGAAGGTGATCGACGAGTACAGCCCCAAGTATGCAGACCGCACTGGCGGCTACACCCGCATCATCAAGATCGGCGCTCGCCGCGGCGACGCAGCTGAGATGGCAATCATCGAGCTGGTCTGATAAAGACTTTTGGACCCTGTCCGCTTTTGCGGGCAGGGTTTTTTGCGTTTAAAAAATAGATTTCGTTCATTTTCCGAATTTGAAGGAGGAATTTTGTCAGAAGTCACCATAATTTGCAATGAGGGATAAAACATTGTTTGGGTAAGCCGCAGAAAATGGCGCAGAAAGCCGGTTTTGACTGTTCCTTTTGGGGAGAATGTGGTACTATTAAAAAGAAGTGTTGTCTGCCTATACGGGGCAGACCGGAAATATAATATAGAACAGGAGAGTTTACTGTGATGCAGCAGTCTGACGAACCCAAATACTTCAAAGAGGGCAGCAATGTGGCGGATCTGGGCCTGGTTGCTACCCCTGGTGCAGTGGAACTTACTGAGCTGATCAACGCCCATCTGGTGCGTTGGGCCAATCGTGAGGGCCTGAAGAAAGATACCTTCATCATCCCCAGCGACTGCCCCCGCTTCTCTTCCGGCGACGGCAAGGGCATTATCAAAAATACCGTTCGCGGTGACGATCTGTACTTTGTGGTGGATGTGGGCAATTACAGCTGCAAGTACAAGATGTTCGGCGCTGAGAACAGCATGAGCCCGGATGACCATTATCAGGATCTGAAGCGTCTGATCCAGGCTGCCTCCGGCAAGGCACACCGGATCACCGTGATCATGCCCCTCCTGTACGGCAGCCGTCAGCATCGCCGGACCTATCGTGAGAGTCTGGACTGCGCTTATGCACTGCAGGAGCTGCAGAGCATGGGCGTGGCCAATGTGGTGACCTTTGACGCCCATGACCCCCGTGTGGCCAACGCAGTGCCCCTGATGGGTATGGACAACGTGATGCCCACCTACCAGGTGCTGAAGACGATGTTCAAGAACATCCCCGACTTCAAGCCCAACAAGGAGAGCTTCATGGTCATCAGCCCGGACGAGGGCGCCATCAACCGCAATATGTACTATGCAAGCGTGCTGGGCGTGAACCTGGGCATGTTCTACAAGCGCCGCGATTACAGCCGCGTTGTGAACGGCCGCAACCCCATCGTTGCGCATGAGTACCTGGGCGAGAGCGTTGAGGGCAAGGATGTGTTCATCGCTGACGACATCATCTCCTCCGGCGAGAGCATGCTGGACATCGGCTATGAGCTGAAGAAGCGCGGCGCAAAGCGCATCTTCTGCAATGCCACCTACGGCATCTTCACCAACGGCCTGGACACTTTCGACAAGGCCTATGAGGAAGGCATCATCAGCGGCGTGTTCTGCACCAACCTGACCTACCGCAAGCCGGAGCTGCTGCAGCGTGAGTGGTTCCACGAGGTCGATGTTTCCAAGTATATCGCTTACTTTGTGGCAGCGATCAACCACGATATGAGCGTCAGCAACATCATCGATCCCCATGCAAAGATCGAAGCCCTGCTGAAAAAGTACGGCGTGAAATAATCGAGACTGAACGAATGAAAGGCCGGCCCTGTGAGGGGCCGGCCTTTTTACAGTATATATGGCAAATCGCTTGAATGGCCTCTGCTGCAAGCAAAGCCCGGAAGTTTCACACAAAAACTTCCGGGCCATACTTTTATGCAGAGTAATAACAAAATTTTTATTTCAGCTTTGCGAACTGGTCAATGGCTTTTTTCAGCTGCTCCAGCGTTTCCTGGGTGTCACCGCCGCTTTGAACCACATGTTCCAGGTGTTCGGTGAGTACCAGCTTGGCAACCTGGGTTACCGCACTGCTCACGCTGGAAAGCTGGGTGAGCAGTTCCTCGCAGGAGCGGCCCTCATGGACCATCTCCCGAATGCCGTTCAGCTGGCCGTTGATGCGGGCGAGACGGCGGGTAACGTCAGGGGAATGGGTGCATTCAGACATGAGTCGAATCCTCCTTTTTACTTGGAAGCCTGTGTCCAGGTAAGGTCCAGTACGGGGCCGAACGGGCGGAATATCAGGTCGGAAACATCGGGCTGCACCAGCAGAGAACGGCTTTGATACCACAGCGGCACCACAACAGCTTCCTCAAGGATCGTACGTTCAGCAGCTGCCAGCTGTTCAGCCGACCAGTTCCCGGCAGATTTCAGCTCATCCAGAAGCTGAAGGGTCCGTCCGCCGGTGGGGTTTGCGATGGACACCGACAGCAGCGCTTCGGGTGCACTGTCGCTTGTGGGTGTGAGGGGCAGCAGGGCGATTTGATAATCTCCGGAGCGGATGCGGCGGCCAAATTCATCGGCCGGCAATTCTTTGATGGAGAAAAATGCGGAGAAGGGGGCCAGCTGCTTTTGCCATTTCTGGTTGAGGGCCTCGGCCTGTGCCCGGCTGTTGGAGCCTTTGGGCAGGATGATGGAAATATCGGAAAAACGGGTGACACCGGCGGCTTCAAGGCCTGCACGGCACAATTCAACAGGATCCGAGAAGTGCGGCATCTGGCTGCCGGCCAGCTCCCGGTAAGAGGCATCGCCGGCGGTTACAGCCGGCGGCACAAGGCCCTGGGCCGGCATGCGGCCCTCACCGGAGCAATCCAGCTCCAAAGCGGCTGCTGCCAGCGCCTTTCGCAGCTGAGGCTGAGAAAGCAGCGGATGGCTGCAGTTGAACACCAGCGACCAGGTGTCGGCAGTATAGGGAATGGCGGTGTAAGGGGAATGTTCAAATTCATTGCTGAGAGCGGCGGAAGCGCTGCTGCCCGCCAGCAGGGCCGCACCGGTGAGCGGCGGAGTGGGCTTTGCGCCGCTGGCAGCCGGTTCGCCGGTGGCGTTCAGCACGATGCGCAGGTTGGAAACCAGATTTCCACTGGAAGGCCGGCGCAGGAACAGACCGTTTTCGTTCCAGTTGGAAAGGCGGAATGGCCCGTTTGCCAGAACATTGACCCATACTGAGCCCCGGGCGGGCAGCCCATAGGCACCCCGGGTCTTTTCAAAAAATTCCCGGTTGCAGGGCATGGCACCCGGCAGAGCCAGCTTTTTGAGAAATTGGGGATCGGCCCGTTCCAATGCGAACACCACAGTGGAAGGGTCCGGGGCTTTTACGCCCAGACTGTCCGCAGAAAGGGAACCTGCCAGCACATCCGAACTGTTTTCAAGGGCGGAGAAGGCAACCGTGTAAGGGCTTTGGGTTTCCCGGTCGAAAATCCGCTGGAAGGCAAAGACGAAATCATCCGCAGTAAGCGTGTATTCCGCATCATGATGCTTGAGCTTTTCGTAGGAGAGCCCGGCTTTGAGCTGAAAGGTATAGGTCCTGCCGTCCGCTGAGATCTCCCAGCTTTCCGCACATTCCGGCTGCGGGGTGCCGGTTTCATCCAGACGCACAAGCCCGCTGTACAGGTTCGTTACGGCCACCAGCTCCGAGCCGTCAATGGCAAGCTGAGGGTCCAGATTGGCGGGCACCTTGTCCACCATCCAGGTAAAACTGATCTGGCTGCCGCAGCCGCTCAGAAAGCAGAGAGCAAAAAGACAGCAGAGAAGGGCTGCCCAGAATTTACGCATAAGAGTCACCTCGTTTATCAAAAACAAGGTGGGATAAGAAAATCATATCCCACCCCTTTATATCATAGCAAAAAAATACGGAAAACACAAACGAAAGCCCGGTTTTCGGGGCTTTTTGGCTGCAAAACCGGTTTGTTTGTTGCGCCGGGCCAAAAAACTGACTATAATAAGAAAGCACCGGGCTTTTTTGGCCCGGAAAAACAGATCATGAAGCAAGGAAGGGCCGGGTTGAATATGCAGAAAGATCGGCAGCGGTTGGCTGACTTCATCAAAGGAAAAAAGATCGCCTTTATCGGCGCAGGTGTGAGCCATAAAACGCTCATTCGTCAGTTTTGTGAAATGGGGGCTTTGGTCACCCTTTGCGATAAAAAAAAGCTGGAGGATTTCGGCGATTATGCCGAAGTCCTGAAAGAAGAGAAGGTCGCCCTCTCACTGGGCGAAAACTATCTGGAGGGGCTTCAAAATCAGGATGTGATCATGCGCACCCCCGGTTTTGAATTTTATGCGCCTGCACTGCAGCAGGCCATTCAGGCAGGCAGCCTTGTGACCAGCGAAATGGAGCTGTTCTTTGAGTACTGCCCCTGCGAGATCTGCGCCATCACCGGCTCAGACGGCAAGACCACCACATCCAGCCTGATCGCCGCCATGTATGAGGCCGCAGGCCGCACCGTGCACCTGGGCGGAAACATCGGTCGGGCGCTGCTGCCCATCCTGGATGAGATCCGCCCGGAGGATCAGGCGGTGGTGGAGCTGTCCAGCTTTCAGCTGATCAGCATGCGCCGCAGCCCCAAGGTGGCCGTGGTCACCAATGTGACCCCCAATCATCTGGATCACCATAAGGATATGCAGGAGTATGTGGATGCAAAACGCAATATCCTTTTGTATCAGGATTCCACCTGCAAAGCTGTTCTGGGCTATGAAAACGACATCACCCGCAGCATGCAGGCAGACTGCAAGGGCAGCCAGTGCTGGTTCACCCGGCTGCACACCACCGACAACGGTGCCTTCCTTCGGGAGGATGGGATGCTCTGCATGGCAGAGAACGGCGTGGTGACCCCGGTGCTGGACAAACAGGATGTGAAGCTGCCGGGCCTGCACAACATCGAAAACCTGCTGGCGGCCACGGCGGCTGTTTGGGGCCGTGTGCCGGTGGAGGCCATCCGTCAGGTGGGCAGCAGCTTCACCGGCGTGGAGCACCGCATCGAGCCGGTGCGCACCCTGGACGGCGTGCGCTGGTATAACGACTCCATTGCATCCAGCCCCACCCGCACCATTGCGGGCCTGCGCAGCTTTGAGCAGAAGCTCATCCTGATCGCCGGCGGCTACGATAAGAACATCCCCTATGAGCCGCTTGCTCCCGAGCTGGTGGAGCATGTGAAGGTTTTGGTGCTGATGGGTGCAACCGGGCCCAAGATCGAGGCGGCCCTGCGTGCCTGCCCGGGTTTTGAAGGGTGCGGCATGACCATTTTGCACGCAGAGGATATGCAGGATGCGGTGAACAAAGCCCGCGGGGCAGCGGTGTCCGGCGATATTGTGACCCTGTCGCCCGCATCGGCCAGCTTTGACCTTTACCCCAACTTTGAGGTTCGGGGCCGCCACTATAAGCAGCTGGTGAACGCTCTGTGATCCAGCGGGTGGAGGGCCCCAAAGCCGTACACCGATACAAAAGCGCCCTGAACGGCGGCATGGGCCTGGTGGAATGCATGCTGGGCAGCCGCTTAACAGCCTTTGAAACGGTGCCCGGCAGCGGCTGGAGCTTTTACACCGGCGGATCCAAGGAGCCGCCCTTTGCGCTTGCGGTGCGGGGGAGCTCTGCGTGGATGGCCGGCAGCGCCTGCCCCGAGCAGCTGGCCCTGCTTTTGAAGGTGATGGGGGTGAGCCGGCTCACCGCAAATGCCGGGGCTGTTTTGCCGCAGGGCTGGCAGCAGCAGGAACAGCTTTCTGTTTTTCAGCAAAAACCGGGCAAAAGTGCCCGGGCAGAAGAGCTGCCAAAGGGCTTTTGGCTGAACCGTGAGCCAAGCCTTTGGCAGACAGCCCGGCTTGTGGCTTTGCAGCCCGGGTTTGACCCGCAGGCAAGAGACAATTTCTATGCGGACAGCTGCGCTTTGTGCAACCGGGGGCTTGCCCGTGTCTGGGCGGCCGAAGCCGAAGAGGGGCTTGCTGCAACGGCAGGGGCGTATGGGCTTTATGAAGAGCTTGCGCTGCTTTCAGCTGTATATACCCACCCAGAGTACCGCAGGCGGCACCTGGGCCGAAGCCTTGTGGCGCAGCTTGGCCAAAGCCTTTGCGGTGACGGATACACTGTGACACTGGAATGCGCCCCCGGCAGGGAAGCGTTTTATCAGGCCATGGGCTTTGAGCCTGCCGGCTTTGTCCAGAAGGCAGCGGCCCCAGACGAATGTTTTTAAAAATTCAAAATACGATCAAAAGAAAAGGATGCAACAGAATGTTAGAGCAGTTTTATGATTTTTCTTCCCGGCTGCTGGAGCTGGACAAACAGGCTATGGAGCTTTGCAAGCCGGAGTTTGAAAAGGTGGAGGCCATCCGGGATTACAACCAGGTGAAAATGCTGAAAGCCTTCACCGAAAACCATGTGGCGGCAAACCATCTAGTGGGCACCACCGGCTATGGTTATGATGATGCGGGCCGTGACAAGCTGGATCAGGTGTTTGCACAGGTGGTGGGCGCAGAGGATGCGCTCTGCCGCTCCCATTTTCTTTCCGGCACCCATGCCCTCACAGTGGCCCTGTTCGGCCTGCTGCGGGCGGGGGATACCCTGCTGGCTGCCACCGGCCGCCCCTATGACACCCTGGAAGGGGTGATCGGCATCGGCGATGCGGGCAAGGGCTGCGGAACTCTGGCCGAGTACGGCGTAAAATACGACGAAGTGCCGCTGCTGGGCGGCTGCGAACCGGATTATGAGAACATTGCAAAGAAAGCCCCCGGCGCCAAGGTGTGCCACATCCAGCGCAGCCGCGGCTATTCCAGCCGGCCCGCATTCAGCCTGGAAACCATCGAAAAGGTCATCAAGGCTGCCCGCAGCACCAATCCGGATATCATTGTGATGGTGGACAACTGCTACGGCGAATTCACCCAGACCCGTGAGCCCATTGCCGCAGGCGCTGACCTGATCGTGGGCAGCTTCATCAAAAACCCGGGCGGCGGAATTGCGCCCACCGGCGGCTATGTGGCCGGCCGGGCCGACCTGGTGGAGCTGTGCGGCCATCGCCTGACCTGCCCCGGCACCGGCCGTGAGCTGGGCAGCACACTGGACAGCCTGCGCCAGATGTATCTGGGCCTTTACTATGCTCCCGGCGTTACCGCCGAGGCTGTAAAAACCAGCATCTACGCCAGCTGCCTGCTGGAACTGATGGGCAAAAACCCCATTCCCCGTTATACCGACCCCCGCAACGATATCGTGACCAGCTTTGACTGCGGCAACCCCGAGGCGCTGATCGACTTCTGCCAGGGCATTCAGGCCGGCAGCCCGGTGGACAGCTTCGTGGCCCCCGAGCCCTATGCAATGGCCGGTTACAATGATGAAGTGATCATGGCCGCCGGTGCCTTTACCAGCGGAAGCAGCATCGAGCTGAGCTGTGACGGCCCGCTGCGTGAGCCGTTCACTGCCTACTTACAGGGCGGCCTGAACTTTGCCGCCAGCCGTGCTGGTGTACTGCTGGCCATTCAGCGTGCATTCAAAAACGAATTGTAATTTGTTTTATAAAATAAACTGAATGTATTTAAAATAGCGTTGAAATGACCCAAAGCTCCGGCCGCACCATGCAGCCGGAGCTTTCCTGTTTTTGGCAGAGAGGGGGCTGTTCTTTCCCCAAAAATCACCGGAAGAAACCCAAAATAAAAGCCGAAAAAAAGCCGAAAAAAAGGTCTGCCGATCGGCTTTTCAAAGGAATGTGGAATATTTAACAAAACAGAGACGGCGTTTTTGTGGCATCTGACAAAAAACGAAAAGGCAAAATAAAGATGTAAAAGTATCCCCAAAAGGCTGGATTTGTCACTTGCTATTTGCAGATAAACTGATTATAATATCCTTCTGTTAAAAAGAAAAATATTTGATGCCGGCAGGAGTGCCGGCAATCCAGAGAGAAGGAGATTTTAGAGATGTCATACACTTATCTTGCGGATCTGGCACTGATCCTTCTGGCCACCAAGGCACTGAGCATGCTTACCGGCAAGCTCCAGCTGCCCCAGGTCGTGGGTGCACTCGTGGCCGGCCTTTTGCTTGGACCGGCGGTTCTGGGTGTGATCCAGCCCAATGAGTTCCTCACTCAGGTTGCAGAGCTGGGTGTTGTGGTGATCATGTTCAATGCAGGCATGGGCACCGATATCAACGAACTGAAGCAGACCGGTAAGGCCGGCTTCATCATTGCTGTGGCGGGCGTTCTGATCCCGCTGGGCATGGGCGCCGGCCTGATGTATTTCTTCAATACCGGCGAACTGGCTATGGAAGGCAACAAGATGCTGCAGGACCTGTTCCTGGGCACTGTGCTGACCGCTACCTCTGTAAGCATCACAGTCGAGACCCTGAAAGAGCTGGGCAAGCTTTCCACCAAGGTGGGCAACACCATCCTGGCCGCTGCCCTGATCGATGACGTGCTGGGCCTGATCTGCCTGACCATGGTTACCAGCCTGGCCGGCACCGGCGTCAAGATCAGCGTTGTGCTGCTGAAGATCGTTCTGTTCTTTGTGTTTGCCGGTGTTATGGGCGTTGTGGTCAGCAAGTTCGGCAACTGGTACGAGACCAAGGTCCGCGACCGGAACCTGCACCGCTATCCCATCTTTGCATTCGTGCTCTGCCTTTTCATGGCTTATGCCGCAGAAGAGTGGTTCGGTGTGGCTGACATCATCGGCGCTTTTGCTGCCGGCCTGATCGTCACCACCACCCCCAAGGCAGCATATACTTCCAGCAAGTTCAGCCCCCTGTCTTACCTGCTGCTGACCCCGGTGTTCTTTGCAAACCTGGGCCTGAAGGTGACCCTGCCCAAGATGGATGTGACCCTGGTCGTGTTCACCGTTCTGCTGGTCATCATCGGCATCGGCTCCAAGCTCATCGGCTGCGGCCTGGGCGCAAAAATGTTCGGCTTCAAGGGCCGCCAGTGCGTGCAGATCGGCTGCGGCATGGCCTGCCGTGGTGAGGTTGCGCTGATCGTTGCAAACAAGGGTATGGCAATGAATGTGGTCAACCCCATCTTCTTCGGCCCCATCATCATCCTGGTGGTGTGCTGCGCTGTGTTCACTCCCATCATGCTGAAGGCTGCCTTCAAGGGTGAGAGCGATTACGAAGGTCTGGTTGAGAGCGGCCTGGTTGAAAATCTGCAGATGGAAGAGCAGATGGATATGGTTGCAAGCCAGATGATGGAAAACGAGAAAAAGCGTCAGAACAAGCAGTAAGCGCTTTTTCAGCTTTCAAAGCAAATCGAAAAAAGGCTGTGCGAACATTCACACAGCCTTTTTGTTTACGGCATTTTTAAAACGGCCACCTGAGCAGGGGTGTCTGGCCCAAGCTCCAGGGAAGGGGTGTTGTAACAATGCACAGCTTCCTTTGGAAACAGCCGGGTGAAGTCCTGCACCGTGCAAAGCTCGGGAAAGCCTTTTTCGCCGCTGCGGTAGTGCATGGGGATAACCACACGGGCGCAAAGGGCCTCTGCCGCAGCTTTTGCCATCACAGGGTCAACGGTGTAGGTGCCGCCAATGGGCAGCAAAACCGCATCACAGGGGCCGATGGCAGCTGCCTGCTCTGGGCTGAGCGCTGTGCCCAGATCTCCCAGATGCGCCACAGTGAGCCCTTTGGCGGTGAAGGTGCGGATGGTGTTTTTGCCCCGCAGACGGCCCTGCTGGTCATCGTGCATGCTTTCGACCTCACGCACAGTGAACGGGGAAGGGCGGGGGCTCAGCAGCGTTACCCCCTGCCGGAAGGCGTGATCGAAGTGCTCATGGCTGCAAAAGACCTCATGGGCCTGTGTGTGGATGTCAGCCATGCCCTGCACCTGTTCAAAGGGGTCCAAAAGGATCTGATAGTCGTCTGCTTCCAACAGGAAACAGGAATGGCCGAGCCAGGTGATGTTCATGGAAAAAGCCTCCTTTTGTGTGAAACGGATGTTGGCTTCATTATATCCGGATATGGGGGATAAGTCAAAAAAGGCGCGCGGCTCTCTTTTTGGGAAAGCTGCACGCCTTTTGGCGTTTATTGCCCGCCTTTTACAAAAAAGGCAATGCCGGCGGCCCCGGGGCCGGTATGGGTGCCCACAACGGTTCCGATGTGTTTGCAGGCAGGCTCTGCAAGGCCGAGATTTGAGGTGAGATACCGGGTCACCGGCTCTGCGGCACGGCGGTGGGCCGTGTAGCCCACAAGACAGCCCATTTCAGGGTCGATGCCGCCCTCGGCGTCCAGCATTTTGAACAGCTGCACATAAGCGCCGGGCATACCACGGGCTTTTCCCGCAAGGCTCACCTTGCCCTCCCGTAGGACCACCAGGGGCTTGATGCCCAGAATGCTTCCGGCAAAGGCCTCCGCACCGGAAAGCCGGCCGCCCTTGCGGAAATATTTTAAATCGTTCACCACAGCCAGGATCCGGACCCGGTTTTTTTCTTTTTCCAGCGTGCTCACGATCTGGTCAACGGATTTTTCCTCGCAGCGCATGCGCAGAGCCAGCCGCACCAGCAGCTGAAGGCCCAGGGTGGCGTTCAGGCTGTCCACGATATGGATGCCCTCATAGCCGCAGGTGGCGGCAGCGATCCGGGCCGACTGGCAGGTGCCGGAAAGCCGGCTGGAAAGCAGGATGGCGATCAGCTCATCGCCATCGTCCCGGGCGGCCTCAAAATGGGTGAGGAAAAGGCCGGGGCTGGGCTGGCTTGTGGTGGGAAGCTCCTTGCAGGCTTCCAGCTTTGCGTAAAATTCATCCGGGGTCAGGTCCAGGCCGTCCCGGTAGCTGATGCCGTCCTCAAAGGTCACCTGAAGCGGAACCAGTTCAAGACCCAGACGCGCAGCCTCATGAGGCAGGATGTCGGCAGTGGAATCGGTTAAAATGCGGATCATATTTGAGCTCCTTTCGCTGTGTGTCTCAAAGACTGGTGAAAAAATCATGCAGGTTGTTGAGGGCACGGACCAGGTCCCGGGTTTCTTCCGGGCCCAAGTTGCGGCAGACCCCGTTCACCAGATGCTGATGAAATTCGGTATGGTGGTCCAGCGCCGCACCGGCCCGCTCGGTCAGGTGCACGGTGACCCGGCGGCGGTCCTGCTGGCTGCGCTGGCGGATGAGGTATCCTTTTTGTTCCAGCGTTTTAACGGCAATGGTCAGGGTGCTGGCCGTTACCCGCAGCTTTGCGGCAAGTTCGCTCATGCTGGGGTCCTCTCCGCTGTTCTGCACCGTTTCCAGCACATGCAGCTCGCTCACCGAAAGATTTTTGCAGGGCCCATGAGCAAGGCTGGCTTCTTCCAGATGCAGCACATCGTTGAATACCTCCACCAGAAAACGGTTGATGTCCCGTTCAGACTCGTTCACAAGATCACCTCGCTGCTTTTTGAAAAAATAGTTTTAAGTTCAAACAAAATTGATTATAGCGGGCCTTACGGGAATTGTCAATGTATTTTGATATTCAAACTATATTTGGGGTAAAAAAACAGCCGTCCGTCATAATCAGCGGAACGGCTGTGCAAAACCATCGGTCACAGAAGGGCCAGGATGCGTGTGACCGCATCCTGAATGTAATCGTTCAAAGGCAGATCCGGAAGCCCGGCAATGCTGATGCAGCACTTGCTGGAAGGGATCAGGACCTTTTTGGCCGGGCTGTCGGCCACAGCCAGAGCCATGGCCGGGCTGCATTCACCCAGCATGCTGTTGGCGATCACAAGCCCGATGGGGCCGGCCAGGATGTCGGCCCGGCCGGCGTTTACGATCACCGCGTTTTCGCCGGTTGCCCCGGCGGAGGCCCCGGCCCGAAGCATGGCGCTGGTGGCCATGGCATTGGTGCCCACGGCAATGATCTGTTCATTGCAGCCGGCCAGGCGCAGCTTTTCGATCAGGCTGCGGCCAAAGCCGCCGCCCTGGCTGTCGATAACAACGATTTTCATAATGGATGCAGTTCTCCTTCAAAGCTGTTACAAAAGCGGGGCAAACAAGCGCAGGAACACCTGCAGAATGCGTTTGAAGAAGGGGGTGCTGCGGGTGTCCTCCAAGGTGACCTCACGGCTCACCGCCATGCATTCTTCAAGGTCATTGCGCACATCCTGCACCATCTGGCCGCCGTAAAAGCTGCAGCAGTTTTCAAAATGCAGGTACAGGCTGCGGTAGTCCATATTTGCGCTGCCCACAACCGCTGTTTTGTTATCCGAAACGTACATTTTTGCGTGAATAAAACCAGGCGTATACTCAAAGATCCGCACACCGGCCTTCAGCAGCACCGGGTAATAGCTTTGGGTCACCCAGTAAACATAGGGCTTGTCCGGGATGCCGGGGGTAATGATGCGCACATCCACCCCGCTTTTGGCCACAAGGCTCAGCGAGGTGATCATTTCATTGTCCACCACCAGATAGGGGGTGGCGATGTAAACATAGTCATGGGCCTGCTGCAAAATGTTGAAATAGGCGTTTTCCGATACGTTTTCATCGTCCAGCGGGCTGTCGCCATAGGGCTGCACAAGGCCATCGGCCGAATAGCGAAGGGTAGGGGCATAGTCGGCCGGGTCCGAATGCTCGCCGGATGCGAAATCCCACATTTCCAAAAACAGGCTGGTGAGCCCATAAGCGCCGGTGCCCCGCAGCATCAGGCCGGTATCCTTCCAGACACCGAACCGCTTTTTGCGGTTTATGTATTCATCGGCAAAATTGAGCCCTCCGGTGAAGGCCACATTGCCGTCGATTGCGGTGATCTTGCGGTGATCCCGGTGGTTGAGCATGGTGTAGTCGGAGAGATAGGTGGAAAACCGGGGCGGGAAGACCTTATAGCACCGGATGCCCATTTCCCGAAGCCTGCGGTCATAATCCTCCGGCAGGGTGAACATGCAGCCGAAGCTGTCGTACAAAATGCGCACATCCACGCCGGCATCGGCTTTTTCCTTTAAAAGCTTTAAGGTGGTGTCCCACATATAGCCGGGATGGATGATGAAGTATTCCATGAAGATGAACTTCTTTGCTTTTTTCAGTTCCTCCAAAAAGCAGGGGAAGAAATCCTCACCCCAGGCAAAATACCGGCTTTGGGTGTCAGCATAAAGGGGAGCGCCGGCCACTCGGGAAAGGTAGGTGGCGCACCGGGCAAGGCCCCGGTCGGCAACCCGGAGCCGGTGCATGGGCTCCGGCTGCTGGGGCAGCGAACGGGTGCACCGGCAGCGGATGGCCGCCATGCGCTTTGCGTGCCGGTTGGCGGTGTTCTGGTGGCCCCAGAACAGATAAAAGATAACACCCATGGGCGGCATGATCAGAATGATGACCACCCACATCAGCTTGTAGACCGGGTTGATGTTGTCCCGGTCCAGCAGCGTGATGACCGCAGCGCCGCTGAGCACCAGCAGCATCACATAGGCAACAACCGAATAGCGGCCCAAGGCCACCGTGATGCCGATCAGGATGCTGATTTGAATGATCAGAGATACCACAAAGAAAAAGGTGCGGGTCAGGATGCCTCTTCCGATTTTGCGTGTGGCGTGCTCAATGCTGGAAATATCCATTGGGTCCTCCTTTTTGAGGGTCGGTCAGGGGGCGAAGGTGGAAACGGTCACGCTGTTCACCAGCACCTCTTCCAGGGGCCGGTCGTTTTCATCGGTTTCCAGGCGGGCGATCTCATCCACCACATCCATGCCCTGATAGACCTGACCGAACACGGTGTCGGTGTAATCCAGATATCCAAGGCCGCCCACCTCATCGTAAAGGTCCAGCACGGCGGGGTCGGTGCCCGCTTCGGTCATGCGCTGGCGCAGTTCATCATCCATCTTTTTGGGCAGGGACTGGACAAAGTAAAACTGGCTGGCGGTGGAAAGCGGGTCCTTTGGGCTGGTGGCGGCACACAGGGCACCGGAAAAATGCCGCAGTGCCGGGGAAAATTCGGCCGGATAGGGGGCATCCCAGATGGTGCTGCCCTTGTGGCCGGTGCCGGAAGCATCGCCGCCCTGCACCACAAAGCCGTATACTGCCCGGTGGAAGCTGGTGTTGTTGTAGTAGCCTTTTTCGCAAAGGCCGGTGAAGTTTTCAACGGCCATGGGGGCCTGCTGTGGAAAAAGCACCACGCGGATCTCTCCCAGAGAGGTATCGAAAACAGCAATGGGGTCCCCCTCCTTGGGGCCCGCCAGCTGCGGATAGTCGGTTTCGATTTCCGGCCGCTTGACAGCTTTCTTTTTAGGGCGTCCGTCGGCCTCGCCGCCGCAGCCGGCAAAAAGGCCTGCAAACAGCACAGCGGAAAGCAGCATGCAAAGAATCTTTTTCAAAACACACCCTCCTTCGGGTATAAAAATCGTAGTTTGACATATATTATAGCATAAAACAAAGCAAAAAAAGCACCCGGCAAATGGAAAACTTTTGGGACCGCCGGTTTTGCGAAAAATATCTTGACGGAGAAGAAAAAACAGGTTAAACTTTAGATGGACACAAGAGAGACACTCCGGCGGAGTTAGAAATATAAGGAGACCGATTATGGCTGAAAACATCAAAGAGCCTGCCCAGCAGGAAGAATACGAAGCAGACCTCATCACTCTGGAGGATGAGGAAGGCAAAGAGCATGTGTTCGAGGTGATCGATGCAGCTGACCTGGACGACGTGCATTACATGGCCCTGGTCCCCTATGTGGAGGACGAAGAGGATCTGCTGAACGCAGACCTGGAGCTGCTGCTGATGCGTGTCGGTGAGGACGCTGAGGGCGAATTCATGGACATTGTGGAAGATGAAGCCGAGTTGGAAAAGGTGAGCGCCCTGTTTGAACAGCGCCTGAGCGAGTTCTTTGACATTGAAAAGTAAATAAAAACATCCTGCCTTGTTCGATTTGTTGCGGCTTATATTTAATCCTACTAATCAAATCAAGGGAGCCCGGATGTTGGCCGGCGGACTGCAGACCTCCCGCCCTGTGCATGCACAGGCCTACGGAAGAAGGGAGCGGAAACCCGGACACAGGGCACCCACCTGCCACACCGGTAGGTTTTGATTTGTCGCAGACGGCAAGGCGGGCGTTTTTTATAAAAATGTCCCGAAAAGCATTTTTAAAAGGAGCGGACCGGCTTTTTAGCCGCTCCGCTCCTTTTTTTACCGAAATCTTTTCTTTTTCTTTGGAAAATCAGGCGGAAAAGTTCAGGATTCAGGTGTATCCTAAAAAAAGAAGATCCAAGCAGGCGGAAAGGGGAGCTGTGCCATGAAATATTCAAAACAGAAGATTTGGAACCGGGCCCTTTCAGCGGCCGGTGTGCTCACGGCAGCGCTGCTGTTTGTTTTCTTTTATGGCAGCGGCACCGGAAAAACGCTTTACGGCTGGGTGGCTGCGCTGGTGTGCACCGAGCTGTTCGTTCTGGTGGGCCTGCGCTTTGTGCCGGCGTGGACGGACCAATGGTTCTGCCCAAAACCTGTTCTGCCGCCCGATGAAGGCCGGGAGCCGCCGTTTCTGATGGCAAAGATCTTTGTTTCGCTGCTTTTGGCCGAGGGCGTCACTCTGCTGCTGGTTTTCTGGCTGCGCACCCTTTTGGGCGATGCCGAAAGCTTTTGGGCCGACCTTTCCTTTTGGACAAACCTGGACAGCCGGCACTATCTGGACATCGCCCGGGAGGGCTATCTTTCCGAAGGGGAGTGGGGCCGGGTGGTGCAGCTGGTGTTCCTGCCCGGGTATCCGGTCCTGATCGGCCTTGTGGATAAAGTGGTGGGGAATACCCTGATTTCCGGGCTGCTGGTGTCCCATCTTTCGTTTGCGGGGGCGGGATGTGTGATCTACCGGCTGCTGCGGCTGGATCACAGCCGCAAAACGGCTCTGCGGGCGCTCAAATATCTGGTGCTTTTGCCCGGTGCGTTTTTCTTTGCCGCCCCCATGAGCGAAAGCCTGTTTTTGCTGCTTTGTGCGGCCTGCATCTACTGCGCCCGCACCGGCCGCTGGGTGCTGGGCTGCTTTTTCGGCGGCTATGCGGCCTTTACCCGCTCACCGGGGCTTTCGCTGCTGGTGGTGCTTTTGCTGGAAGCGCTGGCCCTTCTGCGCCGGGAAAAGGATGCAAAGCGTTTTCTGCGCCGATGCGCAGGCCTTTTGCTGGTGCCGGCGGGCTTTGGCGTTTACTGCCTGATCAACTGGAAGGTTTCGGGCAATGCGTTCCAGTTCATGGTGTATCAGCGGGACCACTGGCATCAGCAGATGGGCTGGTTTTTCAATACGGCAGCCTATCAGCTGGAAAACGCGGTCGTTTCCGGGCCGCACAGCCCGGAGCTTTGGGGGCTGTGGATCCCCAACCTGGCGGCGCTGTTCGGCGGGCTTTTGCTTATGATCGGTGCGGCACGCAAAATGCGGCCCTCTTATACGGCCTGGTTCCTTGCCTATTATACCGCGGCAATGGGGGCAACCTGGCTGCTCAGCGCGCCCCGCTACCTGATCGGCCTGCTGCCGGTGCCCCTGGCGGCGGCTTTGGCGGCGGACAGGGAAAGCCGGGATCTTGCGCTGACCATCCTTTGTCTGGTGCTTTCGCCCTTGTACCTGTGCGCCTTTGTGCTGCGCTGGAACGTGTGGTGAAAAGAAATAAAACAGAAAACACCCGCTCATTTGCATATGCCGGATAAGAAGGTAATTCTGAAAACAGGAAAAATGCTTCGATCCGGCAGTGCAGTGCAGCATCAAGCAAAAAATTCCGAGGAAGGTTCAAAACCGAACCGCCCTCGGAAATTTTTTTATCTATAAGCGCACATTCGTATGTCTGACACAGCTGCCGTAAAATGAAAACACAATGAAATTACAGGGGGGCAGGAATATTCGGGATCAGCAAATCCATCCGGTACAGCTGGATACTGCACATCAGGAACCCTGCTGGAAGTTGGAAAAAACCCATTCAATTCATCCGGGTGGTCAGTTCCGTGATGGAATTTTTCGTGTTACAATCATTCCAGAAACATGGAGGTGATCCCAAATGAAAACGAACTTTTCAGAAAACATTAAAGCACTGCGCAGAGAACAGCATGTTACTCAGGAGCAGCTCGCAGAAGCGATGGGGGTTTCTGCTGGTGCTGTTTATAAATGGGAGCAGTCAATTTCTACACCGGATATTGAAGTGATCATGGAAATCGCCAGTTTCTTCGGCGTTTCTGTGGATGCACTGGTGGGATATCGGATGTACTCCAGCGACCGTGACCGCATCCTGCAAGAATTAAAGCGAATCAAACTGGAGAAGTCCTACGAATGCTGCTGGGAGAAAGTGGAAAAATGGCTGCGCCGGTATCCAAACGACTTTGAGATCGTTTATCACAGCGGCGTTTTGTATCATCTGGCAAGCATCGAAACAGAGGATCGGACACACATCATCCGTTCGATCGAGCTTTTGAGCCATGCCTGCATACTGATCGATCAGAACACAGACCCGAAGCTCAGCGAAACGGAGATCCACCGGGACATTGCCATTGCTTATCTTAATCTGGGCGCATGGGATAAGGGGATGGAGCAGCTCAAGCAGAACAATCCCTGCGGTGTTAACGATGACCTTATCGGTCATGAGCTGGCAGCCGATCCCCACAGGCGCCAGGAGGCGATTCCTTATCTGACCAGCACTTTGCTTCGCTGTACGGGCAGTTTGTATCGTGTGGTGATTGGTTTTACCAACTTATTCTTCGAGAAGGAAGACTACCCTTCTGCGATCGGGATACTCACATGGATGACCCGATACCTGGATGGCCTTAAGACAGCAGAAGGGACAAGCTATTTGGACAAGGATAAGGCATTGCTGCTTGTTTTGTGCGGGGCCAGCTATGAGAGGATCGGAGAAGCGGAAAATGCGAAAAAATGCCTGAGAAAAGCTCGGCAGATCGCAATCGAATTTGACCAATGCCCCAATTACAGCAGTCAGAATATTCGATACTGCGGCAAGGCAGAGCCAAAAGTGTCGTATGACAATATTGGCAGCACCGCTATGGATACGGTCCTGAGCGTCTTACAGGAGGGAGCGGATGGAAACGATGAGCCGGTTCTGAAGCTCTGGGAGGAAATTTGCAATGAAACATAACCTGCGAAAAGAATATACTTCTCAATTCTACAAAGGAAATCATGTTCCTTACTGGATCGCCATGGGGATCGCTGTTTGCTCCATCGGCTTGAATTTTGGCATTACCTGGCTGATGCAGCAGATGCTGGATGCCGTTTCCAAAGTGCCGGGTTCTTTATCTCTTGCAGAACTGGGCATGCTGACGGGTGGACTCGTTTTTCTGATCATCCTTTTCAAGCAGATCAACTACTGGACAAAGCCGAAGTTTTTACAAAGGGCTGTGGTGCAGTATAAGAATTATGCCTTTGTAATGCTTACAAGGAAAAATCTTGCCGCCTTCCGCAAAGAGAGAATTTCCGATTACCTATCCGTTTTTTCCAATGATCTCAATACCATTGAGACGGATTATCTGAAAGCTCAATTTGAAATCGCAATGAACATCACAGCTCTCATGGGGTCTGCGCTGATGATGCTCTGGTACAGCCCTGTTATGACAGCGATTGCCTTGGGGTTTTGTATCCTGCCCGTGTTGGCAGCGGTTTTTACCGGCAACAAGCTGGAAAAAGCGCAAAAGCAGGTTTCAATCAAAAACGCAAGCTTTCTTGTGGCACTCAAGGATGCGCTCGGCGGGTTTTCTGTTATGAAAAGTTTTGGCGCAGAAAAAGAAATTGCAGAAGTGGTGGGCCAAAGCAGCTGCAATGCAGAGCAGGCCAAATGCAGCAGGGAAAAACTCGATATCCTTCTTGATATGCTCAGTGCTGTTGCCGGTGTGGCAGCACAGCTTGGGTCTTTTCTTGTTGGCTGCGCCTTGACCCTTTCGGGCTATGTGATCACCCCCGGAAAACTCATCGCCTACTTGGATCTGACCGGGCTTTTTATTATGGGCATCCGTGCATTGCCGGTGCTTCTTGCAAAGCGTAAAGCTGCATTGGGGCTTGTGGATAAACTGGCAGCGGCTATTGAGGAAAATGCAAAGGAGCAGGGCTCAGAGCTTATGGAGCCGGTACAGCAGGAGATCCGCCTTTCCCATGTATCTTTTGCTTATGAGCCGGAAAAGCCTGTGCTGAAAGACATCAGCTGTTCCTTCAAAAAGGGAAAAAGCTATGCAGTCGTAGGTGCGTCCGGCAGCGGCAAGTCCACACTTCTGAACCTTTTCATGGGCTGTGACCAGTATGATGGAAACATTTACTTTGACGCCCAGGAGCTGCGGAACATCAGCAGCAGATCCATATGCGATGCGACTTCGGTGATCCAGCAGAATGTCTTTGTGTTCAATGCCTCTATCCGGAACAACATTACAATGTTCAAAGAATTTCCCAAAACACAGGTGGATGAAGCGATCCGCCTCTCGGGATTGTCGGCCTTGGTGTCTGAAAAAGGAGAGCATTACCTCTGCGGTGAAAATGGCTGCAACCTTTCCGGCGGAGAGAAGCAGAGAATTTCCATTGCAAGAAGTTTGCTGAGAAAAGCTCAGATCCTTCTGGCGGACGAAGCCACCGCTGCTTTGGATGCACAGACAGCCTGCCAGGTCAGCGACGCTATTTTGAAGCTTACGGATATGACAAGAATTGTGGTGACCCATGCTTTGGACGGAAATCTTCTTCGCAGATATGATGGTATTTTGGCAATGAAATCCGGCAGAATCATAGAGTCCGGCAGCTTTGATGAGCTGATGGGACAAAAGGGATACTTTTATTCGCTGTATACCGTTTCCCAATAAGAAAGAAGATCGAATGAGATACCGGCACTGCTTTTTTCAATTCGTTTTCATTTTGCCTTCGGCTTCAGAAGGAAAATGCTTTGGGGCGAAAGCGTCGGCACCGTTTCAGCAGGCAGACCGTTTATTCTCACCAAAAGCCGTAAAACCAAAAGCCGTAAAACAGCGTAACCGTTCAGTGAGTTCGCCTGAAAGCTTTGCAGAAAGGCATAAAAAGATCAGCAGGTGCCGGAAATTTCCGGCACCTGCTGTTTCATTGCGAAAAAAAGAAGATGCGGCATAGCCCCAAAACGGAACGGTGCCGCATCTTTCAAAAATTTGATTACAGGGAGCACTCGCCTTTGAGCGGGTGCTTTTTGATATCAGTTTTCGTCCAGCTTGAGGATGGCGGTGAAGGCCTCGCTGGGAAGCTCTACGCTGCCCAGCTGGCGCATCTTCTTTTTGCCTTCCTTCTGCTTTTCCAAAAGCTTCTTTTTGCGGCTGATGTCGCCGCCGTAGCACTTGGCAAGCACGTCCTTGCGCATGGCCTTGACCGTTTCACGGGCAATGACCTTGCCGCCGATGGCAGCCTGCACCGGGATCTCGAACATCTGGCGGGGAATGTTCTCCTTGAGCTTTTCCGCAAGGCGGCGGCCCTTGGCATAGGCCTTGTCCGCGTGCACCACCATGGAAAGGGCGTCCACCATGTCGCCGTTGAGCAGGAAATCCAGCTTGACCAGCTTGCTTTCCCGGAAGCCCTTCATTTCATAGTCGTAGCTGGCGTATCCCCGGCTGCGGCTCTTGATGGCATCAAAGAAGTCGTAAACGATCTCGCCCAGCGGCAGCTCGTAGTGCAGGTCCACACGGCTCTCGTCCAGGTAGTCCATGGCAACCAGGGTGCCCCGGCGGTCCTGGCACAGGTCCATCAGGCTGCCCACATATTCGGTGGGGGTGTACAGGTGCGCATCCACAAAGGGCTCTTCCTGCTTGGCGATCAGGCTGGGGTCCGGGTAGGCGCTGGGGTTTTCAATGATGACCACCTCGCCGTTTGTCAGGGTGATGCGGTACTCAACGCTGGGGGTGGTGGTGATCAGGTCCAGATCGAATTCACGCTCCAGCCGCTGGGTGATGATGTCCAGGTGCAGAAGGCCCAAAAAGCCGCAGCGGAAGCCAAAGCCCAGGGCGGCACTGGTTTCCGGCTCATAGCTCAGGGCCGCATCGTTCAGCTGCAGTTTTTCCAGTGCATCCTTCAAGTCGGGATACTTGGCGCCGTCCACCGGGTAAATGCCGCAGAACACCATGGGGGTCACCTTGCGGTAGCCGGGCATGGGCTGGGGGGTGGGGCGCTGGGCCAGGGTAACGGTATCGCCCACACGGGTCTCCCGCACGGTCTTGATGCTGGCGGTGAGATAGCCCACTTCGCCGGCACAGAGCTCATCGCAGGGCATCAGGTTGGTGGCGCCCATGTGGCCCACCTCCACCAGGTCGAATTCCGCGCCGGTGGCCATCATGCGCACCCGGTCGCCGGGCTTCACACGGCCTTCGAATACACGGATGTAAACAATAACGCCTTTGTAGCTGTCATACACGCTGTCAAAAATGAGGGCCTTCAGGGGGGCATCCTCATCGCCGGAGGGGGCGGGGATGTCGGTGATGACCCGTTCCAGGGTCTCTTCGATGCCAATGCCCATCTTTGCACTCACACGGGGAGCATCCAGGCAGGGGATGCCGATCACATCCTCCACCTCATGGGCCACCCGGTCCGGCTCAGAGCTGGGCAGGTCGATCTTGTTCAGGATGGGCACCAGCTCCAGATCATGCTCCACCGCCATGTAGGTGTTGGCCAGGGTCTGGGCTTCCACGCCCTGGGTGGAGTCCACAACCAGCACGGCGCCCTCGCAGGCGGCCAGGCTGCGGCTCACTTCGTAGCCAAAGTCCACATGGCCCGGGGTGTCGATCAGATTGAATTCATAGGATCTGCCGTCCTTCGCCTTGTAGTTCATGGTAACGGCACGGGCCTTGATGGTGATGCCCCGTTCCTTTTCCAGCTCCATGTTGTCCAGCAGCTGTTCGGCGCGCAGGCGCTCGTCCACACTGTGGGTCTTTTCCAGGATACGGTCGGCCAGGGTGCTCTTGCCGTGGTCGATGTGCGCAATGATGCAGAAGTTGCGAATGTTGTCTCTTGCCAAGGGTTTACCTCCCAAATGCCCGCAAAGGGCGTTCTGTAAATGTGGGCCCGCAAACTGGGCCGGATGCTTTAAATCAGGTTGTAGCCCATGCCGCCCAGAAGCTTCAGGGTGTTTTCATGGTCGGCCGGGTTTACAGCAGCGCAGAGTGCGCCGTTGATGGAAAGAACGCTTTCCAGAAAGGCGGTGTGCAGCACCACTGCGTTGGAAACCACGCAGATGCTGGTAACAACGCCGCAAAGCTCGATCTCCTCTGGCTCGCCCCCGCAAAGGGCACGAACGGCGGCCGGCAGCTCGGCGCTGCCAAAGGTGGGCTTGTCCACAAATGCGATGCGGGGGTCACTGCCTGTTTCGTAGGCCGAAAGCGCACCGTACAGGTGCCAGCCCTCGGAGCCTTTCAGGCAGTGGGGAACCGGCAGGAACCGGCCTTCCCGGGTGTTGAGATAATCTTCACCGTGGGTGTCCCGGGTGAAGATCACCTTCCAGCCGTCGGCAAGGGCTTTTTCCACCCGCCGGGCAATGGGGCCTTCCAGTGCGGCGGCCTGTTCAAAGCCCAGCGCACCGGAAACGAAATCGTTCTGATAGTCCACTACGATCAGGATCTTGTTCACAGCAATTCCTCCCACTGTTATTTCAAATAGTCGATCACGGCCACCGGCTCCCCGTTCTGAAGGTAGATGCGGGGCACCCGAAGGGCAATGCCGCACATCACTTCATAGGGGATGGTATCCGATTTTTGGGCGACCCGGTCGATGGAGTCGGCGGGGCCTTCTCCGCCAAAGATGACTGCCGCATCCCCGCAGTGTACGTCCGGGATGTCGGTCACATCCACCATCATCTGGTCCATGCACACCCGGCCCAGCACCGGGGCAGGCTGGCCGTGCAGGGCACAGATGCCAGTCCCGCTCAAGGCACGGGGGTAGCCGTCCGCATATCCGGCACACAGGGTGGCCACCTTCATGGGCTTCTGAGCGGTGAATTTGAGGCCATAGCTCAAAGACTGGCCGGCGCAAAGCTCCTTGACCTGGCTCACCGCCGATTTCAAAGAAAGCACCGGCTTGATGCCCTCCATGTGCACATCGCTGCTGGGGTCACAGCCGTACAGGATGATGCCGGGGCGTACCATGTCCATGCCCCATTCGGGGTGCTCCACCGTGGCGGCAGAGTTGCAGCAGTGTACGGTTGCAAGCTCATGGCCCCGGCGGCGAAGCTCTTCCACCACTTCAAGGAACAGCTCATGCTGGCGGTCCGTGTAGGCAATGTCCTGCGGCAGGTGGCTGTCGGCCACCGCAAAATGCTGGAAAATGCCGGTGACGGAAAGGCCGGGCAGGGCAAAGCAGCCTTCCAGCGCATTTACCGAGTCAGCGGCATCTTCCTCGCTGCGGGCGGCAAAGCCCAGGCGGCCCATGCCGGTGTCCACCTTGAGATGGACCCTGACCGGGTATTCCGGCCGGGAATGTTCACTCAGGGCCTTTGCGTATTCCGGGCTGAACACGGCCTGGGTGAGCCGATGGGCATACAGCTGGGCGGCACAGGCGGGGTCGGTGCGGCCCAGGATGAGGATGTCGCCCTGAATGCCGCAGGAGCGCAGATGCACCGCTTCGGCAAGGCAGCTTACCGCAAACCACTGGGCTCCGGCCTTTTCCAGCTCCCGGGCAACCACATCGTCCCCATGGCCGTAGGCCCCGGCCTTGACCACTGCGCAGACCTTGGCGGGGGCTGCGTGTTCCTTAATCAAATTGAAGTTGTGCACCAGGGCATCCAAATCGATCTCAGCCCAGCAATGCTGTTCGAATTCCATCAAAACACCTCACAGTTATTTGGACCGGCCCATCGGGTCGCTTCCCGGGCCCCAGCCGTCCAGATCGGCGCCCCGCAGAGCACCCAGCATCTTCTGGCGGAAGGCCGGGTCCCGGGCGCACATATCGGTAACAAAGTCCTTGGTGTCCTGGCGCTTGGTGCGCCCGTCCACCGGGCAGGGGCTTTTTACAATCGGCAGCGAAAGGCTGGCGGCGGCCGTCTGCACCTGGTTTTCGGTTGCCAGGATCATGGGGCGGATCAGGTAAAGCTCCCGGCGGGAAAGCCAGCTTACCGGCGAAAAGCAGCCAAGCCTTCCTTCGCCCCAAAGGTTCATGTAAAAGGTTTCCACCGCATCATCCAGGTGATGCCCCAGCGCCACCCGGTTGCAGCCCAGCTCCTGGGCAGTGGTGTGCAGAAGGCCGCGGCGCATCTTGGCGCACAGGGCACAGGGGTTGGGCTCTTTGCGGACATCGAACACCACATGGCCGATGTTGCTGCGCACCACATGAAACGGCACGTTGTAGGAAGAAAACAGCTCTTCCAGGCGGGAATAATCGGTGGGCCTGCCTCCAAACTGGGGGTCAAGGCTCACCGCGATCACTTCAAAGGGGATGCCGATGTACTCCCGCAGGCGGGCAAGGCCGATGGTAAGGGCAAGGCTGTCCTTGCCGCCGGAAACCCCCACACACACCCGGTCACCCGGGCGGATCATATCATATTCCTGAATGGCCCGGCGCATCAGTCCCTCCAGCCGTTTCATCGCATTTCCCCCTCTACTTAATATATGTATTATAAGACAGCTTCAAAGATTATACCACAACCGAAATGGAATTGGTATAGACCTGCCGCTGAGGGTTTTGCCCCAAAATGCCTTTTTTATACAGAAATCGGGGGCAGCTTTGGCTTTTTCCCCGGCTTATTCAGCGGCTTTTCGGCCATTATACCACAGTTTCGGGCAGGATGCACAAATCCTTTTAAAATTTTTATAGAAAATAGGGTTTGAGAAAACGGGAGTAAAACAGAGCAAACAGAAGAAAAACGAAGCTGTAAAAGGGCCAGTTAAAATATTCGGAAAAAGTGCTTGACGGAACCTGCCCGATGCGATATAATTCATCTTGCGTTAAATCACGCAAATAAAAGCGTTTCAGCGCTCCGGCTTCTGTGGGGCGCAGTAAAATCGAGGAGGAACACGATATGAGCACTACTCTGGCAAAACCCGCCCAGATCGAGCGCAAGTGGTATGTTATCGATGCTGCCGGCAAGCCCCTGGGCCGCGTCGCTGCCCAGGTTGCCGTTCTGCTTCGCGGCAAGAATAAGGTAACCTTCACCCCCAACGTTGACTGCGGTGATCACGTCATCGTTATCAACTGCGATAAGGCTGTTCTGACCGGCAAGAAGCTGGAAAAGAAGTACTACCGCACCCACTCTGGCTGGATCGGCGGCCTGAAGGAGATCCAGTACAAGACCCTGATGGCTGAGAACAGCGATAAGGCTATGTACGTTGCCGTTAAGGGCATGGTGCCCGCCAACACCATCGGTGCAAAGGCTATGACCCGCCTGCACTGCTACAAGGGTGCTGAGCACAACAACGCTGCCCAGAAGCCCGAAGTATACGAGTTTTAATAGGAGGCAATAGAGTTATGTACGAGACAAAACCTTATTTCTACGGCACTGGTCGTCGTAAGAATTCCGTTGCCCGCGTTCGTGTTTACAACGGCACCGGCAAGATCACCATCAACGACCGCGACATCGACAGCTACTTTGGTCTCGAGACCCTGAAGCTCATCGTGCGTCAGCCCATGGCTGTTGCCGGTGTTGAGGGCAAGTTTGACCTGGTTATCCGCGTAAACGGCGGCGGTGTTTCCGGCCAGGCTGGCGCTATCCGCCACGGCCTGTCCCGCGCTCTGCTGCAGTATGACGAGAACCTGCGTCCTGCTCTGAAGAAGGCTGGCTTCCTGACCCGCGATCCTCGTATGAAGGAACGTAAGAAGTACGGTCTGAAGGGCGCCCGTCGTGCTCCCCAGTTCAGCAAGCGCTGATTTTATATCATTGCTTTTCAAAAAGAGCTTCCCGCTTCGGGAGGCTCTTTTTTTGCTGCAAAATGCGGCTGAAGTTGAAAGCGCCTTATGGCAATAATGAAAAAAGAAAACTCCCTTTGATTTGTTTGATGAAAGTCCGGAATACAGCGGATGAAAAAACGAAGTACAGTTTGGATTTTGAGTGAGGTTAAAATCTGCAAATATATTCTGCAGGTATGCCATATCATGAATTTACAAAAGAGCTTCCCGTTTGGGAGGCTCTTTTGCGATTCGCTTCCGCTAGGCAGCTGCTATTACCTGGATAATTTTGTGGAAAAGAAGGTGGAGAAGGAAGAAAACGAATTGCCCGAGCGTTACTGGTCGCACCTTGTACGTATGAAAAGCAAGCTTGGGAAAATGTGTACAACAGAACTGAACAAAGGATTGCTGCCGGTGAAAGATTTGGGAATGGGTGTGTCCCAAAGGATGCCGAATCCGCCTGCCTATCAGTTTTGGCTGAAGGCGTTGCAGATGTCTCCCAACTCCTTTGCGAATCACATTTGCAGATGCATTTTGAAAGAATGCGGCTGTGCGCCGCAAGACATCCATATTACGCCTAACCAAGATGACTTTGGAATTGACTACTGGGGAATTACGCAGGCTCAATCGGAACTGCTTCCTTCCCGCTTGATTGCAGGGCAAGTAAAACGCTATGACGCCTGCTGTAAGGAGGGCCGGCCGGATATTCAGGGGTTCTATGGCGCGGTGCTTGGAGAATTTGGTCATATTTTGCCGGAAGCATACTGCAATAACGTTGTTCTCCAATATGTTACGACAGGATCCTGCAGCAAACAGGCGGTACAATATGCCGAGCGTATCGGTTTGCAGATCTTAACGATCCCTCTGCTCCAACAATGCCTGAAGCCGGAGAAATACAATTTATCAAATAAGTAAACTGAAAGCAAGATATAAAAATTCTGAAAAAACACAATTTAAATAGGAGGACTGTAATTATGGAAAACTATCATGATTATCTCATTCGAAAGGCAATGCGCAAGGTGCAGCAGAATGGCGACACAGTTCGCAGTATGGCTCAGCGGGCACAGGTCAGCCCTTCATACATCTCCAATTTCATCAATGGAAAAGTGTCCCGCCCGTTGGAAGACGCACAGCTGAAAGCCTTGTTTGGGGAAGACTATGAGGCACTGGCGCGGCAGCTGAAAATTGCCGATGCCTCGGAAGAAACTCTGATGGAAAAGTATCTGGGAGTTGAAGCTAGTACGGTGGATCCGGATCTGCTCCGTTGTACCAAAGCAGTTCTTTCGCAGCTGAAGAAGCGTTTGGCCGAAGAGCAAGAGATTTCACTGACTTTGCTGGAACTTATTTTTAATAGCAGCGAAAAACAGATCGATGCGGCTAGGGCAAAGCTGGGGAATCGCGTAAGCATGATAGATGATCCCTATGTGATTACCGCTGCAATCAACGAAAATCAGTACCGGCTGGATTTGCGTGATCTGTTGAACGGAAATATTGAAGATTTCGACAAGTTTATTCTGTTGGACCCGGCAAATCCCCGCATCCTTGGCAGCGAAGGCTTGCCTTCGGAGGGCCGTCTGCACCGGAAACTCTCAAAAGCGAAAAAACGCAGGAACAGTGCCGCAGCCTGCTGCAGGGGGATGCCAAGAGCATCTACAACAGCGTGCGCAAGGGCGGCTATCGAAGGGTGAAGCCGATTTTTGCAGTTTCGCTGACCGGCAATGGTGCACCCTATGTGGTGATTGAAGGGAACACTCGGGTAACGGCGATCCGTACTATGCTGGCCGACCCCGAGATCCGCCACTTTGATTTGTTTCAGGATGTAGAGGTTAAGGTACTGGAGGGCTTCTCTTATTTTGATTCGGCGAAGATTTGAGACAGCGTAATGTTTGCTATTCATATGAACGGCACCAAGGAATGGAAGGCTTACCGCCAGGGCTACAAGCTTTATACTTCTTACCAGCGCCTGAAAAAGCAGGGATATACAGATGAAAGCACGATTTATGCCACAATTGCCGACTACGGCCGTGCAGCTCCTGCAAAGGTTAAAAGAGACATCACTGCGTATCGTATGCTGCAGGAGAGCATTGAACGGATCAAAAAACGGCGAAGATGAGTATGAACTGAACACCAACGGCAACCGAGAGCAGGTTTATTCTCTGTTCCGTGAGCTGCAGGGTCAAGGCATGGAAAATACATGCCATTTCATCGAAAGTGAGGAAAAAGCAAAACGCTTTTACTATTGGTGCGGTCTTTACAGCCTCAATGTGGAACTGGAACCGGAAGAGGGAGAAGATAGCCCCAGAGTGGAGCTGGTGACCCTGACGCCTCCGCCTATTTCCGCTACGCATGCGATTAAGCGTTTCAATCACTTGTTTACAAAATTCCAGGATGACCCAAAGCAGCTGGAAGAACTGTTCTCTGTAATGGATGATATGGAAGATCACCGCAAGATGGAGGACTTGTGTGCAGAGTACGACCGCCGCGACGGCGCAAACCTAAAGGAAAAGTTGAGCCAAGTAAACAATATCATAAGGCATGTGCAATTGGGTAAATTACTGGTAGTGCGCAAGGACAAAGATATCCAGGAAATTGCCGTAAACATCGACCGGACTATCCAGTCATTGAATGCACTGTATCAGCATCCTGCGATACAGCGTGTACTGAACCAGGAACTGGAAAATAAATAAAATACGGGTATGCATATGGTTGCCGAATACAGTTTATCGAAATTGGGCGATGCGTGTTGAGGAACGCCGAGACTGGGAGGAAGGCTTTATTTGAATGGAATGACAGCACCTGGATCATCTGCTGCCGAATGTGAAATTATCCAATCGGTTAGAGGATGGATTTTTGCTGTATTCCGCAGGTATTGTGATTTTAAGCATTTGCTGAAAAGAAAAAGCGGCAAAGTCTGTTCGTTCTATTCGAATAAGTGAAACAGTCAAAGAAACCAGGGGCCTTTTGAGGGCTGTGATATAAAACCACACATAAAAAACGAAAGGGGATCCCTCTTGCTCCGGTTGATAACCGTGCAAGGGGGATTCGCTTTAAACTTCCGAATATTGAGGTGGATTCAATGGCAGCCATGTTGCGTTTCCTAAGGGGGCTTACGCAGCTCTAGGCAACTAAGTATAAGGTACACATAGGATGCAAAGCTGTATTTGATTGTTCGTATATAAGGTGTAAATTTCAGGACAGTGCCTGCACCCACTCGCAAGAGCATGGTTTACAAGGAGAAAAAGAAAGTTTGGTGACAAAACGATCTTTTATATAGTTGCAATTCATTCGAGCAACAGAAGAATCTAGAATGAATGCGGAAGCGTATGTTTACTATTTATTTGAGATATGATACAATCAAAAACAAGAGGGGGGAGATAAATGAAAACAATTACTTTAGGAACCAATTATCCTTTGTCGAAAGAGGATTCTGTGAGAATAAATATCTTGAAATTTATCTCAGTGCTTTTTGTCTTATACATCCATTCTTATACAGATACAATTCGGTTCAATGGACAAGATGTGAGCTTCCAGCTCTCACCATATGTTGAGATCATCGAGTACTATATCTCACAAGTTGTTGCTCGCTACGCAGTACCTTTCTTTTTCTTGGTATCTGCTATTTTGCTGTTTAAGAACAAACGGAATTGGTTTGATGTTCTTCGAAATAAAATACATACGCTTGCAGTTCCCTATTTGTTTTGGAACACTTTTTGGATAATTATCTTTTTATTCCTTCAGAATTTTCATTTAACGAAAAGCTTTTTTTCTGGTAGGCACACACCGATTTTAGAATGCAATTTGAAAGAGTGGCTAGGACTTTATGGTATCGGAACGCGATATCCCCAAGATTATCCCTTATGGTTCATGCGTGATTTGATGGTTGTAATTTTATTTAGCCCTTTGATTTGGGCGATTGTAAATAAATTCGCAAAGCCCGCATTTATAGTAACCGTGCTATGGATAATTTTCGATCCGATTCCTGCTCCTTGTAAAGTTGCTTTTCAGTTTTTTTTCTTAGGTGCATGTGTTGTAAGATTAGGGATAAAACTCTCATTTTTTGATAAATATCCCATGTATATCATAACAATGATATATATGTTCATGTCAATCATTGTCATGTTTATTCGTATACCTGTATTCAAGCATATCTTTTTCTTGGTAAGCTTTATTTTCTGGATAAGATGTTCGGAAAAACTCGCATCCAATAAACGTTTCAGAGAAATTTTGCTTAAGCTTTCATTTTCTACGTTTTTTATATATGCCGCACATGAGATGACATTGAGTTCCTTCAAAAAAATATGTGCTAAAATTCTTCCCCGCACATCTGTATCTGCTTTGTTGCAATACCTTTTTATTCCTGTAGTTATTGTAATTATATGTATTGTGGCTGATCGCTTGGTACAAAAGATAACTCCTAAAATTCATAAAGTCATAACTGGTTCTAGATAAATTTTTTAATGTTTCGCCTTGAATGTGACAGGATATTATGTAAGATTTTATACAACAGAATGTTTCCATGGCGAAAAAGCGCTTTATGGTGTTCATAGCTTAAAGATGAAAAGTACCGAAAAAGCGCGAAAATGCATACCTTTTTACACCCTGACAAAAGGGAAAAACGAGGCATTGTTAAAATCTGAAATATACAGGTTCAAAACCGTAAAATGATTCAGCAAGCGCTGATCCTACGATCACAGCCTAAAAAAGAGCTTCCCGCTTCGGGAGGCTCTTTTTTTGCTGCAAAATGCGGCTGAAGTTTAAAGCGCCTTGGTCATATTTGAAAAAGTATGGTCCATAAAAAGCGAAAGCCGCAAAAGGTGCACAAGGGGAAAACTACAAAAAATCTAAATCAGGGCCCCGGCTTTCAAAAGGCTGCTTCTAATGGAATTTTGCCCAAAGGAAAACACAGATCGTTGTGCATACGGGAGAATTGCAGACACCTTCTTGACAGGATAGGTTTATGGATATAAACTCAAGTTAGGATGATAACTATAAACCTGCCGTGTAAGGAGGGAGAACGTTGGAATACAAACGTCTGTGTGAAAGCGACTACCGCATGATGACGGTGATCTGGGATGCCCAGCCGGTGAACTCCACAAAGCTTGTGGAGCTTTGCAGAGAAAGATTGGGCTGGAAAAAGCCCACCACCTACACCATGCTGCGCAAAATGTGTGAAAAGGGCCTGGCCCAAAACGAAAACTCCACCGTCACAGCGCTGGTCCCCCGTGAGGAGGTGCAGGCGGCGGAGAGCGAAACCTTTGTGAGGGAAACCTTCGGCGGTTCCCTGCCGGCCTTTCTGGTGTCGTTTCTTGGGGGCAAAACCATTTCGGAAAAAGAGGCCCGAGAGCTGGAAGAACTGATCCGTCGGCACAGGGAGGGATGAATATGACCCGGCTGTTTTTGTCTGTGGTAAACATGAGCATTTCCGCATCTGCTGTAATTTTGGCGGTGCTGCTGGCCCGTTTCGCCCTGCAAAAGGCCCCCAAAAAATATTCCTATCTGCTGTGGGCCGTGGTGGGGTTCCGCCTGGCGGTGCCCGGTTCGCTGAAAAGTGCGCTGAGCCTGTTCAATCTCAAGCTGTTTTCTCCGGCGGCCCCTGGTGCGGCGCTGGAAACGGCGCAAGCTCCGGCTGTGCCGGTCCCTTTGCACCCGGCTGCATTGGAAGACATCCCGGCCGTTTCTCAAAGCCGGCCCCTGGCCCCGGATGCGGCGGTGAACATTGCGCCCACCGAGCCCGCAGCGCAGGCACTGCCTTTTGACTGGGCAGCCTTCTTTGCCGGGCTCTGGCTGGCGGGCATGCTTTTGCTGGCCCTGTGGGCTGTGGCAGGCGAAGCAAGGCTGCGCCGCAGTGTTGCCGCAGCTACCCGTTACGAAGGCAGGGTTTGGCAGTCTGAGCAGGTGCGCTCGCCCTTTGTGCTGGGCCTTGTCCGGCCCCAAATCTACATTCCCTACGGCCTGCCGGACCGGGCGCTGGATTATGTGCTGGCCCATGAGCGCTGTCATCTGCGCCGGAAAGATCCTCTTTTTCGCCGGATCGCCTTTGTGCTGCTGATGGTGCACTGGTTCAACCCTCTGGCCTGGCTTTCCTTCTGCCTGATGGGCAGGGATATGGAGCTGAGCTGTGACGAAAAGGTGCTGCAGAACGGGCGGGTGGATGCGGCGGAATATTGCGGCACGCTGCTGGCCTTTGCAGCAAATCGCCGGCATTTTGCGGCGGCCCCTCTGGCCTTTGGCGAAACCGGGGTGAAAAGCCGGATCAAAAACGCCCTGAGCTGGAAAAGCCCCAAACGCACCGTTACACTGACAGCAGCTCTGCTTACGCTGCTGGTGCTGACAGCCTGCGGTTTGGACCCCAAGACCCCGCTTGGCACTCAGTCCGCACCTGTGCCGGTTTCTGACCGGAACGAAACCGGCTTTTACACCATTGAGCGGCTGGATCCTGCCGGTGCGCAGCTGCGCTTTGTGGATTGTGTTCGGGAAGTGGATCGGCCGCTGTGCGAAAAAGAGGGCTGCACCCACTCCGGGCCGGACTGCCCGGCCTTTGTGCAGCTGGACTCGGAATTTGAAGACCTGCCCACGGTACTGGCAGCAGGGGATACCGTGCTGCTGCTGCGAAATCTCACCGGGATGGGCAGCACCCCCATTCAGCGCATCCAGAAATGGAGCCCGGAAGAGGGGCTTGCAACCATATATGAAACCGAGGAAGAGGAAACCCTGCCCTGGCCTTTCCTTGATACAGAGGCTGCCTATTGTGTGCAGGAGGGCAGGCTGCTTTTCACCACCGATATCCTGTCCATGAACAGCGGTGTGACCACACGCCTGCATGCCCTTGTGCTGGACACCGGACGGGACGAGATCCTGTGGGAGGCCTCCGGCCAGGCCGGCAGCACCGTTTTGGCCGGAACGGTCCCCGGTGGACTTGTGCTTTTGCGCGGCCATCACGGAATGGTGTTTGAGGATGGGGCAGCGTATGAAACGCTGGATCTTGAAACCCTCAAACCCGAACTGTTCTATGAACCGCAGAAGGATGAATGGACAAAGAGCGACAGCAAGGGGCTGTGGGTGCTTTCCGAAAAGGCCCGGACCCTGCGGAGAATCCCGTTTGACAAAAGCCCGGAGCAGGCCATCCCCTTAAAGGAAGGATGGAATGCCGTTTTCAGTGAAAGCGCCGACAAAATCCGGATGTTTGATCCCCATGTGGAAAACTGGCTTGGGGCCGTCTGTGCGGATGATACTTCACAGGGGGTTCTGCTGAATGTGCAAACCGGCGAAGCAAAGCCCTGCACCACCGAGATCGAGGGGCCTTTGGATGTTCGCTGGTGGAGCGGCGAAAAGCTAGCCGTTCCTTTTTACGACCCGGAGGATCCCGGCCAGATCCGCTATGCCTTTATACGGCCGCAAGATTATCTGAACGGAAATCCGGAGTTTCGCCCCATTCCCCGAAAGGACCGGCAGAAAGCAGATCTGGACTTGTGATGGCATCCGAAACCGGCACCGATTTTTTGACGAAAGATTGCTTCAGCGCATTTGCTCTTTTTAGGAGAAAGCGGCGCTGGTATCATTTGTGAAAGTGCAGAGCATTGGGGAAACACCGCTTATCGATCCTTAAAACGGGGCGTGCTTTGCCGGCTTCGAAACGGGCAGAAAAGACAAACAACAAAAAGCCGGCATCGGCAGTTTTTTGAAAGAGCACCGCATTTTGCGGTGCTCTTTTTTGCGCCCAAAAGGCCTCCTCTTGTATGAAGTGCACAGCGCCAGATGCTGATTTTTGTGCATTTTTCAATACTGAAAACAAGCACGAACCAACAAACAAAAGTTAAAATCCGCTGTGCAACGTGAGCATTCAGAAGTAAAATGAAGCATTCTTAAGGGATAAAGAGCAATTGGGCAGCTCAATATATATTCTCCCCGATTGCGAAAGCTTTGCCTTGAATGAGCCGGGTAAGCCTGTTTGACTCTGTATGGTCTATTTTGATAAAATGCAAAAAGCGCCTAAAAGGCGTTTTTTAACGAAGGGCGCGGCCGCGCTCATGGAACGGCCGCCTGGGACCGATTTTCGGTCATTTGCCCAAATCATGATGTTAGGAGAAAGTTATGACAAATTTCACAGAACAAATGCGCCGCCGCTATGCCGATCTTCCGGCAAGGATCTTCGCGGTGCTCCTGACCCTGTGCAGCCTGTCACTTACTGTATTCGCACTTTTTTCAACCCTCAGCGTGGTGTATGTGTCCGATTCCGCCGGCAGCAGCCGAATGCTCATCACCCGTGTCGAAGATCCGGACGAGCTGATGGACCTGTCCGGCATTGTGGCCAATGAGGAGGATGTGGTCTACTACACCGCATTCAGCGGAAATCTGGCAAGCCTGAGCATTCAGCGTGCCGAACCCGTTACCGTTTATGCCGACGGTGAGACCCATGTTGCCCGTATGGTGGGCGGCACGGTGGCAGATGCCCTGGAAAGCAGCGGCATCACCCTGGGCGAGCATGACTACACCGAGCCCAGCCTGCACAGCGAGGCAGATGCGCAGACCCCCATCACTGTGCATCGGGTGGAATACCGGGACACCGTTACCCAGGAAGCCATCCCCTTTGAAACCGAATATGTTTATACCAGCCTTTATTATCGCAACAAGCGCCGCACCACTACCGTGCAGCAGGGCTATGAAGGCATTCTGGAGATCACCAACCGGGAGCGTGTGGTGGACGGCGAAGTGGAATCGAGCCAGGTGATCGCATCCAACGTGGCCAAAAAGCCCCGCAACACCATCATCAAGGCTTACAAAGCCGGCGCGCCGGTATCGCCCCGCACCGGCCCCGAGATCGTGAACGGTGCACCGGCCAGCTATTCGGCCGTTTACACCGGCTATGCCACCGGCTACTCCTCCCGCGGCGGGCGGGGAGCCTCCGGCCTTGGCCTTGGCTACGGCACCGTGGCCGTGAACCCGAACCTCATCCCCTATGGCACAAAGCTGTATATCGCCAGCACCGACGGCCGGTTCGTTTACGGCTATGCGGTTGCCACCGACACCGGCGGAGCACTGCTGAACGGCTCCTGCCTTGTGGACCTTTATTATGAAAGCTACTCTGAGGCTTTGATGAACGGTGTGCAGCAGGTGCGGGTGTATGTGGTCGGATGACCCTTTTGAAGTAAAAGTGCGGTAAGAAAAACAGGAAACGGCCTCACCCCTTGCGGGTGGGGCCTTTTTAGCAGGAAAAATTCCTGAAAATCAGTGCGGCAGCCCTTTTTCGACAGCCTTCCGGCTTGACAGCACAGGGGGAAGTTATTATAATTAGGTAATAACAAATGCGCTTGTATTGGGAAAAGTAGCAAAGAAACACCGCCGAAAGAGAGAACGGGCCATTGGCTGAAAGCCCCTTCAGGCAGGATCTGTGTGAAGTGCCCCCAAAAGCACGGAAGGCGAAGAAAACCAGTAGCCTTCTGCGGATTGCCCCGTTACCGGCAGCCCAAGAGAGACAAATCGGAGTGGAACCGCGGAACAACTGCCGCCTCCGTCTGCCATTATGAGCGGACGGAGGCGTTTTGTTATCCGTCTGCACCATCTGAAAAGGAGAGGTTCTATATGCAGATCTTTAACACCATGACCCACCGCAAGGAAGAATTCATTCCTCAAAAAGAGGGCGAATACCGCATTTATGTGTGCGGCCCCACCGTTTACAACTATATCCACATCGGCAATGCCCGCCCGGTGGTGGTGTTCGACACCCTGCGCCGCTACCTTGAGTATCGGGGCAACAAGGTGGTCTATGTTTCCAACATCACCGATATCGATGATAAGCTCATCAAAAAGGCGGAAGCCCAGGGCTGCACCATGAAGGAAGTGGCCGAAAAGTTTGAAGCCGAGTTCAAAAAGGACATGAAGGGCCTGAACGCCAAGGTGCCCACCGTGCAGCCCCGTGCCACCGAGCACATCGATGAGATCCTGGACATCGTGGCCGACATCCTGAAAAAGGGCCACGGCTATGTGGCCAAAAACGGCGACGTTTATTTCCGTGTGAAGAGCTTCAAGGAATACGGCAAGCTCAGCCACCTGAACATGGACGAGCTGGAAAGCGGCTTCCGTGAGCTGCGCAGCCAGATGGATGACGACCTGAAAGAGGACCCCGCCGATTTCGCTGTTTGGAAGGCGGCAAAGCCCGGCGAGCCCGCATGGGAAAGCCCCTACGGACCGGGCCGCCCCGGCTGGCACATCGAATGCAGCGCAATGGCCCGCAAGCACCTGGGTGACACCATCGACCTGCACTGCGGCGGCCAGGACCTGATCTTCCCCCACCACGAAAACGAGATCGCCCAGAGCGAATGCGCCAACGGCTGCACCTTCAGCCGCTACTGGATGCACAATGGCTTTTTGAATATCGACAACCACAAGATGAGCAAGAGCGCCAACAACTTCTTCACGGTGCGTGAGATCGCCGAGAAGTATGGCTATGAGCCCATCCGCTACTTCCTGCTCACCGCCGGCTACCGGATGCCGCTGAACTACACTGTGGATCTGATCAACAGCTGCAAGGCAAGCCTTGAGCGGCTTTACAACTGCCGCGACAATCTGGATTTCATGATCCAGAACGCCGAGGGGGACAGCAACCTGCTGGCCGAGAAGGCAGCTGCCGCAAAGGTGAAGTTCAACATGGCCATGGATGATGACCTGAACACTCCCGATGCTCTGGCCGCAGTGTTTGAACTGGTCAAGGATATCAACACCCTGGGCCAGGATGCCAGCAAGGAGGCTTTGGAGAGTGCCGCTCAGGCGTTTGATGAGCTGACCGACGTGCTGGGCCTGATGTACAACCGCAATAAGAGCGATGTTCCCGCCGAGGTCATGGCCCTGGTGGAGCAGCGTGCAGCCGCCAAAAAGGCAAAAGACTGGGCATCCGCAGATGCTCTGCGTGCCAAGATCACCGAAATGGGCTATGTGGTGGAGGACACCGCCAAGGGCCCCAAGGTAAGCAAAGCAAACTGACAGAATAAAAAAAGGGCCGAGAACGGGGCCACTCGTTCCTGGCCCTTTTTAAGTAAAAAAGGGGAGATGGGGATTGTCGATCCCGGTACGAAACAAACAGAATACAGAGTATGGCATGGCGGCCATTCTGCTGGCGGCGCTGGTGGTGCGGCTTCTGCTGGTGACCATTACCGACGGTTACTCTTCGGACGTGGCCTGCTTTTCCGCCTGGGCGATGCGTATGGCCGAAAACGGGCCGACCGGCTTTTACGCGCCGGACTATTTTGCCGATTATCCGCCCGGCTATATGCTGGTGCTGGGGGCTGTGGGAAAAATTGCCCGGCTTTTGGGCATTGGCTACGGGAACAAAGCCATGGGGCTGCTGCTTTCGGTGATCCCCATTGCCTGCGACCTTGCCACGGCGGCCCTGATCGGCCGCATTGCCGTGCGGTACTGCGGGGCGCCTGTGGGCCTTGCGACAGCGGCCAGCGCAGCATTCTGCCCGGCCCTTTTGTATGATACCGGCATTTGGAAGCAAATGGACGGTGTGCTGTGCTTTTTGATGGTGGCCTGCTTCTGGCTGCTCTGCCAGAAAAAATGGCTGGCCGGTGCGGCGGTGTACGGGCTGGCGCTTGCGGTAAAGCCCCAGCCGCTGCTTTTGGGCCCTGCGCTTGCGGTGTGCTTTGCGGCGGCCGCTGTGCAACAGAAAACACCGGCCCGGCGGGGCCGTATGCTGGGCACGACGCTGGCATCGGCCGTTTGCAGCGTGGGGGTGGTGGTACTGTGCAGCCTGCCGTTCTGGCCGGGCCAGCCGGCGGGGTGGCTTTTGGACAAATACACCGGAACGGTTTCCAGCTACCCCTATGCCAGCGTGAACGGCTTTGGCCTGCTTGCACTTTTGGGCGGCAACTGGCGCCCTCAGGAGGAAGCGGCCTTTGCCGGCATCTCCTGGCAGGTTTTGGGCATGATCGGCATTGGGGCCGCAACAGCGGGCCTTGTGCTCCTTGCGGTGCGCGGGCTTCGCCATGGGCGGGTCTGCCCGCTGGTGCTGGCAGCCTTTTACGGCACAGCGGTGTTTGCCCTTGCCCACCGGATGCACGAGCGTTATGTGCTGCCGGCGGTGCTGCTCACACTGGCGGCGGCGGTGCGCTGGAACGACCGGCGGATGCTGGGCGGCTTCTGGGTGCTCTCCTTTTCCTCGCTGCTCAATCAGGCCATCGTGCTCACCAGCAACGGCACCGAGGATCAGTTCCTTACCAGCGATACAGCGGTCATCATGATCCGGCTCATTGCGCTGTTTACACTGGCCGGCTTTGCACTGGTAAGTTGGGGCGCCGTTTCGGTAACCGGCGGCAAAAACTGCCCCATTTGGGTAAGGCAGCAGCCCCTTGAAGATATCCCGCAGGCCCAGCCGCGCTGGAACCGGCGGGAAGGGGCGTTCCTGGCTGTGCTCACCCTCTTAACGGCCTTTGTGTCTCTTTGGGGGTTGGGCGATTTCAAGGCCCCTCAGAACCCGCTGGATGCCATTGGCACGGTGAAGGAGGAAACCTTTGAGCTGAAAGACCCCGCCCGGGAGCTTTGGCTTTACACCGGCATCACCTGGAACGGCTCAGCGGTTTTGCTGGATGAGGCCGGCCGGGAGCTGGCCGAAACCGAGATCGGAACCCAAGGGGCCTTCAAATGGACCCGCACCGGAGCTGCCGACCTGGCGCCGGGCCGGTATACCATACGGCTTGAAAACAGCCAGCTGATGGAAATTGCTCTGCGCACCCCGGAAGGGGCACCGGCTGCTGTGGCCGGTGGCGGAGCGCTTTTGGATGAACAGGCTCTGGTGCCGGATACCTTCAGCTATCGGAACTCCACCTACTTTGACGAAATTTACCATGGCCGCACCGCATACGAGCATCTGCACGGGATGCCAGTGTATGAGACCACCCATCCTCCGCTGGGCAAGGTGTTCATCATGCTGGGGGCCGCCCTGTTCGGCATGACCGGCTTTGGCTGGCGGGTGAGCGGCACCCTGTTCGGAATTGCCATGGTGCCGGTGATGTATCTGTTTGTCCGCCGGCTTACCCGCAGCCGGCTGGGTGCGGGGGTGGCGGCGGTGCTGCTTGCGCTGGACGGCCTGCGCTTTGCCCAAAGCCGGATCTCCACCATTGATGTATACGGCGCCTTTTTCATCCTTCTGGCCGCTTACTTTATGGTTTGGTACTGCCAGAGCGTGCTCACAAAGGGCGTTTGCAAAAGCATCCTGCCCATGGCCCTTGCCGGCATCACCTTCGGCCTGGGGGCGGCCAGCAAATGGACCGGCCTTTATGCGGGGGCGGGGCTTGCGGTTCTCTATTTCGGCGTTTTGTGGCAGCGCTGGCGGCAAAGGCGCACCGGCTTTGGCCGGGAGCTTGCGGCGGCGCTCATCGGCGGTGTTCTTTTCTTTGTGCTCATCCCGCTTGCCCTTTACATTGGGGCCTATTTCCCTTACTGGTGGCGGGAGGGCGGCTTTGGTCTGGCCGAATGGTGGCAGTGCCAGCTGAGCATGTTCTCCTATCACAGCAGGCTGGTGTCCACCCATCCCTTTGAATCCCGCTGGTATACCTGGCCCTTTGCCATCCGCCCGGTTTGGTATTATCTGGGCAGTGCGGCCCAGGGCCTGCGCTCCACCATTTCCGGCATGGCGAGCCCGCTGGTGGTCTGGGTGAGCACCTTTGCCATCGGCTTTGCCGCCTGGCGGCAGGTCAGCGGCCGCAAAAGCTTTGAGGGCGGGGCCCTGCTGGTGCTTTATCTGGCCCAGCTGCTGCCCTGGGTGCCCATTGGTCGCAGCACCTTCTTTTATCATTATTTCCCCAGCCTTCTGTTCGCGGTGGCGGCCATTGGCTATCTGTTCAGCCTTTGGGAGAAAAAACAGGAAAAAGAAGCCAAAACCGCTGCAGCGGTGCTCACAGCCGCAGCGCTGTTTGTGTTCGTCTGGTTCTACCCGGCCCTGAGCGGCCTTGCTGTGAGCGAAGGCTGGATCCGCTCACTGCGCTGGCTGAGCAGCTGGCCTTTCTAGGAGGAAAGCGATGCGTTTTTTACATTGTTCGGACCTTCATCTGGGCCGAAAGCTTTATGAATACAGCCTGGAAGAGGATCAGGCCCACATCCTGGACCAGCTGGCCCGCATGGCCGAAGAAGAAAAGGCGGATGCGGTGCTGGTGGCCGGGGATGTTTACGACAAGGGCATCCCCAGCCTGGATGCGGTTGGCCTTTTGGATGATTTCCTCACCCGGCTGAGCAGCAAAAAGATCCCGGTATACCTTATCAGCGGCAACCACGATTCCGCCGACCGGCTGGCTTTTGGCGGCCGCCTTCTGCGGGCAAGCGGGGTGCACCTTGCCTCCGGCTTTTCCGGCAGGGCCGAGTGTGTGCGCCTGCAGGATGAATACGGCCCCCTCTGCCTGTGGAGCCTGCCTTTTGTGCGCCCCAGCGCTGTTCGGGCGGCGTTCCCGGAAAAGGACATCCCCGATTATACGGCGGCCGTCCGGGTGCTGGTGGAAGACATGGGCCTGGACACCGGCATCCGCAACCTGCTGATGGCCCATCAGTTTGTGACCGCCGGCGGCAAAGGCCCCGAAACAAGCGAGTCTGAAACGGTGAGCCTTGGCACGCTGGACAATGTGGATGCCTCGGTTTTGGATGATTTTGATTATGTGGCCCTGGGCCACATCCACCGCCCCCAGTGCATAGGAAGGCCCGAGGTGCGCTACTGCGGCGCGCCGCTGGACTATTCGGTGACCGAGAGCACCACCCCCAAAACCGCAACCCTGGTGGAGTTGGGCCAAAAGGGAAGCGTACAGATCACCGAGCTGCCCCTTTCGCCGCTGCACCCTCTGCGGCAGTTGACCGGCGAGCTTTCCCAGCTGCTGGCACACGGCGTGCCCAGCCGGGATTATGTGTACGCAGTGCTCACCGACCCGGTGCCCCCGGTGGATGGTGCGGGCCGGCTGCGGGCGCTTTACCCCAATCTGGTGCGCATGGAGATCCGGCTGCCCGGCCCAAAAACCGGTGCGGCAAAGGGGCCGGAGCTTTCTAAAATTGCAAGCAAAAGCCCGGCAGAGCTGTTCCGGGAATTTTATGCGCAGGTCCACGGCCGTGAAATGGAGCCGGAAGAGCTTCGGCTGCTGTATGCCGCGCTGGATGAGGAGGTGCCAAGGTGAGACCACTGAAATTGGAGCTTGCGGCTTTCGGCCCTTACGCGGGCGAAGAAAGCCTGGATTTCACCCGGCTTGGCCGCAGCGGCATTTTTCTGGTTACCGGCGATACCGGAGCGGGCAAAACCACCCTGTTCGATGCCATCAGCTACGCCCTTTACGGCCAGCTTTCCGGCGGGGTGCGCAGCCTTGAAACGGTGCGCAGCGATTTTGCCGAGCCGGAAACCGAAACCTATGTGCAGCTGGAATTTGAGCACCGGGGAAAAACTTATACGGTTTGGCGCTCGCCCGCTTATGCCCGTCCAAAAAAGCGGGGCACCGGCATGACCCAGCACCCGGCGGCGGTGGCGCTGACCCTGCCCGACGGCACCGTGCTGGAAAAAATCGAAGAGGCCAATGAGGCCCTGCAGGAGCTGCTTTCCATGACCGGGGACCAGTTCCGCCAGATCGCCATGATCGCCCAGGGCCGGTTCACCGAGCTGCTGAACACCCCCGGCGCCGAGCGCAGCAGCGTTCTGCGCCGTATTTTCGGCACAGGGGCCTGCCGGGATATCCAGGAAAAGCTAAAAGAACAGGCCCGGCGTTTAACGGAACAGACCCGGGACTGGGACAAAGAGCTGCTGTCGCTCATCGGTCAGCTGGAACTGAGCGAAGGCGAAGACAAGGACCGGCTGGAAGCCCTTCGCGCCAATGGGGACTGTATTTATCACTGCGAAGAAATTTTGAATTTGGCAAAGCAGCAGCGCAGCCGGGATGAAGCCGATCACTCTGGCCAGCAGGCAAAGCTTGGGCAGCTGGATGAGCTGGCCAGGGAGCTTTCAGCACGGCTCACCCAGGCCCGGCAGCAGCAGGAGCTTTCAGGGCGCATCCAGCAGACGAAGGCACGCTGCCAGGCACTGGAAGAGGAAAAAGAAGAGCAGGTCCACCGGCATGCGGCGCTGGATGAGCTGGCCGGCCAAAGCGAGGGGCTTGCGGCCGACATCCGCACCCGGGAAACGGCGATGGCCGATTATCAGCGGCTGGAGCAGCTGCGTGCCGCCCGGCAGCAGCTGGAAAAAGCAAAGGCTGAAAACGCACAGCGGGCATCCAAAGCCCAGAGCACCGTGCAAGACAGCGAGACCCTTGCTCAAAACCTGGAAAAAGAGAGCGCCGGGGTTGCAAAAGCGCTGGAACAGGCCCATGCGGCGGAAAACGAGGCCGCCCGGCTGGACCGGCTTTTGGAAAAGGCCCGGGAGGCCTATCGGGACGGAAAAGAGCTGGAAAAGAAGGAGCAGGCTGCCGCCGAAGCCCTGCGTGTGTTCACCCAGGCCGAGGCGGAGCTTGCAAAAAAGCGGCAGGCCTGGATGCAGGCGGATGACCTTTTCTGGCGCAGCCAGGCCGGGTTCCTGGCGGCAGAGCTGGCCCAGGGGGCCCCTTGCCCGGTGTGCGGCAGTGTGGAGCATCCCCACCCGGCGGCCCCGGTGGAAAATGCCCCGGACAAGGACCGGCTGGATGAGATGGAAAAACAGATGCATGCCGCCGATGCGCAGCGCCAGCAGGCTGCCATGAACAGCACTGCCGCCGGCACCGTCCGGGACAGTGCCCAAAAGCTCTATTTGGAAAAGGCCGAAGGCCTGTTTTCTGAATGCGGGCAGGCAGTGGAAAAGGACCCTGCCCATGCAGCCGAAGCCCTGACCCGTATGGGCAGGCTGCTGCGCACACAGCGGGACGAAGCGGAAAACACCCGGCAGCAATGGGCCGAAAGGGCAAAGGCTGCCCAGCAGGCCGGCCGTCAGCTGGAAACTGTGCGCAGCCAGATGCGCACAGCCCAGACCCTTTTGGAAACACTGGAAAAAGAAAAGGCCGAATGCCAGGCAAAGCTTGCCCAAACCCTGGCGCTGGAACAGGAGCTTTCGCAAAAGCTGCCCTGTGCATCCTGTGCTCAGGCGCAGGTGGAGCTGGAAGCGGTGCGCCGCCAAAAAGCCGACCTGGACAGCAAAATGCGGCAGGGGGCCGAGCGCTGGCAGCAGTACTGCCAGCAGCTGCATACCCAGAAAGAGCTGCTTTCCCAATTGGAAGAGCAGCGGCAGAACGCCCCCCGGCAGGAGGACGGCGCCGCCCTGCAAGCGGCACTTGCTGCAAATGAGGCAGAAAAAAAGCAGCTGCAGAACCAGTGGATGCGCTCCGGCTCCCGGCTGGAAAACAACCGCCGCACCATGGCGGCCCTTGCAAAAACCAGCGAAATGGCCGAAAAGGCCCGGGCCTCGGCTTCGGTTGCCAGCCTGCTGAGCAGCACTGCCGGCGGCACCCTTACCGGCGGCAAGGGCAAGCTTCAGTTTGAACAGTATGTGCTCACCTCTTATTTTGAAGGGGCGGTGGCGGCGGCCAACACCCGGCTTGCCGGCATGACCGGGGGCCAGTATGAGCTGCTGTGCCATGGCAGTGCTTCGGGCCGCGGCCAGAGTGCGCTGGATTTGGATGTGCTGGACCATTACACCGGCCGGGTGCGCAGTGTAAAATCCCTTTCGGGCGGCGAAACCTTCCAGGCCGCTTTGGCTTTGGCGCTGGGCATGTCGGACTGCATCAGCAGTTTTGCCGGCGGTGTTCGGGCCGATACCCTGTTTGTGGACGAGGGCTTTGGCACATTGGATGACCAGAGCCTGGAAAATGCGGTGCGGGTGCTGCAAAGCCTTGCGGCCGGCGATAAGCTGGTGGGGGTCATCAGCCATGTGCCCCAGCTGCGGGACCGGGTGGAAAAACAGGTGGTCATCACCAAAACCTCCTCCGGCAGCCATTTGAGCATTCGGGAATTGTAAAAAAGGCCGGGGGCGTTTCCATTCCCTCATAAGAAAGCATTTGGCCGAGGGGAAAAACAAAAGAACAAAGCCGCAAGGATATGCGGTCAACGCAAACAAAAACCGAGGATGGTCCTTATCGGAACCATCCTCGGTTTTTTGCAGCATTCCATCATAAAGCGGTTATTTTTTCATAAGATCATCTCAGGCGGCGGATTTGATCGCACACATCTGCAATTTTGGTTTCCTCAGAGATCACATGGATATCATGACCGATCCCGTCAAAGCATCCGTGCCTTTGCGTTAGCATCGCAGCCACCGGCGCAGGCAGATTTCCGTGCATCCGCTGTGCAAAGCGCTCCTTGATCTTGCTTAAATCGGCGGTGACCAGTATCCGCACGGCTTTGCCGGGAAGCAGGGACAAATGCTCCTTCTCAGAAATGACATAGAGGACCGTTCCGCCATCGACCGCCGTTTCCAGCTTTTTCTGGAACAGTTCCCGGGCGGTCCCTTCGTTCTTTGCAAGGCGCAGATAATCCCTGCCGGTGTAGATTTCCCCGCCGAAGGCTTCCTTCAGCTTTTCGGCCAGTGTTGATTTTCCGGCGCAGCTCTCTCCAATGATAGCAATGACCATTTCAGTGATCCTTTCCCGCGGATTTCACGCGCCAATAACCGGCAGTGTTTCGATCCAGCAGCTTCTCGGATACCAGATCCCGCCGAATCGTACAGAAATCGTCATAAAAATCGGCAATCAGCAAATTGACTTCCTTTTCTGTATATACCCGGTCGAATTCAAAGCTTTCCGCAATGACCTCCAAAACGATCCGTTCTTTTTTCAGCTGCGCCGGAATGGACTTCAGCTTCCCGTATTCAAAAAATGTATCGATCACCTTTTGGCGGTACTCTGCATCCCTTTGCGCCTGCATGTCAGCATCATCCGATTTTTCCTTGAGGATTTCCAGAATGGGGGTTTCAAATATTTTCCGGTTCAGGTGATACATCATATAGTACTGGCTTTTATATGAAGTAACGGCGTTGGCTTCGGTCAGCTTTTTCAGGTGAAACGATACTGTGGGCGGGGTGATTCCAAGCCGTTCCGATAATCGCTCCACATACATATCCTCGATCATGAGCGATTTCAGGATCTGCAGCCTGGACTTATCTGCCAGGCACTTGAACAGGCAAATGGCTTCTGTTTCGGTCATTTTGTTTCCTCCCAGCAGCGCAGGAATTCCTTTTTGATCTCTTCGATGGTGTTCAGCTTCAGCTCCTCGATCACCATTCTCTTTGTATCATCATGAAGCTTTGCTGTTTCATAGGCAGCCTTCCAGTTTGCGGGGATCTGCTCTGCCTTCAATAAGAAAAATTCCTTTGTCTTCTCCAAATCACCCGAACCGGCTTTCTGCGCAGCAGAGAGAATGGTTCGGAAAATATCGTAGACATTCGCTTTGATCTTTTGAAAGTCTGCTTCATCTTTACGCGAATCGGCCTGAAGCGATTTTTCCTCTTTTCGGCACAGTTCGATTTGATCGTTTAGAAATTGGTTCATCCTTTTGATTGCATCATTCATCTGTTTTTCACCTCAGTGGTTGGGCGGCCTGCAAAAACATTGCGGCAGCCGGCTTGATTGTTTTCTTTTGTTCTATTTTATATAGTTCTCATTGAATTGTCAATATTAATTAGATGAATATAAAATAGAATTGACAAAAAGAAAGGGCTTACCGCTCCCCGAATAGACAAGCACTCTCTCCTTTGGCAGTTTCCCGGACTGCCCAATCAAGGGTCCGATGTGTGTTTCATCCAAAGAAAACGCATTTCTTTCAAAAAAGAAAAGCACCCAGGCAGGCCCAAGGCCTGGCTGGATGCTTTTTGGAACGTATGAAAAAATCAGAGGTTATTCTGAGACAGATGGCAGGGAACGCCATTTACGAACATGGGGTCCAGCTCGCCCTGGATGAGCGGGCGGGCATAAGCTTCAAAGTCAGCGGTGAGCTGCAAGCCGTTTTCGCTGATCCACTCACGGGGGACCATCTTTTCCTTGTTGGCCACCTGCTGCACATCCACAAGCTCGGTGGAATACTGATAGGGGTGGCTGGAAAGGCGGCAGATGGCGCTCATGCAGCCGGTGTGACCCTCAAGCGCTGCCAGAACGCCTGCGCCGCCCACACGGTAGGCTTCGCTGATGTCGGTGCGGGAAGCAAGGTGGCTTGCGCAGCGCTGCAAGGTGGAAAGCTCAATGGCACGGGTCTTGCAGCCAAGGCCATGATGGATGAGGTCGGCCAGATAGCGGCCGGTGCCGGAAAGGGCGGCCTTGTGGCCAAAGGCGTCCACCGGAGCTTCGCTGCCGGAAAGATCGCACAGATAGGTGCCGTCAGCAGTTTTGACGCCTTCGCTTGCGGCAATGATCACGCTGGGCTTCTGGTCCTGCAGGCGGCGCACCTCATTGAGGAAACGGTCGGCCTGGAAGGGGACCTCCGGCAGAAGGATGATGTCCGGGCCTTCGCAGTCCTCTGTGCAGGCAAGGCTTGCGGCGGCAGCCAGCCAGCCGGCGTGGCGGCCCATGATCTCGGCCACAGTAACGCTTTTCAGGTCATACACAGTGGAATCCCGAATGATCTCCTTCATCACGGTCGCAATGAATTTTGCGGCAGAACCAAAGCCGGGGGTGTGGTCGGTAAGCACCAGGTCGTTGTCAATGGTTTTGGGCACGCCGACAAAGCGGATGGAGCTGTTGATGCGGCTGCCGTAGGCGGAAAGCCGGGCAATGGTGTCCATGCTGTCGTTGCCGCCGATGTAAAGCACGGCGCCGATCTCATACTGGGCAAAAATATCGAACAGCTTTTTGTAAACCTCTTCGTTTTCTTCCGGGGCGGGCATCTTGTAGCGGCAGCTGCCCAGATAGGAAGAAGGGGTGCGCTTGAGCAGTTCGATGGCAAGGGGGCTGGAAAGCTTTTCATCCAGATCCAGGATGTGGCCGTTCAAAAGGCCCTCAATGCCGTACTGCATGCCGTAAACCTTGCTCTGACCCATTTCCCGCACGGTCTCGTAAACACCGGCAAGGCTTGAATTGATAACAGCGGTGGGGCCGCCGCTCTGTCCTACCAGAAAATTCATTCCCATGATACACACATTCCTTTGCTTTATTCGTCGCTTGAAAAATCGACATTCTTCTTTATTATTGTAACGTATTTTTCATGGCGGTGCAATAATTTGCCTGCCTTTTTCGTGTATAGGGTAACAGGGACCCCAATGAATCAAAAGGAGTTGAGAACATGAAGCGTTTGATCGTATGGCTGCTGACCCTTACCATGACCGCCGGGCTCCTGACCGGCTGCGGAAGTTCGCTCAGCATAATGGACAGTAATTTTTCAGACTCATCGGGCATGAAAGAAGAGGCTGCCGCCGCAGGAAGCCCCTCGACCGATTCCATGTCGGAGGAAATGGGCCTTGAAGGCAGCGAAGCAGTGATGAAGCCCCAGGATGACCGGAAGATCATTTACAACGCAGATCTTTCGCTGGAAAGCAAGCAGTTTTCCGCCGCGCGGGATGCGCTGCTCCAGGCGGCCGCAAAGGCTGGTGCCTATGTGCAGAACAGCGATGAGGGCGGCAGCGAAGAGAGCGGCAGCCGCTGGGTGAATTACACCTTCCGGGTGCCCAGCAGCAGCTACCGGGAATTTTTGAGCGGAGCGGTGCAGGCAGGCAATGTTTTGAACAAAAGCGAAAGCACCGAGGATGTGACAGCCGAATATGTGGATGTGCAGGCCCGGCTGGAAAGCCTGGAAAAGCAGGAGGCCCGCCTTTTGGAGCTGGCCGCAAAGGCTGAAACACTGGAGGACCTGCTGGCCATTGAAAACCAGCTTACCGATGTGCGGTATCGCATCGAAAGCTACACCGGCCAGAAAAAGGTGATGGATAACCTGATTGCCTATTCCACTGTGGATGTTTCGCTCAGCGAGGTGCAGAACCTGACCCCCCAGAGCCGCAGCTTTACAAGCCGGCTGGGCAGAGCCTTTAAGGGCAGCTGGCAAAACTTTATGGAAGGTTTGCAGGACACCATCATCAGTCTGATCTATCTGCTGCCCACGCTTGTTCTGCTGGCAGCCATAGTGGCAATCGTGCTGGTGATCGTGCGCAAGGCAGGCAAACGGCAGGCCGAAAAGCGCAAAAATATGCCGGTGCCCCCGGTGCCGCCGGTGGACCCCAATGAACCGGCCCCAAAGACTGAAACCGGCAAAAATACCCCCGTATACGGAAAGAAAGAGTAAAACAAGTCCAAAACGAAAAAGGACGCAGCATAAGGAAGGTGATACGATGCGCAGATGGATCCCTTTGCTGGCAGCAGTGCTGCTGGCAGCGGCACTGGCGGGATGCGGCGAAAACCCGGCGAAAGTACCGGCCGCAGCACCGCTGAGCGCTGAAATCGAAACACAGAGCAGTCAGACCGCTCAAACAGAGCCGGAGGGCTTTGACGCAAAGCCCCTGAACGATGGGCAGAGGGCAAAGCCGGCCGCAAAAGCGGCGCTGGAACAGGCGCTGACTACCCTTTCCAGCGACCCGGAAAGCTGGGGTAAAATGGAGCTTTTGGAGCCGGAAGGCTGCCAGCATTTCCAGATCGGGGAAACAAAGGCCTTCCTGTTCAATCTCTGCTTCAAAGAAGAGGTGGAGAAGGTGGGCGGCCGCTGGGTGGGGGATTACCTCATCACCGAGGACAAGACCCGCATCTATGTGCATGACCCGGACCGGGAGGAAAACGGCTGGGTGCTGAAAGCCCACGAGGAAAACGGCGACTGGATCCTGGATACATCGCTGTAAAATAAAACCAAAGGCGGCGCTCTTCTGCAAAAGGAGCGCCGCCTTTATTTTTATGGCAGAAAACCGTGAAAAAATGCGGCAGCGTTAAAAACGCTGCCGCATCGAAAAGCTGTTTGAACAGTTTTTTATTTTGCGGTGACCAGAGCCAGGGTATCACGGGCGATCATCAGCTCTTCGTTGGTGCAGATCTTCAGGATCTTCACACGGCCGCCCTCGCCGGTCATATCCAGGAACTCATCGCCGCGGCGCAGGTTCTTTTCCTGATCCAGCTTGATGCCCAGATATTCCATATCCTCGCAGACACCCTTGCGCACCAGCTCATCGTTCTCACCGATGCCGCCGGTGAACACGATGCAGTCCAGACCGCCCATAGCGGCAGAGTAAGCACCGATGTACTTCTTGATCTGGTAGCACAGCATGTCGTGGGCCAGCTGAGCGCGCTTGTTGCCGGATTCGGCAGCAGCGGTAACGTCACGCATATCGCTGGAAACGCCGGAAACACCCAGCAGGCCGCTCTTCTTGTTCAGGTAGTCAGCCATGTCCTGGCCGTGGAAGCCCAGCTTCTGCTCCATGTAGGTGACAACGCTGGGGTCGATGTCGCCGCAGCGGGTGCCCATCAGCACGCCGGCCAGCGGGGTCAGACCCATGCTGGTATCCACGCACTTGCCGGCGTTCACAGCGGTGATGCTGCTGCCGTTGCCCAGGTGGCAGGTAATGATCTTGGCCTTCTCGGCATCGCCGGTGAAGGTGGGATCCTTCTTCAGCAGCTCAATGGCAGCCATGCTCACATAGCGGTGGCTGGTGCCGTGGGCGCCATAGCGGCGGATGGAGTACTTCTCGTACATCTCATAGGGAACGCCGTACATATAAGCCTTGGGAGGCATGGTCTGGTGGAAGGTGGTGTCGAACACGACCACGTTGGGCACGTCTGCGCCGAACACGGCCTTTGCGCTGCGCAGGCCCTGAACGTGAGCCATGTTGTGAACAGGAGCCAGAGGAGCGATCTCCTCGATCTTGTCGATGATGGCATCGGTAACGATCTCGCTCTTGGTGAAGAACTCGGCACCCTGCACAACACGGTGGCCGATGGCGCCGATCTCGCTCTTGTCCTTAACAACAGCGCCTTCGCCGGTGGTCATCATCTCAACCACCTTCATGAAAGCTTCGGTATGGGTGGGGAAGTCCACCTCTTCGCTCCACTTGCCGCCGTTGGCCTGGTGGGTGATCTTGCTGCCGTTGATGCCGATGCGCTCGCACAGGCCCTTGCACAGGACCGATTCGTTCTCCATATCGATCAGCTGGTACTTCAGAGAAGAAGAACCGCAGTTGATGACCAGAATTTTCATGATAAATCCTCCCAAAAATCATTTTACCAAAAACGAGGCGCAAGCAGCTGCGCCAAGGTTTTACAACTATCATCTTTTATTATATAATGGAAATATCTGATTTTCAAGGCAGAAAAGGGGGCAAAAACATGAAAGCAGTGGGAATTATCGCAGAATACGATCCGTTCCATGCGGGCCATGCCTGGCAGATCGCCCAGGCAAAGCGCATGGGGGCCCGGGCTGTGGCCGTTTGCATGAGCGGGGATCTGGTACAGCGGGGATCGGCGGCGCTGCTGCCGCCCTGGGTGCGGGCCCAGGCGGCGCTTCTTTCAGGGGCCGATCTTGTGATCGAGCTGCCAAACCCCTGGGCCTGCCTTTCGGCTGAGGGGTTTGCCGCAGCCGGTGTGGCGCTTTTGAGCGCTCTGCCGGGGCTGGATACCCTGGTGTTCGGCGCCGAAGTGCCGGATACAGAAGCCATGCTCTCGGCTGCCCGCATCCTGACAGGGCCCTGCTATGCGCAAGCGCTTTCCAAAGAGCTTTCCCAGGGGCTTTCGTTTGCGGCGGCCCGTGCGGCGGCGGTAAAAAGCCTTGCGCCCGGCATTGGCGGGCTGCTGGATGCCCCCAACAACAATCTGGGGGTGGAATACTGCAAGGCCATCCTGAACCAGAAAAGCCGCCTGCGCCCTTTTGCCATCGGCCGGCGAGGAGCAGATCACGGCCAGACCACCCCGGGGGAAAAGGGCTTTGCCAGCGCCAGCTTTATCCGGGAAAAATGGAAAGCGGAGGGCACCGGGCCCCTTGCGGAATATCTGCCGCCCCAGGCCCTGGCGCTTTATCGCCAGAACCAGGACCAGGTGCTGGACCGAAAGGCCTTTGAAACAGCGGTGCTGAGCCGGCTGCGGGCCATGACAACGGACGAGCTCGGAAAAACACGGGGCACCAAAGAGGGCCTTGAAAATCTTTTGGCAAACACCCTGCGCTCGGCCTGCACGCTGGAAGAGGTGTATGCGGGGATGAAGTCAAAGCGGTATGCCCACGCCCGGCTGCGCCGCTATGTGCTGGATGCGGCCCTGGGCTATACCGATGATCTGCCCAAGCTGCCGCCTTATCTGCACATCCTGGCGGCAAACCCGGTGGGGCTTGGGCTGTTAAAGGAGGCAGAACTTCCCGCCGATACCTCCCTTGCCCGGCTGGAAAAGCAGAGCGAAGCCGCAAAGCTTGCCGTCCTTGCCCACTGCGGCGGTGCGGACCTGGCGGCCCTGTGCCGTACAAAGCCCCAGCCCATGGGGCAAAGCTACACCCGCGTGCCGTTCATTATAAACGAATAAAAAATGCCCCGCCGGTTTCAAAATCGGCGGGGCATTTTTTACCATCCAGAGAAGCAGATGAGGCTGCCGGGGGTGCACACACAGAAAGGCCGCCGGACTTTGGAGTTTTGGAAGAAAATTCGGCCCGCCCCAAAGAAAAAGGCACAAGCAAAAATGTCAGAAGCCGGATATTTCTGCCTGCGACTGCTGGATTAGCTGAAGCATCTGGCAGGAAAGCAGCAGCTGGTTTGCAGTGTTGCAGTCGTCAAAATCCAGGCCGAACAGTTCACGGGCCCGTGCCACCCGATAGTTGATGGTGTTGCGGTGCAGATGCAGCTGGCCGGCGGTGACCTTAACGCTTCGGTTGCTTTGCAGATAGACCGAAAGGGTGTTCAGGTAATCGGTGCCGTTGGCCTGGTCATACTGATACAGCGCATATACATTCTGGTTGCAGTAATAGATGAGCTCGCTCAAGGGGATCTGATGCAGGATGTCGTATACCTTCACCTCATCGTAAAAAACATAGCTGTATGGATGGGTGGACAGATACCGGCGGTACTGGCAGGCTTTGAGCGCCTGGGTTTTGTATCGGTCGAACAGGAACAGATCATCGCCCCAGTCGCTGATGCCGCAGGTCAGGCATTTTTTGCGCAGATACTGGTCGAGCCGATGCAGCGTTTGGCTGCTCAGCCGGGAAAAATCATTTTCCGACAGCAGGATGGTCAGGACCTGGTTATCCACCACGATGGCAGCCTGGGGGAAAAAGGCGAGAAGCTGGTTTTTGAAGCTGTCCTCGTCCGCATTGTAAGAAGAAAAGTGGGTCAGATCGGCGCAGATGGCCCGAAACGGCTGGTGGATGTCCATGCCGATCAGGCTGGCACGGTCGATAAAGTAGCCCCGGTTTTGAAACCGGCCCTGCACCAGCTCCAAAAGAAGATCTTCCCGTTTGGTTTTCTGCTCGGCGGGAAGCACAAGGTGATGATGCGAAAGCTCCTTGGCCAAAAGCTGGGCAACAAAGTAAAAATCGGCCTCGTCTTCGGTGGAGAAGTTGTTGTCTGTTTCGGTCACATTCAAATAGCCCAGCAGCTGGTTGTGGTCGGTGAGCTTATAAAACCGGCGGCGGCGCTGGGTGTTGGTGGGCAGAATGGTCATCCGCTCAAACGGCGCATTGGGGTCTTTGAGCTGGGGCCAGCGGGTAAGGGTGGCCGCAAACTCCAATGTGATGTAACCCCGCTCCACAGCATTGGTCCAGGTTTCATCCGGCGCGGGGAGGGTGTGTGAATGTGCCAGGATGCGGCTGGTGTTGTTCAGGATCACGATCGGACAGTTCAGATGCCGGGAAGCAAGATCCACCAGATAGTCAAAATCACGCTCGGCAAGGCTTGCCTGAACAAGCTCCCATTTTTGTTCCTGATTCATGCAATCGTTCCTCTCTCTTTGGGCTGACAGCACAAAATAGCAGTGCATTTATGGGTTATGATACCATGTTTTTTGCCTTTTTACAATGCTATAATAGTCAAGGCGTTTGTTATTAGATAAACAAGCTGAAACAAAAATGAAGTGAGGAAAAATATCATGTTTGATTTTACTGGAAAAACAATTCTGGTCACCGGCGGCGCACAGGGCATTGGCAAAGAGACCGTTCGCGGCATTGTGAACGGCGGCGGCCATGCTGTGATTTTGGACATCAACGAGCAGGGCGCAAAGGCCACTGCCCAGGAGCTGGGCGGCTGCTCTGTTTATAAAATGGATCTGAGCAATACCGAAAACATCCGTGAGGTCATGGCAAAGGTCCTGGCTGATTTTGACCGGGTGGACGGCCTCATCAACGTGGGCGGCGTGATCTCCAAGGTTCCCTTCCAGGAAATCAGCGATGCGGAGTGGGACCGTACCCTGCGCATCAACCTGACCGGCACCTTCACCACCTGCTCTGCCATTTATCCTTATTTCATCGAGAAAAAGGGCGGCCGCATCGTGAACGTTTCCTCGGTTGCCGGCAAGATCGGCGGCGGCCTGCTGGGCACCGCAGCATACGCAACCTCCAAGGCCGGCGTGAACGGCCTGACCAAGGCCATTGCCAAAGAGGGCGGCAAGTACGGCATCTCCTGCAATGCGGTCTGCCCCTCCTTTACCATGACCAGCATGACCCAGAGCCTGGCTGAGGATGCCGAGAAGAGCGCAAAGGTCATTGGCATGATCCCCCTGGGCCGTGCGGCACAGCCGGAAGAAATTGCACAGATGATCCTGTTCTTTGCTTCAGATGCAGCAAGCTTTGTAAACGGCGAGATCGGCGACTGCGACGGCGGCATCGTTCTGGACTGATTGGAAAACGAAGGGTAAGAAAAGATGAAAAAACTGAAATACCGCCGTTTTCCCGGCGATACCATTGTGGTGCCCATGCTGCTGGGTGTGGTGCTGAATTCCTTTGTGCCCAGTGCACTGCAAATTGGCGGATTTTTCACCAGTATGGTGAACGGAACCGGTGCTCTGGTGGGTGTGTTCCTGCTGTTTTTGGGTGCAAGCATTGATATCAAGAGCACCCCGAAGGCCATCAAGACCGGTGCTGTGATCATCGGCACCAAGATCCTGCTTTCAGTGGCTTTGGGTCTGGGCGCTGCGTTCCTGTTCAACGACAGCTTCCTCGGCCTTTCCTCTCTGGCCATCATCAGCGCCATCTCGGTGGCCAACAATGCCCTTTATTCCGGCATTACCGCCCAGTACGGCGATGATTCCGAAAAGGGTGCGGTGGCCATTACCTCGCTGAGTGTCGGCCCCACCGTTACCATGATCGCTCTGAGCAGCGCAGGCCTTGCAAGCATCTCCATCTGGGCCATCGTGGGCTCCATCCTGCCGCTGATCATCGGCATCATCCTGGGCAACTGCTCTGCCTGGTTCAAGCAGACCCTTTCTGCCGCTGTGACCCCCAGCATCATCGTGGTGGGCTTTGCGCTGGGCTGCGGAATGTCCATTCAGCAGCTGTTCGAGGGCGGCGTTTCCGGCATCCTGCTGGGCCTCATCACCGTATTCGTGGTGGGCATTGTAACGGTATTCACCGATAAGCTCACCGGCGGTACCGGTGTGGCCGGCGCCTCCATTTCCAGCACCGCTGCCAGCGGCGTTTCCAACCCGGGCGCACTGGCTGCCGTGGACCCTGCCTATGCTGCCATTGCCCCCATTGCCACCGCACAGGTTGCGGCTTCGGTCATCATCACCTCGTTCTTGACCCCGATGCTCACCAGCATGGTGGTAAAGCACAACGAAAAGAAGGCCGCCAAAAAAGCGGCAGCCGGCGGCAAAGCATAAATGAACGGCGAAACGGCTTCAATCTTCTCTTTTCATGGTTGTGATGCCATAAAGCAAAAAAGGCCTTATCCGTTGGATACCGCCGGCTAAGAAGCAGAGCTCGGATAATAGGGAATGCTTCTGAAAGCACAATGCAAAGCAATAATATAAAGCAAAAATTCCGAGGTCGGTTCCATTTTGAATTGACCTCGGAATTTTTTGTCTGTGAAAGACTTCCTGACTGCCGGAAATGTGCACCGTTAAACGATAAAAAGAGAGCAGAGTTCAGCCGCCTCAACAGTTTGAAGAATGCTATTGCTGATTGTGGACCGATGCATGAAGAAGCATGAAAGAAGGGGCTTGGATGGGGATGCTCTATCACGCATCCCCGGTAAACGGTATTGAAACTTTAGAACCGCGAGTTTCCAATGCAAAAGAAAAGTTTTGTAAGGAAACATATTTTCAGCATGATGGGCCCTGGCAAAAATGGGGACCATACGGGTTTCCAGCCGATCATATTTTTCAATTTTGCGGATCGGAGCATTTATGGGCAGGCTTTTTGTTGCATCCGCATTTTTTGAGCATGGTTTTTCTTCCTTTTAAACGGGAGAGTGTGTTATAATAAAAAAACAGAGTGCGGGGGAAATATCCCCGCACCAATAACCGGGATGCCGGCGGTAAAGGAGCAAAGAAGCTATGGAAAATAAAAAGATGCGCTGCGGCGACATCAGTGTTGTGATGGAAGAAGAGCAGATCCTGTGGATGGACCGCAAGCGGGTAACTGTTTTTGCTCTGCCCTGGTCCTTTACAAAATACGAGCTGACCCCCTCCCGGCTGGTGATCTCCACCGGCCTTATCAACCAGAAGGAGGATGAGATCCGGCTTTACCGCATCAAGGACGTTTCCTATTCCCAGACCATTTGGGAGCGGATGGGCAATGTGGGCACCATTCATGTGATCTCCACCGACGCCACGGTGCCGGAATTTTATCTCAGGCATGTGAAGAATGCACGCAAGGTAAAGGATGTGCTCAGCCAGGCAATCGAGGTTTCCCGCCGCAAAAACGGTGTGCGTACCTCCGAGCTGATGACCGGCGCGGCCGGAACGACTTCTGAAGGCGACGAAGCGCTGGGGCCGGATCTTGCCCCGGACCTTGACGGCAACGGCATCGATGATCGGCTGGAATGATTTAAAACGAAAAAGAACCTGTCGGGCTGTGTTGGCCCGGCAGGTTTTTTACAGAGTTTCCGAACAAGAAAAGCGGCTCAAAGGGCAGAAAACGGTTTACCAGGCAAAGGCTTTTTTGTAAACCTCCTCCATGGCGCCCGCACGGCCGCGGGCCCCTTCGTCCAGCTGGGCCATGGCAGAAGCTTCCTGCATGGCCTGGGCATCATGCTCAGGGAAAAATTCCCGGGCAAGGAACTGGAAGTATTTCACCATTCGGTAGCAGCCGTACAGGTGCCGCTGCTCATGGGGGATGTGCTCCACCGCAACGCTGCGGCCGCTCAAAATGCCATCACGCACGGCTTCAAAGCGGCTGCTTTTGGCAAGCACCATGGTGTAAAAGGTGCCCAGCAGATAGCATCCCAGCGGGACATCCTGTTCATAGGCGTTGTGCGAATCGCTCACACCCACAATGGGCGGGCGCCGATCCAGCTCAAAATACCGGGCCACCTGAAGCTGGTTCATATCGCTGTCCGGCTTTTCGTAGCCGGAGATCAGTTCCAGGGCGTCAAAAGGCTGGAGCTTCAGTATGGCTTCAGTAAAATCGGTGCACAGCTCATAGCCGCCGGCCCGCCGCCAGTAAGGATGACAGAACACGCTCATGCCGCCGTATTGGCGGATCTTTTTGAAAGCCCAGAGGGCCGAGGCGTACATATAGGGGTCGGTGTTTTCGGGGATGGTTTCGGTTTGCTGAAGCTGTTCCACTTCGGAATAAAATCGATCCATGTCATTCTGAAAGGTTTCGTTTACACTGGCGGTGCCGCCGATGTTCAGGATATGAGCCTGATGATAGGGCAGATGGACTTCCTCGCCGGTATAGATCTGCATGGCAAGACCGGGCATTTTCGCAAAGCGCTCCTGCAGATAAACAGAAGGCTGCCGCTTGCCATGGTCGGTAAGGGCCATAAAGTCAAAGCCTTTTTCCCGGCTGCAAACGGCCATCACCTCCGGAGAATTGGAGCCGTCCGAATGCCAGCTGTGCATATGGAAATCACCCTTATAGGGATAAAGCCCCTGCAGATCTGCTTCAACAGCATACACAAAGCAGCTGGCAAGCACCTGGCCGGGGCGATCGTTTCGAACGATGCGCAGGATGTATTCTTGTTCACCGGGCAGAGTGAGCGAAAGGCTGGCGGTAAAGCCGTCCTCCACGGTGAGCGGAAGGCTTACCGGTTTATGGCTGGTGTGGCAGACCGGAAAATCCGAGATGATCTCCTCGGCAACTGCACTGCGCTCATTGCGGAAGGCTTCGCATTTTGTGAAAATGACGCTGAAGGCCCCCTTCGCAAACAAGGGCTTTTCTGCTTTCAGCTTGATTTGCGTTTCGGTGTTGACACAAACGACACGAGGATAGGCCAGAAGTTTCATGGTTCGGTTCCTCCATTTCAAAATAATGCGGGCAGAGAAAAATGCGGTGCCCTTGGCCTTTATTATAAAAGACCAAGCTTCGGCAGGACATAGGCAATCTTTGGGTCTGCATTGTTTTTTTGCGGATAATTGCAGCAAAAAAAGAAACGGGCTGCAAATGCAGACCGTTTCTTTTTGGAGATCGGATGTTTAAAGGGCAGACAAAAGCCCAGAATGATCACAGCAGGGGAATGCCGGCCTTTTCGCAGGCCTCCCGGGTTTCTTTGTCCCACAGGCTCACCTGTACCTCGCCCACATGGGCCTTGCCCAAAAGCAGCATGCAGAGCCGGCTCTGGCCGATGCCGCCGCCGATGGTCAGGGGCAGCCTGCCCGCCAGCAGCAGCTGGTGGAAGTGGAGCCTGCGCCGGTCATCACAGCCGGCGGCGGTGAGCTGCCGGTCCATGGCTTCGGGGTCCACACGGATACCCATGCTGCTGATTTCAATGGAGCAGCCCAGCACCGGATGCCAGAACAGCAGATCGCCGTTCAAGGTCCAGTCATCATAGTCCGGGGCGCGGCCGTCGTGGGGCTTGCCGCTGGCTTTCAGCGGGCCGCCGATCTGGCTGATGAACACCGTGCCGCATTCCTTGGCAATGGCATGCTCCCGCTCTTTGGGCGAAAGCTGGGGCCAGCGGTCTTCCAGCTGCTGGCTGGTGACAAAGCTGACCTCCCGGCAGATGGAGGTATCCAGCTGGGGGAACTGCCATTTCAGCTCATCCAGAGTGGCGCTGATGGCATACACGATGTTCTGGACCGTGTGCTGCAGAAATTCCGGGGTGCGGTCCTCTTCGGTGATGACCTTTTCCCAGTCCCACTGGTCCACATAGATGGAATGAAGGTTATCCAGCTCCTCATCCCGGCGGATGGCGTTCATGTCGGTAACAAGGCCGTTGCCGGGGTGAAAGCCGTACTCATGAAGGGCAAGCCGTTTCCATTTGGCAAGGCTGTGCACCACCTGTGCGGTGCCGCCGGTGGCGGGAACATCAAAGCTTACCGGGCGCTCCACGCCGCTGAGATCATCGTTGAGGCCAAGAGAAGGGTCCACAAAAAGGGGGGCGGTGACCCGTTTCAGGTGCAGCGCACTGCACAGCTTTACCTCAAAGATCTGCTTGATAAGACCGATTGCCTTCTGTGTGTCGTACAGGCCCAAAACCGGCTTATAGCCGTCGGGCAGCTGGATCTTGCTCATTCTATCCTTACTCCTTTGGCTGCTGGGGCTCACGGCGCACCAGCAGGCTGATGATTCGCTTGTCTTCCACCTGCTCAACGGTCACATGCAGGTCCTTGAAGTCAAAGCTCTCGCCGGCGTGGGGGATGTGCTCAAGGCAGTCCAGAGCCCATCCGGCCGCGCTGGAAAAGTCACTGTCAAAATCCCGTTCATCCAGATCCAGTTCCTCTACCAGATCGTTGACACTCACTTCACCGGCTACCCGGTAAAGGTTTTCTCTCAGCAGGCGGATGGGGCATTCTTCGTCCTTATCGGTTTCGTCGAAGATCTCACCCACCAACTCTTCCAGAACGTCTTCCATGGTCACAAGGCCCAAAGTGCCGCCGTGTTCATCGGTTACAATGGCCATGTGCTGCTTTTGGCGGCGCAGATCCGCCAAAAGGTCGTTGATCCGCTTGGTGCGGTAAACAAAGGTCAGCTCTCTGCAAAGAGCACGCACCTTGATTTCGGAACCGGTGGCAAGGCATTCGAACAGATCACGGGTGTGAAGCATACCGATGATGTGATCGATGTCGCCTTCATAGACCGGGATGCGGGTGAAAGAGTTTTCCAAAGCCACACGAAGGATCTCTTCGGTGGGGTCGTTCACATTCACCGCAACCATGTCCACACGGGGAACCAGGATCTCCTGCACGGTGATATCATCAAATTCAATGGCGGACTGGATGATGTCGGTTTCCTGACTGTCCAGCACACCCTCCTCTTCAACGGTATCAATGATGGATTTCAGCTCGTCCTCAGTAACGCTGGGCAGAACCAGCTCTGAGCTTTTTCGGCCGGTGAACAGCTGCTTGATCTTAACAAAGAACCAAACGACCGGCGTGAGCAGGGTGCACAGAACACTCAGCACACCGGCAACACGCACCGAAACCGCTTCCGCATTGTCCTTGGCGAAGGTCTTGGGAAGGATCTCGCCAAAAATCAAAACCAGGATGGTCATGCCGAAGGTGGCAATGGCCGGGCCGCTGGCCGAGCCGAAAACGGATGTTGCCACCACAGTGGCAAGCGAGGCGCTGGCCATGTTCACGATGTTGTTGCCAACCAGGATGGTGGAGAGGGTCTTGTCGTAATCCTCCGACACGCGCAGCGCGGTTTCGGCGCGCTTGTCACCATCCTCTGCCCGATTGCGCATGCGGATCTTGTTGAAGGACGAAATGGCTGTTTCGCTGGCAGAGAAAAATGCCGAGCCTGCAAGCAAAAGAATGAGTACAAGATAAATACTGGGTCCAGGGGTGTCCAAAAATCATCAACCTTTCAAAATATATATTTTAGATGTGCGGATATCCCCATATAAAATGTGGATATTATTCTATATATATCAGAAATCAGGCGCCAATGCAATAAATTCCTTGGTTTCATGCAAAGGTTTTTGTGTGAAAAATGTGAAAGTTGATGCATAAATATAAAAAACCAGCCCGATCGTGCCAGTTTTGCGGACGTTTTGAGGCCGGAAAACTGAAAAAGAAGGCCGAAAGTGCGAAAAACGTGGCAGAAAAGAAAAAAGAAACGCAAAAAATGAGAGTATTTTTTACAAAAATAAATTCTGATAGAAAAAGATTTTGTCGGCCATGCAGAAAACTGTGAAAAGGCAAAGACAGCGGTTTTCTTTTGTGGTATAATGCGCCCCGGAGGAAACGCAAAGCGGCCTTCATCGATTTTACGCCGAGAGGAGAAAACAAAGAGGCATGAAAGAGATCGAAATCACCAGCTTCAAGCAGGTGAAGCGCATTGTGGATGCTGCATCCCAGTGTGAGAAAGAAATCAATGTACAGGATATGAGGGGTTCTCTGGCCGATGCGAAGAGCATTCTGGGCATGATGAATCTGGATTACAGTTCCCCGGTCCAGCTGCTGGGGGATGACCCTGCCGAGGTGGAAGTGGTTTACCGCTCGATCCTGCAGTGAGAAAAGCCTGAATATTCAAAATAAGTGCCGGGAAAGCCAAGGCTTTTCCCGGCACTTTTCTTTACACCGGGCAGGCGCGGTGCTATAATAAAAAACAGATATTAAAGGAGAAAAGCTGCTTTTCTGTGGCTTTTTGCGGGGACGGAGCGTGGAAAGTTGAAAAAACGCCTGCGTGTCGTGATGCTGGTGCTGTGTGCCTTGGCGCTGCTTGCCATTTTTGACTATCGGTCCGCTTGGGACGAAAACACTTTAATGGAATCCCCTCTGGCAGATGAAAAGAAGCTGGCCTCCATACAAGCCGGCCGGTTCGTTTCGCCGAAGGAATGCAAACTGCAGCTGAACGGTGCAGTTCTGCCCTATGATTCCTACCGGCAGTGCTATGTGCTGCCGCAGGTGCCAGAGCAGGAGCTGCAGGGGGCGCTGGGTTCGAGCTGGGGCAGGGTCTACCTGCCGAAGGATGTCTGGTCCCAAGACCTTTCCTGGGAGATGAAGAAAAGCAAAAAGCTCCCGGTCTATATCAGCGACGGCAGCCGCTGGACCGTACATCAGGTTTACCTTACCGGTCTGCCGGCACTGAAGATCCGCACCGTGAAAAGCACGCCCCTCTACCGGGACCCGGCTTTTTACGGCGAAACCGTCAATCACATCGGCCTTTCCTCCAACGATTCGGTGTATACCCTGTTCTGGCCGGAAGGAAACTCCCGGCAGAAGGTGACCGAGGGGCGCATGGAGTGGCACTGGCGCGGCAATGCCAGCCTGCTTGCCCAAAAGAAGAACTACCGGCTGAATCTGCTGAGCCAGAAAGGGCAGTCCAAGAAGGAAGATCTTCTGGGCCTTGGTGAAGACTCCGACTGGATCCTTTTGGGAATGGCCACCGACTGCACCCGTGCCCGGGATGCCCTTTGCTGGCAGCTGTGGGATGAAATGGTTCAGGCGGACGGCAAAGCGAATATGGGGCAGATGCAGGGCCGCTACGTCGAATTGTATCTGGATGACCAGTACCGGGGCGTTTACCGGATGTACCGCCCCATGAGCGGGGCCTCCCTTGAGCTGAAACAGGCAGACCGGTTTTACAAATGGCGCAAGCTCAATATGGTCACGGATGAAGAGATCCGCCAGGCGAACGAAAATGAAGACCTTGAACTGGGCAGCACCCTTGAGCTGATCTGGCCCCGCAGGCCTCAGCCGGATCTTTGGAAGCCGCTGGAAACCTATGTGAACCAGTATTACCGCCCTAAGAAACCGCTGAGCCTTGCAGCCCTTGAAGAGAACACCGATCTTGACAACCTGGTGGACGTGGCGCTGTACAAGCAGTTCATCTGCGGAGCGGACAATCTTTTCCACAACCAGTGCATCGTGTGGAAGGAAAACGAAAACAAATTTTATCGAATTCCCTGGGATCTTGACTATACATTTGGTAATTTGTATAACGATCTGTACTATATGGACGAAACATACACTGAACATATGGACTTCACCCAGCTTGTTCTGCCGGATATGGAGCTGGACACCCTGTGGCGGGCCGACCCCGAAGGCACCAGCCGAAAGGTGGCCAAGCGCTGGAAGGAGCTGCGGGCCAGCGTGTTCACGGTGGAAAACGTGGAAGACAAGATGGATGCTTTGATCGACGAGCTTGAGTATACAGGCGCCTGGCAGCGGGACTGGGCGCTTTGGGGCAAAGACCGGGCCTACCGGGAAAAGATCCCCCACTTCCGCACGCTGGACAAAAAAGAAACGATCAGGGAGCTCAGACAGCGGCTTGCGTTCCTTGATGAATACATGGCGGACTATCAGCCGCCTTCCAGGGAGTTGTTCGATGAATTACCGCAATGAATGGAAATATCTGGTGAGCGGCGCAGACCTGGTGATCCTTGCGGCCCGGCTGCGGGTGCTTCTGCCAAACGACAGCCACCAAAAGGGAAACGGGTATGCGATCCGCAGCCTGTATTTCGATGACTGCCAAAACAGCTGCCTTGCCGAAAACGAAGCAGGCGTGGATAACCGGCGCAAATTCCGAATACGCATCTACAACGGCAGCACCGAGCGCATCCAGCTGGAAATCAAGGAAAAGCTTCATGGCATGACCCACAAATCCAGCTGCCTGATCACCCGGCAGGAATGTGAAGCGATCATGGCGGGCATACCGCCCCGCATCACAAAAGACACCCCCGCCCCGCAGAATTTGCTGAGCATCGCCATGAGCACCCGGGGCATGGCACCCAAGGTGATCGTGGAATACGAGCGCACAGCCTTTGTGGGCAGGACCGGAAATGTGCGCATAACCTTTGACCGGAACATCTCGGCCGGCAACGCGGTGCATCGCTTTTTAGAGCCGCGGGTGCCGCTGATGCCGATACTTCCCACCGGCCAGCATGTGCTGGAAGTAAAGTTTGACGAACTGCTGCCGGACCCCATCGCTCAGGTTTTGGACCTGGGCCGGCTTCAGCAGACAGCGTTCTCAAAATATTACCTGTGCCGGACGGCTCTCCCGAGCAGGCTGGCGGAAAGGGCGAAGGAACATGAGTTTTAAAGATGTATTCAAAAAGAGTGTGCTGGATGGCTTTGTGCAGAGTGATATCAGCAGCGTTTCGGTGATCGCGACCCTCAGCATCACCGCTTTGCTGGCCCTTTACATCTACGCCATCTACCGGCTGACCAGCCGCAGCTCGTTTTACAACCGGGATTTCAACAAGACCCTGGGCGTAATGCCCATTATCACCGCCGCTATTGTGCTTGCCATGCAAAGCAGCATCGTGATCAGCCTTGGCATGGTGGGTGCTTTGTCCATTGTCCGTTTCCGCAATGCGGTAAAGGACCCCATGGATCTGCTGTATCTGTTCTGGAGCATCGGCATTGGCATCATCTGCGGTGCGAGACTGTATGAGATCGGCATCATCACATCGCTTGCCGTTACCATTGTGATCTTCCTGCTGGATCTGATCCCTGCCGCAAAGCCGCCGTATCTGCTGGTGCTGAACAGCAGCGACCGTGAGCTGGAGCCTGCTTTGCAGGAGCTTTTGAAAAGCTATACCAAAAGCTCCCGCATCAAAAGCCGCAATCTCACGGCACAGGGCCTGGATATGATCGTGGAGGTGCGCACCGAAAAGGGCTCTCAGCTGGTAAGTGCCTGCGCGGCGCTGCCCGGCGTGGAAAGCGTGAACCTGCTGGCGCATGACGGTGAGGCCCGCTTCTGATAAGAGAAAAAATGCCTTTCAAAAAAGGCAGACGCCTTGTGGGGTGTCCTTTCAATAAGCCCAGTAAAAAAGCCCGTGGCCGGACTGCTGAAAAATCAGCTGCCCGGCCACGGGCTTTTCTGCACAAGATACGGACCCGGACCCCTTGCAAGATGGATTTCTTCACCGCCTTATGCTATACTTTTTTAAAATGGCTCAAATAAGAAAGCTGCCCCTGAAAGGCCCGGCGGAAGGGCCTTTGTGCAGCTGAAAAGGGATAAGAGCGCTGGAAGCCGAAAGGAGAAACCGGATGGCCTGTGCAGAGCAAAATGAAAAAACAGAGCTGAACCAATGGATCGAAGAGCGTACCAGGCAGGCCCGGCAGGGAGATCTGGAGGCGCAGCTTGAGCTGGCGTATCTGTACGACAATGAAGACATGGAAGAGTGCTTCGATTTGGATAAAGCCTTTTATTGGTATCAAAAAGCAGCCGAGCAGGGCGATGCCTATGCACAATTTGCTGTGGGCGAGGCTTATCGCTGCAAAGCGGGTACAGAGCAGGATGGCGAAAAAGCGTTCTTCTGGCTGGAAAAAGCATCCGATCAGGGCAGCGAGGATGCAAAATTTTCTCTGGGGGAGATGTACCACCGGGGAGAATTTGGAAAGCGGGATGAAGAAAAAGCGCAAGAATATTATGCCCAGGCGGCCCGGGCGGGAGATGGCCTGGTGAAAATGCGGCTGGGCCGGATGTATTTTGACGGCACCGAAGTGGACCCGGATATCTCGAAAGCGGAATACTGGTATGAAAGGGCGGCGGAACAGGATCATACCTGGGTGAAATACCGGCTGGGGCTCATGTACTTTCGGGGAGAGGGAGCACCCCAGGATTATGAAAAAGCCATCCGCTGGTATCAAAAGGCCTCAGACGAGGGCGATGCTTCGGCACAGTTTGAGCTGGGCTGGATCTATGAAAAAGGAAAAGGCGCAGAAAGAGACTGCAAAAAAGCGGAGTATTACTATCAAAAATCAGCAGAAACCGGCGGCTGGATGGCAATGGTCAATCTCGGCGTCATGTATGAGCAGGGAAACGGTGTGGAAAAGGATATTCCCAAGGCGGTGAAATGCTATACACAGGCTGCGGAAAGGGGCAGCGTGGACGGGCTTTACAATTTGGGGCACCTGTATGAAACCGAACGATCGGTACAGGATCACTCCAAAGCGTTTTACTGGTATCTGCAGGCGGCGGAAAAGGGGTTCCACAAAGCCCAGTGCGATGTGGGGCTGCTGTACGAAAAAGGGCTGGGCGTAGAAAAGGATGAGGAAAAGGCGGTGGAGTGGCTGCTGAAATCCGCAGATCAAAACTACCCAAGGGGCCAGCTCAAGCTGGGCTGGATGTACCAGGTGGGAAAAGGCACCCCCAAAAGCGAGTCAAACGCACTGCATTGGTATACCAAAGCGGCAAAAGCAGGGCTTGCCAGGGCGCAGGCCATGCTGGGACATGTCTACCTGTCCGGATCCTGTGCCGACGTGGATTATGACCAGGCCTTTTACTGGAGCCAGGCCGCAGCCGAGCAGGGGGATGCCTCCGGCCAGACCCAGCTGGCCTATCTGTATGATTATGGCCTTGGGGTCGAGCAAAGCCATAAAACGGCAATCGAATGGTACACCAAGGCGGCACAGCAGAATGAGAAATATGCAAGGGAATGGCTCAGCGCCCGCGGCTATCCGTTGCCGGAAATAAAAGACGGAACCTGACAGAAAAGCCAAAAAGTTGTTTTGCTTGCAGGGTGCAGAAGGCCCATTGCATGATATAATAAGGAAGAGAAAAAACGACCCATAGGGAAGAGGAAAAAACTTATGAATGAAAAGGCGAAACAAACCCGGAACCGCCGGGCGGTGCAGGCGCTGGTGTGTGCCTTTGCGGTGCTGTGTGTCTGCGCGGTGCCCTTTGTGGACCGGGACCTTGTGGCCGGCCATGATGCGGTGTTCCACATCCTGCGGCTGGAAGGCCTTGCGGATGCCATCCGGGGCGGGGTGCCCATGCCGGCCCGGGTCTATCCGCTGATGCTGGGCGGCTATGGCTATGCGGCAGGGCTGTTTTATCCCGATCTGCTTTTGCTGCCCGCCGCCCTTGCCCGGGTGCTGGTGCTGGGGCCCGAGTTTGCGTTCAAGCTGGAAATGCTGCTTTGTGTGGCGCTGCAGTGCCTCACCAGTTATTATGCGGCACGGGCCGTCAGCAAAAGCCACTTCGGCGGATGTTTGTTCATGGTGCTGTACGGCCTGTGCAATTATCACTTCGCAAACATCTTCATCCGCGGTGCGGTGGGCGAGGTGCAGGCCATGGCTTTTCTGCCGCTGGTGGTGTGGGGCCTTTGGGACCTGACCGAGGAAGGGGCCAAAAAGCCCTGGCTGCTGTTTCTGGGCTTCACCGGCCTTGTGCTGAGCCACACGGTGAGCCTTGCGCTGATGGGCCTTTTTGCCGTTGTGTGGGTGCTGGTGCGGCTGCCCCGGGTGCTGAACAAACGGGCCATCCTGGGCGGGCTTTCGGCTGCCGGCGCCTGCCTTGCGGTGAGCTGCTATTACTGGCTGCCGGTGCTGGAACAGTTTGCGTCGGACAAATTCAAGGTGAGCGAAGAGCCGCTCACCCGCCTTGTTTACAATATGACCGGCTGGAAGGATCTGTTGAGCCCCCAGAGCTTTGTGGGCGTGGGGCTGGGCGGGCTGCTGATTTTGGCGGCAGCCGTTGTCTGGGTGCTGGCGGCCCGAAAGGGACGTGCGCCCCGGGCCGCCTGGGTGTTTCTTGCAGTGGGCGCGGCGCTTGCGCTCTGCACCATGAGCTGGTTCCCCTGGGGCATGGTGGACAAGACCCCCCTCACCAGCATTCAGTTCCCCTGGCGGCTCAATGCGATCAGCCAGCTGCTGGTCTGCCTGGGCATCACCCTGCTGCTGAAAGACCTTGCGGGAAGCCCAAAACAGGCAGCGGCCCTGATTCTTTCGGCGGCTCTGTCGGTGGTCAATCTGGTCTGCCTGTGGCCGGTCTTTCCGGAAAAGGTGAACTATGCCGGCCAGCATTTTACAGGTCAGAGAGGGGAGACCTTCTATCTGGTGGGGGCCGAGTGGCTGCCTGCCGGGGTGGATCATCTGGCCTTTGCCTTTGAGCCAGCGGCCCAGTGGACCAACCGGGAGGGCACCTATACCGGCACCTACCGGCCGGATGGAAGCTTTGCCTTTGAGTACGAAGAGGTGGACGGCCCTTGCGGCATCCCGAAGCTGTATTACAAAGGTTATTCCGCCTGGCTGGAACCGGCGGACGGCGGCGAGAAGATGCCGCTGCCCCTGCACAAGGACGGTGCGGGCCGGGTGGAGCTTACCATGGCGCCCGGACTGCCCACCGGTCAGGTGGTGGTGGCCTATACCGGAACCACCCTTCAGCACATTGCCGATTGGGTAAGCCTTCTTTCGGTGCTGGGGCTTTCGGCCGGGGCTGTCTGCATGGCAGTAAAACGAAAAAAACAGGCAGCCTGATTGTGTTCCGGGCCAAACTACGATATAATAAAGTTATTCTACTGATTTAAGAAAGGGTGTTTTACCATGTCTTTATTTGAACCCCGCACACCGGTTTACGGCGGCGAAGGCGATGAACTGAACAAAGTGCAGAAGCTGCTCAACGACCATTCCATCCCCTTTAAGCTCAAGGCAGGTTCTGCCGGTACGCTGGTAATGGTCAAGCGCAGCCGTGCCGATGAGGCCGAAATGGAGATCCGGGAAGCAAAGGCGCGCAACTGGCTGTGGTAATGCGTATGGGAAAAAATTCGAAGAGCTTTGCATATTTAAACGCAAACACCCTCCGTTTTTTGGCCATCTTCTTTATGCTGCTGGATCATTTGTGGGGCACCCTTGTTTCGGGCAACCTGTGGATGACCTGCGTGGGGCGGATGGCATTTCCCATTTTTGCCTTTCAGATCAGTGAGGGCTTTTTGCACACCTCCGACCTGAAGCGATACCGAAACCGTCTGATTCTATTTGCGCTTCTCTCCGAGATCCCCTTCGACCTGATGCTGAACGGCACCTGGTTCTATCCCTTCGATCAGAACGTGCTGTTCACGCTGCTTCTGGGCCTTTGGGCCATCAGCGTTCTGGACAAGGCCAAGAAGGACCCCAGCACCCGAAACTTTATCCTGGCGGCGTTCAAGACCATGGGAATCTGCCTTTTGGGGCTGGTGTTCATGGTGGACTACAAGATGATGGGCGTTGCAATCGTGATCTTGTTCTATGTCTGCCGTGGGTTCAAGGGTGCATGGCTGTGCCAGCTTGTGGGTATGATCATGCTCAACGGCGTGCTGTTCAACGGAATGGTGATCCCGGTAACACTGGGCAGTTTTTCGTTTGAATTCCCGCAGCAGGCCTTCGCAGTGTTTGCGCTGGTGTTCATCTGGCTGTACAACGGCCAAAAGGGCCGAAGCAGCAGGTGGCTTCAGTATGCGGCGTATGCGTTCTACCCGGTGCATGCGCTGATCCTTTATCTGATCAGCCATTTCCGCTGATACATAAAAAGCAAAACAGGCAGCTTTCCCCAAAAGGCCGAAAGGCCCCGGCGGGAAAGCTGCCTGTTTGTTTTTTGAAAGAGAAGAGCCGGCCGCTGGAATGAACTGCTCCAATTTGTACGGACAGCACAAAAAAGCCCTGTGGAAGGATAAT
>JAHHRU010000011.1 GCA_020025635.1 Allofournierella sp.
TCAGGATGCAGCCATTGCCCACGCAGGCGTCACCCCGGATGCGGGCACCTTGAAGACCGATCTGGACAATGAAAACGGCAGACCGGTTTATGAGGTGGAATTCATCTCCGGCGGCATCGAATATGAGTATAAGCTGGATGCGGCCACCGGCGCAGTGCTGAAGGCAGACAATGAGGCTGCCGGTATGGATGTATCCAAGCTGATCGGCAAGAACAAGGCCCAGGATGCAGCCATTGCCCACGCAGGCGTCACCCCGGATGCGGGCACCTTGAAGGCCGATCTGGACAACGAAAACGGCAAGGCGGTTTATGAGGTGGAATTCATTTCCGGCGGCATCGAATATGAGTATAAGCTGGACGCAGCCACCGGCGCAGTGCTGAAGGCCGAAAAGGATAAGCAGGAACCGCTGGATGACCTGGACGACCTGGATGACCTGCAGGAAACCGTCAATAAGCCGGCCCCCACCAGCAAGCCCGTACAGGCCAATAAGCCGCAGACCCAACAGCAGCAGAACGTCCAGAATGTTGTGGAGGCACTGAAAAATCCGGGCAATCAGGTCGATGACGATGATCTGGAAGACGTTCTGGAAGATCTGTATGAGCAGGATGATGACGATGATGATGATGACGACGAGGACGATGACTGAAGCGGCATCATTTTCATAAATAAAACATGAGAGTTCTCCTCTTCATGTGCTGCAAGGCAAAGCGCCGGGGTTTGCCCCTGGCGCTTTGCTTTTTTTGTTGACAGCAAACCGTATCACTGATATAATACAGTTAGAAACCGTGTCACTCTTATAATACAGTTCGGAAGGAGGCGGGATATGATTTCCTTTGAAGGGTTCACCCTGGAAGAAGGGGTGCCCATTTACCAGCAGATCATACTTTTTGTCAAACGGGGCATCGTGGGAGGCGCCGTCTGCGATGGTGATGAGCTGCCCTCCCGGCGGGTGCTTTCCACGCTGCTGGGGGTAAACCCCAACACGGTGCAGAAGGCTTACCGGCAGCTGGAAGAAGAAGGACTCATCCAGTCCCGCACGGGGGCCAAAAGCTGCGTGGATCTGGGAGCTGGAAAAGCACAGAAGGTGGGCAGCGAGCTGCTGGAAAGCGATATCAAAACCGTGATCCGGGCCATGAAGCAGACCGGTGCCCAAAAGGAAGAAGCGCTGGCCCTGCTGGACCGGCTTTGGGAGGAAGAAGAATGAAATCAACAGGTGCACTTTGGAGTTTGTATACCCGCAGCATCATTTACAAGCTGCTGGCTGTTCTGGCTGTTCTGGCAGCGGCAGACGGTGCCGCATTCTGTTTAAGGGCAGCCGATGCCGAATACCTGGCCCAGGCCGTGCCCGAAAGATTCTGGCAGGTGGGGTTTGTCCTGGCGGTGCTGGTGCTCACCACCCTTTTGGTGATGCCGGGCTGGAAAGGCGGCCGCAGCGATTATACCCTGCAGCGCACCGGCGTGAGCGAACAAAAGCAATATGCGCTGCGGGCCGCGTTTCATTCGCTGTGCCTGTTCATGCTGATCGCGGCGCAGGCTCTGGTGCTGGTTCTGCTCTGTGTGGTTTTTGAAAAAAGCCATGTGAATGCGTTTACCGGCCCGCAGAACATCCCGCTGCTTTTTTACCGCAGCAGCTTCCTTCATGCGCTGCTGCCGCTGGCGGATGTGAGCCGCCTTGTGCGCAATGCTGTGATGATTGCTGCATACGGCGTGGTGACAGCCGCGCCGGAAACCGCAAATCTGAGAGGGAAGGACCGGGTGAAGAAAGAGGGCTTCATCATTGCATACGCAGTGTTTTTTGCGTCCTGCTTTGGTGCGGTGCCCATGATGAACCTGCCGTTCGATCTGTTCTTTGCGGGCCTTAGCCTGGCGGCAGCCCTGATTCAGGCGGCGCTGGTGCGAAAAGGGAGGGGAAAAGCCGATGAATGCGAAGCCTAGAAAAAAGCTGGAACAGATGGTCCCGCCCGGATATCCGGTGAAAACAGAGCTGCGGCTCTGGTGCGGCGGGCTTTTGCTGGCCCTTGTTTGGAGCTTTGGTTATTTCGGCCGCCTTGCCAAGGCCATTGATGCGCTTTACACAACCCTGCCCGGCAACAGGCGGGTGCTTGTTCCCGGTGCGGTGATGCCGGGGTTTGCCAGGGTGCTGGATGGTGCGCTGGTGCCGTTTGTCCTGCTGGCCTTTTGCATGCTGGGGTTTGCCCTGAGCCATTATGCGTATCACTGGCAGGGGGCCAAAAGCGTTTATCTGATGCGCCGCCTGCCGGATGCGGCCCTGTGGCACCGGCTTTGCTTGACGCTGCCCCTTCTCACTGTTCTGGCAACGCTTGCTGCCGCCGCTGTTCTGACCGCACTTTATTTTGGTTTGTATCTTCTGCGCACGCCGGCCCAGTGCCTTTTGCCGGGCGGGCTGATGCAGCAGTTTTGGGGAGGCATTTGAATTATGCTGAAAATCGAACATCTTTCCAAAAAATATGCCGACAAGCAGGCGCTTGCGGATGTGAGCCTGGAACTTGGAAAAGGCGAGATCGTGGGCCTTTTCGGCGAGAACGGTGCAGGCAAGACCACTCTGATGAAAAGCATCCTGGGGCTGGTGCGCTGCAAGGGTACCGTAACGCTGGACGGAAAGCCCATAGGACCGGAAAATATATCACATCTTTCCTATGCCACAAGTGAACATTCCTTTTTCCCGAACCTTTCACCCAAAAGCCATGGGGAATTTTATGCAATGCAGTTCCCCAACTGGAACGCCGTTCGCTTTGGGGCGCTGATGGAGTTTTTCGAGCTGCCCATGACAAAGCCCCTGCGCAGCTTTTCCACCGGCCAGAAAAATCAGTTCGAGGTGATCCTGGCCCTGTGCCAGGGTGCCGAATACATCCTGATGGATGAACCCTTTGCAGGCAATGACCTGTTCAACCGGGAAGATTTTTATAAGGTGCTGCTGGGTATTCTGGAGCCCGACGAAACGGTCCTGCTTTCCACCCACCTGATCGAAGAGGTGGCCGGTTTTATCGGCCGGGCGGTGCTGCTGCATCAGGGGCAGATCGTGGGCGATGTGACCCTGGATGAGCTGGAAGAAAGCGGCAAGAGCCTGGTTTCTTACATTAAAGAAACCTACAACTATCGAAGCGACCGGGTGAGCCGTGCTCTGGACAAACTTACCGGTGAAGAATAAAGGAGGGAAAGACCATGCGCAAAAGCCGTGTGCTTTTTGCAGCGCTGCTGGCCCTGCTGGCGGCAGGCTTTGCAGTCGTTTACGGGGTATTCTGGCAGAAGACCGGTCAGGTGGAGCTGGCAGAAACGGTGCTTTTCGGGGATGCGGCCGCAGCGGGAAACCTTTCGATCACCCTGCACAGCACCTGCGGCCAAAAGCTTTACTGGGATACCTCGGTCACGCCCGGAAGCCCCGCACAGAACGAATTCGAGGCAAGGCTCTCGGTGAAGAATCCCAATGGAAAGCATCCCGAGGCCCATCTGGATTCGTGGATTTCCTGGAACCGGGGTTCCTATGGGCTGACCACTTATTTTGGGGATGCGGAATTCGGCGCGCTTTACCAAAAGGTGGCCGAAAACACCCCTGCCGGGGAGAGCCGCACCCAGCTGCTGGATATTGCCGATTACTGCACCCATTATCCGGTGGCGTTTGAAATGGGCTGTCAGCAGGGCGGACGGTGGACAGAGCTTCATTGGGACATTTTTCCGAAAAGCGAACATGAAAACGATACCCACCCCTTTCTGCAGGCCCTGGCCGGGTATTTTACCTTTCCCATAACAGAGAATGTCCCGCTTCGTGTCACCATCGCAAAGGATGAAAAGGGCCGGATCGTGTCTGCCGAGGTGGAGCCGGCTGGGGACGGAGAGCCTTCGGTGCTGGCCAGTTCTGCCTATGGGGCAGGGTATCTCTATTTCATCGTGGATGCTGCCGCTTCGGACGGCTCGCCGCTGGATTATGGCCAGGTGCCGGGCGGCCGCAGCCTTTACCGGCTGGACCTGACAAAAGAAAAGGAGCCTGCCATCGAGGATCTGGAAGTGGTGCTGCCGCTGGAAAGCCGGGAGATCCAGCAGCTTTTGGCCGATGGCACCGGCAGCCAGATCCTTTTGGAAACAGGCAATGGCCGGGAGCATGAAGTGCAGGTGCTGGATGCAAAAAACGCAAAGATCCTGCAAACCCTGCCTTTGGAAAATGCCGATTCTGTGGGCCTTATCCCGGGCGAAGGTTTTTTGCTGGCAATGGCGTACTCAAAGGAAAACAGCGGCTCCGATGAGGCAAGCCTTACCCTGTATCTCCCCGACGAAGCCGGCAGATGGCAGCGGCAGTATACCGTTTCGCTGGAGCAGGAATTTGGATTTTCGGAAAGAGGCATGAACGAATGGTTTATTTCGCCGGACGGAAAGAAGCTGGCGGAAGTGTTCCGGCTGGAGCCTGCGGCAGATCTCGGCCCGGCAAAATATCTGGAGGGCTGCAGCGTAGGCATACGGGTGCTGGATGAAACCGGCTGGCTTTACGCCGCCCGGTTCGACAGCAGCCTGGACAAAGCCCGTGTCAGCGAAAAAGACTATGATGGTTCCTACCAGCAGCTGTGCCGGATGGACCGAAAAAGCCCAAAGCAGCTGGAAGTAAACTGGACCTAAAGGAGGGTAAGCCCATGAAAAAAGGCAGCTTTGTTTTTACTGCACTTTTGGTGCTGCTCTCGGTGGGCTTTGCGGCAGCAAGTGGCCTGCTGAGCGCCGCCGCGGCCCGGCCGGTGGTAACGGAAACGGTGCTTTTCGGGGATGCATCGGCTGCCCAGGGCCTGCGGCTGGAAATGCCGGTCCATCTGGCAAAAGCCCTTCACTGGAAAATTTCAGCAGAGCCCCAGGGCCCGGCCCGGGTGACAGGCTCGGTCGATCTGTTTAAGGGCGGGCACACGAAGCCCGCGGAAAGCCCCGCAAGGGCAAATACCCAGCTGGATGTCCATCTTTCCCAGCGGCAGCTGGCCATGGATGAACACCAGCTGGAAGCGCAGGATGCGCCGGCCGCTGCACCGATCTATCAGAAGCTTTTGGCCTATACCCCTCAAAAAGGGGAGCGCAGTGAGCGGATAAAGCTTGCCGATTACTGGGAAAACTACCCCATGCAGGCAGACCTTTATTTTGTCCGCGGCAGCCGGATCGAAGATTATCCCGACTGGGATGCGGCAGCCACCTTTCTGCACGGGCTGGAAGATTACTTCTGCTTTCCCATCCACCCGGACGAAACCGCTGTGGCAGCGGTGCAGCGGGGGGAGGGGGACCGGCTGGAAAGCCTGAGCCTTGTCTGCGATGAGCCGCTTCACAACTTCCGGAACTATCAGGCGGTCACACCGAACAGTGTGTGGCTGCTGCCGGAAATGCGGGACAATGAAAACCGCATCTGGGATTACAGCCTTGTGCCGGGCGGCCGCAGCCTTTACCGGCTGAAGCTCACAGGGGAGCAAGTGCCCCGGATGGAGGACCTTGAGCCGGTTTTGGCCCTGGGGGATGAGGAGGAGATCTCGCAGCTGGAAGTCAGCTTGGATGAAACGCAGGTCTTTCTTTTGACCCGCAGCGAAAACCGGCAGATCCTGCGTGTTTTCAATGGGGAAAGTGCAGAGCTTGTCACGGCTTTGGAGCTGGAAGGGAACGGTCTGTGCCGCCTGTACCCCTGTGACGGCTTTGCAGTTTTGGAAGAGCCGGCGGAAGCAGGAGGTGCTCTCACCCTCATCCGGCCGGTAAACGGCAGCTGGCAGCCGGTTTGGCGGGCAGAGCGCCCGGGCCTTGAGCCCTTGGAGGGGCCTGCATTCATGCCGAACTTTGCCCTTTCAAAGGACGGCACCCGGCTGGCGGCGGCATCCCGCACTGCCCCGCAGCTGAAAAAAGGGTTCGGCGGCCTTGGAAGAGGCTGTGCGTTTACCCTGGAGGTTCTGGATGAAACGGGCGTTTTATATGCGGCCCGCTACGATGTGAGCCTGGACAAAGCCCTTCCCGGCGAGGAAGGCAGCGGCCTTGAGGATTACTGCTCGGCCTATTATGCGCCCGGCAGCCGGGAAAACAGCCTTCCCGGACTGAATTGGTGAAAAAGCAGACGCCCGCAAAAGGAGCCTGGGTTCAAACAAAAGCAAAATAAAACGGCAGACAGGAGCGCACCTTCTGTCTGCCGTTTTGAACCGTAAAAGGAGCAAGCGCAGGGAAAGCTTTTCAAAATGGCAAAGCGGAAAATTCCTTGACAAATTTTCAAAAGAATGATACAATCAATCGAAATATGTTGTGAGGAGGAAACGCAATGAGCCGATGGGAACTGTCTGAAACCCGTTTCGTTCATTTCGTGTTTCCTTTTTTCATTTTTACAGAGTAACTTTTCCCTGTTTTTGCGGGGGAAGGTTTTTTTTTAACCAAATTTCAAATGGAGGGGAACACCATGCTGATCCAAGGCGCAAAACTTGAAAACGGCAGTACCGTGGATGTCTTGATCAAAAACGGCAAGATCGCGGCTATGGGCATTTCTATCCCGCCTCACGGTGAAGAGGTGCTAGATGCACAGGGCCGCACCCTGCTGCCCGGCTTCATCGATCTTCACTGCCACTGGCGCACGCCCGGCTTTGAATACAAAGAGGACATTTCAACCGGTTCGGCAGCAGCGGCAGCCGGCGGCTATACATTCGTGAACCTGATGCCCAACACAAAACCGGTCTGCTCCAGCGGCGAGATCGCCCACCAGGTAATGGATGAGGCCGAGCGTGTGGGTCTGTGCGGTGTGAACCAGACCGTTTCCATCACCCAGAACTTTGACGGAAAGACCCTGGAACACCTTAAGACCCTGCCGGAGGATCTGCGGTTCATTTCCGATGACGGCAAGGGCGTGCAGTCGGCCGATACCATGGCCAAGGCTTTTGCCATTGCAAAACAGTGGGGGCTCACCATTATGAGCCACGCAGAGGATATGGAGGTTTCCCCCTGGGATTACCGCCTGGCCGAAAACCTGGAAACCGTGCGCAATCTGCACCTGGCCGAATATTACGGCACCCGGCTGCACATGTGCCATGTGAGCACAGCCGAGGCCATTGACGCTATCCGCCGGGCAAAGCAGCGGGGGGTGCCGGTCACCTGTGAGGTGACCCCCCATCACCTGTGGTTTGCCGACTGGGATTATAAAGTGAACCCGCCCATTCGCCAGCAGGCCGATGTGGATGCCATCATTGCCGCCATTGAGGACGGAACGGTGGATGCCATTGCCACCGACCATGCGCCCCACACCGAGGCCGACAAGCAGGCCGGCGCTGCCGGCATGGTGGGCCTGGAAACCGCCTTTGGCGTATGCTACACCAAGCTTTGCCGCCAGTACGGCCTGCCCCTTTACTACATCAGCGCTCTCATGAGCCGGTTCCCCGCCGCCATTCTGGGCCTTGCCGGAAAAGGCGCGGTGGAGATCGGTGCAGATGCAGACCTTGTGCTGGTCGATCTGGATACCCCTTATATTGTGGATAAAGACAAACTCCACAGCAAAAGCCACAACTGCCCGTACGACGGCACCGAGCTGTACGGCCGGGTGGATTACACCCTGCGGGGCGGAAAGATCACCTACCGCCGCGAGCAGCTTTAAGAACGCAACGATCACCCAACAGAAAAGGAGAGTTTCAACATGACGAATATGGACAAGCTTTTTGACGCAGTTGCCGCCCGCGGCCCGGTTTGTGTAGGCCTGGATACCGACTTTTCCTATCTGCCCGAGGGTTTTGCAGACCCCGCTCTGACCGCCGGTGAGAACATCGTTCGCTATAACCAGGCGCTGGTGGATGCCACCAAGGCCGCTGCGGGCTGCTACAAGGTGCAGATCGCCTATTACGAGAGCCTGGGCATGGACGGCATGCTGGCTTACAAAAAGACCCTGGAAATGGTGAAGAATGCCGGCATCCCCGTGATTTCGGACGTGAAGCGCGGCGACATTGCCAAGACTGCTGAAATGTATGCAAAGGCCCACTTCGAGGGCGATTTCGAGTCGGACTTCATCACCCTGGCCCCCTACATGGGCATGGACTCCATCCAGCCCTATGTTCCTTACATGGAGAAAAACGGCAAGGGCGTTTTCGTTCTGGTGCGCACCTCCAACCCCGGCGCAAAGGATTTTGAGTATGAAAAGCTGGCCGACGGCCGCCATGTTTATGATATGGTGGGTGACAAGCTCAGCGAGCTGGGCAAAAGCCTGATGGGTGAGCGGGGCTATTCCAGCATCGGCATGGTCATCGGCGGCACCCACAGCGAGGAAGCCAGTGAGATCCGTGCCCGCTATGAGGACAGCTTCTTCCTGATCCCCGGCTACGGCGCTCAGGGCGGCAAGGCTGAGGACATTGCCCTCTATATGAAGAACGGCAACGGCGGTGTGGTGAACTCCAGCCGCGGCATCCTGATGGCATGGAAAAAGCAGCCCGGTGTCAAGTTTGACGAGGCTGCCTACAACGAGTGCGTGAATATGAAGGAGGCTATCCAGAATGCCTGCAATCAGCTGTGATGTGAAGGTACTGAACCAGCAGGTGGCAGCGGAGAACATCCGCCTGCTCACCGTTACCTGGCCGGTACATGAAAAGACCCCCCGTGCAGGACAGTTCTTCATGCTGCGCTGCTGGCCAGTGGATGCGGCCCCGCTTCTGAGCCGGCCCATCAGCGTGCATCGGTTCAACCCGGTCACTGCGACCCTGGATTTTTTGTATGAGGTAAAGGGCAAGGGCACCGAGCACCTGGCCGCGCTCAAGGCCGGCGACCGGCTGACCCTGACCGGCCCTTCCGGCAACGGTTTCCCGGTGGCAGAGCTGGAAGGCCGTGTGGCTGTTGTGGGCGGCGGCATCGGCACCGCCCCGCTGTATCAGCTGGTTTGTGAGCTGGATGACAAGGGCGTGAAGCCGGACCTTTACCTGGGCTTCAGGGACGAGGTTTACGGTGTGGAGCGCTTTGAGGCCCGCTGCGGCCGTGTAAGCATTGCCACCGAAAGCGGCCGTGTGGGCACAAAGGGCTTTGTGACCGCCATTCTGGACCCCGCCCAGTATGACTGGGTGCTCTGCTGCGGCCCGGAACCCATGATGAAGGCTGTGGCTGCCCTGTGCAAGGAAAAGGATACCCCCTGCCTTGTGAGCATGGAAAAGAAGATGGCCTGCGGCGTGGGCGCCTGCCTTGGCTGCACCTGCCACACCCATACCGGTGCGAAGTGTGTCTGCAAGGACGGCCCGGTGTTCAAAGCAGAGGAGGTATTTGAATTATGAGCGTTGATCTGCATGTAGACCTGCTGGGTAAGCGCCTTGCCGGCCCGGTTATCGCAGCCAGCGGCACCTTCGGCTTTGGCTCGGAATATTCCGAGATCATGGACCTGACCACCCTGGGCGGCATTTCCTCCAAGGGGCTTACCCTGAACGGCAAATTCGGCAATGAGGGCGAGCGCCTGTATGAGACCCCCTCGGGCCTGATCAACTCCATCGGTTTGCAGAACCCCGGCATCCGGCACTTCATCGACAACGAGCTGCCCGCCATGAAGACCCTGGGCACTGCGGTGATCGCAAACCTGGGCGGCGGCTGCATCGAAGATTATGTGACCAGTGCCGCCATGCTGGATGAGGCCGGTGTGGATTACATTGAACTGAACATCAGCTGCCCCAACGTGAAGCAGGGCGGCATTGCCTACGGCATCTGCCCCGCAAGCGCAAAAGAAGTGGTGAGCCAGGTGCGGGCCGCCTGCAAGGTGCCCCTCATCGTAAAGCTCAGCCCTCAGGCCGAGGATATCGCCCGGATGTCGGCGGCCTGCGTGGAGGCCGGTGCGGATGCGCTGAGCCTGGTCAACACCTTCCAGGCCTGCGCCATCGACCTGAAAAAGCGCCGCCCGGTGTTCAACAACATTTTTGCGGGCCTGTCCGGCCCGGCCGTTAAGCCCATCGCCCTGCGCATGGTCTGGCAGGCTGTGGGCGCGGTGGATGTTCCGGTGATCGGCCTGGGCGGCATCACCACCGGCGAGGATGCGCTGGAATTCATCATGGCCGGTGCCGCCGCTGTTCAGGTTGGCACCGCAAGCTTCATGGACCCCCGCTCCTGCCAGCGTGTGACCGAAGAAATGGCCCGCTGGATGGAGGCAAACGGCGTAAAGAGCCTGGATGAGATCCGCGGCTGCGCCCGTCCCTGACCGATACGAACAGATTGAAATAAAAAGGAGAACCAAACCATGAACAATGCGATCGAAGTTTTGAAAGAATGCGAAGCCTTCCTGGAAGGCCACTTCCTGCTGAGCAGCGGCCGTCACTCCGGCGCTTACTGCCAGATGGCAAAGCTGCAGCAGTATCCCGACAAGGCTGCCCAGGTGCTGGCTCCTGTTGCCGACGTTCTGCGTGATATGAACGTGGACGTTGTGGTCGGCCCCGCTATGGGCGGCATCGTCTATGCTTACGAGCTGGCCCGCCAGCTGGGCAAGCGTGCCATCTTCACCGAGCGTGTGGACAATGTGATGACCCTGCGCCGTTTCGAGATCAAGCCCGGCGAGCGCTGCGTGATCGCTGAGGACGTGGTCACCACCGGCATTTCCAGCCTGGAGACCAAGCGTGTCATCGAAGAGGCCGGCGGCGAGTGCCTGGGCATCGTGTGCGTGGTGGACCGCACCACCGCTGCCGCACCCAGCCCCATTCCCATCCTGGCCAGCGCCGCAAAGCTGGATCTGCCCAACTACCTGCCTGAGGAGTGCCCCATCTGCAAGGAGGGCAAGCTGCCTCTGGTGCACCTGGGCAGCCGCAAGATGAAGGAAAAGGCTCAGCAGAAGCAGTAATTCCAAAGCATTCAAAAACCGGCAGGCGCAATGCCTGCCGGTTTTTTCTGCCGAAATCGGCCCCCGGTGCCTTGGAAAAGCAGGCTTTTTCGCACGGAAGCGACAAAAACACACCGGCACATTCCTTTTTGACAAAATCTATGGTATACTAAATATTTAGATCAGAACAAATCGAAACACCTGCGGCCCGGCACAAGGCTGGGGCAGGGGAAATGGAGATAAAAATGCTGTATACCGAGCTTCGGTGCGTGAGCCCCGAAATTTTGCAGGCGGTGGAGCGGATGGGCTTCACCGATATGACCGAGATTCAGGAAAAGACCATCCCGGTGATGATGGCCGGCCAGGATGTGATCGCAAAAGCACCCACCGGCACCGGCAAGACCTGCGCCTTTGGCATCCCTGTCATTGAAAAGGTGGACAAAACCAAGGCCGTTCCCCAGTCGGTCATTCTGGCCCCTACCCGGGAGCTGGCCCAGCAGATCGCAGATGATCTGGCCGACCTGTGCCATTTCATCCCCGAGATCCGCATCGCCTGTGTTTACGGCGGTGCCAATATGCAAAAGCAGATCGACAAGCTGAAAAAAGGCTGCCAGATCGTGGTGGCCACTCCCGGCCGGCTGATGGACCACATGCAGCACCACACCATTGACACCAAAGCGGTCACCACCATTGTGCTGGACGAGGCGGACGAAATGCTCAACATGGGCTTTTATAAGGATGTGCGCCGCATCATCGACCAGATGAAGGCTCGCAGGAGCCTGTCCATGTTCAGCGCCACCATCAGCCGTGAGGTAATGGACATTGGCTGGCTGTATCAGAAAAACGCCGCCGAAATCACGGTGCAGCCTGTGCTGGAAAGCCAGCCCAAAATCACCCAGTATATGCTGTGCACCACCGGCCGCAACAAGCTGGCCGACCTTGCGCAGATCATTATTTCCGGCGGCTACAAGCGGGTCATGGTGTTCTGCGATACCAAGTTCACCACCGCCACCCTCACCAATCAGCTGGTACGGCTGAATTTTGTGGCCGACTGCCTGCACGGCGATCTATCTCAGGCAGAGCGCAACAAGATCATGGCGAATTTCCGGGAAGGCAAGATCGATGTGCTGGTTGCCACCGATGTGGCGGCCCGCGGCATCGATGTGGATGACGTGGATGCGGTCATCAACTATGAGGTGCCCGGTTCCAATGAGTACTACACCCACCGCATCGGCCGCACCGGCCGTGCAAAGCGGGAGGGCGTGGCCTACCTTCTGTACGGCAAGGAAGAGACCCGCCGGGTGGAAGAGCTGCTTCGCCTGACCCGCAACAAGGCCATCCCGGTGCATTGGGATTTTGCCCACAAGAACCTGGTGGAAGAAAAGGTGGAGACCGGCGACAAGTTCCAGGTGCGCCGTTACTTCTGAGCGTTTCAAACCAATTTTCGGCGAGGCCCGGCCCGGGCCTCGCTTTTCCGCAGGATGGCCGGGAAGCAGTTGGTGGACGATTGTGCAAACATGGCCCCGCTGAAGCGGCGTAAAGTATGACTTTCATAAAGCAAAAGTAATACTTTATAGAATTAAAAGTATTACTTTTGCAGGGAGAAAACTGCCGAAAACCGGCTGAAACAAAGGGTTTTTCTGGGACCCCGTTTGTGGCCACGCCTAAAAAAACAGAGTGCCCAGCGGAAACCCTTGGCGGATGTGCCGAAAATGAATAAAAAGTCGAAATTTGCTTGCAAAAGTACAAATGTGGGCCTAGAATAAAGGCATCGGCAGCGAGGTGTGTCAAAACGGTCTCGCTGCCGCAAGTCGTTTCAAATGCAATTTACACAGGAGGCACATGAAAATGAAAAAGTTTCTGAGCATTCTTCTGGCAGCTTCTATGGCGCTGAGCCTGGCAGCCTGCGGCGGAGAGGCAGCTCCCGCAGCAAACTCCGGGGGCACTCCCGCTGAGCAGAGCGTGAGCACTCCCGCAGAGCAGAGCGAAAGCACTCCCGCTGAAGAAACCGCCGGCATTCCCAAGGAAAAAATCAAGGTGGGCGTTGTTCACCTGTCCGACCCTTCTGAGGGCACCGGCTACACCTACACCCACGAGCAGGGCATTCAGGGCATGGTCAGCAACCTGGGCCTCAAGCCCGAGCAGGTGGTTGAGAAGATCAACGTGAACGATACCGATGCTTCTGCTGTTGAGAACGCCATGCTGGAGCTGATCGAGGAAGGCTGCAACATCATCTTTGCCACCTCCTGGGGTTATATGGACACCTGCGAGGCCCTGTCTGAAGAGTATCCCGATGTGATCTTCAGCCACGGCACCGGCTACAAGTCCAACGGCAAGAACTTCAACAACTACTTCGGCCGCATCTATCAGTCCCGCTATCTGGCAGGCATCGCTGCCGGCCTGAAGACCGAGTCCAACAAGCTGGGCTATGTTGCCGCCATGGGCAAGAACAACGGCGAGGTCACCAGCGGCCTGAATGCTTTTGCAATGGGCGCTGCCAGCGTGAACCCCGATGCCAAGGTCTATGTGAAGGTCACCAACAGCTGGTTCGATCCGGAAGGTGAGAAGGCTGCCGCAGAGGCAATGATCGCCGCAGGCTGCGATGTGATCGCTCAGCACTGCGATACCGCCGGCCCCCAGCTGGCTGCTGAAGAGCACGGCGTCTGGGGCGTTGGCTACAACAGCGATATGTCCAAGGATGCCCCCAAGGCTGTTCTGACCAGCGTTATGTGGGACTGGAGCGTTTACTACACCAAGGCTGTTCAGAGCGTGATCGATGGCAGCTGGAAGGCCGGCGAAAAGGTCGAGAACTACTTCGGCGATATGGGCGACGGCCTGATCACCCTGGCTGACCTGAACACCGAGCTGGCTGCCGAAGGCACCGCTGAAAAGATCGAAGAAGTCAAGGCCAAGATCGTTTCCGGCGAGTGGGACGTATTCGACGGCAAGACCGAGATCAAGGACAACGAAGGCAACACCCACACCCTGGAAGGCGCCGACTACGGCAGCTGCAACTGGTATGTGGAAAATGTAGACGAGAGCCTGTAACAACAGCACAAACTGCAAATCGAAAAGGGCGGTCCGAAACGGCCGCCCTTTTAAGGTATTTTCGGGCAGGGTTTCAGGCTGCCCGGTTTTGAACGAAAAAACGCAGAGGAGGAACAACTTTGAGCCAGCAAAACAGTGCCATCCGATGCAGCAGCATCACCAAAACTTTCGGCAGCGTTGTGGCGAATGACAGCATCGAGCTGGAAGTTTCTTACGGCGAGATCCTTGCGCTGCTGGGCGAAAACGGCAGCGGAAAAACCACGCTGATGAATATGATCTCCGGCATCTATCACCCGGATGAGGGCCAGATCTATGTGGGCGGAGAGCCGGTTTCCATCACCTCGCCCATGGATGCGCAGAACCTGGGCATTGGCATGATCCACCAGCATTTCAAGCTGGTGGAGGTGTTCTCGGCCATGGAAAACATCGTGCTGGGCACCCCCGGCCGGCTGAAAAGCCGCCGTGCCATGAAGCAGGAGGTCCTGGATCTTTGCAAAAATTACGGCCTTGAGATCGACCCGGAAAAACGGGTGTATGAAATGAGCGTTTCGGAAAAGCAGACGGTGGAGATCCTGAAAGTGCTTTACCGGGGCGCAAAGATCCTGATTCTGGACGAGCCCACCGCTGTTCTGACCCCCCAGGAAACCGACAAGCTGTTCAATATCCTGCGGCAGATGAAGCAGCAGGGCTGTGCCATCATCATCATCACCCACAAGCTGGGCGAGGTGCTGGACATTTCCGACCGGGTCACCATCCTGCGCAAGGGAAAAAGCGTGGGCAGCGTGGAAACCGCTCAGGTGGATGCCGCAAAGCTCACCGAGCTGATGGTGGGCCACAAGGTGAGCCTTGCCATCGAGCGGCCGGAACCGGTGGATGCCCACACCATTTTGAAGGTGGTGGATCTGACCGTTGCAAAGCCGGACGGCTCCAAGGGCCTGGAGGATGTGAACTTCCGCATCCGGTCCGGCCAGATTTTGGGTGTTGCCGGTGTTGCCGGCTCCGGTCAGAAGGAGCTGTGCGAGGCCATTGCGGGCCTTATCCCCGCGCAGAAGGGCGCCGTGCTTTATAAAAAAGAAAATATCCTGGGAAAGACCCCGGACGAGATCATCGATCTGGGCATTTCCATGAGCTTTGTGCCCGAGGACCGGCTGGGCATGGGCCTTGTGGCCGGCATGGGCATGACCGATAACATGCTGCTCAAGTCCTACCGTTCGGGCAAGGGCCCGCTTGTGGACCGTGCCCCTGCCCGTGATCTGGCAAAGCGGCTGATGAAGGAGCTTTCCATTGTGACGCCGGGCATCGAGACCCCGGTGCGCCTGATGAGCGGCGGCAACGTACAGAAGGTGCTTTTGGGCCGTGAGATCGAATCGAACCCCAACCTGCTCATCACCGCGTATCCTGTGCGCGGCCTGGACATCAACTCCAGCTATCTGATCTATGATCTGCTCAATAAGCAGAAGCAGAAAGGGGTCGCCGTTGTGTTCATCGGCGAGGACCTGGACGTTCTTCTGGAGCTGTGTGACCGCATCCTGGTGCTCTGCCATGGCCGTGTTACCGGCATTGTGGATGCGAAAACCACCACAAAGGAAGAGATCGGCCTGATGATGACCGGCGAAATGAGCGCCGAAGAAAAAGAAAAGGAGGCAGCGGAGGCATGAATGAAACCAAAAAGGCTTCCCGGGAACCCCTGTTCCATGTGGTCAAGCACGCCGAGCGCAGCGCAAAACAGATGATCCTGTTCCGGCTGGCGGCAGTGCTTTTCAGCATCCTGGCCGGCGGGGTGTTCATCCTGCTCATCGGCTATAACCCCATTGCGGTTTACGGCACCATTCTGGAAGGTGCCTTCCGCAGCAAAATGGCGTTTCAGGCTACCCTGAAATTCACCATCCCCCTTTGCATCTGTGCGCTGGGCGTTACGCTTGCGTTTAAAATGAAGTTCTGGAACATCGGCGGCGAAGGCCAGCTGATCATGGGCGCGGTGTTCGCCACCTTCTTTGCCCTCAAGTTTCCCCACTGGAACCACTGGGTGCTCATTGCCTGCATGATGGTGGCCGGCATCATCGGCGGCGGCCTGTGGGGCCTGATCGCGGCCCTGTTCAAGATCCGCTGGGGCACCAACGAGACCCTTCTCACCCTGATGCTCAACTACATTGCACTGCATCTGGTTTCCTATTTGCAGGCAGGCCCCTGGCGGGACCCCGCGGCCAACGGCTTTTCCAAAATTGCCCGCTTCGATAAAAATGCGGCTCTTGATAAGGTGCTCGGCATTCATTTCGGCTGGATCATCATGCTGGTGCTGGTGGCGGTCATCTGGGTATACCTGCGCCGCTCCAAGCAGGGCTATGAGATCAGCGTGGTGGGCGAAAGCCAGGATACCGCCCGTTATGCGGGCATCAACGTGAAAAAGGTCATCCTGCGCACCATGTTCCTTTCCGGTGCGATCGCGGGCCTTGCCGGCGTATGCCAGGCGGCCGGTTCAGATATGACCCTTTCCATGGGCGTTGCCGGCGGTGTTGGCTTTACCGCCATCATCGTGGCATGGCTGTGCCACCTGAATCCGGGCATGATCCTGGTGGTCTCCTTCCTGTTCGGCATCCTTCAGAAGGGCTCCAGCGTGGTGCAGTCCACCTATGGGCTTTCGGCGGATTCAGCGGCCGTTCTGCAGGGTGTGATCCTGTTCTTCATCCTGGGCAGCGAGTTCTTTGTGCGCTACGCCTTTGTGGGCCGCCGCAAAGCAAAAAAGGAGGGTGCTAACTGATGGATATGTTCATTAAGTTCCTGGTGGCCGCCATTGGCGCGGGCACTCCGCTTCTGTTCGGCACCGTGGGCGAGATCCTGAACGAGAAGGTGGGCCATCTGAACCTGGGCGTAGAGGGTATGATGGCCATTGGTGCCTGCGCCGGCTTCATGGGCGGCTATTTCAGCGACAGCTTTTTGGTGGCGCTGCTTGCGGCGTTCTTTGCCGGTATGCTGGCAGCGCTGATCTATGCGGTGCTCACCGTTACCTTTATGGCCGATCAGAACGTGGCCGGCCTTACCATGACCATTTTCGGTGTGGGCATTTCCAACTTCATCGGTGTTCTGATGATCACCAGATCCGAAACCGGCACCTTGAAGCTGCCCGAAAACGTGACGGCCCAGATGCGCGGGGTGCACATTCCGCTGCTGAGCGATCTGTCGGTGGTGGGCGAGCTTTTGTTCCAGTATACCCCGTTCGTTTACCTGGGCATTGCGGTGGCGGCGGTCTGCGGTTTTTACCTTTATAAAACCAAAACCGGCCTGAATGTGCAGGCCATCGGCGAAAATCCCGGTGCGGCGGATGCGGCCTCCATCCCGGTTACCCGCTGGAAGTATTTCAACATCCTTCTGGGCGGCGGCATCTGCGGCATCGGCGGCGCTTACTGCGGCATGATCATCAACGGCGGTGTCTGGATCTCCAACAGCGTGAACGGCCTGGGCTGGATCGCTGTGGCGCTGGTCATCTTTGCCGCATGGAAGCCCCACATGGCCATTCTGGGCAGCTTTGTGTTCGGCGCCCTGCGTGTGCTCAAGTTCTACAAGGTGGGCTTCATGGCCGGCTGGCCCGATGCCTTCTTTGATGTGCTGCCCTTCCTCATCACTGCCTTGGTGCTGATCGTTACCAGCATGCGGGGCAGCAAGGGTGTGCATATCCCGGCAAGCCTTGGCGTAAACTATTTCCGCGAGGAACGATAAGAGTTTTCAAAATATTCATAAAAAGATCCGGTTCTGCTCCTTGTGGACCGGATCTTTTTATGCTATAAGGAATATAAAGAAAACAAAGGGGGAACGAAAACAATGAACGATACACTGCTTGAACAGCTTTTGGAAAAAACCGAAGAAGCCAACCGGCTGCGCCGGCGGCTGAGCTGGGTGCTGGTCGTGTGCGCACTGCTGCTGGTTTTGCTGGTGGGGCTGATCGGCTGGTTTGCAAAAGAGGCCCAGGGCATCGGCGAAGGGGTCGCACAGGTGGGCGAAATGGCATCCAAACTGGATGTGAAAGCCCTGGAGCAGAGCATCCAGAGCCTGGAGCAGCAGCTGAGCAGCCTGGATGTGGATACCCTCAATGAAACGCTCTGGCATATCAGCGAATCGGCTGAGCACATGGAAAAGGCAGCAGAAGGCTTTGAAGCCTTTGGCCAGGGAATGGGAAACCTTTTTGGAAAACGAAACTGACAAGCCCTTATAACATACGAAACGGCAGGCCGGGTGGACGGTCTGCCGTTTTGTGTGTATAATAAAACCAACAAGCAAGCGGGCCCAAAAGACGGGGGCCAAAAGGGGTGCAGGGTGAAAAATCTGGGCGAAAACGAAAAAAGCGGTCTGCTCACAAGGCTGGGCCTTGTTTATGCGGCAGCGGTCTTTGTATGGCTGCCGCTTTATCTGTATAACGGTTATATTCAGCTGATCACAGGCAAGGCGGCACTGTTTTACATTTTAACGCTGGGTTTCTGTGCGGCAGCGCTGTGGATCGGCCGGCCAAAACGCTCGCTGTGGCTTTTGCTGCAGGGTGAGGATGGCTGGCTTTTGAGCCTGTGCGGGCTGTTCTTTTTGAGCACTCTTCTTTCAAAGGACAAAGGCACCTCTTTCTGGGGCGTTCGGGAGCGCTCGAACGGGCTTTTGATGATGCTGTGCTGTGCAGGCGGATTTTTTCTGGTCCGTGCCGCATTGAGGCGGGAGCATGCAGAGCTGCTGCTGCGTTTTTTTCTCGGTGCGGCGGCTGTTTCGGCCGGGATCGGCTGGCTGAATTATTTTAAGATCGATCCGCTGGATACTTACTATTCCCTGCGCCCGGAAAAAGCAGATCTCTTTCTTTCCACGGTGGGGAATACCAACTTCTTCGGTGCCTATATTGCCATGGCGGCGGCAGCGGCGCTTTTTTTGTGTGCAAAAGCGCAAGATCCCCGCCGAAGTTTTGCATTTGGTGCGCTGGCGGTGTTTTTGGCAAGTGCTCTGCTGCCGGCAAGCAGCGATGCGGCCTGGCTTGGATTTTACGCGGCGGCCATGCTGCTGCTTTGCCTTAAGAAAACCACAGGCCGGGAAGTGAGCCGGGTGTTCACCGTGGCAGCACTGGTGCTGTTGGTGGGGGCGCTGGCGGGAATTGCGGCCCGGTTTTTTCCGGTGCTTTCCCGGTTCCATGTGCTCTCTTCGGTGGCGGGCCGGCCGGCATTTGCCTGTGCGGCGGCGCTTGTGCTGCTTTTGGCCGCACTTCTTGTGCACAAAAGCCAAAGGAAGTTTGCGGCACTGTTCCGGGTGGCAGCCGTGCTTCTGATTTTGGGCATCGTTCTTTTGTTTTATCTTGCAAACTGCACGGGTTTTCCGCTGGGCGTTTTGCAGGATGCGCTTACCTTTGGGCCGGGCTGGGGCTCCAACCGGGGCTACGTTTGGGGGCGGCTGTGGTACAGCTTCAACCAGTACTTTACCCCGCAGGACAAAATGTTCGGCGTAGGGCCGGACGGTGTGAACGGCGTGCTGAACCCGGCCTATACCCCTTATATCATTGCACTCAACAGCAACACCTTCGACCAGGCGCACAATGTGTATTTGCAGCTGCTGCTCAGCTGCGGCGGCCCGGCGCTTTTCTGCTGGTGTGTGTTTCTGCTTCAGTGGATGATACGGGGCTTTCAAAAGCGAAGCGCAGCGGCAATGGCCGTTCTGGTTTACAGTGTGCAGGCCTTTTTCAGCATCGATATGCCGGCCGTGCTGCCGCTTTGCTTTGTGCTGGCGGCTTTGACGGATCTTCCCCCAAAGGAAGAAAATGCGCCGGCCCAGCCCTTGAAACAGGGACAGCTGCTTTTCTGGACACTCCTTTCCGGAGGTGCTGCGGCATTCCTGACCGGCCTTCTTCTGCGATAGATGTGAAGGAAAAATGAAAAAAATGTGAAAAAATTGTACGAAAGTATCCATCAGAAAGCAATTTCTGGCTTGTCTTGAAAAAAGAACGGCGCTATACTATTTAGCGTAAACAAGTACAAGGCGTTTGTCTTGACGATTGAGGAAAGGATGTATGAGTGATTATGAAAAAGGTAATGTCTTTGATCATGGTTCTGTGCCTGGCTTTTGCTCTGGCTGTTCCCGCTTTTGCAGCCGATGCAGCAACTGCCGGTTCCGCTGGTGAAGTTGCCCAGATCTCGAACGCTGAGCAGCTGAAGGAAATGAACCGTGCTCTGGTAGCCGATAAGGGCTTTGTGAATGAGACCATCACCAACAAGGCAAAGGAAATCCTGTGCACTGAGGAAAATGAGAAGTCGGTCAGCACATATGGCGTGGATAAGGCCATCCTGAAAAAGGCCGAGGCTTATTTCGTATCGAATGAGCAGCAGTGGCTGAAGGTGGATTCCCTGCAGAAGAACGGCAACACCCTGACTCTGGACATCACCCGTTATAAGGACGGCCTGCCCATGTCTGTTGAAGAGCAGCTGGCCGAAGGCCCCGCTGTGGTTCGCCTGTATCTGGACCGTGATGCACTGGATCCCGTACACAACGATTACACCTGGACCAATGGCGAGCAGAGCGGTGTTGCAGTTGTGGGTTACATCACCGATTACTGCTATGTTGAGATCGCTGCACCTCACTTCAGCTCCTACACCCTGACCGCTCAGCCCAAGGCTGAGGCAAAGCCTGAGGACAAGCCCGCTGAGCCCGAAGCAAAGCCTGAGGAAAAGCCTGTTGAGCCTGAAGCAAAGCCCGAAGTAAAGCCTGAGGAAAAGCCCGCTGAGCCCGCTGCAAAGCCTGCTGAGAACGCTGCTGCAGCTCCTGCTGCAACCGGCAGTGTTCTGGCCGCAACCGGTTCTGATATGACCAATGCCGCAGCAATCATCGTTGTTCTGGCTGCTGCTGTGGTTGGCGCAAGCGCTGTTGTACTGAAAAAGCGCGGCATGAACAAGTAAGAGCTTACGCATTTGCGAATCAAAAAAATGGTGCATTGATTTTATGAAAGCTTTTGTACAAACGATACGCGATTTTTTTGGCAACCGGAAGAATTTTTTTCTTCCGGTTGCTTTTTGTGTTCTGACCACGCTGGTCTTGTCGGCGGTGGTTTTTCCGGCGGCAGATGCAATCGGTCAAAAAGCCGATACGATCGGCTTTGAAGCTCCGCCCAGCCCGGATGCGCTGTTTGCCCGCGAGGAGACAAACCAGCAGGAAACTGTTTCGCTGGCCGATTACGGCGGAATGCCCAAGCAGGGAGACCTGTATGGAAAGGTTTCGGTTGCGGGGACCTCGGTGGAATGCAACCTGTATTATGGAGACAGAAAAAGTGAGCTTCACGCCGGCGGCGGCACCTTTGCCGGTGCACAGATCCCCGGGCAGGGCGGTGTGACCCTGGTGGGTGCCCACACCGGGACCTATTTCCGGGATCTGGAAAGCGCGCAGGTGGGTGCGGATGTAACGGTGGAAACCACCTATGGCGAGTACCACTATGTCATTGATAAAATGGAAGTGGTCAAAGCGGAAGAGTTCGGCCAGGCCCAGCTGGATGAACAGCCCCGCGAAAGCCTGCTGCTGTACACCTGCTATCCGTTCGGTCAGGTTTCGCTTACGCCTGAGCGCTATATGGTGTACTGCACTTATGTGAGCGGACCCCGGATCGTGGATGAAACGGAGGGCGGCGAATGAAGATCGAAAAAATCATTTCTGTGGTGCTGTGTGCAGTGCTGAGCCTGTGCATCGCCTTTTGCGGAATGCTGACTGCGCTGGAGTTCACCCTGTTTAAGGAAGGCTACCTTGCCCGCAAAATGGAAAAAAGCGGCTATTTCACCGCCATGAACAATGCGGTAAAGGTGAGCTGCCAGGGCTATGCGGTGGATGCTGGGCTGAATGCAACCGCCATCGATCATTTCTTTACGCAGGAAGATCTCAAAGCGGATATCCTGGTCAATATGGATGCCCGTTTCCGCAATGTTTACAGCACGACCCCTTCCCGGTTCAGCTCGCTGGTGGAATATTTTGAAAACCACATTGCGTGGGAAACCGATCAGCAGATCACGCCGGAACAGCGGGAGCGCCTGCTGGTGCTTCAGGCCAGCTGCGAGCGGGTCTACCAGGAAGCGTCCCGCCCCCCTTTTGATGCGGCTTTGAGCACGCTTCTGCAGTACCGCTCGGTGCGTAAATGGGGCTGGATCGCCTTTGCGGCGCTGGCCGCCGGTTCTCTCACACTGCTTGGCTGGATCGACCGGTCTGCGCGTGCACGAAGAGAGTATGTGGCAAACGGAGTGCTGGGTGCCGCACTGACCCTTTGGGCCCTTTCGGCACTGCTGAAAGGGAAACTAAACGGCAAAAGCTGGATGCCCGAGGAAAATCTTTCCCAGGAGCTTTTCAGCCAGTGGCTGGGCGGTTTCCCCGGTGCTTTGGCTGTGATCGGGCTTTTGCTGCTGGTGGTTCTGCTGGTCTGCACCTTCTGGTATGCCCAGAACTGCTCGGCAAGGCGACCCGCACCCCCTGCGCAGGCGTCCTCCGGGCGAAAAATACGCCGTGATCAGGCTGTTAAGTCTCCTGCGCAGCCTGCACGCCAAATCTATCGCAGACCCAATCAAATTCAAAAATGATCTGGCAGAGCGCCGCTTCCCACAAAATGGGAGCGGCGCTTTTTGTGTTGGAAAAACCTGTAAAAAAATGGGAAAATGTGCTACAATATAAGCAAAGTTGTGAGGGGAGGAAGGCGGAATGGAAGTTACGGTGTCCCAAATGAAGGAGATCGAAAAAAACGCCGATGCACACGGGCTCAGCTATACCCAGATGATGGAAAATGCCGGGCAGGCTGCGGCGCAGCTTTTGCTCAAAGAAGGCCCGCTTCACATGGAAACGGCTGTGGTGCTGTGCGGCAGCGGAAATAACGGTGGAGACGGCTTTGTTTTGGCCCGGGCCCTGCATGGCCAAAGGGTCTGGGTGGAGCTGGTGCTGGTGGAAAGCATGCCCAAAACCCCGGATGCCATCCTCAACTGGGAGCGTGCAAAAAAGCTTGGAATCCCAGTGACCGAGCTGGAAAACCTTACCCCTTCTCAAAAGGAAGAGATCCTCACTGCCGATGCGGTGGTGGATGCGGTTTACGGAACCGGTTTCCATGGTGAACTGCGCCCATCCGGGCTGAAAGCCGCAGAGCTTTTCAACAAAGCCCAGGGCTTTAAGCTGGCCCTTGACCTGCCCAGCGGCCTTGCCGCAGACACAGGGAAAGCCGCTCAGGGAGCCATGCGGGCGGATATGACCGTTGCCTTCCACGCCGCAAAAGCCTGCCACCGGCTGGCTGCGGAGTACTGCGGCAGGGTAAAAGCGGCCTCCATCGGCATTGAGGCGCTTTTCGAACAAAGGAGAAAATGAATATGGACAGATTACTGATAACCGGCGGTTCCGGCTTTGTGGGCGGCCGCCTGGTGCAGGCGCTTTCCGGCCGGTGGCAGCTGCTGGTCCCCACCCACTGGGAACTGGATATTGGAGACAGCCAATCGGTGAATCGGTATTTTGCCCGCTACCAGCCTTGTGCAGTGCTGCATACAGCGGCGCTTTCCAACACCGGATACTGCCAGCAGCACCCGGAAGAGAGCTTTCGGGCCAACGTGCTGGGAGCGGAAAATCTGGCAAAAGCCGCGCAGCAGTGCGGGGCAAAGCTCGTGTTCTTTTCTTCCGATCAGGTGTACAATGGGCCGCTGCAAAAAGGCCCCCATCTGGAAACGGAGCCGGTGGAGCCGGTGAATGTGTACGGCCGGCACAAGCTGGAAGCCGAAAAAAGAGTTTTAAGGGCCCTGCCGCAGGCGGTCTGCCTGCGGGCAAGCTGGATGTATGACCTGCCCCGGGAAGGCTGCCGGAACAATCTGGGCCTGCCGGGCGCACTGTGGAAGGCGGCACTGAACGAGCAGCCCCTTTGCCTGAACCCCAAGGAGCATCGCGGCGTGACCTGGGTGATGAAGCTGGTTTGGCAGGCGGAAAAGCTGTTGGAGCTGCCCGGCGGGGTCTACAATGCCGGAGCGGAAAACCCGGCAAACAGCCTGGAAACCGGCCGGGAGCTGGCACGCCTGCTGGGCCTTGCCGAAACCGCAGTGACCCAGGCCCAGCTGCCGGGCCGCAACCTTTCTATGGATTGCGGCAGGCTGCGGGCACAGGGCGTTGAGCTGGGAGATACCCGGGAGGGCTTTCAGGAGTTCCTTGCACATTACGGGCTTTTGTAATAAAAAAGGAGGGTGAAGGGGTATGAAGCTGCCAAAAGGGCCGGAGCAGATCATCTTTGAACTGCAAAAAGCGGGCTATGAAGCCTTTGCGGTGGGCGGCTGCGTGCGGGACAGTCTTTTGGGGCGTGAGCCCAGTGACTGGGACCTGTGCACTTCGGCCCTGCCCATGCAGATCAAAGCGGTATTTGAGGGCAGGCTGCGCCAGCGGGATACCGGCCTTGCCCATGGCACCGTCACTCTTTTGGCACCGGATGGACCGGTGGAGGTGACCACCTATCGGAAAGACGGAAAATACACCGACCACCGCCGGCCGGACACGGTGATGCTGGGGGTGCCGCTGAAAGAAGACCTGGCCCGGCGGGATTTTACCATCAACGCAATGGCAATGGCCCCGGGAGAAACGATCCGGGACCCCTTCGGCGGAAAACAAGACCTGGAAAAACGGCTGATTCGCTGTGTGGGTGACCCCGAACAGCGCTTTTCAGAGGATGCCCTGCGCATTCTGCGGGCCCTGCGGTTTGCTTCGCAGCTGGATTTTACCATTGATCCGGCCACGATGAAAGCCGCCCGGGCATGCGCACCGCTCCTTGCGAACGTGGCACGGGAACGGGTGTTTCAGGAGATGGACAAGCTGCTGAAAGGCTCCGGTGCCGGCCGGGTGCTGGCAGAGGGCGGCGATATTCTGGCCCAGGTGATCCCTCAGGTAGGGCGGGCGCAGGGGTTCGATCTGAAAAGCCCCATGCATGACCGGGACCTTTGGCAGCATACAGCTGCGGCTGTGGGGCAGGCCGCTGCTGTTCGGGAGGTGCGCTGGGCACTGCTTCTGCATGACCTTGCAAAGCCTGACTGCTTTGCTGTGGACAAAAAAGGGGTTGGCCACGCCCCGGAGCATGGTCAGCTGGGAAGCCAGATGGCCGAGGAGATCCTTCGCGGCCTGCGCGCCCCCAACCGATTGATCGGGCCGGTGCGCCTTCTGGTCCGCTACCACGATTTTCCCCTGGCAGTGAAAGAGCAGTCGGTGCGCCGCTGGCTGGCCCGATTGGGCCCGGATCTGCTGGAGGACCTTGTGGAGGTGAAACGGGCCGATCTGTGGGCTCACGCAAACCGGCCGGAGGTAAAGCGGCGGATCGCACAGCTGGAAGAATTCCAACACCTTGCAAGGACCGTTGTGGAAAGCAATCCCTGCCTGCGGCTGGAGGATATGGCCGTGAATGGCCGGGACCTGATCCGGGCGGGCATCTGCCGGCCCGGCCCCGTCACCGGCCGGATGCTGCGGCGTCTGCTTTCGGAAGTGATCGAAGGCAGAGCGGAAAATGACCGCAGACAGCTGCTGGCGCTTGCCAAAAAGTTCAGCCGGGAAGCCGAAGAACAAAACAGGTCCTGACAATAAAGCATAAAACAGCAGCAGAGCACTTGCCCTGCTGCTGTTTTGCTGTTTATTCTTGGGAGTTTTTGATTTCGATTTGGATTTCCGTCAAAAATTCTTCCGGGCGGGTGGTATCCCGGTTGTCCACCTCATAAAGCTCGAAAGGCTCGCCGGAAAGCTCGATTTTGTTTTGGTCAGCGTATTCCCACATCCGGCGCACACAGCTTGCGTTTTGATTGTAGCTGCCCCGATAATAACAGGAAAGATACTGCCCGGCGGGCAGGCAGAAATCCGGGTTTTTGCCGCCGTTTTCCAAAACAAAAAACACGGAGGTGAACACATTGCCCCGGCCTTTGCGCAGCTCTTCCGGATCCGGCCAGGCACCGATCACCTGACTGCCCAGATCCCGGATCTGCTTTTCGTGCCGACGGTGCAGCTTTTTGATGAGAAAATCCATTTCTTCATCCCGGGTAATGGTTTCACTGATCTGCACACAGGGGCGCTCCGGCAGCGTTAAAATGCGAATGGTATCGGCCTTTACAGCCTGCGCGGCCTTCAAGTTGCGGATGCGGTCGGAAATTCGGTCTTCCTGTATTTGCAGAAGCCTGCGCTGGCGGCGCAGTGCCTTTTGCTCTTCCTCCAGAAGATGAAGGGTGTTGTCAAGGCTTTGGCCGTGCAGGTACTCTTTGATTTGTTCCATGGAAAAATTCAGCCCGCGAAGGTCCCGGATAACCGTTATCTTGTATAAATCATTTAAGTTATACATTCTGTATCCGTTTGTGTCCCGCTTTGGGCTTAAAAGCCCCAGCTTTTCGTAATATCGCAGTGAATCCGGGCCGATGTTGTAAAGTTTTGAAATTTCGTTGATCTTGTAATAGGTCTTCATGATGCAGCCCCCTTCCCCCCGAAATTATACCAGAGTTTTGAAAAAGAAAAAAGGCAGCAGCCGTGCTTGCGGCTGCCGCCTTGAAAACGGCTTCAGAAGGCGATGTACCAAAACTTAGTCCTTGGCGTCGTCGGTGACCATTTCTTTGATGGAGGTCACGATGCCGGACAGGTCCTGCAAGTTGCTGGGAATGATGAGCTTGGTCGCTTTTCCGTCGGCTATCTTGGCCAGAGCGTCCAAACTCTTGAGTGCCAGCACCTTGTCACTGGGAGCGGCTTCGTTCAGCAGACGCAGCGAATCGGCCAAAGCGGTCTGCACGGTCATAATGGCCTGGGCTTCACCTTCGGCCTCCCGGATGCGCTGCTCCCGAACGGCATCCGCCCGCAGGATGGCGCTTTCCTTTTCGCCTTCGGCAACCAGAATGGCACTGCGCTTTTCACCCTCGGCCCGCAGGATGCTCTCCCGGCGCTGGCGCTCGGCCTTCATCTGCTTTTCCATGGCATCCTGGATCTCAGCGGGCGGGATGATGTTTTTCACTTCCACACGGTTTACCTTGATGCCCCATTTGTCGGTGGCTTCGTCCAGTGTGGCGGTGATTTTGGAGTTGATGATATCCCGGCTGGTAAGAGTATGGTCCAGCTCCATTTCGCCGATGATGTTGCGCAGGGTGGTGGCGGTGAGGTTTTCAATGGCGGAAATGGGGCGGTCCACGCCATAGGTGAAGAGCTTTGCATCGGTCACCTGGAAAAACACCACCGTGTCGATCTGCATGGTCACGTTATCGCGGGTGATGACCGGCTGAGGGGCAAAGTCCACGACCTGCTCCTTCAGGCTCACACGCCGTGCGACCTTCATCAGAAAGGGGACTTTGAAATGCAGACCGGCCGGCCAGGTGTCGTAATAAACGCCGATCCATTCCACCACATAAGCAGAGGCCTGCGGCACAATGGAGAGGAAGGCAATCAAAATAATAGCTGCCAGGATCACCAGAAAAATGAAAACGAACATAAGAGGCTCCTCCTTTTTAAAGGGTTTGTGTGGTTTTTGCAGGGATCACTTCCAGAGTGGTGCTGTTGATCTTCTGCACGATGCAGATATCGCCCGGTTCAAGGGGGCTGTCGCACACGGCCTGCCAGTCAACGCCGTCTAAGGTGACCCGGCCGCGCCGGTCCGGCCCGATGGGGGTGCGCACCGTGGCTTTTCGGCCGATGTTGCGCTCAAGCCCGAGAGGGACCGGGGGCGAATTGCGGCGAAAGCGCTTGAGAAGGGGACGTGTGAAAAGAAGGGCCAGGATACTGACCACGGCGAACACCAGGGCCTGCCAAAGAAAGCTTTCACAGAACAGGCTCAGGAGCAAAGCTGCCAGTGCGCCGACGGCGAACCAGATGGTCACAAGGTTGGTCGTGGCCCCCTCGATCACCAGCAGAACAACGAGCGCAACGGCCCAGAAAAACGTTTGGCTGTGAAAAAGGATGAATTCAGACATAAGCACACCTCCTTGGGGTCATTATAGCAAATGGCCGGTGGGATGAAAAGACTCTGGATAAAGAATTTTTTCTTCTGTTATGATCAGCTGCATGGGAAGATCCAGCGGGCCGCACGGGAGGGCTTCAAAAAGGAAAAGAGAGGGGCAGAGCACCGCCCGCAGGGCATCGGTGCGGGCAAAATAGCGGTCGTAAAATCCGCCGCCATGGCCAAGGCGCACCCCGTCCGGCGAAGCCGCCACACAGGGGGCAAGGATCAGGTCGATCTCTTCGGCGGGAACGACCGGGCTTTCTTTGGGCGGCTCCAAAATGCCAAACCGCCCGGCCAAAAGCCGGGTTTCAGAGGTCACTTTGTGCGCTTCCATTTCGCCGGGCTTTCCGGTCATGCGGGGAAGGCAAAGGGTCTTTCCTTCCTTTAAAATATATGCAAGAAGCAAAGAAGTATCCGGTTCCGGAAAAAAAGAGGAAAAGCACAAAACGGTGCGGGCAGACTGCCAGAATGGCTGGCTGGCAGCAGCACGCATCATGCCAAGGCCCCATTCGCGGCAGAGCTGGGGCGTTGCGGCTTCTGCTTTCCGGCGGGCCTGTGCCCGTGCTTTGTGTTTTGCTTCGGCCAGCTGAAGATCGGTCATGGGAAACGCTCCCTTCCTGTAAATTTGTAAAAATTATAGCACAAAAAGATTTTGTGAAGTAGAAATTTTTGAAAAAAACGGGCAGAGTTTGGAATAAATATGGAAATTTTGTGGAAGCCTTGTTTACTGTACCGGGGTTTAGTATAATAATTTAGATAGGCCTGTGCGGCCGTTTGAAGCGAGAAGAGCCCGGGCCCTGCCTTGGGCATTGTGTGAGTATAGCGGAGAAGAAAAATGAAGCTTTCAAAATGGTTCGGCGCCCTTTCGGCGGCGCTTCTTTGTGCTGGGGTGGTATTGCCAAAAGCCGCAGCTGCGGATGCCCTGCCGCAGCCGCCCTGCGCAGCATACATCGTAATGGATGCAGACAGCGGTCAGGTGCTGATGGAATACAACGCCGATGAAGTGCGCTTTCCCGCATCCATTACCAAGATCATGACCCTGGCCCTCGCAATGGAAAAGGCGAATGGAGACTGGAATCAGACTGTGAACGTGAGCTTTGATTCCGTTCATCAGCTGGAGCTGGGGTCCAGCAACATTGCGCTGATGGAGGGCGAAGTGGTTCGGCTGGAGGACCTGCTGTATGCGACCTGCATGGCCAGCGCCAATGACGGTGCCAACGCCCTTGCCCAGTTTATCGGAACCGACAACAGCATTCAAAGCGGCGTGGATGCCATGAATGGCAAGGTGGCGGCGCTGGGGCTGGATCATACCCACTATATGAATCCACATGGGCTGCACAACGAGGAACACTATACCACCGCCCGGGACATGGCCCGCATTACCCGATGGGCGGTTTCCGTTCCCGGCTTTTTGGATGTGTTCTGCCGCAACGATGCCTGGATGATCGAGCCCACCAATCTGCAACCCAAGCAGCGGCCCTGCCGCCATAAGGACTGGACAAGGATCTCGGGTGATTATTACAGGGACTATTTCAAGGGCTCCAAAACCGGCTTTCACGATCAGGCACAGAACACCTTTGTGAATTATTCGGAACAGGGGGATCTGCGGCTGATCTCGGTGGAGATGGGCTGCCCCCGGAATACAGACAAATTCATTGCGGCCGATATGATCATGGACTATGTTTTCCAGCATTATCATCGGGTAACGATCCCGGCACCGGAGGATGCTTTCACGGTGGACCTGGTGGGCGGCGGCGGCTCTTTGGGCACAGTCACGGTAAAACCAAAGGATCAGTCGTTCATTCTGCATGATGCACTCAGTGCCTCGGATGTGGAGGTACAATATGATATCCCCGAGCAGTATGTTTTGGGAAGGCCCTTCAGTGCATCGGTGCGTTACAGCTTAAAGGAAAATGATTTTCAGCCCAGCGACCTTGGCGGAGGCAGCCTTCAGGTAGAGGGCATCCCGCAGGTGCTTCAGGCGAATACCTATGTGCCCCAGTCCAGCCTGAAGGCCGACAAAAACCCTGTGGGCCTTGTGGTGGGCGTGAGCGCAGCCGTGCTGGCAGTTTTGCTGGCGATGCGCCTTTTGCACAAAGGAAAGGGTACAAAAGGCTTTGGCCGGTCCGGCCAAATGGATTGGGAGATCATCTCACGCCAGCCTTTGCCCAGCGATGAAACCATCTACCTGAGGCAGCACGCCAATCGTGCAGCGGGCCAGCCCAACACAAAGCCCAAAAGCTGAAAATGACCCCGGAACGCCGCATTTCCCGCAGAATGGGAATGCGGCGTTTTTGCATGGAACGGCGGAAAATGCCTTTGAGAAGCAGCACAGGGGAACAAGCAAAGATGCGTCAAAATACAAGTTTGCGGTTGCGCTTTCAGGCGGTTTGGGTTACAATAGAGAATGAATATTTATGGCAGGAAAACGGTTCGCCACACAAGGAAAGGGGAGAATTGTTCCAGTGAAAATCATGCCTAACGATCTGGGGCGTCAGTACAGCCTGCACGCTGCCGAATATGAGCAGAAAGCGGTGGAAGTGCTGCGCAGCGGCTGGTACATCCTGGGCAAAGAGGTAGAGGAGTTTGAAAAGGAATGGGCCGAGTACATCGGCTCCCGTTACTGTGTGGGCCTTGCCAGCGGCCTGGATGCACTGTGGATCAGCTTCCGGCTGCTGGATATCGGCGCAGGGGACGAAGTGATCGTGTGTGCCAATGCCTACATTGCCTGTGTGATGGGTATCACAATGAACGGCGCCACCCCTGTTTTTGTGGAGCCGGATGAATATGACAACATCGATGCCTCCCGCATAGAAGAGGCCGTCACTTCCAAAACCAAGGCCATTCTGGCGGTGCACCTCTACGGCCAGAGCTGTGATATGACCGCTGTGATGGAAATTGCCCGGCGTCACGGCCTTGAGGTGGTGGAGGACTGCGCCCAGAGCCACGGCACCCACTGGAAAGGCAAGACCGCCGGCACCTTCGGCCGTGTGGGCTGTTTCTCCTTTTACCCCACCAAGGGCTGCGGTGCCTTTGGCGATGCGGGCTGCATCGTGACCGATGACGAAGAGCTGGCAAAGAAATTCCGGGTCTACCGCAATTACGGAAGTGAGCGGCGCTACCACAACCAGGTGGTGGGTGCAAACTCCCGCCTGGATGAAATGCAGGCCGGCCTTCTCCGGGTGAAGCTTTCACACCTGGATGCGTTCAATCAGGAGCGCTGCGAAATTGCCGCCCGGTATGACCGGGAACTCAAAAATTCCCGGGTGCACCTGCCCCGCATCCGCCCCGGCTCAGACAGCACCTGGCATCAGTATGTGGTGCATGTGGACGGGCGGGATGCCCTGGCCGAGTATCTGGGCGAAAAGGGCATCGGCACCATCATCCACTATCCCATCCCGCCGCATTTGTCAGAGGCGTATGCGTATCTGGGCAAAAAGAAGGGGGATTACCCCATTGCCGAGCGCTATGCGGATGAGGTGCTCAGTCTGCCCATGTACAACGGCATGACAGAAGAAGAACAGACCTGTGTGATCCAGGCCATCAACAACTGGGAGCCTTGATATGTGCAACAAACAGTATGACAAAGTAAAGACCCTGCGGTTTGGGGACTTGGGAGATGAGCGCGGCAGCCTGATCGTGATCGAGGGGATGCAGGCGGTCCCGTTTGAGATCAAAAGGGTCTTTTACATCTATGGCAGTGATGCCACCGTGGTGCGCGGCCAGCACGCCAACCGGCGCAGTGAATTTGTGCTGGTGAATGTGGCCGGCAGCAGCAAGGTGCGGCTGGATGACGGCTGCGGCCGCCAGCGGGTGGTGGAGCTGAACACCCCCAACACCGGCATCTATATTCCCCGCATGGTGTGGAAGGATATGTATGATTTCTCGCCCGACAGTGTGCTGCTGGTGCTTGCCAGCGAACACTACGACGGCAGTGAATATCTGAGAAATTATGAAGAGTTTACCGCTCAGGTGCGCAGTCAGTTACAGGAGGAAGTTTGACCAATGGCAAAGTTTAAGTTTATCGAAACCGAGATCCCGGGCGTTCTGGTGATCGAGCCCACCGTTTTCGGCGACTCCCGCGGCTATTTCATGGAGACCTTCCAGAAGGAAGAGTTTGCAGCTGCCGGCATCGTGGATGAATTTGTGCAGGACAATCAGTCCAAATCCAGCCGCGGTGTTCTGCGCGGCGTGCATTTCCAGAAAAATCATCCGCAGGGCAAGCTGGTTCGGGTCACCCGTGGTGAGGTGTTCGATGTGGCGGTGGACTGCCGCCCCGGCAGCGCTTCCTTCGGCCGCTGGACCGGTGTGGTGCTCAGCGAGGAAAACAAGCGCCAGTTCTACATCCCCAAGGGCTTTGCGCACGGTTTTCTGGTATTGTCTGATGAGGCAGAGTTCTGCTATAAGTGCAGCGCTCTGTACGACCCCGCCGATGAAGGCGGCATCCCTTATAATGATCCTACTGTGGGCATTCAGTGGCCGGACTGCGGCAGTGAGTACCTGCTCAGCGAAAAGGATAAAAAGCATGTTCCCTTTGCACAGCAGAAATTCGAGTATTTTGAAAGGTGGTAACGGCGGGTGGAAAGTGTCAAAAAGCATCTTTCGGACTTTTTAAAATACCGCTATCTGCTGTATAACCTGATCAGCCGCGATTTCAAGCTGAAATACCGGCGCAGCGTTCTGGGTGTGGCCTGGAGCGTTTTGAACCCGCTGATGATGTGTGCGGTCATGGTGATCATCTTCGGAAGCCTGCTGGGCGGGCGCGGCACCGGAATTGAAAACTTCCCGGTTTATCTGGTGATCGGCCAGCTGATGTACACCTTCTTCCGAGATTCCACCACCATGGCCATGGGCAGCGTGATGGCAAATGCCATGCTGCTGCGCAAGGTCTATATTCCCAAATACATATTCCCGCTGGAAAAGATCTGCTTTGGCCTTGTGAACTATCTGTTCAGCTTTGTGGCCCTGATCATCATCATGCTTATCACCCGCACGCCGCTGCATGCAACGGTGTTCCTGGCGATCTACCCCATCATCATGATGTTCTTTTTCAGCCTGGGTGTGGGCCTTGTGCTCTCCACTCTGGTGGTTTTCTTCCGGGACGTGATCCATCTGTGGGAAGTGTTCACCACTGTGCTGATGTATTTCTCTGCTATTTTCTATGCGCCGGAGCAGTTCGGCAACCTGATGCTGGAAACAGTGATCAAGTGCAACCCCATTTACTGGTACATCACATCTTTCCGCACCGCTGTGCTGGACGGAAAGATGCTCACCTTCAATATGGTGTGGATCTGCGGTTTGTGCGCCCTGCTGATGATGGCGTTCGGCATCTGGGTATTCCGCAAAAATCAGGACAAATTCGTTCTTTATATGTAAAGGGAGGAGCTTATGGAACCGATTATTACCGTCAGTGATGTGTCCATGCGCTTCAATCTGGCCAAGGAAAAAAGCGAGAGCCTTAAGGAATACTTTTTGCAGCTGGCCCACGGCAAACTGAAATTCGATGAATTTTATGCCCTCAAAAATGTGAACCTGGAAGTTCAGCCCGGCGATTTCTATGGCCTGATCGGCCTGAATGGCTCGGGCAAATCCACCCTTTTGAAGGTCATCAGCGGCGTATATAAGCCCACCACCGGCAAATGCAGGGTGAACGGCACCATTGCTCCGCTGATCGAGCTGGGCGCCGGCTTTGATATGGACCTTACTGCCCGAGAGAATATTTTTTTGAACGGCGCAGTCCTGGGCTTTACCCCCAAATACATCAAGGAGCAGTTCGACGAGATCGTGGAGTTCAGCGAGCTGCATGAGTTTTTGGATGTGCCCTTAAAAAACTATTCCAGCGGCATGGTGGCCCGCATTGCGTTTGCCATTGCGACCATTACAAAGCCGGATATCCTCATTGCGGACGAGATCCTCAGCGTGGGCGACTTCCTCTTTCAGAAAAAGTGCGAGGAGCGGATGCAGAAGCTGATGAGCGGCGGCACAACGGTCATTCTGGTGAGCCATTCCATTGAGCAGATCGAGCGTATGTGCAATAAGGTCGCCTGGCTGGAGCATGGCCGGATCAAAATGAACGGACCCACAGAAGAGGTCTGTGACGCATACAAAAAAACCACCCGCGATAACGAAAAACAGCAGTGACACCACAGCCAAGGGGCAGAACTCCTTGGCCATTTTTTAAAACCGGGGGAAATGGATCCCTCAAAAAGGAGTGTACAGCATGCCGGATAAAAAAGAGCTGGAAGCGCCGCTTCCTGCGGACGTTGCCAAAGAAGACAGCGTGGGAGGGATGGCACGGCGCCTTGCCGACCCAAAGCATCTGAAGGATCTGTTTGTCTGGTGCGCAAAGGTGGGAAGAGATGAAGGCTTTGAAGCTCTTTGGCGGGAGATCACCTTCCGGGTGAATCTTGCCTTCCATCGGGATACCTGGAAATACAGAGCCGACATCCCGACCCGAAAACAGCTGAAAGAGCAGCGAAAAAAGGGTGTGCCCGGCGGGCCGATGTTCAGCATCATTTCGCCGCTTTACAATACACCGGAAAAATTCCTGCGCCAGATGATCGGCAGTGTCTGTGCCCAGAGCTATGAAAACTGGCAGCTGGTGCTGGCAGATGCCTCGGATGCAGCCCACTCGAATGTGGGTGCCATTGCCAAAGAGTATGCCCAGCACGATAAGCGCATTCTTTATCTGCGGCTTTCCCAGAACGAGGGCATTGCGGGCAATACAAACCGGGGCATTGCGGCTGCAGCCGGCAGCTGGCTCACCCTTTTGGATCATGACGATGTGCTGTACCCCAATGCATTGTATCGTGTGGCCCAGGAAGCGGTGAAAGGTGCAGACTTTGTGTATTCGGACGAGATCGTGCTTTCGGCCGATTTCAAAAATCTGGTGGACTATCACTTCAAACCCGATTTTGAGCCGGACTATCTGCGGGGCTGCAATTATATCACCCATCTGGCTGCCTTCAGCCGGGAGCTGCTGGAAAAAGCCGGCGGCGGTGAGCGCAGCGAATACGACGGCAGCCAGGATCTTGAGCTGATCCTTCGGCTCACCGAAAAGGCGCAGAAGATCGTGCACATTCCTTACACCCTGTATGTGTGGCGCAGCCACGAAAACAGCACCGCCAGTTCGATGGAAACAAAGCCCTATGCCCTGGCGGCGGGCGAGCGGGCGCTGGATGCCCACCTGGAGCGGGTGGGCCTTGCAGGCAGCGCCCACAGCATTCCCGGCTGCCCGGGTGCATACCGCGTAAAATATGAGCTGACAGGCCAGCCGATCATCAGCGTAATTATTCCCAATAAGGACCATGCAGAGGATCTGAAGCGCTGCCTGGAAAGCCTGTACAAAAAGGCTGGTTATCCACATTTTGAGGTCATTGTTGTGGAAAACAATTCCGAAAAGCCGGAAACCTTTGCGTATTATGAAAAAGCAAAGGCAGAGTTTGCAAACCTGCGGGTGGAAACCTACACCGGCCCCTTCAATTTTTCGGCCATCAACAACTTCGGCCGCCAATTTGCCAAGGGCAGCCAGCTTTTGCTTTTGAATAACGATATCGAGCTGATTTCGGATGGTTTCCTTGTGGAAATGCTGATGTACGGCCAGCGGGAAGATGTGGGCTGTGTCGGCGCAAAGCTTTACTACCCGGATGACCGCATTCAGCACGCCGGCGTGTTTTTGGGCATCAACGGAACGGCAGGCCACAGCCACAAGAGCCATCCACGGGCATCGGCAGGCGATCTGTACCGGCTGGCCACCCCGCAGGACATGATGGCGGTGACCGGTGCCTGCCTGCTGGTCAAAACAGAGCTGTATGATGCCATGGGCGGCCTGGATGAAACCGATTTTGCGGTTGCCTACAACGACATCGACCTTTGCCTCAAGCTCTGGCAGAAGGGCTATTTGAATGTGTTCACCCCCTTTGCCGAAGCCTATCACTACGAGAGCAAAAGCCGCGGCCTTGATACCCAGAGTGAAAACGCAAGGCGCTATGAGCGGGAAAAAGCTGCTTTCATCCGCAAATACGGCCCGCTGATTCAGGCGGGTGACCCTTATTACAACCGGCATTTCAACCTGCTGTTTGAAAATTACGGTTTGAAATAAGGCAAACAGAAGGGAGCACACAGAGGAACACTATGAAACTCAGGCTGAAACGCATCCGGGAGCTGTTTGGCTATGCGGTGCAGATATTGAAGGAAGAAGGCTTTGTGCCGGTTGTAAAACGGGCGGCAGGCTTTGCGAAGCGCCGGCTGTTTGGCAAGCGCAGCCGCTATCTGCCCCGCCCGGCAGTGCTGAAAGAGCAGCGGGCTGAATGCGCCGCAAGGCTTGCAAAGGGCGAAAAGCTGCCCCTGATCAGCATCTGCATCCCCCTTTACAACACGCCGGAAAAATTCCTGCGCCAGCTTTTGGACAGTGTGCTGGACCAGACCAGCACCCATTGGCAGCTGTGCCTGGCGGATGCTTCGGACGAGGAACATCTCCAGGTGGGCCGCGTTGTGGAAGAATATGCCTGCCGGGCCAAAAAACTGGAGCCGCAGGCGGCACGCATTGCCTATAAAAAAATCAAAAATGAGGGCATCAGCGCCAATACCAACCGGGCGGCGGCTCTGGCTGAGGGTGAATATCTGACCCTTGCCGATCATGACGATATTCTGGCTCCCCATGCGGTGTACACCCTGCAAAAGGCAATTGAGCGCACCGGGGCCCAGTTCCTTTACAGCGATGAGGCCCTGTTTTCCCACAGCATCAAGAATGCCCGGGTGGGCCACTTCAAGCCGGACTATGCACCGGAATACCTGAACTGCTGCAACTACATCTGCCACCTGGCGGCTTTTCGCCGGGAGCTGTTTGAAAAAGTTGGGGGCGAGCGCCCCGAATGCGACGGCAGCCAGGACCATGACCTGTTCCTGCGCCTTTTGGAACAGGTGGAGGAAGAAAAGATCCTGCACATCCCGCAGGTATTGTATTACTGGCGGGTCCACTCCGGCTCCACCAGCGGCGGTGTGGGCGCAAAGCCCTACGTTTCGGCAGCAGCCCGCAAGGCCATTGCCGACCATTTGAAGCGCACCGGCCAGCAGGGCACCGTGAAGGACGGCATTTTCCCCAGCACCTATAAAGTGGACTGGATCATTGAGGGCGATCCGCTGGTGAGCATCCTCATCCCCAATATGGATCACACCGAGGATCTGGAAAAGTGCCTTGCCTCCATTTATAAAAATACCAGCTGGCATTGCTTTGAGGTCATTGTGATCGAAAACAATTCCCGCCTGCCCGAAACCTTCCGTTATTATGAAGAGCTGCCAAAGCGCTATCCCGGCTGCCGGGTAGTCAGATATCAGGCTGAGGGCGGCTTCAACTTCTCGGGCATCAACAATTTCGGCCGCAGCCATGCAAAGGGCGATTACCTGCTGCTGCTCAACAATGACGTGGAAGTGATCAATGCCGACTGGCTCACCGAAATGCTCATGCAGGCAAGCCGGCCGGGTGTGGGCCTTTGCGGCGCCATGCTTTATTATCCCGATGACACCATCCAGCATGCTGGCATCGTCACAGGCCTTGGCGGCTATGCGGGCCACAGCCACAAATACAAAAAGCGGGGAGGAAGCGGCTATATGTTCCGGGCCTCTACCGTGCAGGATTTTTCGGCCGTCACTGCTGCCTGCCTGCTGGTGCGGGCCGAGGTGTTCGATGAGCTGAAGGGCCTGGATGAGGGCTTCACCGTTGCCTTCAACGATGTGGACTTCTGCCTGCGGGCCCGTCAGGCAGGCTGGCGTGTGGCCTGGACCCCCTATGCACAGCTGTATCATTACGAGAGCAAAAGCCGGGGCATCGATGAAAAGGACCCGGCGAAAAAAGCAAGATTTGCCGGCGAGCAGAAGCGCCTGTATGACCGCTTCGGCCGCAGGGCGATCCTGTGCGACCCCTACTACAACCCAAGCCTGACCCTGGACCGGGAAGATTTTTCGGAAAGCGCGGATCTGCGCAATCTGAAAGAGCTGAAAGACCAGAACCCAGCTGTAAATTAAAAAGAAGGCACCCGCAGGCGGAATGCTTTGCGGGTGCCTTTTTGCATGATAAAACCTGTTATTGCCTTTTGGGAATAGGCGGCTGGGCATCTTTGGGGATGGGCCAAAGGTAGGGATCCTTGCGGCTGCGCTCTTCAAATTCCGCTTTGACCCGGGCCAGCAGCTGGGGTTCGGTGAGCAGGCGCAGGCCGGCAGAGCCTAAAATGAGGCCGGTGTGCAAAAGGGCCTTGTGGGCAAGAGGCATTTTGCCCTGTGCCGTGATTTGCCAGGAGTGGGCCGGGGTGTCTTTTGCAAAGCAGGCGGTACTGATTTCCGCAGTGGGCCGCACCTGACTCACATCTCCCACATCGGAAGAGCCGCAGCATTCGTAGGAAAGGGCATAGCGGGGAGAAAGCTGATCGATCACAGGCTCATTTTGAATGAGCTCTGCAACCGCATCCCCGGCCCTGCCATAGTGGCGGCGCAGGGCTTCTTCATTGGAGCCAAGCACTTCCAGGGCGAATGTAGAGCGGATGGCCCGGGCAAACTGCCGGTCCTCATCATCCACCGGAACCGGCCCGGCAGCCTGAAATTCTTCATAGAGAAGATCATCCAGTGCATTGTTGGGACGGATCTCGCTGCTGCATCGGTCAAAACGCACCGAAACTGCGGTATCGGTCATCAGGGCCGCACCTCGGGCAATGTTCTGCACCCGATCATAAATGGCGGTCACATCCTTCATTTTGGGTGCACGGATCTGATAAAGGACTTCGGCGTGGGGCTGCACCACATTGGCAAAGGCGCCGCCCCCATCCAGAATGGCGTAATGCACCCGTGCTTCGGGAATGATGTGCTCCCGCAGGAACTGCACACCCACATTCATCAGCTCCAGCGCATCCAAAGCGCTTCTGCCCAGATGGGGGCAGGCAGCTGCATGGGCGGCGGTGCCGTCAAAGGAAAAAACAGCCTGTATGGATGCCAGGAAAACTTCACCCAAAATCGAGTTGTGGGGGTAGGGGTGCCAGGTGAGCAGAGCGTCACATTCATCAAAGCAGTGCTCACGCACCATCCAGGCTTTACCGGAGCCGCCCTCCTCTGCCGGGCAGCCGTAAAAAACCACCCGGCCCTTTGCCCGGCCCGCTTCGATCTGTTCTTTCAAAGCAAGCGCCGCCGCAAGGGACCCTGTGCCCAAAAGGTTGTGGCCGCAGCCGTGGCCGCTGCCTTTGGGATGACCGTTTGGCTTTTTTTCGGCAGCGCCCGCCTGCTGGTCCAGATTGGGCAGGGCATCGAACTCGCCCAGAAAACCGATGGCCGGGCCTTCGGTGCCAAAGCTGCCCTTAAACGCAGTGGGCAGCCCCCCGATGCCGGTTTCTACCTGAAAACCCAGCCGGCGCAGGGTATCGCAGTAAAGGACGCTGGTTTCGTATTCCTCAAATTTTGTTTCGGCAAGCTCCCAAACCCGGTCACTCAAGCCAAGCAAAAGCGATCTGTGACCTTCGATGGAAGCCTGAACAGCTGCCTGATGATCCATCGTTCCATCCCTTTCCGTTTGTGTAATGTCTGGTTCTATTATAGAACCGGTTTTTGAAAAGTCAAAAAATCCTGTTGAAACGGGCAAAATTCGATACTTTTAGTATAAATATAAATTAATAATACAAAATCCCTGCCGTTTCGGGCAGAGAATTTGCAATGGAGCGCATGATACGCATTATAAAAGAAAGGCTTTCAGTTCATCCGGGGTGAGCGGGCGGTCCAGCTCAAAGCATTTTGCGGCAATGTGCCGCAGAGCGCTGCGCTGGGCGGCACGGTCCTCCACAGCGGCCCGGACGGTGTCCCGGGCAGAGGGCAGCCAGTCCAAGATCTCGGCCATGTGGTCGGGGATGAGCTCGCGGATCTGCTCTTTCAGCATTACCGCCACCGTGGGCGAGCGGCCGCCTGTGCAGATGCCAATGGAAAGCTCACCGGCACTGACAAGGGCCGGAAAAATCAGGTCGCAGGCTTCGGGCTGGTCCACGGCATTCACAAGCACATGATGGGCTTTGCAGATGGAGCGGATGCGCAGATTTTCTTCATCGCTTTCCGCAGCGATCACAAAAGCGGGGGTGCTGTCCAGGTCCTTTTCTTCAAAAGGGCGCTCTTCAAAAACGATGTCCTCCAGATTTTGAATGCTCTGGCTGATGCAGGGCGAAACCACCCGCAGGCGGGCCCCGGTGTGGGCAAGGCGCTGCAGCTTTTCCAGGGCGTGGCCGCTGCCGCCGCACACAAGCACTTCACGGCCGTGAAGCTCCATAAAAAGGGGAAAACAGCTCATTTCATCTCCTCCTGTGCCTGATAATAATAGCAGGTGCCGCTGGCGGTTTCCACCGCGCTGATTTTTACACCGTACAGATGTTCCAGAACTTGGGAGCTGAGAATCTGAGAAGGCGTTTTGCAGCAAAGCAGCTGCCCTTCGGAAATCACAGCGATCTTGTTCGAAATGGTGAGGGCGGCCAGAACATCGTGGAGCACCAAAACCACGGTTTTGCCGCCTTGGGCAAGTTTTTGGACCATTCGCCCAAACTTTACCTGCTGGCCCACATCCAGAAAGGTGGTGGGTTCGTCCATCACAATGATGGGGGTTTGCTGTGCAAGCGCCATGGCAATGTGGGCCTTTTGCCGCATCCCGCCCGAAAGCTCACGCAAAGGGGTATCGGCAAGGGCGGCAATGCCCATTTCCTCCATGGCCTGCCGGGCGATTTCCCGGTCTTCGGTTCGATAGGTGCGGGGGTAGTGCAGATAGGGGAACCGCCCGTGCAGCACCAGCTGGCCCACCAAAAGATCACCCGCCGAGCGCTGCTGCGGCAGATAAGCGGCGGTCTGAGCGATCTGCCGGGGGGATGCATGAGCAACCGACAGCCCGTTGAGCGAAACCTCACCGGCCGAAAGGGGCACAAAGCCCAGCATGGATTTGAGCAGGGTGCTTTTCCCGCAGCCGTTTGGGCCGAGGATGGTCAGCACCGAGCCATCGGGCACCGAAAGATCGATGCCGTGCAGCACCTGCCGGCGGCGGTAGCCGGAGCATAACCCCGTTATTTCAATCATGGCGGTGTCCTCCTTTGGTTTTTACCAGCAGCAGTACGAACACCGGCCCGCCCAGCACCGCCATCAAAATGCCAACCGGCATCTCAAAGGGTAGAAACAGTTTGCGGGCGGCAAGGTCGCACAGAGCAACAAAAGCGCCGCCCCAAAGGATGCAGAGGGTCAAAAGCCGGCGGCTGGCACTGCCGGTGAGCAGGCGCACAAAGTGGGGCACGATCAGGCCCACAAAGCCCAGCAGCCCGGCAAAGCTGACGGCGGCCCCGGCCAAAAGGGCCGCCAGCATCAAAAACAGCATCCGACAGCGACCGACGGCAAGCCCCAGGCCCCGGGCGGTTTCATCTCCCAGAGCCAAAACATCCAGCTGACTGGAAAGGGTCAGCAAAACCAGCAGGGAAAAAAGGATGAGCGCCCCCGCCGGCAGAAGCCGGGAATAGGTGACTGCCGAAAAGCCGCCAACCCGGAATTCGGTGTTAAGGGCCGCCACGTCTGGGTCCAGCACAGTGACCGCTTCGCTGGCCGCGTTCAACAGGCTGTTCAGGGCAACGCCGGTGAGGATCACAGTGGTTTTGGAAGCGCTCACCCAGCCGCAGAAAAACGCAACGATCAGCATGGCCGCAAGGCTGCCCAGAAACGCACCGCCCGAAACGGCCCAGCCGGAAAGTGCCCCGGCGGCACAGCAGAGGGTAACGCCCAGCCCGGCCCCGGCATTCACGCCGATGATGCCCGGGCTGGCCAGCTTATTGGAAAGCACCGACTGCAGAACGGCACCCGAAACGGAGAGCGCCGCCCCTGCCAGCAGGCAGGCAAGGGTGCGGGGCAGGCGGGAATACCAAAGGATGCTGGCCGCTGCGCCGTCTTCTTTGCCAAGAAAAAGCGCCATAAGGCGGACGGGGGAAAAATCCAGACTGCCCACACAAAGGCTCAGAAGACCACTGCCCAAAAACAGCACAAGCCCCAAAGGCACAAGCCAGCCACGTTTTTTCTCAGCGTTCCTCATAAAGCATCGGCTCCAGTTTTTCATAGGCTTCGGCCCAGCGCGCGTTGGGCTTCAGGTTGTAAAGGTGCTTGTCCATAAAATAGACCCGGCCCTGTCGCACCGCATCCAGCTTCTGCCAGAGCGGGTCTTCGGCAAAGAGTTTTTGTACCGTTTTTTGAAGGCCTTCGGGATCATCGCCCACCTCAACGATGAAGATCTTGTCCGGGTTTTCCAGAAGGATGCTTTCGATGCTCAGGTTTTCCAGAAGGGTCTTGTCGCTGTCGGCAATGTTGGTACAGCCCAGATCGGCCAGCATTTCCCCCATCACGTTGCCATGACTGTTTTTTGCACGCACCCTTGCGGCGGATGCCCGCAAAAGAAGGACCTTCTGTGCGGGCTTTTCCGCACAGCGCTTTTGGACCGCTTCGATGCGACTCTTCTGGTCGGTGCCGTACTGGGTGTATCGGTCCGGCTGGCCGGTGAGAAGGGTGCAGATGTCCAGCATCCGAAGGTAATCATCAAAGGTGGATACATCAAAATAGGCAACCGGGATGCCGGCTTTTTCCAGGGTTTCCTTCCATTCCAGATGCTGGGTGGAGCCGGTGCTTGCCAGCACCAGGTCCGGCTGGCTGGCCAAAAGCAGCTCCAGATTGAGGGCCTTGGTGGCACCCAGATCGACCGCATCCTTTGGAAGGTCGAAATCGTAATCTTCCCAGGCATCATTGGGAGCCGCACAGACAGAGCCCCCGGCAAGAAGCCACACATCCGCATAGCTGGCAAGCAGAGCGGCGGTTCTTTGGCAGCTCTTTACCGTGACTTTTCGGCCCAGATCATCGGTGAATGCAACATTGGAAGCTTCGGCAGAGGCCGGCTGGCCGACAGCCCCGCAGCCGGTGAACAGGGTGAAAATCAAAAGAAAGGTCAGAATGTAAGCAACGGTCCGTTTCATGATGTCTCCTTGATGGTTTCATGTGTTCAAGAGGAATCCCGGTACGGAGGTACCGGGATATGGAAACTTGATTTTAGCAGGTGGCGCCGCCGGTCACCTGTTTTTCCAGAACTGCGGTGCGGTCAATGGAGCCGTCCAGAAGGCGCTTCTCCACTTCCTCAAAGCCCAGGCGGGCAACGGTGTCAGCAAAGCGTTCGCCGGTGATGCCCTCACTGCGGAACAAAAGGATGGCACGTTCCACAATGTCCAGCACTTCTTCCTCAGAGGTGAAGAACCGGTCCAGCGCACGGCCGTGGGCCACATTCTTGCCCCAGCGGCCGCCAATGTAGATGCGGTAGCCGTCCTGATATTCAGTGGTCACGCCGAAGGGGCATTTCTCCACACAGCGGCCGCAGTGGTTGCAGGCCTCTTCGTTCACCCGCAGCAGGCTGTTTTCCAGGTCTGCCACCTTGATGGGGCAGGCTTTTTCCACCTGGCAGACCTTGCAGCCGCGGCACTTGGAAAGATCCAGCATGGGCATGCGCTGGCCCACGATGCCCAGATCGTTCAGGTTGGGCTTTACACAGTTGTTGGGACAGCCGCCAACAGCGATCTTGAATTTGTGGGGCAGAGTCACCTTATGATAGCCCTTGTAGAAACGCTCATGCAGCTTTTCGCTCAGGCCGAAGGTGTCGATCAGGCCGTACTGGCAGGTGGTGCCCTTGCAGGAAACAATGGGGCGGACCAGAGAGCCGGTGCCGCCGGTTTCCAGGTTGTGCTCGTTCAGGAAGGCGATGAGCGGTTCGATATTGTTGAAAGGAACGCCCTGCATTTCCAAAGTCAGGCGGGTGGTCATGGTGATCTGGCCGGAACCGAACTGTTCGGCAGCCTGGGCAATGCAGCGATGCTCATCGGCGGTGATGCGGCCGTTTCTGGTGATCACGCGCACATTGAACACATCCGGATAGCGCTTATCCTGAAGGCAGCCAAGGCCCTTTACACGCTTGATCTCTTCCGGGGGAAGGGCAGTGCCCGCAGGGCGGCTGCGGCGCAGCTGGTTGAAGGAAGCGCCGCCCTCCAGCACCAGAACATTGACAAAGCCCAGCGCCCGAAGCTTATTCTGGCTCAGATAGCCGCGCTTGCCCTTGGCGCACACCAGCAGCAGCTTTTCATCGGCGGCAAACTGGCGGGCTGAGGTTTCGGCGTGTTCCAGATCGAACCAGACAAGGCCGGGCAGAGAAGGTTTGGGCTGTGCGTCCACCAGGCGGTAATCGGCGGCTTTGCCGGCAGCGTACTGGGCAGGCGTTACCGACTGCAGCCGGCCGGTGAGCTTGTTCATCAGGATGCTGCAGGCTGCGGCTATGGGGTGGATGGCGGTGGAGAAGGGGGGAGCATAGGAGAAGTCCATGGTGATCAGGTCTTCGATGCGTGCCTTGAGCGAGATGGCGGTAACGGCAACGTCCGCCATCTTGTCCACTGCGCCGCTGCCAAACACCTGCATGCCCAGCAGCCGGCGGCTTTCTTTATCGGCGATCAGCTTTACAGAAAAGCTGGATGCGCCGGGGTAGTAGTGGGGCTTATCGTCCAGAACGCATACCACCGTTTCCACATCATAGCCGGCTTCCCGGGCCTGCTGCTCTGTAAGGCCGGTGCGTGCGGCCGAAAGGTCTTCTGCCAGGCGCACCACGCCGGTGCCCAGAACGCCGGGATAATGCACCTCTTCGCCGGAAAGGTTCAGGGCCAGTGCACGGCCCGCAATGTTTGCGGTGGAGCCCATGGCCGACCACTGGGGCCTGCCGGTGATGCGGTTGTGAACAAGGGCACAGTCACCCACAGCGTAAACATCCGGCAGATTGGTGCTGTGCCGGTCATCGGTGCAGATGGCACCCTTTTCCATTGCAAGGCCGGAGCCTTCCAGGAACCGGGTGGCGGGACGGATGCCCGGCGACAGGATCACCAAATCAGCAGGGAACTCGCCGGCATCGGTGAGAACGGCCTGAACGGCGTCAGTGCCGCGGATCTCACGCAGGGCGGTGCCGGTGAGTACCCGCAGGCCGCGCTTTGTGAGCTGGCGGCGGGCATAATCGGCCATTTCGGGGTCAAAAATGCCGGGCATCAGCTGGGGAGCCATGTCCAGCAAAACAACATCCAGCCCCTGGTGCATCAGGTTTTCGGCCATTTCCAGGCCGATGAAACCGCCGCCCACAACAACCGCCCGGCGGCAGACTTTTTCCTGGATGCGGCGGCGGATGTTCGCCGCATCATCCGGGGTGCGCACCGAGAAAACACCGGGCAGGTGCACACCCTCCACCGGCGGGGTGAAGGGCTCGGCACCAACCGCCAGGATCAGCTTGTCATAGGAAACGCTTTCACCGTCAGCAAAAGTGATGGATTTTGCCTGTGCGTCCAGCCGGACCATTTCACGGCCGGTATGCACAGCGGCACCGGTGAGATCGGTGAGCTTTTGAGGCGTGTTCACAACCAGCTGCTCCCGGTTTTCGATCAGGCCGCCCACATAATAGGGAAGACCGCAGCCCGCATAGGAGATGGAGTCGCCTTTGGTGTACAGAACAACTTCGTCCTGCGGGTGCTCCCGCTTGAGCTTGGCTGCGGTTTTGGTGCCAGCCGCAACACCGCCCACAATTACATATTTCATAAACGTCCTCTTTTCTTTCTCTTGGTTATAACGGCAGGGGGTCCCTGCGCTTTATTATAAAACAGATGCGCTGTAAAATCTAATTTTTTCTCTTGCGTTTAATGAGAAATCCGGCTCAAAATGCGGGATAAAAGGAGGAACGGCAGCTTTACTTTAAAAAGAAAACCTCTGCGGAAGACCCGCAGAGGCGATTTCTATACAGGAAAAACCAATCAGCCCTTGTAGCCGTTGGGGTTCTGGCTCTGCCATTTCCAGCTGGTAGCGCACATCTCTTCGATGCCGTACTGAGCTTCCCAGCCCAGCTCTTCGCGGGCCTTGGTGGGGTCGGCATAGCAGGCAGCGATGTCGCCGGGGCGGCGGGGATCGATCTGATAGGGCAGCTCTTTGCCGCAGGCCTTCTCATAGGCGTGCAGAACGTCCAGCACGCTGTAGCCGTGGCCGGTGCCCAGGTTGCAGATGAACAGACCGGGCTTCTGTTCCAGCTTCTTGATGGCTGCAACGTGGCCGCGGGCCAGGTCAACTACATGGATGTAGTCACGCACACCGGTGCCGTCGGGAGTGGGATAGTCGTTGCCGTAAACGTGGACCTTCTCCAGAGCGCCCACAGCAACCTTGGCGATGTAGGGAACCAGGTTGTTGGGGATGCCGTTGGGGTCCTCACCGATCTTGCCGCTTTCATGAGCGCCGATGGGGTTGAAGTAACGCAGCAGGGCAACGTTCAGCTCGGGGTCTGCCTTGCAGCAGTCGGTGAGCATCATTTCGTTCATCAGCTTGCTGGTGCCATAGGGATTGGTGGTGCCGCCAACCTTGCTGTCTTCACGGATGGGCACACTCTCCGGGTCGCCGTAAACAGTGGCGGAAGAGGAGAACACGATGTTGTGTACACCGTGGCGGCGCATCGCATCCAGAACGGTCAGGGTGGTGGTCAGGTTGTTGGTGTAATACTCAATGGGCTTGACAACACTTTCACCAACGGCCTTGTAAGCTGCAAACTGAATAACAGCATCAATGTCAGCGTTTTCAGCGAACACCTTTTCAACAGCCTGAGCATCAGACATATCCGCTTCATAAAAGCGGAAGTCCTTGCCGCTGATCTCTTTGACCCGGCGCAGGGCTTCGGGGCAGGAGTTGTAATAGTTGTCTGCTACAACGATGTCATAACCGGCTGCCAGCAGTTCAACACAGGTGTGGCTGCCGATATAACCGGCGCCGCCGCATACTAAAATTGCCATAATGTACGCTCTCCTTTTTATACGCAGACCAAAACCGAAAATCTGTTTTTTGCCTGCAAACTCAAGGGCCGTTTTATCAACGACCGCTTATGGCTTAAGTATGGGGGAAAACGGCCCATTCGTCAAGAGGGCAGCAAAAGAATTCCCTATTTTTGAGTAAAATGTGAATTTTTGTGCCTGTGTGCAACAAGTTGGGCTTTTTATTCGTTATACGAATATCAGAGACTTAAAAAGAATCAGGGCGAAAAAGTGAATAGCCGCACACAGTTCCCGGAATACTGATGGAGAAGGGGAAAAACAGGGGGCGGATTCTTTGCGAGGAGTCTTGCACAGGACCCCTTGCCGGGAGTATAATAAAATCATTCGGATATGATCGGGGAACTTCCCCATGAAAATAAAGGGACGGGCTCCCCTCAGAGCTCCGGAAAGTGAAGGAACAATGGCAACCTATCGTGAATTTCGTGAACAGACCAAGCGCCGCCGCCGCAAGCGCACCCTGCGCCGTGCCGCCGCGTTTTTTGTAGTTGTTGTAATCATTCTGAGCCTTGCGTTCGTGATCACCAATATCATTGAGCGCATGGGCTGGGCCGAGCCGGAAAGCTCCAGCATTGCACAGCCCCTGCCGGACGAAAATGCCCCGGAAGCCACCCCGGAAGCGGATGCACAGACCCCGGCGGAGCAAACGGGCCTTCCTTCCAGCGTTCTGGCCCCTCTTCCCGGCAATGTGGACCCCGGTGATCTGAGCTGGGATACCATGGGCCCGGTGGAACAGACGCTGGATTATACCGTGCAGACCCCGGATTACCGGCTGATCGGCCTGCCGGAAAACGGCATTGTGGATCTTTCTTATTTTGACCGCACAGTGATCGTGGGCGACAGTGTGAGCACCGGCTGGTATATTTATGATAACCCCTTGAAGGAACACGCATTCCTGTGCGCTTACAAGAGCATCGGCCCCAACACCCTGGTAAACAAGAGCGAGGTGGACGGCAAGGACGTGGGCCGCGGCAAAGAGGTGGCCTATGACACCATTATCAATTCCAACCCTCTGCGGATGTATATCCTGCTGGGCGCGAACTCTCTGGTGCATGACGGTGAAGCCAAAGAGCAGGCCTTCATCGAATATTACAAACAGATGATCGATATGTTCCGGCAGGATCTGGGACCGGATGTGAAGATCTATATCCAGTCCGTCACTCCGGTGCGGCCCGGCATTGCCCAAAGCGGCCTCAACCGGGACCGGATCATGCGGGTGAACAATCAGCTGGCGGCGCTGGCTTTGGAAAAGGGATGCTATTTCCTGAATATCTTTGATCTGCTGGCCGATGAAGACGGCAACCTGCGGGAGGAATATGACGGTGACGGCGTTCACCTGAAGCCTGCCGCCTACACTGAAATCGCCAACTATATGTGCACCCACACCGCATGGGACCCAGCAAACCCCTATCTGCCCGGCAGCCCTTACTATCAGGCTCCTGCTGAGTAAACGAAATCAAAGCCCTGGCGGCGTTTTCCCAAAAAGGAAAGCGCCGCCTTTTTATGCGCTGAAAACAGATTTCACAATTTATGCCCCTTTGCCAAAGGGCTTTCGGTTGTGCTTTGCATCCCGGTGGTGTATAATATATCCTGTATTTTTATGTGTTCTTTTGCAAAAGGAAAGAATACTCAACAAATTGAAATAAATCGATAAATATTACAAGTAGTAAAGATGGTGAAGCAATGCGTCAGGATGAAAACCTGCATTATTTGGACAATGCGGCCACTACAATGGTGGCAAAGCCGGTGGCGGATGCCATCTATAAAACCATGACCGAACACTGGGGGAACCCTTCCAGCCTGTATGGGCCGGGAAACGAGAGCAAGGCCCTGCTGGAGCGGGCCCGTGCCGCGGTGGCAGCCAGCATGGGCGCCAAGGCCGATGAGGTGTTCTTTACCGGCTGCGGTTCGGAGAGCAACAACATTGCGCTGCTGGGCGCGGTGGCGGCCCGCAAAAACTGGGGCAGTAAAATCGTTGTGAGCGGCTTTGAGCATCCCAGCGTGAGCCTGCCTTTAAAGCGGCTTTCACAAGAGGGCTTTGACGTGGTGTTTGTGAACCCGGAGCCGGATGGGCGGCTGGACCTGGACAAGTTTGCCGCCCAGGTGGACAAAAACACCATCCTGGCAGCCTGCATGCATGTGAACAATGAAACCGGAGCCCGCAGCGATGTGAACACGCTGGCTCAAAAGGTGAAAGAGCGCAACAGCCGCACCGCTTTCCATGTGGATGGCGTGCAGGCCTGGATGCGTGTGCCCACGGACCTTGCCGGCATCGACAGCTATACGGTGAGCGGCCATAAGATCCATGCGCCCAAGGGCGTGGGTGCGTTGTATCTGCGCAAAGGGCATAATATCATCCCGCCTTACCTGGGCGGCGGCCAGGAAAAGGGCCACACCGGCATGCAGGTGGCGGGCGTTCGGCCCGGCACCGAAAACCTGCCCTATGCGGTGGGCCTTGCCACGGCGGCAAGCCTGATGCACAAAAACTTTAAAGAACGCAAGGCCCATCTGGCAAAGCTCAACGCCTGCCTGCGAAACAGCCTTGCGCAAATCCCGGAAATCGTGATAAACAGCCCGGATGATGCGGTGGAAGAAGTGCTGAACATCAGCACAGGCTGCATCCGCAGCGAAACCATGCTGCATTTTTTGGAAACAAAAAAGGTGTATGTGTCCAGCGGGTCTGCCTGTGCAAAAGGCGCATCCAGCCCGACCCTTGCGGCCATGGGCCTTTCGGAGCGGAGAATGGACACCGCCCTGCGCATCAGCCTTTGCGCAGACAACACACAGGAAGATATCGACGCACTGCTGGACGGCCTTCGGGAAGGTCTTGCCACACTGGCCCGGCTGCGATGAGGACATTTTGAAAAGAGGATGGAACAAATGAAAGAAGTGATTTTGTGCTATCAGGGCGAAATGGCCCTGAAAGGACTCAACCGGGCCAGCTTTGAGGCGGTCCTGAGCAAGATCCTGCGTTACCGCACCAAGGACCTGGGCAATTTCCGGGTTTACAAGGCACAGAGCACCATGTATGTGGAGCCGAAGGATGAACAGGCCGAGCAGCTGGTGGGGGAAGCTTATGACCGTGTGCGCAAGGTGTTCGGCCTTGCCAATGTGACCCGTGCCGCCGTTTGCGAAAAGGATTTTGAGGTGATCAAAACCACCGCTGCCGAGTATCTGCGCGATCAGCTGAGAAACGCCAAGACCTTTAAGGTGGAGGCAAAGCGCTCGGACAAGTCCTTCCCCATGAAGAGCCCGGAGCTTTGCCGGGAGCTGGGCGGCCATCTTCTGTCCTGCTATCCTCATCTGCGTGTGAATGTGAAAAATCCCGATGTGACCGTGATGGTGGAGATCCGGGATTTCGGCGCTTATCTGCATGGCGCAAAGGAGCCCGGTGCAGGCGGTCTGCCGGTGGGCACCAGCGGCCGTGCCATCAATATGCTTTCCGGCGGAATCGACAGCCCGGTGGCGGCCTGGTTCATGGCACGCCGAGGCCTTGCGCTGCATCACATCCACTTTGCAAGCCCGCCCTACACCAGTGAGGCCGCAAAGCAGAAGGTGGTGGACCTGGCTCAGATCATCTGCGAGTATACCGGCAACTGCGTATTGTATGTGGTACCCTACACCGAGCCGCAGGAATACATCCGTGACAATGCGCCGGATGTGCTGTTCACCGTGCTCATGCGCCGCAGCATGATGCGCATTGCCAATAAGATCGCAAACAGCATTGAGGCAAAGGCCATCGTTACCGGCGAAAGCCTGGCCCAGGTGGCCAGCCAGACCCTGATGGCACTGGCCTGCACCGATTCCGCCCAGGATCTGCCGGTGCTTCGGCCGCTGATCGGCATGGACAAGAGCGAGATCATCGAGGTTTCCCGCAAGATCGGCGCCTTTGAAACCAGCATCCTTCCTTATGAGGACTGCTGCACCATCTTCACCCCGCCTCACCCCAAAACGAAGCCCACTCTGGAAGAGATCGAAGCTGCCGAAGCCGGGATGCCCGGCCTTGCCCAGCTGGAAGAGAAGGCCGCCAATGAGGTTGAGCGCATCCGCATTGAAATGCGCAAGAAAAACCAGGAAGAAGACCTGTTCACGCTTTAATAAGGAGGACATGGGGGATGAACGCGGAGATCATTTGTGTGGGAACCGAGCTGCTGCTGGGTGAGATCCTGAACACCAACGCCAGATTTCTGGCAAGAGAGCTGGCCGAAGCAGGAATTGATGTGCTGCATCAGCAGGTGGTGGGCGACAATGCCCAGCGCCTGGAACAGGCAGTGCGGGATGCCCGTGAGCGTGCGGAATTCCTGGTGCTTTGCGGAGGTCTTGGCCCAACCGAAGACGACCTGACCAAACAGACGGTGGCACGCTGCTTCCAGGATGAGCTGGAGTATAACCCAAAGATCATGGAGCAGATCACCGCATATTTTGCCTCTACCGGGCGCACCACCCCCGAAAACAACCGCCGCCAGGCTTATGTGCCAAAAAACGGCGGCTGGATCCGCAACGACAACGGAACGGCCCCAGCGGTCTGGTTCCAGCAGGATGGCCGATATGCCCTGCTGCTGCCCGGCCCGCCCCGGGAGCTGGAGGGCATCTGGCTCGATCAGGTGCGCCCGGCTTTGCACCGCAGCTGCAGCCGGGTGCTGAACAGCCTTGTTCTGCGGGTGGCCGGCCTGGGCGAAAGCCATGTGGAGGAAAAGGTGGGACACCTGCTGAACGGCAGCAACCCCACCGCAGCCATTTATGCAAAACCCGGTGATGTGCGCATCCGCATCACCGCTTCGGCCGACACCTCGATGGAGGCCCGGGCCATCTGCCGCAGCTATGCTTCCGGCTTTTATGACATTTTGGGGGATTTTATCTACGGTGAAGATGAAAATGATCTGGAGCACACGGTGGTCCATGTCTTCCAGAAAAAGCATCTGAGCCTTGCAACGGCCGAGAGCTGTACCGGCGGACTGGTGGCCCAGCGCATCACAGCGGTGCCCGGCTCCAGCGAAATGTTCGGCTATGGGTTTGTGACCTATGCCAATGCCGCAAAAAAGAGCCTGCTGGGGGTGGATGCCCGCACGCTGGCTTTTAAAGGGGCGGTGAGCCCTGAAACGGCCGGACAGATGGCGGCAGGCGCTTTGAAGGAAAGCGGAGCCGATGTGGCGGTATCACTTACCGGGATCGCCGGCCCCGGCGGCGGGACACCGCAGAAGCCGGTGGGCCTGGTATATATGGGCATGGCCGCAAAGGATGAGGTCCTTGTCAAGAAGCTTCAGCTGGGCAGCCGTGACCGGCAGACCATCCGCCAGATGGCGTCCTGCGAAGCGCTGGATGCTGCCCGGCGGCTGGCACTGGGGCTGCCGGTGCCCGGTGCAGAGCCGGCGCCCCAGCTGGAAAAATAAACTGCTTTGATTGGAGCAATGAGGGAAAAAACTATGCCACAAATGGAACACAGCATCGTGCTGCGGGTGTTCGGCCCGGGAAAGACCCGCATCACCGAACTGATGCAGCATGCTGCAAAGGCGGGCTGCCCGGGGCTGAACCTGCTCATGCGGGGCGGCGAATATGCCGTTTGCGTGACTGCCCGGGGTGAGACCGAGCAGGCCGCCCGAATCGAGTGCGCCCGCTGGCGGGAATATTTTATTCAGGAGCTGGGATCAGCCGTATTCAGTGAAAACGAAGACACCCATGAGCAGGTGACACTGCGTGCGCTGGCCGAAAAAGAGATCCTGTTTGTTGCGGCGGACCGGGAAACAGGCTTCCGGATCAACAGACAGATCCGGGACATCGAGGAGGCACGCGCAGTCTATGACTTTGGCAGTCAAAGCTTTGACAGTGCCAAAGCAGGCTCAGCCATTCGCCCGGACCGCCGTCTGGAACGCAAATATCCGAAGCTTCCGGTTCAGAGATCGGCCGGAACTGCCCAGGCTGCCCGCCGCATGGCGGAAGCGGACTGGGCTGTGACCTACTGCCCGGCATCCCGCCGGGACCCGGCCTATGTGCTGGTTTGCGGAAAAAAACAGGTTTATCTGCGGGTCCTGCCTGCCGGCGACGAAGAGGAAGAACTGGCACTGGGCTGGATCATGGAAATTCTGCGCCGTCTGGCTTTGGGCATTGAGCAGGAGCCGGAAGTGGAGCGCTTTGCGTATGGCAAAGAGGCCCCTGCGCTGCTTGCCAAAGTTGCAGAGCATCGGCGGCCGGCTGCTGCGCCGCCCCGTGTGGTGGATGCGCAGGCCAGCCGGCTTTACAATGATGAGCTTACCGAAGAAGAACTCAGACCCGTGCGCAGGACCCGCTGGGGGCGGGTGGCCCTTTGCGTTTTGCTGGTAGCCGCCATTGCGGCAGGTGTGTTCTTTTTCTCCGGAACGCTGGGGGCTGACAAGGCCCTTCAGCCGGCTTTGCGCAGAGGATACGGCACCGCCGATTATGACAGCAGTGCAAGCCAGCTTCTGGCGGATGCCCAGAAAACCAGCCGGAACGTGGTGGCCTATCTGACCCTGCCCAATCTGCCCGGTGCATTCGTTTATTCCGGCGCGGATGACCCGCAGCCCAGTGCCACGGTGCACGCGGCAGAAAATGACCGGGTGCGTGTGGGGGACAAAGTCCTTCCGGGCCAGCCCCGGTCAAACGTCCTGCTGGACTGCCCGGCCGCGGCAATGGAAGGTCTGGATGCGCTGGACCAGCTGGAAAAGCTGGCTGACAACAGCGGCTTTACCATTTATACAACCGAGGGCGCCTTCCGCTATAAGACCACAGCGGTCTTTTACTGGGAGCCTTCTGAAACCGGCGAGACGTCTCTTGACCTTGCGCACCTTCAGGATCTTTCCAACTATCAGGATTACCTGACCTTTGTGCTGGGGACCCGGGCCCGCAGCCTGTTCAGCATGCCGGCCGATGTGCGGGACAATGATTCCTTTGCCACCTTGGTGACCGATGCAGCGGATCGGCCGGGCCAGAAGCTGGTCATCACCGGCCGGCTGCTTCGCCCCAACGAGGCTGCCATCCTGTTTGGCCGTCAGATCGAAACCGCCGACGAACCGCTGATGCCCCTGTCCACCTATGGTGAGGGAGAGGTCCCGGCCATTCACACACTGGAACAGTACTGGCTCAACTGGTATGTGACCGGCGGTGCCCAGTCCAGTGAAATTCAGGCAGATGCGGGGATGCCCGATGAGGATCTGCAGCTTTCCGAGCTGGAAGAGCAGGGAAAACCGGAAGAGGGCACAGAACCGGCCCAGAGCCCGGAGCCTTCCCAGACTCCGGCACCCTCTGAAAGCCCGGAGCCCACAAAAACGCCCGGGCCTTCGGCCACCCCGAAGCCCACGGCAAAACCGGGAACCACCCCGGAACCCACTGAGCAGCCCAAGGAAACACCGGCACCCACCCCGGTGCCCACTGAAGCACCCACTCCGGAACCTGTTCCTGAGGCTGCCCCAAAGCCGCCTTCCTCCCAGATCATTTCGGTTACCATGAATGGCGTCTGGCAGGAGATGGACCTTGTGGAATGCCTTGCCATGATCGCACGCAACGAGATGGGACCCAATGCCCCCACCGAAGCCTATAAGGCGCAGATCGTGGCGGCGCACAGCTGGATCCTGAGCCAGGGCCGTGCGCCAAGCGTGGCCGGCAGAGAGCCCAATGAAAAGATCCGCCAGGCAGCCCGCGAGGTGGCAAATCAGGTGCTCACCTACAATGGCGGTGTGGCGTTTACCCCTTATTACGCCAGCGCGGCCTTTGGCACCAACTCCAGCGAAGATGTGTGGGGCGGTGCACGGCCTTATCTGGTGCCGGTGGAAAGCCCCTATGATAAGGACTATGCCACCAACTGGCAGAATACCCGTACTTATTATAAGGACGAGGTGCTCTCCCGTGCGCAGGAGCGCCTGGGCATTGATCTTGCCGCTTACAGCGAGAACCCGGAAGACTGGATGGGGGATCTTGTAAAGAACGGCGGCGGCTATGTGGTGAGCATGCGGATCGGCGACCAGACCATCAGCGGCCGTCAGCTGCGGGAAAATGTGCTCAATGATGTGAATGGAAAAACCCTGCGCAGCGCCGCTTTTGACATTGTGTACGATGCAGGTGCCGAGGCTTTCCAGATCACGACCTATGGCTATGGCCATGGCTGCGGAATGAGCCAGATGGGCGCAGTGGGCTATGCTTCCAATGGCTGGGGCTATGCGGACATCCTTGCCCATTACTATCCGGGCACTTCTCTTGTAACTCAGTAAAAAAATCAGGGCCTGTAACGCAAAACTGCGGGGCAGGTCCTGATTTCTGTTTGATGGCGAAGAGAATGGAGTGGAAATTTGTGCATACAGCCAATTCTTGGTGAATTTTCTTGCCATAATGGAAAATCTGGGTATAATAATAGTTGTAACTTTTTTGAAACCATTTCAAAAATCAACACAAACAACAAAAAAGGAAAGAGGAACCACCGGAATGAATCAAAATAAAAAGAAAATCACCGGCGTAAAAGTCTTCCTGCTGATATTGGCAGCGGCACTTCTTGCTGCCTGCGGCTATGTGTGGCATTTGTACAGTCAGGTAGCCCCGGCCCTGGATAAGGGCGAGGCAGGCGAATTGAATCTGCCCCAGGATACGGATATCGAAGCGGGCGGCGAAAACTTTTACAATATGCTGCTGCTGGGCATCGATTATGATGCAGAGGCGGGTGACCGGGAATACAGCGAAGGAAAAGGCATGACCGATGTGATCATGTATGTGCAGATCAATCGGGATACCGGCATGGTGAATGTGCTTCAGATCCCCCGTGATACCTATTACGGCGAGGATATGGGCGGCGGCATTAAGGCCCGCCGTGCAAAGATCAATGAGGTCTATGCCAACGGCCCGGATCAGGAAAACAAGATCAACAATGTGGCCAACAAAATTTATGAGCTGTTCAAGCTGCCGGTGGATTCTTATGTGACCATCGATATGCAGGCTTTCAAGGCCATGCTGAACAACATGGGCGGCGTGGATATGTATGTGCCGTGGGAGATCGTGACCGTTGATAAAAAAACCGGCACCGAAAACACGGTTTGCGGCAAGGGCTGGCACCGCATCAGCGGTGATACCGCCGAGCTGATCCTGCGCAACCGCAACTATGCGCAGGCAGACTACAAGCGCCTGGAGACCCAGCAGTATTTCTATGCCTCGCTGGTCAAGACCTTCCTTGAGGAATACAACCTGGCCGATTATTACAACACCTGCAAGGTTGTGGCACACTATGTGAACACCGATCTTGACATCACCGAGATCTGGGGCCTTTATGCGACCATGCTGAAAATCAAGCCCGAGAACATCTACATCGTCCGCGCACCGGGCGGTGCGGCCAATATCAACGGCCACGAGCAGGTTTATTATGTGGACCGGGAAAACTGTGCCCGCATTTTGAATGAGCATTTCCGGGATGCAGAGCACCCGGTCCCGGCCGAAAAGCTGGGCCTTGTTACAGGGCAGAAATATCTGTACGGCATGAACGTGGACGAGGGCCGCACCATGGGCAGCGTGATCGCCAGCAGCGAAGAGTCCGGCAAAGAGGATGCTTCCAGCGCAGAAAGCGCTGTGGAGCCGAGCGGGACCTTGGACGAAAAAGCCGGATAACCGAACAGCAAACCAGGCTCCCTCGGCAGCCGGCCGATGCCGGCCCGGGGGAGTTTTTTGAACCAGCAATGCCGGCCGGGTGCCGGAGAAAGGGAAAAAGAATATGAAAATCGTTGTGATGGACGGATACGCCCTGAACCCTGGTGATCTTAGCTGGAAAGGCTTTGAAGACCTGGGGGAGCTGACCGTATATGAGCGCACACCCTATAATGATGAGGGAAAAGAAACGGTTCGCCGTGCAAAAGGCGCACAGGCACTGCTGATCAACAAAACACCCATGACCCGCAAGGTGATCGAACAGCTTGCCCCGGAGCTTCAGTATATTGGGGTGCTGGCCACCGGCTACAATGTGGTGGACCTGGAAGCCGCGCAGGAATACGGCGTAACCGTGACCAATGTGCCGGCATACAGCACCACAGCGGTGGCCCAGTTCACCATGGCCCTGCTTTTGGAGCTTTGCCACCGGATAGGGGACCACAGTCGGGCCGCCAAAGCGGGCCGCTGGGCTCAGAGCCCGGATTTCTGTTATTGGGACAGCCCCCTGATAGAGCTTTGCGGCAAAACCATGGGCATCATCGGTTACGGCCGCATCGGCAAGGGCGTGGCCCGGCTGGCATCGGCATTCGGCATGAAGGTGATCGCCTATACCCGCAGCGGCAGAGGCGATGAATTTGCCCGGCCGGTGAGCCTGGAGGAGCTGTTTGCAGAAAGTGATGTGATCAGCCTGCACTGCCCGCTGTTCCCAGAAACAAAGGGTATTATTTGCAAGGAGAACATTGCAAAAATGAAGGATGGTGTGTTTATCCTCAACACCTCCCGGGGGCCGCTGATCGTTCCGGAGGATCTTGCAGAAGCTTTGGAAAGCGGTAAGGTTGCCGGTGCGGCGGTGGATGTGCTGGAAAGTGAGCCGCCCCGGGCAGACGACCCTCTGCTGCTCCAGCCCGGATGCATCGTAACGCCCCACATCGCCTGGGCACCCAAGGAAAGCCGCCAGCGCCTGATGGACATTGCAGTGGAAAATCTGCGCCGCTTCCTGGCCAAAGACCCCCAGAACGTGGTGGAACCGTAAAAAAATAATATCTCGCCTTTTGAGGCTCAGGGGGCCTGAAAGAGCGGGATGTTTTTAAAAATCAGAAAAGGCTCCCCGGCCTGCTTTTCACAAAGCGGCCGGGGAGCCTTTTATTTCAATGCAGGGGGCCGATCAGCGCTCTTTGGAGGCGATCTCAGCCAGGGTGTTTTCGATGAATGCATCAACACTCATCACGCCGCCCTTTTCTTCCTTGCGGGCACGCACGGAAACGGTGCCTTCTTCCATTTCCTTGTCGCCCACGACCAGCATGTAGGGGATCTTCTTGAGCTGAGCTTCACGGATCTTGTAGCCCATCTTCTCGCTGCGGGTGTCGCTTTCGGCACGGATGCCGGCAGCTTCCAGCTTGTCCTGCAGCTGGGCAGCGTAGGCATGAGCACGCTCGGTGATGGGGATGATCTCGGCCTGAACAGGAGCCAGCCAGGTGGGGAATGCACCGGCAAAGTGCTCGATCAGGATGCCGATGAAACGCTCGATGGAGCCGAAGACCACACGGTGGATCATCACCGGACGGTGCTTCTGGCCGTCCTCGCCCACATACTCCAGCTCGAAGCGCTCAGGCAGCTGCATATCCAGCTGGATGGTGCCGCACTGCCAGGTACGGCCGATGGCATCCACCAGATGGAAGTCCAGCTTGGGACCGTAGAAGGCGCCGTCGCCCTCGTTTACGGTGTACTCACGGCCCAGCTCTTCCAGAGCGCTGCGCAGGCCGTCGGTTGCAACCTCCCAATCGGAAATATCACCCATGTGATCTTCCGGCATGGTGGAAAGCTCGATGTGGTATTCAAAGCCGAACAGGCTGTAAACCTGGTCGATCAGGCGGACAACACCCTTGATCTCGTCCTTGATCTGGGCGGGGGTCATAAAGATGTGTGCATCGTCCTGGGTGAAGCAGCGCACGCGCATCAGGCCGTGCAGAGCGCCGGACAGCTCGTGGCGGTGCACAAGGCCCAGCTCGCCCAGACGCAGGGGCAGGTCACGGTAAGAACGGGGCTGGGTCTGGTAAACCAGAATTCCGCCGGGGCAGTTCATGGGCTTGATGGCAAAGTCGGTGTCATCGATCACGGTGGTGTACATATTGTTCTTGTAGTGATCCCAGTGACCGCTGCGTTCCCACAGAGAGCGGTTCATCATTATGGGAGTGCTGATCTCCTGGTAGCCCGCCTTGCGGTGGATCTCACGCCAGTAGTTGATCAGCTCGTTTTTCAAAATCATGCCCTTGGGCAGGAAGAAGGGGAAGCCGGGGCCCTCTTCCAGCAGGGTGAACAGCTCCAGCTCCTTGCCCAGACGGCGGTGGTCACGCTTGGCGGCCTCTTCCATCATGGCCAGGTAATCGTCCAGCATGGCTTTCTTGGGGAAGGCGATGCCGTACAGACGGTCCAGGCTGTCACGGCTGGCATCGGCACGCCAGTAAGCGGCAGCAACCTTGGTCAGCTTTACGGCCTTCAGGGCGCCGGTGCTCATCAGGTGGGGGCCGGCGCACAGGTCGGTGAAGTCGCCCTGCTGGTAGATGCTCAGATCCCAGCCCTTTTCGGCGTACTCTTCCAGAAGCTCCAGCTTGTAGTCCTGGCCGGCGAAGATCTTGCGGCCTTCTTCCACAGTGATGAACTTCTTTTCAATGGGCTCGTCTGCCTTCACCAGCTTTTTCATTTCAGCCTCAATGGCCTCAAAGTCCGAGGTGGAAAGGGGGCGGTCGGCCTTGATGTCATAATACCAGCCGTTTTCCAGAGCGGGGCCGATGCCGAACTTGGCGCCCGGGAACAGGTGCTGAACGGCCTGGGCCATTACATGGGCGGCGGTGTGCCAGAAAGCGTGCTTGCCCTCGGCATCGTCAAAGGTCAGGATCTCAAGAGCGCAGTCCTGGCTGAGCGGGGTGCGCAGGTCGCAGGCTTCCCCGTCGATCTTGGCGGCGCAGGCACTTTTGTACAGGCCCATGCCGATGCTTTTCGCAACTTCAGCGGCGGTGATGCCGGCCTCATACTCGCGGATGGTACCTTTCAAATCAACTTTGATCATTTCAGTTTCCTCCCTAAAAATAAAAAATGCCTCACCCCATAAAAACTTACGGGGTGAAGCAGGAAGCTCCACGGTTCCACCCGAATTGCACATAAAAATGTGCCCACTCGTTTGGGCTGTAACGGGCCCTTACCGGTGGGGGTTCGCCCCCACGCTCAGCGATGGTAAGCAAAACGGAGTCCGGCAGAGCCGCTTTCAGCACACTTCCCGAAAGGGGAGGGCGGCTTTCTCTTTTGCCTGCTTTTCGTCTGCCCATGTTCGCATCAACGCTTTTGCGGGATGAGTTTGAAATTATCATATACCCCTTTTGGGGATCTGTCAATATTTCTTGACAATTTGCCTATGTGTTATTAAAATATAAAAAGAAGTATATTAGATGATTTGCCCCCGGGCCTTATGCTTTTTGACCGTGAACACTGCAAAATGCACGGTTTCAATATATATTTTGCTGAAAAATCAATCAAAAAAGTATAATACCAGATTTTTTGCGGCCATTTTATGCCCAGCCGCAGCCAAAGCCCGGAAAATCATCTCAGATACCAGATTAATCAAGGAGATGAATGTATTGGAGACCGTAGTATCCATTCTGATCGGGCTGGTTGTGATCGGTGCAGTTGTGGCCGCTTTTCTTGCGGGCATGTCTTACCGGCGCAAAACCGCTGAAGCCCGAATCGGAAGCGCCGAAGACGAAGCCATGCGCATCGTGAACGACGCCATCAAAACCGCAGAGCAAAAACGCAAGGAAACCGTGATCGAGGCCAAAGACGAAGCACTTCGCATGAAGTCGGAAGCCGACAAGGAGATCAAAGAGCGCCGCAGCGAGCTTTCCCGTCAGGAGCGCCGCCTGGACCAGAAGGAGGAATCCCTGGACAAAAAGGTGTCCGCTTTTGAAAAGAAGGAAGAGGAGCAGAAGGCCCGGGCCGAGCTGGTGGAAGCACATCTTGCCGAACTGGAGCAGATGAAGCTGCGCCAGATGGAGCGCCTGGAAACCATTGCCGGCCTTACCCAGGAAGATGCAAAGCAGCTGCTGCTGACCCGCCTGGATCAGGACCTGACCCACGAAAAAGCCATGCGTGTGGCGGCATATGAGTCCAACCTGAAGGACCAGTGCGACGTGATCGCAAAAGAGCTGATCGGCCAGGCCATTGCCCGCTGCGCAGCCGACCATTCCAGCGAAGCCACCGTCAGCGTGGTGCCGCTGCCCAACGACGAAATGAAGGGCCGCATCATCGGCCGTGAGGGCCGCAACATCCGTGCCCTGGAAACCGCCACCGGCGTGGATCTGATCATCGACGATACCCCCGAGGCCATCACCCTGTCCAGCTTTGACCAGGCCCGCCGTGAGGTTGCCCGCATGACCCTGGAACGCCTGATCGCTGACGGCCGCATCCACCCCGCCCGCATCGAAGAGACGGTTGAAAAGTGCCGCCGTGAGCTGGAAGTTTCCATGAAGCGGGAAGGCGAGCGCGCTGTGATGGAGGTGGGCGTCCATGGCATCCACCCCGATATCGTAAAGCTGCTGGGCCGTTTGAAGTTCCGCACCAGCTTTGGCCAGAACGTGCTGAACCATTCTTTGGAGGTTGCGTATCTGTCCGGACTGCTGGCCGCCGAAATGGGCGTGAATGTGAACCAGGCAAAGCGTGCAGGCCTTCTGCATGATATCGGCAAGGCCCTTGACCATGAGATCGAAGGCAGCCATGTTCAGATCGGCGTTGAGGTTGCCCGCAAGTATAAGGAAAACCCCGCCATCATCCACGCCATCGAGGCGCACCACGGCGATGTGGAGCCCAAGTCTGCACTGGCCTTCATCGTTATGGCGGCCGACGCCATCAGTGCTGCCCGGCCCGGTGCCCGCCGTGAAAACCTGGAAAGCTACATCAAGCGCCTGGAGAACCTGGAAGAGATCTCTTCCAGCTTTGAGGGTGTTGAGTATGCCTTTGCTGTTCAGGCCGGCCGTGAGGTGCGTGTCATGGTAAAACCCGATGCCATTGATGATGACCACCTGATTTTGCTGGCCCGCTCCATCACCAAGAAGATCGAAGAAGAGCTGGATTACCCCGGCCAGATCAAGGTGAACGTGATCCGCGAGAGCCGCGCCACCGAGTACGCAAAGTAAGCAGCAGCAAATTTTATCCTTTCAAAGCAGCCGTTCTGGGAAGAAAAATGCTTCTTCCCGGGACGGCTGTTTTTTTGATTTCATCTGACAATTGCCACAAAAAAACCGGATATGGTAGAAAAAAGTTAAAAAATGTGTCACTGGAAGTCATTTTTGTGCATTTTTTCACTTGGGGCCAAACTGATATAATAAAAAACATCACGAGCAAATTTTTGGCAAAAAAAACAAGAAGGGAAGAGAACATGAAAATGCAGAGAGCAAAAAGGGCGATTGCCGCGCTGATGGCTGCGGCAATGCTGATGGGCACGATGCCAACAGCAGTATTTGCAGACTACGCTCCACCGCAGTCGAGCGAGGCAGTTGTGCTGACCCCCGCAGAGGAACCCGCAGAAGCTCCCGTGGTAAAGCCTGAAGAGGCCCCCGAGGAGAAGCCCGCAGAGACCCCCGCAGAAAAGCCCGCAGAGACTCCTGAGGAGAAACCTGCAGAAACTCCCGCAGAAAAGCCCGCAGAGACTCCCGAGGAAAAGCCCACAGAAACTCCCGCAGAGAAGCCCGCAGAGAAGCCCGCAGAGAAGCCCGCAGAGAAGCCCGCAGAAACTCCTGCAGAGAAGCCCGTAGAAACTCCTGCAGAAAAGCCTGAAGAAACCACCGAACAGGCCCCCGCAGAGGAGCCGGTGGAAGAGCCCGCAAAAGAAACCGAAGAGAAAGCCTCTGAGGTGGATGCGGAAAAGGCAGAACAGGCAGTCAGTGAAAATGTTGTTCTGGGCAAGAAGCCTACCTCCAACAAAACACTGAAGAACCCGGATGTTGCCACCGACGGAAGCTGGGAAAACAGCCAGAACACAGTGACCCAGTTTGAGGCTGGGGTTGAAAGCAACAACCAGAATGACCTCAACGGCTATAATACCTGGGAACACTCCTGGATCCAGTATGATTTTGGCGCCATTAAGGAAGTTGCAAAGGTCGAAATCTACCGGAACACCTATCCCGCAGCAAAGTCCACCTTTAAGAATGTAAAAGTTGAGCTGTCTGAAACGGCGGATTTTAAAAAGCCCACTGTGATTTTTGCAGAAGGAGATGTGCGGGAAGAAAACCGTGGTGAGCCGCAGATCATTCCGCTGGATAAGCCGGTGAAAGCGCAGTACATCCGCATTTGGCAGAAGGGCCACTACATCGAAAACGATAACGGCCAATGGAGCGGCATGAGCAGTGCCTGCCGCTTTGCAGAAATCCGGGTGCTTACCCCAGGCAGTGAGCCTGTTCAGCCGGAAAACCCCACAGATCCCAAGCCCACAGACCCCAATAAAGTGGCTGCGAACATCCTGATGGGGCTTGAACCCACAGGTACCAACAGCACAACACCCGTTTCCGGCGGCGGCAACAGCACCGCTTCGGGAATTTATATCCAAAATCCAAAGTTTGCCACCGATGATGAGTACGAGGAGCTTTCTTCCAGCAACAGCGGTGAGGGCAACGCCAACCGCAACACCTTCATCAAAGCCGGTGTGGAGAATGGCAAGCCTGCCGAGAACCAGGGCTATGATGGATGGAGCCCTGTTTATCTTCAGTACGACTTTGGAAAGCCCCGGGATGTGGAGCAGGTGGAAATCTACCGCAACACCTACCCCTGGGCAAAATCCACCTTTAAAAAGGTGAAGGTTGAGCTTTCCGAGACAAAAGATTTTAAGAATCCGACTGTGATTTTCCCCGAAGATGATGTGCAGGAAACCGAGAGAGGCAAGCCGCAGATCATCCCCCTGAAAAATCCGGTCAAAGCGCAGTATATCCGCATCTGGCAGCAAGGCCACTACATCAAAAACGACAGTGGCAACTGGAGCGGTATGAGCAGCACGGTTTCCTTCAATGAGATCCGTGTCATTGCCCAGGTGGACCCCTCTGAGGTCCCCACTCCTCCGGGTGAAGGGGAAAAAAGAAACATTGCACTGAATAAGCTGCCCTATGTGAAGGGCCTTGCCCCCACCAACCTGGAAGCCATCACCGATGGCAAATACAACCCTGCTGATCTGGCGGTCCACAACAGCCTGGGCCAGCGCTGGCTTCAGTTTGAGTTCAAAAACCGCTACAACATCAAGGAGATCGTCTTTAAGCTGGAGCCCGGCACCTACAAATCGGTGCGGGTCGCTTTGACAAATGACCCGGACCCGGAAGAAGAAACCGCAATAGAAACAACGGTTTGGGAGCGGCACAACTGGACCCAGGGCGATGAGCCGATCCGGTTCGAGGTTCCTAAGAAGGCAGGAAAGAACAAGCAGTATGTGCGGTTTATCGTAAACCGTGACAACAATCAGCCGTCCAAATACGAGGAGATCGAGATCTGGGCGACCGGTTCGAGCTTTGATGAGTCGAAGCCGGTATATAAGGCTCCTGAGTCCAAATACAACACGCTGGTGTGGTCGGATGACTTCAATGGCACAAGCCTGGATGAAAGCAAGTGGCAGGTCATTGACGGCATGCAGAACCATGGAGCGATCTATACCCGGGACGCCATCACACTGCATGACGGATACCTGGATATCAACTCCAAAAACTACGGCACCACCGAAAATCTGCTGAAAGCAGTTCACTGGGACAAGTATGGCGAAGATCCTGAGATCGGCAGCCATGTTACCTGGGCCTCCGGCCGAGTGGAAACCAAAAACAAGTTCTCGTTCCAGAACGGCCGAGTGGCCGTGCGTGCAAAGGTCAACGACTCGCAGGGCATCTGGCCCGCGATCTGGATGCTCTGCCAGGACGAGACCGGTCATGATGAGATCGATATTCTGGAATACCTGGGCCAGAAGGCCTGGGGTGCCTGGACCACCAACCATTACGGCATCCTGGATAACGGCAAAAAATCTGATGGCAAACAAAACATGAATTACGAGGCATGGTGCCAGGATTTCCATGTGTATGAAGTGGAGTGGGACCCGGAATACATCCGCTTCTTCATTGATGGTGTGCAGGTACATGAGACCAGCCAGGGCAAGGGCGGCACGATCGACGGCATGCACAGCCGGCCCATGTTCCTGATCCTGGAAACCCAGGTGGGTGCCGGCTGGGTAGGCCCGGTGGATCCGGCAGGCCAAAACACAAAGCAGGACAGCAGCTATCTGATCGACTGGGTACAGGTGTACCAGGAAGCACAGCAGCCGGTTGCCCGTTTTGACGACCTGGCAGATATCCACAGCGGCGCCGTGAAGGATCCCTATTTCACTGCACCGGTAAAGGCCACCGACGGCCTGATGGAGATCCATCATTCGGAAGAGGCCGGAACACCGATCTGGCAGGATAAGGACTACTTCTTCTACGGCGGCCAGCCCCGTGTGGAAACCGACCGTGTGGCCATTGGCGAAAAGGCCGAAGGCGAGCAGTCGCTCATCTACCGCATCCCCGATGCAAAGGATGTTCACCTGACCACCTATTATCAGACCCTTTCCGATGGCAACTATAAGTATGGTAAGAATACCTGGTTCACCGGCCGAAGCATCCGTGAGAAACTGATGGATGGCAAAAACATTGATTTTGCCATTGAAACCTCGCCCGATGCAAAGACCTGGACCCGTTTTGACGGCATCAAGGTGGTTGATAACTACATCGATGCACATCCCGGTTATGCCCGCACCACCTTTGATGCCTACGGCCTGCCCGAAGGCACCAACTATGTAAAGGTGGTATTCCCCCAGCTGGAAGGCGTTCGGTATCATCTTTATAAGGATGAAACCAAGGTGATGCCGGTTCTGAACACCGATGTTCAGCTGGCAAAGGTCACCTTTACGCAGAAAAAAGGCGCTTCGGATGAAACAGTGCCCACCTTTACCCTTACCGAAGAGGGCAAACCGTCCATTCAGGTGCTGCCCTTTGAAACCGTAACACTGAATGCAGGCACCCGTGAAGGCTTTACCTTCCAGGGATGGACTGTGACCGAGGGTGACGTGACTTTGGCAAATACTCCGGAAGTCAGCTTCAAAATGCCCCTTGGCAATGTGAGCGTAAAAGCAAACTGGCTGCAGAATGAACAGCCCGCTCCTTCTGACAAGCCGGATTCTTCGGAACCGCCTGCTCCCTCTGAGAAGCCTGATTCTTCGGAGCAGCCCGCACCTTCCGAGAAGCCTGTCCCCTCTGAGAAGCCTGCTTCTCCCGAGCAGTCTGCTCCCGCAGAGAAGCCCGCTCCCGCTGTGAAGCCGGCCCCGCCCGTGCAGCCTGCTCCCACTGTGAAGCCGGCTCCGGCCAAGAAGCACAATTCTGCCAAGAAGCCCGCTTCTACTGTGGAGCCTCTGCCCACTGAGGAGCCCCTGCCCACCGAGGAACCCGCACCGACCGAAAAGCCGGCTCCCACCGAGGAGCCCATGCCCACTGAGGCACCTGCTTCCACAGAGCAGCCTCAGGAGAATGTGAATGGCTCGGCAGAGTCTGAGCAGACCGGCTTTGGCGGTGCTGTGGTTTGGATCATCGTGGGTGCGCTGGGTGTTGCAGCTGTTGCAGCGTTCCTGATCATTCGCAAAAGAAAAGTATAAAAAAGGGGCCTGTTTTAAAAAATAAGTCCCAATAACAACAAGCAGGCAGTCCCCGGTTTGGAGACTGCCTGCTCCTTTTGCTGGATGTTTTAAGCCCTGGAAAAAGAGCTTTTTTTGAAAAAAAGCACAAAATGGGCTTGGTCAAAAAAATTTTACGGTTTTTTGTCTCTGCCGCCTTTGACAGGCTTCGCCCTTATGATGTATTATTATAAAGCACGGGCCTGGGATTTTGAAGGCTCCGGCCCCTCTGCACGGGTCCGGCAGGCCCCATCATGAATAAAGTGAGTGATTTGAATTGTCATTTTTCGAAAAAATCTTTGGGTCCTTTTCCGATAAAGAGCTCAAGCGTATAAAGCCGATCGCCGATCAGGTGCTGGCCCTGGAAGAAACCATGCAGGCAAAGTCTGACACAGAGCTGCAGGCCATGACCCCGACTTTGAAGGAGCGGCTGGAAAAGGGCGAAAGCCTGGATGATATCCTGCCCGAGGCATTCGCCGTCTGCCGTGAGGCTGCATGGCGTGTTCTGGGCATGAAGCACTATCCCGTTCAGATCATGGGCGGCATCGTGCTGCATCGCTGCTGCATTGCCGAGATGAGCACCGGCGAAGGAAAAACCCTGGTTGCGACCCTGCCTGTTTATTTGAATGCCCTCACCGGAAAGGGCGTTCATGTGGTCACTGTCAACGATTACCTGGCCCGCCGTGACTCGGAGTGGATGGGCAAGCTTTACCGCTGGCTGGGGCTGACGGTCGGCCTGATCGTGAACGGCATTTCGCCCGAAACACGCAAGGCTGCCTACAATGCCGACATTACCTACGGCACCAACAATGAGTTCGGCTTTGACTACCTGCGTGACAACATGGTGGTTTACAAGGAGCAGATGGTCCAGCGGGGCCACTACTACGCCATCGTGGACGAGGTGGACTCCATCCTGATCGACGAAGCCCGCACCCCCCTGATCATCAGCGGCAAGGGCGAGGATTCCAGCAGCCTGTATCAGCAGGCCGATGCCTTTGCCCGCACCCTGAAGATGAGCAAGGTGGTGGAGCTGGACGATAAGGAAGACCAGGATGCCCAGGTAGACGGCGACTATGTGGTGGACGAAAAGCGCAAGAGCGCCACCCTGACCGAATCCGGCATCAAAAAGGCCGAGGCCTGGTTCCATGTGGAGAACCTGGCCGATGGCTCCAACATGACCCTTTCCCACCACATCAACCAGGCCATCAAGGCCCGCGGCGTGATGCGGCGGGATATCGACTATGTGGTGCGTGACGGCGAAGTCATCATCGTGGACGAGTTCACCGGCCGCCTGATGATCGGCCGCCGCTACAACGAGGGCCTGCATCAGGCCATTGAGGCAAAAGAGGGTGTGCAGGTCGCGGCCGAGAGCAAGACCCTGGCCAGCATCACCTTCCAGAACTACTTCCGTATGTATGATAAGCTGTCCGGCATGACCGGTACCGCCAGCACCGAGGAAGACGAGTTCAATGAGATCTACGGCCTGTCCATCGTTACCGTGCCCACCAACCGGCCCATTCAGCGCAAGGATATGGGCGACAGCGTTTACAAGACCGTGAACGGCAAATACAACGCTGTGGTGCAGCAGGTGATCGAATGCCACGAAAAGGGCCAGCCGGTGCTGGTTGGCACCGTGAGCATTGAAAAGAGCGAAACCCTGAGCCGCCTGCTCAGCCGCCACGGCGTGAAGCACAATGTGCTGAACGCAAAGAACCACGAAAAGGAAGCCGAGATCGTGGCCCAGGCCGGCAAAAAGGGTGCGGTCACCATCGCCACCAACATGGCCGGCCGTGGTACCGATATCATGCTGGGCGGCAATGCGGAATATATGGCCAAGGCCCAGCTGCGCAAGGAAGGCTTTGCCGAGGAGCTGATCGTGGAGGCCGACGGCCATGCCGAGACCGAAAACGAGGAGATCCTGGCTGTGCGTGACCGCTTTGCCGAGCTGCTGGCCCAGGTAAAGGAAGGCATCCGCCAGGAGGCCGAAGAGGTGCGTGCCGCAGGCGGCCTGTTCATCATCGGCACCGAGCGGCATGAGAGCCGCCGCATCGACAACCAGCTGCGCGGCCGTTCCGGCCGTCAGGGCGACCCGGGTGCATCCCGCTTCTTCCTGAGCCTGGAAGATGACCTGATGCGCCTGTTCGGCGGTAAGCGGGTACAGAACCTGATGGAAACAATGGGCGTGGAAGAGGATATGCCCATTGAAAACAAGATGATCACCAGCGTGATCGAGAGCGCCCAGAAGAAGCTGGAAGCCCAGAACTTCTCCATCCGCAAAAACGTGCTGCAGTTCGACGATGTTATGAACAAGCAGCGTGAGATCATCTACGGCCAGCGCCGCAAGGTCCTGGACGGTGAGGATATTTCTCAGGTCATGCGGGGGATGCTCAACGAGAATGTGGATGCCAGCGTGGAAAGCTTCTGCGCCGGTGACATTCCCGATGATTGGGATTTTGCGGCTCTGCGCCGCCACTATGCAGGCTGGCTCACCGTGGAAAGCGATTTCCACTACACCCGTGAGCAGCTGAGCGATCTGGACAAGAGCGAAGTTGCCGATGTGCTGAAAAAGCGGGGCGCCGCCATTCTGGATGCAAAGGAAAAGCGCTATTCTTCCCCCATCATGCGGGAATTGGAGCGCATGTGCCTGCTGCGCAACGTGGACACCAAGTGGATGGAGCACATCGACAATATGGACCAGCTGCGCCAGGGCATCTATCTGCGCAGCTACGGCCAGCGTGACCCGGTGGTGGAATACCGCATCGAAGGCTTTGAGATGTTCGATGAAATGGTGGACAGCATCCGTGAGGATGCAGTGCGCATGCTGCTTACCATCGAGCTGCGTGCCGAGCATCCCGCCGTTCAGCGCACCCAGGTGGCAAAGCCCACCGGCGAGGGCGCTCCCGGCCAGCGGGGCATGAAGCCCTCCGCAAAGGGTGCGGCCCCGGTGCGGGTGCAGAAGGTAGGGCGCAACGACCCCTGCCCCTGCGGCAGCGGCCTCAAGTGGAAAAAGTGCACCTGCAAGCAGTACCACCCCGATACCCAGCAGGATCAGCAGTAATTGAAAATTCCTTGGAGCGGCGTGAAGAAATTCGCGCCGCTCTTTTTCTGTTTCTTTCGTTACCCATCGCTTTCGGGGTACGTCAATAAGGGTGAAAGGCCTTTTTGAAAACAAAACAAAGGAGGTACCGTTTCAGTGCCCCAAAAAGTAAAAGACGATGCCCGGCTTCTGCGGCTTTTGATCGATGACCCGGAAGAGGGCATCCGCAGCCTGCAGCGGGAATACGGCGGCCTGATCCTTTCCATTGCGGCCCGGGTGCTGCGGGGATATCCCCAAAATGCGGAAGAGGTGGCGGCCGATGTGCTGGCAGCGGCGTGGCAGAACGCCGAAAAGCTGCAAAGCCAGGGCCGGATGCTTGCCCCATGGCTCACCGTGACCACCCGGAACCGGGCCATCGACCGGCTGCGCCGGGAAAAACGGCGCCCGGTGCAGGAGCTGGACGAAGAACTGTTTCTGCCCGGCGACGAGGACCCCTCGGAAGGGGAGGAGCTGATCGGCCTGCTGGTGGAAGAAATGCCCGAGCCGGACCGGGAGATCTTTCTGCGCCGGTATTACCGGCAGGAAACCACCCAGGAAATTGCACAAAAGCTGGCGCTCACACCCGGTGCGGTGAAAATGCGCCTTTCCCGGGGGCGGGAAAAGCTCAGGCAGCTTTATCTTTGCGAAATGCGAAAGGAGCAGGAACAATGAATCGAATGGATCGACACGACCAGCGCTTGCTGAATGCGCTTACCCGCCTGGAAGACCGGTGCCCGGCGGAAAATCCCCAACTTTCTTTGGATGAAAACGAAAAGCTTGCCCAGATGGCGCTGGCCCGGCTGGGAAAGGCTGGCAAGGCGAAGAAAGCCTGCCGCTTTCCCGCTTTGCGTCGCAGCCTGCGGGCGGGCCTTGCGGCGGCGGCCGTGGTGTGCCTGGGCACCTTTACTGTGTGCGCCGGCATCACGCTTCTGCCCATGGCAGCCGAAAAGATCGGATTTTTTGAAAGCGCCCCCTCCCGTGAGCAGGCGAAGGACCCGGGCGATGCGCCCCGGGGCGAACATGACGGCAGGACCAGTGTGGCCGCCTTCAACACCCGGGTGGGCCAGTCGGTCACGGACAGCGGCATCACCATGACTTTGGATAATGTATCCATGGATGCGGCCGGAATGGATCTTTACTTTACGGTGGATGCCGGCCAAGCCGAGGAAGAACAGCTCAAGGCTCAGGCCGATGCACACAGCGAATATATGCCCCGGTGGTATCAGATGGAAAACGGCCTTGAGCCCGGCTTTGATATTCGGCTGAACGGCCGGCAGGTGAAGGTGATCGACACAGGATGCACCGATTCCTATAAAGCCGAGGACGGCACCTTCAAGCTCTGGACCCATTTGCCTTTGATGAGCCTGCCCGAAGGGGAGGAGATCTCCATGGAAATCGGCATCCCCGATATGCTGGGCAGAAAGGGAAACTGGAATTTCCAGCTGGTTTTGGATGGAAAATCCGTGCGCACCGATGCTTTGCTGGGCAAAGCCGGCGTTTATGAGCAGCCCCGGCTGCCCGCCCTTGAGGACGGCACCCCCGAGCGGAGCCGGGATCTGGACCTTGCTTACCTGGCCTTTGGCCCCCGTGCAGGGGTGGCGGTGAGCCGGATCGATCTGCTGGATTTCACGCTGGCCGATGGATATACCAAAGCTTCTGCGGCCAGCGGCAGCACCCTTGGTCAGTTCAAGATCACTGACAGCACCGGCAGGGAACTGTTCACCGCAAACAGCGGCCAGACACTTCTTTTTGACGAGGAGGACGGCTTTGAGTATTTGGTGGAGAATGTCACCCCGCCGGACCCGGCAGCCACATCCATTACGCTGACCCCCATGGTTTTGGAAGAGGGAAGTACCGGGGAAAAAAGCTGCGTTACCACCGAAGAGCTGAAAAACGGCGTGCGCCTGCCCACCGGGCCGGAAAGCGGCTACATCGTCCGAAATTTTGCAGTGGAAGGTTCCAGCATCCGCTACGAGATGGTGCCCTACGGGTGGAGCCTGGGCTATTGCGAGCTGATCCCCCGGGATGAGGAGGTGACCTATTATTATGAAGAGGACGGCAGCGCCCATGTGGGACTCAGCAGTCAGGTGATCGACCCCGCCACCGGAACCATCAGCTGCCGCCACGACTATTATGCGGCATCCCCAAAAGAACTGGCCGGTATCGAAAAATGGGATTATTGCTTTGGCTCTTATACGCCGGATGAAGAGCACTCGATCACCATTCCTCTGAGCCGCTTTGAAGAAAAGTAAAAAAAGAGAAGTTCCAAAAACAAAGATCAAGCCGAATGCGCCTTTCCTTTTCGTTTTGTCAAAAAGGAAAGGCGCGTTTCTTTTAATAAAAGAGATTTTGTGTATATTTTTGAACACAAAAGGACAAATGGGTCATAAAACATTCTAAAATTGGAAACAAAAGCCCCAATTTTGCAAATGGCTGGAAAAGCCGGTTCGCAAAATGCTATACTTCAAATACATCTGTAAAAAAGGGGTAGTATTAAAGTGAAGATGATTCGTGAGTATTTTGCGATGCTCCAAAAGGAATTTCGGGGCTACAACGGCGCAAAGCTGGCAAAAGACCTGATGGCGGGCATCACCGTGTGTGCGGTGGCCCTTCCGCTGGCGCTGGCGTTTGGTGTGTCCAGCGGTGCAACCGCATCGGCCGGCCTCATAACCGCGATCATTGCGGGCGTGTTTATGAGTGTTCTGGCCGGCGGCTTTTACCAGATCTCCGGCCCCACCGGAGCCATGGCGGCCATCCTTGCGGGAATTGTGGCCCAGTATGGAATGCAGGGGGTTTTTGTGGCAACCTTCCTTGCAGGCGTTTTTCTTCTGGCGGCGGGTTTCCTGCATTTGGGCCGGCTTACCGGGTTCATTCCGGCCCCGGTGATCGCGGGCTTCACCTCCGGCATTGCGGTGATCATTGCGCTGGGCCAGGTGGACAATTTCTTTGGCGTTCACAGCGAGGGTGTGAGCGCGGTGGAAAAGCTGATGAGCTATGGCCGGCTGGGATTTTCGCCCAACTGGTATGCTTTGGGCATCGGTCTGCTGGTTGTGGTATTGATGATCGTGTATCCCAAAAAGTGGAACGGTGTGGTGCCTTCCAGCCTGGTGGCCATCATTGCGGCTACCGCCATCAGCAGTCTGTTCAAAATGGATGTGGCGGTGGTGGGGGCCATTCCCAAAACCCTGCTGCCGGATGAGCGGCTGACGCTTTCCGCTTTGGATATGACCACCGTGAAGGCAATGCTGGCCCCGGCGGTGTCCATTGCGATGCTGGGCATGATCGAAAGCCTGCTCTGCGGCGCTTCGGCCGGCCGCATGACCGGCATTACCCTGAAAAGCGACCAGGAGCTGGTGGCACAGGGGGTGGGCAATATGCTGGTGCCCCTGTTCGGCGGCATCCCGGCCACTGCGGCCATTGCCCGCACCAGCGTTGCCATCAAATCCGGCGCCATCACCCGTTTGGCCGGTGTGTTCCATGCGCTGGGCCTGCTTGCCAGCATGATGCTTTTGAGCCCGCTCATGGGCCGCATCCCGCTGGCCGGCCTTGCCGGTGTGCTGATGGTGACTGCATGGCGCATGAACGAATGGGGAACCATCCGCTACTGGTTCCGGCATCGGCTGAAAAGCAGCATCACCAAGTTCTTTGTGACCATGCTTGCAACCGTACTGTTCGATTTGACCACCGCCATTCTCATCGGCATTGTGGTGGGCGTTGTGTTCTTTGTGGCAAAGAGCTCCGGCCTTGAGGTGAGCACCGAGGACGTGGACCCCTCCCGGATGGGCCTTGAGGCCCTGCCCGGCAGCCGGGATGCGGCGGTGGTGTATCTCACCGGCCCGCTGTTCTTTATGACCGCCGATGCCCTGCGGGAGGGCCTTGCCCGGGTACAGGGCAAAAAAACGGTCATCCTTTCCATGCGCGGTGTGCCCAGCATTGATGTGACTGCTGCCGGCGTGCTGGAAGAATATTATAAGGCCAGCTGCAAAGCCGGGGTACGGGTGCTGTTCTCCAGCGTTCAGCCCCATGTGAAGGTCTATCTGGAACGCACCGGCATTGTGGAAGAGGTTGGCGAGGAATGCTTCTACCAGAGCGTGGACAAGCTTCTGGCCCAGCTGGCCCAGGGCTGATAAAGGGAGGACACTTTTTTGAAACTGGACCGTCAGCGACTGAAAAGCCTTGGCATCCTTTTGCTGATCGGCTTTGCTTATTATCTGGAAACCCAGACCCTGGGTTTCCGGCTGGGCTGCCCGCTTTATCAATTCACCGGGCTGCGCTGCCCGGCCTGCGGGCTGACCAGGGCCTGCATTGCCTTTTTGCAGCTTCGCTTTGCGGATGCCGCCGGCGCAAACTGGGGGCTCACCCTTTCGCTGCCGGTGCTGCTGCCCTGGCTGGCGGTGGTCATCTATCGCTGGCTTTACCGGCGCCCGGCCGGCGGAAAGGGAACGAAGGCAGCAGGTATGATGCTGATTGGCTGGTACATTTTGTGGGGCATCGGGCGCAACTTTCTGGGGCTGTGAACTCTGCAAAAAACAACAAAACAAGAGAAAAGCCGCCCTTTGGGGCGGCTTTTTGCGGCTTTGCCTTGTATTCGCAGCCAAAACAAAGTATAATATTTAGTTGTATAACTGCAATCCGGCGCGGGAAAGCAGCCCAAAAGGGATGCTTCGCTGCGCGCATTCACATTTCGAAATAAAGGGGATCGTATATTATGGAAACGATGGGCAATCTGCGCCGCACCCACTATTGCGGTGAGGTGAGCATGGCTCTGGCCGGCCAGGAACTGGTCGTTGCCGGCTCCATTGCCAAGTGCCGCAACAAGGGCGGCATCATTTTTGCCGACCTGCGGGATTCCAGCGGCATTCTGCAGATGGTATTTGACGATGGCACCGACCGGGAAGTTTTTGAAAAGGCTGCCGGCCTGAAGAGCGAATATGTGGTTATGGCAAAGGGCCTCCTGCGGGAGCGTGCCGCCAAGACCGATAAGATCGCCACTGGTGATGTGGAGCTGTATGTGACCAAGCTGCGGGTCCTGAGCGCTGCCGACACCACTCCCTTTGAGATCCGTGACGAAATCAAGGTGAAGGACGAGCTGCGCCTGAAGTACCGCTATCTGGATCTGCGCCGTCCCTCCATGCATGAGCCGCTGGTGGTTCGCAGCAAGATCTGCCAGATCGTGCGCAACTATTTCTGCGACAATCACTTCTGCGAGATCGAGACCCCGATGCTGATGAAGTCCACTCCCGAGGGCGCACGTGACTATCTGGTTCCCAGCCGTGTGCAGCCGGGTCACTTCTATGCTCTGCCCCAGTCTCCCCAGCTGTACAAGCAGCTGCTGATGCTTTCCGGCTTTGACCGTTACTTCCAGATCGCCCGCTGCTTCCGCGACGAGGACCTGCGTGCTGACCGTCAGCCCGAGTTCACCCAGATCGACGAAGAGATGAGCTTTGTTACCAGCGATGACGTCATGACCATGAACGAGGGTCTGATGAAGAAGCTGTGGAAGGACGTTTTGGGCGTTGAGCTCAAGACTCCCTTCCAGCGCATGAGCTGGGACGATGCCATGGCAAAGTACGGCTCAGATAAGCCGGATACCCGCTTTGGCCTGGAGCTGCAGGATGTGACCGATGCGGTGCGCTCCACCGAGTTTGCACCCTTCAAGAACGCCATTGCCGCAGGCGGCAGCGTGCGCCTGATCAACTGCAAGGGCATGGCCGGCGAACTGACCCGCAAGACCATTGACAAGCTGGGCGATGTGGCCAAAACCTACGGCGCAAAGGGCCTTGCCTACACCCGCCTGACCGAGGAAGGCGAGACTTCCAGCTTTGAAAAGTTCCTCACCGAGGAAGAAAAGACCGCTCTGCGCACCGCCGCAGGCGCTGAAACCGGCGACGTTCTGCTGATCGTCAGCGATGAGAACAACACCCGCGCCTGCACCGCTCTGGGTCAGGTTCGTTTGGAGATCGGCCGCAAGTTCGGCTTGATGGACCCCAAGAAGTTCAACTTCCTGTGGGTCGTGCGTTTCCCCCTGTTCGAGTACAGCGCGGAAGAAAACCGCTGGGTCGCCATGCACCATCCGTTCACCATGCCCACCGAAGACAGCATGGAGATCGTGGAGAGCGATCCCGGTGCCTGCTATGCCGATGCCTATGACATCGTGCTGAACGGCTGTGAGCTGGGCGGCGGTTCCATCCGCATCAACGATCCCGAGCTGCAGGGCCGCATGTTCAAGGCCCTGGGCTTCACCGAAGAGAAGGCTCGGGAGAGCTTTGGCTTCCTGATGGATGCTTACAAGTACGGTGCACCTCCCCACGGCGGCATGGCCTATGGCCTGGACCGCATGGTGATGCTGATGCTGGGCCTTGACTCCATCCGTGATGTCATTGCCTTCCCCAAGGTTCAGAACGCAAGCGAGCTGATGAGCGGCGCCCCCGATGTGGTGGATGCAAAGCAGCTGGACGACCTGCGCATTGCCTACCTGGGCGAAAAGGAATAATCTTAAATAAAAAATGCCTCCGAAGAAGTTTCTTCGGAGGCATTTTTGTGCCTGTTTTTTGGGAAAGGCAGGCATCAGAAGATGTTCATGCAGTCCAGAACGGCCTTGGCGGGGCCCATATAGCCGTCGTGAACGGCGGTTTCGGCGGATAGGGTGATGCGGCTCAGCACTTCCTGCAGCTTGCCGGAAATGGAGATGCCGGTCACCGGCAGCAGCTTGCTTCCATCGTGGAAGTAGGCCAGACGGATCTCACCACCGATATAGTCGTTGAAGAAATCCACCTGCAGGCCGGACATGGAAATGACCTCCAGATAGGGCTGGCCTGCCAGGCAGCCGGCCTTGGCGGTGCCGGGTTCCACGCACAGACAGCCCAGATTGCCGGTGGGCTTTTCGCCCAGGTACTGGCCGAACCGGTTGGAGCCGTAGTAGTTTTCCACTACGCCATTCTTTACCAGGGTGATTTCGCCCAGGGCCATGCCGTCACCGTCAAAGCAGGAGCTGTTGATGTTGCCCTCGACTGCGCCCTTCATGCGGATGGTGATGGCATCGCCATGAATTTCCTTCTGCAGCCGGTCGCCTTTGGAAAAAAGGTTTGCGTGGCTGTAAACGGCGGCATAGTTCAGATCCCCGGCAATGGAAGAAAACAGGTCATGCAGTTCCAGCTTGTTCAGCACAACCTTGCAGGCAGGAGCTGTATCCGGCTTGACAGCCTCACAGCGGGCCTTGACCTCAGCCATCTTGCCGGAAATTTCGGCGGCCAGGGCATCCAGGTCCAGGCTGCTGAAATTGTACTGCTCGTACAGCTCCACGCTCTCCCGGTCACCGTTGAAGGTGGGGATGGCTTCCACCATAGCCCCGTAGTGCTGCTGGGTCTTGTGCAGGCCACGGCTGTTCACCAAAGTGTCAAGGTAGCGATTCACAAAGACCTCCACTGAGTTGAGAGAGCCGCCTTCCAGCTTGTTGGAGCCGAACACCGCCTGGGCGATCTTGTCGGCAAGCTCCGGCAGGGGCTGCTTATCAAAATTGCTGTGCAGCTGGTAATCTCCGGTTTCGCCGGCGGGCAGCTCATACATGGCATTGTTGATGAGCAGGGCGTTCTGTATGGCAGAGTCGATCTTCTCCCGCAGCTCCTTTTCGGTGGTGGAGGGGTAGACAAAGAAGCAGGAATCGCCAAGGAAATCGCCGTGGCGCACATAGACGGTGACCTGACGGTCCACGGTGTCGGTGCAGCGGGCGGTTTCCAGCCTGCCCTTCACATAGAACAGCTCAAAGCTTTCCTTTTTTCGTACATTGATTTTGTAATCGCTGACCTGAGCGTTTTCACGCAGCAGCGCAATGATCTTATTCATCCCAGCTTCACCTTCACTTTCAGAGCAGGGCCGCCGTCGCTGACCCGCACCCATTCTTTATAGCCTTTGCCGCACATGCCGGCACCCTCGATGCGGAAATCGTCTGAGATCATGGAGATGGACTTGAGCAGGTCCGGCACATAGCCGCTCATCAAAACGGGGGAAACGTAGTTGTCGGTGAGCTTTCCGTCCACGATCTCAATGCCATATTCCGCCACGCACTGGATGGCCCAGTTTTTTGGGTCTTCCATGCCGTTGTTGGTTTCAAACAGCATATAGCCGTGCTTCACCGAGGCGATCATGTCCTCCAGCTTGTCGGTACCCTTCTCAAAGAAGGTGTTGGTCATGCGGGTGTAGGCCTTGTGACGGGTGGATTCCCGGCGGCCGTTGCCGGTGGGCGCAGTGCCCAGCTGCACGGCAGAAGCAAGGTCCGAGATGCCGGTGACCAGGATGCCGTCCTTGATGATCTGAGTGTCGCCGGCCAGTACGCCGTCATCATCAAAGAAGTAGGAGGCCACGCTCAGGGTGGAGCTTGCGCCGTCCTTCATGTTGCAGATGGGGGAGGCCACATAGTCGCCCACATACTGCTTTGCCAGGGCCCGGTCCTTTACAAACTGGTCCATCTCCACGCCGTGGCCAAAGGCCTCGTGGGCAATAAGCCCCGTGATGGAGGGGGCGGTGATCACATCGTAAACGCCCGGGGTGATGGGCTTTGCCAGGGTCAGCATGTGCGCCTTATGAAGCAAAGGCTTTACAAGGGCGGGCATTTTTTCCAGCACAGGGCCAAGGCAGCTGTCATAAGCGCCTTCGCGCACCTGAACGGTCCGGTCGTTTTCCTGGTAAACGGCCAGCAGATTGCCGTTTACCCAGGTGTAGTTCTGGTCCAGCTCCCGGTTCACCGAGATGAACAGCTTGGAAACCTCCAGCATGCTCAGCATGGCGGTCACGTTCAGCACCTGTTCGCTCTTGGCCAGCACCTCCTGCACCAGGCTTCGGCAGAAGTCCAGCTGCTGGTTTTCGGTGTAATTGGCAAAATCGTTGGGGCGGCAGAAGGACTGAACCAGGGGCTCATCGGGCAGATGCACGCCCTGGATGGTGCTGCCGGACAGGTTCAGCGCAAAGGCGGCCCGGATGTGCTCGGCCAGCTGGGGGATGTCGCCCTGGATGTCGTCCAGCGAATATTCAAAGAACACGCCGCCGCTGCTCATTTTTACCACAAAGCCGCACTCGGTGTCCAGGCCGGGGCCGATGTTGGAGCTGTTCTTGTCCACACGGATGGACTTGGCCTGGATGTCGGAACCCAGCACGCTGACAAAATCATAGGTCTTGTGCAGTTCATTTACCAAAGATTTGATCGAATTTCTTCTGGAATTTAAAAATTCAGAAAAACCCACATAAATCCCTTCTTTCTTTTAACAGTATGATTTAAGTATACTGGTATGGTATAAAAAATCAATGGGAATCCGATGAACGGCAAAAGAAAAAAGGCAGGAGCCGGCGGGCCCCTGCCTTTTTGGATAAAGAAAACCACTCGCTAGGCGAGTGGTTCAAAAGAAGCCTTAT
>JAHHRU010000012.1 GCA_020025635.1 Allofournierella sp.
GGGTGCCTGATTATATTACCACACCGGGATGCATAAGTCAACACCTTTTTTCAAAAAATGTCGAACTTTTTCGAAACGCTTCACACGTCCTGAAGTTTTTTTCCTATATAATGTAATATATACAGCGGTGAAGCCTTTCTTTCGCCAAAATGTCAAAGTGTATCATTCCCTCTTGCCTCGCAAAGCAAAAGAGACTATAATAAGGGGCGCAGAGTAAAGGTCTGTGCGTCAAGTGCCGCTTTGACGGGGAGTTGCAAAGCGGACGAAGAGAAAGAGTGTTCTCTCTTTTATCGCGGTACAGCCCTTGCATCCCGCTGCTGCATAAAGCAAAACGCGCGGGAACAGTCTATCTTATTTGCAAGAAAGGCGGTCTCCGTGCTTTTTTGTTTTTAGAGAAGCTGTTTTCCCACCCGGTCCCCTTGCGTTTATGCGGCCGAGTTTGAAAAGGAGCATTCCTATGAACACGTCTCGCAAATCTCAGTTCTCGCTATCCGCCATGGTGTGCTGTTCCCTGCTGGTGGCACTGGAGATCATCCTGTCCCGCTGGTTATCCATCCAGACACCTCTTGTTCACATCAGTTTCGCCTTTGTGCCTCTTGTATTGGCTGCTATGCTGTATGGGCCGGGCTGGGGCTGCGCGGTAGGCGGTATTGCCGATTTCCTCGGCGCACAGCTTTTCCCGGTGGGCGGCTATTTCCCCGGCTTTACGCTTACCAACGCCCTTTGCGGTCTGGTACACGGCCTTCTGCTTTATCAAAAGGATGGGTCTTCCCAAAGCAGGACCCAGTTCGCAGTTCGTTCGCTTCTTTCGGTGTCCATTGTCAATTTTGTTCTGCAGATGTGCCTGAACACTTATTGGCTCATACTGATGGGTGCCACTCAAAAAGGTTACCTCACATTGCTTGCAACCCGGTTCCCCAAATACCTTGTGATGGTCCCCATTCAGTTTCTTGTGATCGGTGTCATTCAGCGGCTTCTGGTTCCCGCTTTAAAGCGGGCCCGCCGCCAGGCGCAGGCGGTCGGCTGACCTTTCCTCTTATCTGTTCATCCATTAGTGAATTGTCAAACTAAGTGCAACACTTAGCGAGTTCAAAGTCCCACAGCTCTTGGGGCGAATGGTATTTTAAAACTTTGCGAGGTCTGGCGTTTAACAGCGCCAGATTTCGTTTTAAAGTCTTCGGGCTGACTCTGGAGAGATTTCTTCCTTTTGGATAAAACTCCCGGAGCAGCCCATTTGTATTTTCGTTAGTACCCTTCTGCCATGCACAATAAGGGTCGGCAAAGTAAACATCACAATGCAGTCTGTCTTCAATATTGGCCCAGTTCGCAAACTCCGTTCCACGGTCACAGGTAATGGTTTTAACAAGATCCGGTGGGAACTGAGACAAAACAGATACGAGTGTATTTTCCATTGTTTCAGCTCTTCGGTCAGGCATCTTAACAGCAATATAGAAGCGAGTCTTTCGTTCAGCCAATGTAGCGAAACAAGCCTTGCTTTTTCCAAGGCCGCTCACAACAGTGTCTGCCTCCCAGTGCCCTGCTTGTGCACGGCTGTAAACAGATTTCGAACGCTTGCGAATAGATTTTCCTTTGTTGAATTTCCCGCGTGTTTCCTTGCTCCCGTGGTTCTTTCCTTTACGGCGTAAGACCTTCAAATTGCCATTCACCAGATACTTTTCATAGATCCAGCGGTATATTGTTCGCTGGCTGGGAAGATCCAGTTCACAGGGAGTATTTGCAATTTGCTCCGGCGACCATGTTGCAAGCAGCTTTTCGTTTATATAGTCAATTGTTTGCTGTGAATGGTACATACCTCGGTGGCAATAGGAACGCCGCAGCAAATACTTTTTCTGTGCTGTATGAGGATAATATGTAGGGATGTCATACATATGAGTGCAGTTGCGTCTGATTTCACGGGATACCGTGCTGGGACTGCGCCCAATGAGTTCGGCAATTTTTCGGTAACTCAGTCCATCTACATAATATTTTCGTATACAGCTGCGTTCTTCTATGGTAAGATGTGTATAGTTCATACAGAGCTCCTTTCTGTGTAGCGTGTTGTGTGGTAACTCCATTCTACCAGAGTTCTGTATGAACTTCTTTATTTATCGAAACTGTTGCACTTAATAGTATAATTCACCCACAACGGAAAATGAGCGGCGCATTCTGCGCCGCTCATTTGATTTCAAAAGGGTTCTTGCATCAGCTGCGCAGGGAAACGCCGATCTGGGCCAGGTTTGCCAGGATCTTCTGGATGGCGGCTTCCACTTCCTGATCGGTCAGGGTGCGGTCGCCGGCACGGAACACCAGGTTGTAGGCAAGGCTCTTTTTGCCTTCGCCCACCTTATCGCCGGTGTAAACGTCAAACAGCGAAACGCTCTCCAGAATTTTGTCGGCGCCCTTTTCGATGCACTTCACCATTTCGGCGGCGGGCACATCGCTGGCGGCAACCAGAGCCAGGTCACGGGTGGTGGCCGGGTGGCGGGGCAGCGGCTGGAACAGCACTTCGGTGCGGCGCAGACGGAACACGGCGTCCATATCCAAAGTGGCGGCCAGCACACGGGCCTTGATGCCGTAGTTTGCGGCTGCCACCGGGTGCAATTCGCCCAGGGTGCCGATCTTTTCATCGCCTACCCACAGCTCGGCCGCACGGCCGGGATGCCAGGTGGGGGCGCTGGTGCGGCGCACCTCCCAGCCGGTGAGGCCAGCGGTAGCCAGCAGTTTTTCCACAACACCCTTCATGGACAGGTAGTTCCACTGGGGGCCGTAAGCGGCCAGGATCATCGACTGCTTCTCGGTAGGCAGCAGGTCGCTGGGGGTCTTGCCCTCGGCGGCGAGTTTTTCACAAAGAGCGGGATAATTGTTGAAATCATTGTCGGCCACTTCGTTTGCAATGGGGCTGGGGATGTACTCGGTGGCCAGCTCGTAGACGGCGCAGTCGGCAGCACGGGCGCTGTAATTGCGGGCCACCACATCCAGCAGGCTGGGCAGAGCGGTGGTGCGCATGATGCTGGTATCCTCGCCCAGGGGGTTGGAGATCTCCACCACATTGCGCAGCGGGTCGTTCTCGGCCAGGTTGATCATGTCAAAGCACTTGCGGCTGTAAAAGCTGAAGGTCTCACACTCCCACAGGCCGTAGCCGGCCAGGGTGCGGGTCATCAGCTCGTCAAAATCCTGGCGGGCGGTGGGCCGTGCCTGGGCAATGCCCCTCATCACGGTGCTGGGCAGCTTGTTGTAGCCCACATACCGGGCAACCTCTTCGGCAATGTCGCAGTCACGCTCCATATCCCAGCGGTCGGTGGGGCAGATCACCTCGTCGCCGTCCATCTCAAAGCCCAAAGGCAGCAGGATCTTGACCATTTCGTCCCGGGTAAGATCGGTGCCCAGCAGGGTGTTGATGGTGGCGGGGCGCAGGGTGATGCGGCGGCTTTCCCGCTTTACGGGGTACATGTCGATGATGCCGTTCACCACGTCGCCGGCATCCAGCAGCTGGACCAGCTCCAAAGCACGCTCCAAAGCACGCTTGCAGGTGTTGGGGTCCAGGCCCTTTTCAAAACGGCCGGAAGACTCGGTGCGCAGGCCGATCTTCTTTGCGGTGGTGCGCACGCTGGGGCCGTTGAACATGGCGCTTTCGAACACCACGGTGGTGGTGTTGTCATAGGTGCCGCTGTATTCGCCGCCCATAACGCCGGCCACAGCAACCGGGGCCTTATCATCGGCAATGACCAGCATCTCGGGGCTCAAAGGCCGCTCGGTGCCGTCCAGGGTCACGATGCTCTCGCCTTCGTGGGCATTGCGCACATGGATGTGCTTGCCGTTCACATACTGGTAGTCAAAGCAGTGCATGGGCTGGCCGTATTCCAGCATCACATAGTTGGTGATGTCCACCAGGTTGTTGATGGGGCGCACGCCGCACTGGCGCAGCCGCTGGCGCATCCAGCGGGGGCTGGGTGCGACCCGCACGTTTTCCACAACAGCGCCGCAGTAGCGGTAGCAAAGGTCGGTGTTCTCCACCGAAACGGTGAGCAGCTCATTCACATCGCCGTGGCCGGGCTTTACCTGGGGCAGATGGTCCTCAAAGGGAACGCCGAAGGTTGCGGCAGCCTCACGGCCCAGGCCGCGGACCGCCAGGCAGTCGGGGCGGTTGGGGGTGATCTCAAATTCCACGGTCACATCGTCAAGGCCCAGAGCCTCTACGATGGGGGTGCCGGGAGCCCATTCCTCATCCAGCACCATGATGCCGTTTTCAATGGCATTGGGGAAATCATGGATGGAAAGGCCCAGCTCGCCCAGGCTGCACAGCATCCCGTTGGAGGGCACGCCCCGCAGCTTGCCCTTGGTGATCTTCACACCGCCGGGCAGGGTGGATTTGTGCAGAGCGGCGGGCACAAGGTCGCCCACCTTCAGGTTGGAAGCGCCGGTCACGATCTGCTCGGGAGCATCCTTGCCCACCTCCACCTGGCAGACCACCAGATGATCGGAATCCGGGTGCTTTTCGATTTCCAGAATTTTGCCGACCACCACATTGCTGATCTCGTCGGCCTCGCTGGACCAGCATTCCACCTTGCTTCCGCTCATGGTCATGCGGTCTGCGAACTCCTGGGGAGTGCATTCAAAATGTGCGAATTCCTTCGCCCAGCCCAATGGCATTTTCATAATCTATACCCTCCCTTTTCTTAGTTGAACTGCTTGAGGAAGCGCAGGTCGTTTTCGTACAAAAGGCGCATATCGTCGATGCCGTAACGCATCATGGCAATGCGCTCAAGGCCCATGCCGAAGGCATAGCCGCTGTATTCTTCGGGGTCGATGCCGCAGTTTTCCAGCACCTTGGGGTGCACCATGCCGCAGCCCAGGATCTCGATCCAGCCTTCGCCCTTGCACAGAGGGCAGCCCTTGCCGCCGCACTTGAAGCAGCTCATGTCCATTTCGGCGCTGGGCTCGGTGTAGGGGAAGTGATGGGGCCGGAACCGCACACGGGTCTTTGGGCCGTACAGCTTCTGGATGAACAGCTCCAAAGTGCCCTTCAGGTCGCTGAAGGTGATGCCCTTATCCACAACCAGGCCCTCGATCTGATGGAAGATGGGGCTGTGGGTGGCATCCACCTCGTCCGAGCGGTAGACCCGGCCGGGGGCGATGATGCGGATGGGCGCCTTGTGCTTTTCCATGGTGCGGATCTGCAAAGGGCTTGTCTGGGTGCGCAGCAGGATGTTCTCGGTGATGTAGAAGGTATCCTGGGTATCCCGGGCGGGGTGGCTCTTGGGCATGTTGAGCATCTCGAAGTTGTAGTGATCCAGCTCCACCTCGGGGCCGCCCACAACGTCAAAGCCCATGCCCAGGAAGATGTCCTTCAGTTCGCTGAGCACCAGGTGGAAGGGGTGGATGCCGCCCTGTACCGGCTGGGTGCCGGGCAGGGTCACGTCGATGACCTCTTCTGCAAGGCGTTTTGCCATGGCCTCATCGGCCAGCTCCTTCATGCGGCTGCGGATGTGGGCGTCAATGTCCTCCCGCACCTGGTTTGCCAGCGCGCCGATCACCGGGCGCTCCTCGGCGGAGAGCTTGCCCATCTGCTTGAGGATGCCGGTCACTTCGCCTTTTTTGCCCAGAAAGCGCACACGCAGTTCATCCACCGCGCGCTCGTTTTCGGCTTTGGCAATGAGCTCATCCGCAGTCTGGCGGATCTGTTCCAGTGCCTGTTTCATTTGCTTTTTCCTCTCTTTCCTTGGCGGGGGCAAATAAAAACGGCCTCGCCCCCATGTATTGTTTACACAGGGACGAAGCCGGTAAGCTCCGCGGTACCACCCAGATTTTTGCTCTTTTTTACAACTGATGAGCAAACACTCAAAGCTGCCTGTAACGGGGCAGACCCGTTTTTGCCTACTGCACTTTTCAGCAAAACCGCTCAAAAGGGAACTTCACCGCCGCTTTTCGCACAGGGCCCTTTCAGCCGGGAGGCCCCTCTCTTGGGTGGAAAATACAAGGTTACTTTTCTTTATCACTGCGTTTATATAAAAATCATGATAGCACACTTTTCCGCTCTTTGCAAGCGGGCCTTCCCTTCTTTTTTGCGCGGGCGGTCGGTTTTTAAAAGCTTTTGGCAGCTTGTGGCGCACCGGCCCCTGTTTTGATTAAGCGCCCCGCTGCCGGGGCATACTGCCAGCAGAACCAAGCGTACACTTTACAAGCAAACCAGCGGCAGGAGGCGCAGTGAAAATGGAGGTTCATAGAGGAGAGGTATTCTACGCGGACTTAAGCCCCGTGGTGGGCAGTGAACAGGGCGGCATCCGCCCGGTATTGATTTTGCAAAACGATGTGGGCAACCGGCACAGCCCCACGGTGATCGCGGCGGCGATCACCTCAAAGCAGGATAAGACCCACCTGCCCACTCACATCGGTCTGCCCAGCGGCAGCTGCGGCCTCACACGGGACAGCATCGTTCTGCTGGAGCAGATCCGCACCCTGGACAAAAGCCGCCTGCGGGAACGCACCGGCCAGCTTTCGCCCGAGGCCCAGCACCGGGTGGACACGGCGCTGGAGATCAGCGTGGGGCTGCTGGCCCCCTGATGCCCCAATGCCAAAGAGCGGCAAAAGCCGCCCCTGCCAAAAAAGCAGGGGCGGCTTTTCTGTTGTGTTTTTAAAGGCTTTGGCCGTTTTTAGAACTGGCCGTCGCCCAAAATCATGTGGGCGGCCTTGTAAACGTCACCGCAGCCCAGGGTGATCACAAAATCGCCGGGCTGGGCGTGTTCTTTCACATACTGAGCCGCTTCGGCAAGGCCTGCGGTCACAACACAGCCGGGGATCTTTGCTGCCAGGTCCTCGCTCTTCACGCTGCCGTCATCCACCTCACGGCTGCCCATGATGGGGGTGAGCACCACCTGGTCTGCCCGCTGCAGAACGCCGGCAAAATCATCCAGCAGCGCACGGGTGCGGGAGTAGGTGAACGGCTGATGCAGGGCCCACACCTTTTTGTAGCCCAGCTTTTGGGCGGTGTCCAGCGTTGCAGCCACCTCGGTGGGATGGTGGGCGTAATCGTCGGCCACGGTAACGCCGTTTTCCTCGCCCAAAATCTCGAACCGGCGGCCCATGCCCTTAAAGTTTGCGGCGGCGGCCTCGGTATCCTCTGCGGTAAGGTTCAGCACACGGGCACAGGTGACCATGGCAAGCGCATTGTAGATGTTGTGGTAGCCGGGTGCGCCCATGCGCAGATGTGCAAAGTGATTGTCCCACTCCATCACATCGAACTCATAGAAGCCGGGCTTGTATTCCTGAATGTTCACGGCCCGGTAATCGGCACCCTTTTCGATGCCGAAGGTGCGCACATCCCGGTCGATGCTGCCTGCGATCTGCATCACGCCCTCATCGTCGGCATTGGCCACGATGGTGTGGCGGGACAAAAGCGCAAACTTTTTAAAGGCCAGTTTCAGCTGACCCATAGTCCCGTAATAATCCAGATGGTCATTGTCGATGTTCAAAAGCACCGCAATGTCCGGCGAAAGCTTCAGGAAGGTCTCGGCAAATTCGCAGGCCTCAATGACCACATGGTTGCCCTTGCCGGGTTTGCCGTAGCCGCCGATGAGCGGCAGCTTGCCGCCGATCACCGCACCGGGGTCCTCGCCCGCCAGCTCCAGCATGGTGGTGATCAGGCCGGTGGTGGTGGTTTTGCCGTGGGTGCCTGCCACACAGATGCTGCGGGCATACATGCGGCTCACATAGCCCAGCAGAACGCTGCGCTCGACCATGCGGATGCCGCGTGCATCCGCTTCCTGGAGCTCCGGGTTGTCCTCATGGATCGCGGCGGAATAGACCACCATGTCTGCTCCCACCACATTTTCGGCCTTGTGGCCCATAAAGACCTGGATGCCCATGGCACGCTCAGCCTCGATGATGCTGCCCTCGTTCACGTCGCTTCCGGTAATCTCATACCCCTTGGCCCGCATGATCTGCACCAGCGGGTACATTCCGCTTCCCCCGATGCCGATGAAATGCATTCTGTGCACACCGTCCAAAAGCTCTGGATTCAAACCGCCCAAAACGTTCATGTTATCACCTCAAAATATAATCGGCCGTTACTGCCGATGAATGATTGTGTTGTTTGTATATCATTATATAATTTTTTGTGCCCAAAATAAACACTTCTTTATAAAAAACCAGATTTCCTTGAAGGAATTGGGCAAACCATACAATCTGCAAGCTTTTTTCGTGCAAAGTGCCGAAGCTTTTGGAGAAAATGCAAAACATTGCTTTCACTTTCCCTGCAAATGCGGCATACCATGGGGTCAAAGCACCGCAGCCGTGCCCCGAACTTCCCCCCTTGGGAAGCCGCCGCCGGCAGGCGGCACAGGAAGGCAGGGTGTGATGATGGAATATGAGGATCGGATCTTTGCGGTGATCGGCGAGGATGCCCGCCAAAGGGCCGCCGCGGATTATCTGCGGCAGCTTGGCAAAACGGTGGTGGGCCCGGGGGATCTTTACCGGGCAGATTATGTGCTTCTGCCCATGCCCCTTTCGGCCGACAGGGCCGGCTTTGCCCGGCTTTTGAAGGCGGCAAAGCCGGGAGCGCTGGCTTTTGGCGGCAAGGTAAGCGAGCAGGCCCGCACGGCGGCGCTGGCCGCCGGCATCCAGCTGGAGGACTACCTTGAGCGGGAGGAGCTGGCGCTTTTGAACGCCATCCCCACTGCCGAGGGCTGTATCGGGCTTATTTTGCAGAACCGGAAAAAGGCGCTGTGGCACAGCCCGGTGCTGGTTTTGGGCTACGGCCGGTGTGCGGCGGCCCTTGCCGACCGGCTGGCGGCGCTGGATGCCCGTGTAACCGTGGCGGCCCGCCGGGCAGGCCCGCTTGCCCTTGCCATGAGCCGGGGGCTCGAGTCGGTGCCGCTGGAAGGCATCCTGCCGCTGCTGCCCCGGTTCGATGTGGTGGTCAACACCATCCCCGCCCCTGTGCTGGACCGGCTCCATCTGGCCGCCCTGCCAAAGGGCAGCCTGGTGATCGACCTGGCAAGCCTTCCGGGCGGCACCGATTTTGAAGCGGCGGAGGAGCTTGGCCTGCGGGCCATCCATGCGCTGAGCCTGCCTGCCCGCTGTGCGCCGGTCACCGCCGGGGAATTCGTGGTGCGGGCGGTGCTTGCAATGCTCAAAGAGAGAGGGGAAACGGTATGAATGATGTGAGGACCGTAGTGTGGGCGATGTGCGGCAGTTTCTGCACCTTTTCCAAGGTGCTGCCCCGAATGGAGGAGCTGTGCCGAAAGGGCACCCGGGTGCTGCCGGCCATGAGCTTCAACGCAGCCGGGCTGGACACCCGCTTCGGCCGTGCGGCAGACTGGAAGGAAAATCTGGAAAAGATCACCGGTGAGGTGCCCATCGACACCCTGCAGGGGGCTGAGCCCCTGGGGCCGGCAAACATGGCCGATGCCATGATCATTGCCCCCTGCACCGGCACCACCCTGGCAAAGCTTGCCTGCGGCATCAGCGACACGCCGGTGACCCTGGGCGCTAAAAGCATGCTGCGCAGCGGCAAGCCCATCATCCTGGCGGTGAGCACCAACGACGGCCTTTCGGCAAGCTTCCAGAACCTGGCGGCGCTTTTGAACCGGAAGAACTACTATCTGGTGCCCTTTGCGCAGGACGATTACCTGAAAAAACCATCCAGCCTGCAAAGTGATTTTTCCCTGATCGGCGACACGCTGGAATGCGCCATGCGGGGCCGGCAGCTGGGCCCGGTGCTGAACAGCTGACCTTTTCTAGGATGCCCAAAACTCTGCGCAAAAACCATGCACAAAAAAGCGGCCCTTCGGAAAACCCGAAAGGCCGCTTTTTATGTGTTCTGACATCACATTGGAGCATCATAGGGAGGCTCCGGCATGATGATGGCCGCCACCAGATAGACAAGCACTCCCACACAGGTGAACAGGCTGCCCACCACGGTGACAAGGCGCACCAGGGTCACATCCACATTCAGATATTCGGCAAGGCCGCTGCACACACCGCAGATCATCCGGTCTCTGCCTTTTGTCAGTCTTTTCGGTTCCATTGTGCATCCTTCTTTCTAAAATCAAATCGTTTTTGATACCGGCGCTCTGCCAAAGCGGGAGCCGGAACAGCTTTCCTTTCGGCAGAACGCATTGTTTTTTCAGGCATGGTTTTGTGTCAGATACGCTGACCCGGCTGCGCCTGGCAGCCGATGCCGCGGTGCTCGTCCCGGTCCTGGTAGAAATCCTGATAGAGCCGCCAATCGCCGCTCCAGCGGTCCAGCTCTTCCCGTGCCTCGTCCCGCCATTCATCCCGCTGGTCACGCCAATATTCCCTTTGCTGGCGGCGGTAATCTTCCCATTCGTCTTCGTAGTCCCGGTCCCGGATATGGGCCGCGATCAGTGCTCTTTCCCATCTCCAGGGGCCGAAGCCGGTGAGCCGGCCGGCATCGGCCATCCGGCCGCCCAAAGCAAGCCCGCCGATGCTCAGACACAGCCCCAGCACCACCAGCACACTCAGCAGGATGAGCCAGATCTTAATGGATCGTTTCATACGCAGGCACTTCCTTTCCCCCACAGAGGGTCAATGACAAATTTTTTGAACGTGTGCCACAGGGCCGGGATGAACCAGAACAGGACCCCTGCCCCAAGGCCGGTCAGCAGCACACCCAGCGCGGCCGACAAAAACAGCAGACCCAGTGCAAGAAGGCCGGCGCCCACACCCCAGATGAAGAAGGAACCGATGTTCAGCACCATTGCCGCAAGGCTGGCGATCACCGTTGCGATGCCGCCCAGCAAAAAGCCAAGGCCGGCACCCACAATGCCCAGCAGCACCCCCACAACCGCAGCCAGCACGCTGATCCACACCGGCAGCAGCAGAACGGCCAGCAAAATCAGCAGGATGCGCCGGCTTGCGGGGTCGGTGCGGGGGCGGGCCTGGCCGCCGTACTGGGCGGGCGACGGCTCGGCTTTGGGGGCGGCACCGTGCCGGGCGTAAATGGGCAGGGGGATCTTTCCCTCCTGGGGCTCTTCGCCGGGCTCGGAAGGCGCTTGCTCCCCACTGATGCCCTGCCGGATGGCGGCCGCCACCCGCTCGGGGCTGCCCAGCTCTGCCAGCACATTTTCCTCTTCAAAGGGGCCGGCATCGCTGAAATATTCGGAATAAAAGCGTAGTGCTTCGGCCCGCTCTTCGGCGGGAATGTCCTGTAAAAGGCGCTCCAGCTTTTGCAAAAATTCGGTTTTATTCATGCTCCATCTCTCCCCCGCCCAATAAAATGCGGTCGATTTTGTCTCGGTATTCCACCCATTGATCCTGATACTGCTCCAGCGCCTGCTGCCCGTCCCCGGTGATCTTATAATAACGCCGGTTGCGGCCGGCGAACTCCTGGTCGTAGGTTTCCAGATAGCCTTCCTTTTGCAGCCGCCGCAAAACCGGATACAGCGAGCTTTCGCTCACCGGCACGATGCTTCGTGCCTGCTGGGTAATGCGGTAGCCGTAGGTGGGCTCTCTTGCCACCGTGCTGAGCACCAGCGAGTCGAGGATATCGGGTCCTGCACCAAATCCCACGCGCTCACCTCCAATGTTTCATTGTGTATCATATTATATACCGTATAGTATTGTCTGTCAACCATTATTATGAAATCTCCATAGCTGCTCCAAACGCACAAAAGCAGCCCCCGCCCGAAGAAAAACCCGGGCAAGGGCTGCTTTTTGATTTTTGAGCGCTCTTGCAGGCGCGGCTGTCTTCATCAGCAAAATCAGGGGCTTGCTAGCCTTTGCGCAGAATCCCTCCTGTATTTATCCAACAGCCGAGAAGCCCGGCCATATCAGATACAAAATATAGCCAAACACAATTACGCTTACAAGGCAAAGCGGAATCGTTTTTACACCCCACTTCACCATCTTTTTCATGTTGACGCCATATCCGGAAACCATGGCCGGTCCTGCACCAGAAGAGGGCAGGCAAATGGAAATGTTGCATGCCGCATAGCACAGCAGCAGGAACGGGATCGGATTGTAGCCAAGCCCGGACATCGTGGTAATGATGATCGGGCCAATCAAAGCGGCGCAGCCGGTGATCGTCATGATGTTGCTGAAGAAGCATCCCATAACCGAGAAAATGATAATGGCGATCAAAACATTCTTTCCTGCCAAAGGAGAGATCACTTCCGAAATCATTCCGCCAACGCCGCTGCTGGTAATGATGTTTCCCAGCGCAGTGCCGCCGGCAATCAGGAGAAATACGCCCCATTTGATTTTCGGCATTGCGTAGTTCCACTTCAAAACAGGCTCTTCCTTATTTCCTCCCGGAAGCAGGAAGCAAAGCAAAGCTGCGATCAGGAAGATATAGTTTGCAGTCAGCGTGGGAAGCAGCTTTGAAAAGAGCGGACGTGCCAGCGATAAAAGGAACGCACCGAAAAACAGCGATGCGCTGATGATCTCGCCCCTGTTCATTTTTCCCATTTTGTCCAGCTCGGCCTGCAGGGATTCCCGTGTGCCGGGAAGCTCTTTATATTCCAGCTTATTGGTCAAAAGCATTGCCAGCATGGGCACTGCCGCAAAGATAACCAGCGGCACACAGCGAATGATCCAGTCCACATACATGAATTCTGTTTGGGTGTATCCTTCGATCAGATCCACCACAACCAGGTTCATCGCTCCGCCAAGCGGCGTGCCGAAGCCAACATTTGAGCCCCAGGCCACTGCCAAAAGCGCAGCTGTGGCATAATTGGAATTTTTAATGTTCTCCTCATCGATGCCGGCTGCATGAAGTGTGGTCAGCACAATGGGGAACAAGGCGGCAGCCACCGCTGCGTTTGCCACCATGGACGAAAGCACCACAGCCAGGGCAAACCACATTGCAATGAGCTTTTTGGGGTTGTTCCCCACACGGATCATGATATTCAGTGCAAGCCGGCGGTCAAATCCCCATTTTGTCCAGGCAAGTGTAATGATATTGGCGCTGAGCAAAAGTACAATGGTCGCATTGAAATAGTTTCCCAAAACCATTTTTGTTTCTGCAACCTTGAATAACTGCGCAGCCAAAATGGGAAGCAAAGCCGTAACAGCCGGTGCCACTGGCTGCATGATCCACCATGTCAGCATCCACAGCAGCAGGCCGATGGCCCCTCGAACTGTCATATCCAGCCCGCCAAACGGCAGGCTGACCATCATCAAAAACAGAGCTGGTCCTAATATGATTTGAAACAGCTTTTTCATGCTTTTACTCCTTCCATTCAATTTCCGTTCTACCCGTTTTGCGCCTTATGCTCCCAGCATATTCAGGCGAAGGGGCTGTGCCTTCTCGTAGGGATGCTCCCGAAGCATGTTCAAATCAAGGTTCACCCCAAGGCCCGGACCCTGAGGCAGCTGGAATTTGCCGTCCTGCACATCCCAATACCGATCTGAAAAATCTCGCAGCCAGGGGGCCTCTGCCGGGTGGTATTCCAAATGCATGAAATTCTTGATAACTGCCGAAACATGCAGGCTTGCCGCACAGGTGATCACGCTGCACATATTGTGCGGCGAAACCAAAACATCGTAGCTTTCCAGCAGGGCGTTGGTCTTCATCATGCCGGTAATGCCGCCCACATACCGGATGTCCGGCATATATACATCCATGCACTGCTGCTCAAGCAGCGCAAGCATCGCTTCGGCCCCCGTCTGCATCTCGCCGCCTGCGATCAACAGCCCGCTTTCTTCCCGGAAACGGCGAATCAGCTCCGGCTTTTTTTCCGGAATGGGGGTTTCCAGCCAGAACGGATGATACGGGCGCAGGCGATCGGCCACATACATTGCCGTATTGAAATCGAAACGCCAGTGAGCATCCACGCCGATTGCGATATCATCGCCGACTGCTTCACGCATTGCAATGAACCGGTCACATCCGCGGTCTACCAATTCCTTTTGATTTGCCAAAGGAGTGCGCCAGGAAACACCGTCAAACGGATGGCACTTCAGTGCCCGGTTTCCCTTGGAAACCAATTCAGCGGCGAATTTTCCGAAGCCCTCGGGTGTGCGGTCACGGATCACACGATTGAAAGATGCGTAAACAGGGATCTCTGTCCTGCGGGCCCCGCCCAACAGCTCATAAAGCGGTGCGTTCAGCGCTTTGCCCTTCAAATCCCACATGGCAATGTCAATGCCGGAAGCCGCAGCCGCAGTGATCAGGCCGCCGCCATCGCCGGACACGCTCAAATTGTCTTTCAGCACATCCTTTCCGATCAGCTTTGCTCCCAGATTTTGAACTGCTGCCACCACCTCGAATTCCAGCCCATCCAAGGTGGCATCACCAAACCCCTGAATGCCCTCATCGGTTTGTGCGATCACAAACACATAGTTGGAATAGATGGATGCGTGCACGACCTCTGCCCGGATTTCTGTGATTTTCATACTGCATCTCTCCTTTTTATTTCAGTTGGAAATCCTATGATTTCCAACTAATTCTATAATAGTTAACTATCTATATCTAAAATATCTTTTTTTCGGCAGAAGGTCAATATCATTCTCTCTTTTCATTTAACAATCAGCACTTCCCACAACTTTTGCTTCCTGAATGCTCAAAGATCAACAAATGAAAGTCACAAATCCCAACTATTGCTTGTTGTTTTTGCGGATTCGTGCTATACTGATGCAGTAAATTTGTATGCAAAAAACGCAATTCTGCTCTTTGCAGAGTTTTTGGAGGGATGTTCCAACGACTACCAACGCTGAACTTCGTCAGCAAATTTACCATGATTTGCGCAAACGAATCATTTACGGCGAGCTTTACAGTGGGCAGCATCTCACCGAAACACGAATTGCCGAAGCCTATCACATAAACAAAGCTCATGTGCGCGGGGTCCTGCAGGACCTGCAGCGGGACGGCCTTGCGAATTTTATTCCCATGAAGGGCTTTTTTGTTCAAGGTGTTTCGAAGGAAAGCCTTCTGGAATATGCCAAGATCCGAGAGATCCTGGAAACAGCGTTGTTTGAAGACTTTTTGTCCAACGCAAGCAGCGATGATCTGGAAACTGTAAAATTGTTTACCGAGCGCAAGATCGCTTTGCTCAAGGCCGGTTTGAAAAGTGAAGCCTTTAAGGAAACACAGGCCACCTTTGAAAAAGTGTATGCCTGCACCTCCTATCAGCACATGGTGGTCATTCTGCGCCAATGTCAGGAATACATTGACGTTATGATTCGCAAAGCCTTCGATTCACCCGATGATGTGGCAAAAACCATTCAAAACTCCACCCTTTTGTACAATGTTTTGAATACCCGTGATCTGGAGCTTGCAAAGGAATGGATCCACATCCGGTATGTCAACGCAGTTTACAAAATCGAGCGCTCCTGAAGCGTTCTTTTTTGTATTTGCCGCACAAGCCGACCTGCCCCATTGCAGCTTTTATTTTCTGACAAAAAAGCAGCCCCCGCCCGAAGAAAAACCCGGGCGGGGGCTGATTTTTGCTGTTATTTCTTTTTAAAGATGATGAGCTTTGAAAAAATGTAGTTGCATACCACGATCAATACCTGCGTGAACAGCTTCACGCCCAAAAACCAAAGGTCCTGATGGGCGGGGGCAATGAGGTAAGCTCCCAGAACATCCACGCCCAGCCACATGACCGCCACATCCAGCACCAGCGTGCCAAGGCGGCAGCCCACAAAGGAGCAGAACTCCTTCACGGCAGCGCCGCCCTTTGTGCGGCTGCGAAAGACCCACTGCCGGTTGGTGAAGTAGGCAAACAGGATGCACAGGAAATTGTCCAGCAGGGTGTTGAGCAGGGTGCCAAGACCCACCCATCGGAACAGGATGCCCAGCACGATATTCAAAAGGGTGGCAAGGCCGCCGAAGAAAAGGTAGCTCAGCGGCTCATAATAGCGCCGGATCAGCTCTTTGATCTTTTCGATCATGCCTCCACGACCTTGACGCTCTCGATCACCACCGGGGTCAGGGGCTTGTCGCGGTGATCGGTTTCCACACCGGCGATGCGGTCCACCACGTCCATGCCGGAAACCACATGGCCGAAAGCGGCATACTGGCCGTCCAGATGGGGAGCGTTCTGGTGCATGATGAAGAACTGGCTGCCTGCGGAGTTGGGGTCCATGGCACGGGCCATGCTGATCACGCCGCGCTCATGCTTGATGGGGTTGGCCACGCCGTTTGCGCGGAACTCGCCCTTGATGTGCCAGCCGGGGCCGCCCATGCCGGTGCCCTCGGGGCAGCCGCCCTGGATCATAAAGCCGGGGATGACCCGGTGGAAGGTCAGGCCGTCATAAAAGCCCTGGCCCACCAGCTTGAGGAAGTTCTCAACAGTAATGGGAGCGGCCTGTGCGTCCAGCTCCACATCGATCACGCCGCCGTCTTTCATGGTAAAACGAATCATACTCATACTCCATTCCGGGCGGGAAGTTCTTTTCCCTGCCCTGTGTTGTTCTTTTGTGGAAAAAAGGCCGCCCCGCCGGGAGCGGCCCTGTCCGTACATTATTCTTCGGCCGCCGGCTCTTCTTCGCCGGCCGGGGCCTCTTCGCCGCCTTCCTCGCCGCCTTCTTCGCCGTCTTCAGGCTGGGCGGTGCTGTCGGCTGCGCCTTCAATGGCGCTCATGGGGTCAAAGGTCAGGTCCTCATCCAGGGTGGGGTCCACTGCCGCAGCGGAAGAGCTGGGCTTTTTATCGCTGGCTTCCAGGGCACGCAGATAATAGACCTTGTCCACCTTGTCGAACACATAGTCCATATACTTGGAGGGTTCGGGGTTCACGGTGGGGTTGTAGTCGCCCAGCAGAAGAGCGGTGGGGATATAGCCCACGGTGACACGCAGCCGGCCGTCCTTTTTGTCAAGGTCGGTGACCTGCGCCCGGTAGAAGCCCATCTGGGCGGTGACCGGCACCACATAGGCCTTTTCTTCTTCCCGGTACTCATAATAAAGGTCGGTCTGGAAGCTGGTGTTGGTGATGGGCTGGCTGAGCAGATCGTTGTAATTGGGGCCCAGCAGCGCCACCAGCGCGGCATCCACTTCCAGTGCGGGCAGCAGCACGCCGTCACTTTCCGGGTCACGGCGGTAGGCATCCAGCCCGCCGGGCGAACGCTGGGCATTGGCCACGGCAGCCCAGATGGAATATTCCCGCAGCTGCTTCACATCCATCTGATCCAGGCTTGCAAAGGGCAGCGGGTCCATCATGACCAGAGACTGCAGCCTCTGCTCGTATTCCAGTTTCTCATCGGTTTTATCAAACAGCGAGGCAACGCCGTGCACGGCCGCCCCCACCACATTGATCACGCCAACAAGGATCAGCAGGCACAGAACCACGCCCAGCAGCTGGCGTGTCCGTCTGCGGCGGCTGCGCTCATGCTCGGCATGTGAATAGGTATTTGCCATAAGAGGGTCCTCCTTTTCGGGCAGAACGCTGCCCAAAACCAGTATTGTGAGGCCGAAGGCACCCTTTGGGGATGCCGGCCGGCAGCGGTTTCAAACCGCCGGAATCTTGAATGTGCTCACAGTAGAGTATAACACAAAGCCCCCTTTATGACAAACCATATCGATGGAGTTTTTGTGAAAAAAGCTCCCGCCGGGGCAGGAGCTTTTACAAAACGTATAATTTACTTGTTTTTATACATTTCTTCGTAGTATTTCTGGTAGTTGCCGCTGGTAACGTGGTCCATCCACTCTTCGTTTGCCAGGTACCAGTCAATGGTCTTTACGATGCCCACCTCGAAGGGGGTTTCGGGATACCAGCCCAGCTCGTCCTTGATCTTGGTGGGGTCGATGCCGTAGCGGCGGTCATGGCCCAGGCGGTCGGCCACATGCTTGATGAGGCTCTCGTCGATGGTGTCATCGAATTTGTCGTGCAGCTGCTCGATCACGGTTTTCACAATGAAGATGTTGGGGCGCTCGTTGTGGCCGCCCACATTGTACACCTCGCCGTCACGGCCGCCGTTTGCAACCATATCAATGGCCTTGCAGTGGTCCTCCACATACAGCCAGTCCCGCACCTGCATGCCGTCGCCGTAAACCGGCAGGCTCTTGTGGGCCTTGCAGTTGTTGATCATCAACGGGATCAGCTTTTCGGGGAACTGATAGGGGCCGTAGTTGTTGGAGCAGCGGGTGATGTTCACCGGCATGCCGTAGGTGTCATGGAAGGCCATAACGAACATGTCGGCGCTGGTCTTGCTGCTGGAATAGGGGCTGTGGGGGCACAGCGGGGTGGTCTCGGTGAAGTAGCCGTCCTCGCCCAGGCTGCCGTACACCTCGTCGGTGGAAACCTGCAGGTACTTTTTGTCCTTTGCCCAAGCGCCGTCCTTATACCAGGCGTTCTTTGCGCACTGCAGCAGGTTCACGGTGCCCAGCACGTTGCTTTCCACAAAGATCTCAGGGTTGGAGATGCTGCGGTCCACATGGCTTTCGGCCGCGAAGTTGATCACATAATCGAAATCATACTTTTCGAACAGGCTGCTGACCAGCTCCCGGTCACAGATATCGCCCTGAACGAACACATGGCGGGGGTCCCCCTCCACGCCCTTCAGGTTTTCCAGGTTGCCCGCATAGGTGAGCTTGTCCAGGTTCACCAGCTGGATATCCTGGTACTTGTTGAGCATATAGTAAACAAAGTTGGAACCGATAAAGCCGGCACAGCCGGTGATGAGATATGTTTTCATAGATTTTCCTTTCTTATTTCAGGCCGTTTTCGCCGTCCCAGTGCTCAAAGTAGCCGGCAAGGGCCTGCTGCCAGGGGCGCATATCGTTGCCGCAGGTAACGGCCAGCATCCGGTTTTCCAGGGCCGACCAGGCGGGCCGGGAAGCGGCTTCCGGGTGGGCGGCGGCGTATTCTTCGCTGGTGCAGGGCAGCACCTGGGCATCCACGCCGGAAAGGCGGATGATCTCTTTTGCAAAATCATACCAGCTGCAAACACCCTCGCCGGTGCAGTGATAAACGCCGTATTCGTGGCTCACCGCCAGCTTGAGCAGGTGGTGGGCCAGATCTTCGGCGTTGGTGGGGTTGCCCATCTGGTCGTTCACAACGGTGAGCCTGCCGAACTTTTTGCCGGCGTTCACCATGGTTTTTACAAAGTTTCTGCCGTTGTAGCCATACAGCCAGGCGGTGCGCACAATGAAGTACCGGTGGCAGAAATCCCGCACATAGGCTTCGCCCAGGGCCTTGGTGCGGCCGTAGGCGCTGGCAGGGGCAATGGGCATGCTCTCATCCAGCGGGGTGTCACCCTCGCCGGAGAACACATAGTCGGTGGAAACATGGATGAGCCGGGCGTTGATGCGCTCGGCGGCCTGGGCCAGATTGGATGCGCCCAGTGCGTTCACCCGGAAGGCCGCATCGGTGTTGGATTCACAGCCGTCCACATTGGTGAAGGCCGCACAGCTGATGATGGTATCCGGCTGGTGGCGGCGCACAAAGGAAAGGGTCTCTTCCCGGTTGGTGATGTCCAGCTCTTCCACATCGGTGGGGATCACAATGGCGTTTTTCAGGCGCTCCGGGATGGGGCCCAGGCTGCTGCCGCCCTCGCGAAGCTGGCGGCAGAGCTCGGTGCCAAGCTGGCCCTTTGCTCCGGTAATAAGGATCTTCATAAGGCGGATGCCTCCCCTGTTTTAGTATTTGATCTTAGCATCGGCCACCCGTTTCAGGTGCTCGCCGTAGGGGCTTTTGCCGTAGCGCTGGGCGCTTTCCAACAGCTTATCCCGGCTGATCCAGCCGTTTTTGTAGGCGATCTCCTCCGGTGCCGAGATCTTGATGCCCTGGCGCTTTTCCACCATGCGCACAAAATCGGCGGCGTCCACCAGGCTGTCCATCGTGCCGGTATCCAGCCAGGCAAAGCCCCGGCCCAGAAGCTGCACGTCCAGCCTGCCCTCTTCCAGATACATGGCGTTGAGGGTGGTGATCTCCAGTTCGCCCCGGGCGCTGGGCTTGACCTTTTCGGCCTGGGCGCTGACCCGGTTGTCGTAGAAATAAAGGCCGGTGATGGCGTAGTTGGATTTGGGCTCCTGGGGCTTTTCCTCCACGCTGATGACCTTGCCGTCTTCGTCAAATTCCACGATGCCGAACCGCTCGGGGTCATTCACATAATAGCCGAACACGGTGGCACGGCCGTTTTTCTCGGCGTTCTGCACGGCGTTTCTCAAAATGCGGGAGAAGCCGTTGCCGTAGAAGATGTTGTCGCCCAGGATCATGGCACAGCAGTCATCGCCGATGAACTCTTTTCCCAAAAGGAAGGCCTGTGCCAGGCCGTCGGGGCTGGGCTGCACTTTGTATTGCAGATGGATGCCGTACTGGCTGCCGTCCCCCAGCAGGTTCTCGAACCGGGGGGTATCCTCCGGGGTGGAGATGATGAGGATGTCCTGGATGCCGGCCAGCATCAGGGTGGAAAGCGGGTAATAGATCATGGGCTTGTCATAAACAGGCAGAAGCTGTTTGGAAGTGACCATGGTCAGCGGATAAAGGCGTGTACCGGCGCCGCCGGCCAGAATAATGCCTTTCATGGAATGCATCGCTCCTTTTTCGGCCTTTCAGGCCATTGATTGTTTGCGGCTTAACACAAAGCGGAGCCACTTCCGCATAACACAAATTCAGCAGAACCGAAAGCCCCATTTTCGAAAATAGCGGCCCATGCTTTTGAGCTGCTGCAAAAAGGGCTTCAGGCTTTTTTGGGGCGCCCGGTGCCACTCATGATAGGCGCAATACTGGGGCAGATAGAACACAAGCCCCTTCTGCCGCGCCTTCTGGGTGATGTCGGCATCCTCCACATACATGAAATATTTTTCATCAAAGCCGCCGATTTCCTTGTAAACATCGGTGCGCATGCAGAAAAAGCTGCCGGTGCAGAACTCAATGGGGGTTGGCAGGGAAAGGTCCTCGTCCAGCATGGCGTAGCGGTCACCGTATTTTTGAAGGCCCGGCACCCCCTGGCGGGCCAGAAGGCCCAGCACGGTGGGTTTGCGCTTGGGCAGCACCTGCACCTCGCCGCTGGGGAACAGCAGCCGGGGGGTCGCCATCACAGCGCCGGGATGCTCTCTGAGCCAGCCGGCCACCTGGCACAGCACGTTGCTGTCCACAAAGATGTCCGGGTTCAGCACAAAGTGAAAATCGCTGGAAAGCAGCGGCAGGACCGTATTGTGGCCCTTGCCGAAACCAATGTTTTCGGGAAGGCGGATCACCTGTACGTTTTCCGGCCATGGATGCTCGGCCAAAACCCGGCCCGCCCCGTCGGGGCTTGCGTTATCGACCAGATAGAGGGTAAGATCGCAGTCTGCGGTTTGCTTCAAAACCGACTCAGCGGCACGGATCACTTCCTCTGCGCCGTTATAAACCACGATGGCCGCACTGATTTTCATGGATGTGCTTCCTCCTGCATACAGATAGTCGAATATAGTATACCACAGGAACACCGATCATGCAACGAATGCCCTTCAGGGCAAAGCCTTATTTTACGGCTTTTCCGGTTTATTTCACAAAAAAGGCACTGCCCTGAAAACGGCAGTGCCTTTTATTTTTCAGCCGGCGGGCTGGGCGTAAACGGTGTAAACAAGGGGGTCTGCCAGCAGTTTTTCCAGCTGGGCCTTGCGGGCATACACGGTGAAGCCGTAGATGCGAAGGCCCTGCTCTTCCACCCCGGCCCGGATGAGGGAAAGCACCTCGGGGGTGGGTGTTTGGCCCGGGGCCAGCATCCGGGCAAGCTCCGGGTTTTCCAGCTGGTAATCCAAAAGGCTCAAAAAATGGCGGCGCATCTGGGCCTCAGCGCCCCGGTCGGGCGGGTTTTTCAGCGAAAGGATGCTCAAGTAAGGGTATTTTTCCGGCTCATAATCCCGGCAGAAGCCGGATGCCCGGATGAGAAAGCCAATGTTTTCGGTGAGGCCCACACCGTCCGCTTCGGTGTAAACGGCGCACCAGGCATCCCCCTCGGAAGGCTCGTTTTGCTCATACCAGCGGTAGAACTCCTCATAGTCCATCACATTCTGAAGGGACACAAAGCCCAGATAGTACCGGTCCTCTTCCAACGTTTCCAGCTGCCGGGCCGCATCCGCCGGGCCGCCCCAGGGGCTCACCCAGCGCCCAGCCTCCACATCCCAAAGGCCGTTTGTGTGCTCGATATTTTCCGGCAGTGTAAACACATTGGACGCCGGCACCTTGAGGGTATCGGTATCATACAGGGTGAGCTTTCCCCGCACCAGGCGGCCGTTCACCGTCTGACGGCGGCCGTCCATGGCGGCCATCTGGGGAATGGAGACGGCATACCGGCCAAAGCCCTCGCCCTCGGCATACACCGTATCCCGGAAGGCCCCCGGCAGAAACAGCTCGGAAAAAACCGCCAGATCCATGCTCATGCGCGGGATGCTGAGCTGCTCATTTTCCGGGTTTTTCGCCACCACATCGTCCGGCTGGTAGTAAAACTCGTCCACGATGCCCGGCAAAAGCAGGGCTCCTGCCGTTACCAGCGCCAGCACCGCCGCGCCCACCGCCAGCGCCATGCGAGTGAGGGTGCGGCGCACCGCCTTTTGAATGGCTTTGAGCTGGGCATCGTTCTCCGGGTCCGGGGGCGGCGTCTCCCCTTCAAAGCCGCCGAACTCACTCTCTTCAAACAGATATTCCGAAATGGCATCCTGTTTTTCGATCTCTTTTTCCAGCTGTTCCTTTTCGGGGCCTTCCAGCTTTCCGGTTTTATAAAGCTTCAGCAGTTCACGGTATGTCATAGCCCTGCGCCTCCATTCGCTGTTTCAGTTCTTTTCTGGCCCGGCTGGCCAGCACCCGGGCATGATCCGGGCGGATGCCCAGCACTCCGGCGATCTCCTTTTGGGAAAGCCCGGCAAAATACCGGAGCAGCAGCACCTCCCGCCCCCGCTCTTCCATTTGGGAAAGCGCCCGGTACAGGGCCCTGCGCTGTTCCTCCAAAAAAAGCGTCTCCTCCGGGCCGGGGCCGGGCTGCTGCGGCGGCTCGCTGGGCACAAGGCGGGCGTTTTTGCGCTGATGGTCCACCCACAGATTGTGGGCCACCCGGTAAAGCCAGGCCCGCACATTGGGGTGGCCCGGCGGCAGAGAGAGGAAGGCCTTCAAAAAGGTTTCCTGCATAAGATCCTCAGCGGCGGCCCTGCTTTTGCACAGCGAAAGCAGGTACAGCCCCAGCTCCCGGTGGTACTGCCTGTAAAGAGCCTCCAGGATGGCAGTTTCCATTCCCCTCCCCCCTTTCCTACCCATAATACGATTCAAAGGCCGAAACGCAACAGCTTTGAAACAAAAAAATCGGCAGCACCCGGAAAAACCGGATGCTGCCGATAAAATTCATCTGATTTTTGAACCGGGCAGAAGCGGTTTTGCTTACTGCTGGTTCTTCTTTGCCTCGATGGCAGCCAGAGCGTCCTTGCGGCTCAGGTTGATGCGGCCCTGCTGGTCGATCTCGGTGACCATAACGATCAGCTCGTCGCCCACAGCAACCACGTCCTCCACACGCTCAACACGCTTTGCGTCCAGCTTGGAGATGTGGACCAGGCCTTCCTTGCCGGGAGCGATCTCAACAAAGGCACCGAAGTTCATCAGACGGGTCACACGGCCCTTGTAGATGGCACCCACCTCGGGGTCCTCCACGATGGTCTTGATGGTGCGGATCGCACGGTCGGCATCCTCGGCATCGATGGCGGAAACAAAGACGTGACCGTCCTCTTCCACGTCGATCTTGCAGTTGCAGGTGGCGCAGATGTCCTGAATGACCTTGCCGCCCTTGCCGATGACGTCCTTGATCTTGTCCACAGGGATCATCATGGACAGCATCTTGGGAGCGTACTTGGACAGCTGAGCGCGGGGAGCGGGCAGCACAGGCAGCATGATCTCGTCCAGGATGAACTCACGGCCCTTGCGGCACTTCTCGAAGGCTTCCTCGATGATCTCGTAGGTCAGGCCGTCGATCTTGATGTCCATCTGGATGGCGGTGATGCCCTTGTGAGTACCGCCCACCTTAAAGTCCATATCGCCGTGGAAGTCCTCAACGCCCTGGATGTCCAGCATGGTCATCCAGCGCTCGCCCTCGGTGATCAGGCCGCAGGAGATGCCGGCAACGGGAGCCTTGATGGGCACGCCTGCATCCATCAGGGCCAGAGTGCTGCCGCAGATGGAAGCCTGGCTGGTGGAGCCGTTGGAGGACAGCACCTCGCTCACCAGACGGATGGTGTAGGGGAACTCCTCCAGAGAGGGCAGAACGGGAACCAGAGCACGCTCGGCCAGAGCGCCGTGGCCGATCTCACGGCGGCCGGGGCTGCGGGGAGCACGGGCCTCGCCCACGGAGTACGGCGGGAAGTTGTAGTGGTGCAGATAACGCTTATACTGCTCGGTGGACAGATCGTCCATCAGCTGATTGTCCTTGGTGGAGCCCAGGGTCGCAATGGTGAGCACCTGGGTCTGGCCGCGGGTGAACATACCGGAGCCGTGCACACGGGGCAGCAGGCCGACCTCTGCGTTCAGGGGGCGGATCTCATTGATGCCGCGGCCGTCCACACGCTTGCCCTCGTCCAGCAGCCAGCGGCGCACCACGAACTTCTGCATCTTGTACATCAGCTCTTCAATGGCGGCATCGCCCCACTGCTCGGCGTACTTCTCTTCCAGCTTTTCCCGGATGGGCAGCAGGCGGGCATCCCGCACGTTCTTGTCATCGGTGTCCATGGCAGCCTTGAAGTCATCCAGGAACTCGGCCTTCACGGCCTCCAGCAGATCGTGGTCGATCTCCATATCCTGGAACTCACGCTTGGGCTTGCCGATCTCGGCAACGATGCCGTCGATGAATTCGATGATCTTCTTGATCTCGGTGTGGGCTGCCTTGATGGCATCCAGCATGGTGACCTCGTCCACCTCGTTTGCGCCGGCCTCGATCATAACGATCTTGCCGCGGGTGGCAGCAACGGTCAGCTGCAGATCGCTCACCTCACGCTGCTCCAGGGTGGGGTTCACAACCAGCTTGCCGTCCACCAGGCCCATGAACACGCCGCCGATGGGGCCTGCCCAGGGGATGTCGGAGATGGACAGAGCGATGGAGGTGCCGATCATGCCGGTGATCTCAGGGCTGCAGTCCTGATCCACGCTCATAACGGTCATGGTAACGCAGACGTCGTTGCGCATGGTCTTGGGGAACAGCGGGCGGATGGGACGGTCCACAACGCGGCTGGTCAGGATGGCCTTTTCGCCGGGACGGCCCTCACGGCGCATGAAGCTGCCGGGGATGCGGCCCACAGCGTAGAGCTTCTCTTCAAAGTCAACACTGAGGGGGAAGAAATCGATGCCGTCACGGGGCTTATCGCTCATGGTGACGTTGCACAGAACGGCGGTCTCGCCGTAGCGCACCAGGCAGCTGCCGTTGGACAGACCGCACATTTTGCCGGTCTCAACGATTAGCGGGCGGCCGGCCAGTTCCATCTGGAAGGTTTTGAAATTGGGGAAAGTTTCATGCTTCGAAGCAAATTCCAAAGCCATTTTGTTACCTCCTAAAATTGGTTTTGGGGGTCCATCCATGGCTTTAGCAATAAATCCAACGCTCTCACCCGCCAAAGCGGTGTGAAAGCCCTCGATTTACCGCTAAATCACGGTAGGCACCCAGCTTAAAAAATTTAAGATAAAAGGCAGGCGGCCCAAAACGGCCCGCCCGCCTTCTATTACAAAATTACTTACGCAGGCCGAGCTTTGCGATCAGGGCACGATAACGCTCGATGTCCTTCTTCTGCAGGTAAGCCAGCAGGTTGCGGCGGCGGCCAACCATCTTCAGCAGGCCGCGGCGGCTGTGATGATCGTTGGGGTTTGCCTTCAGGTGCTCGGTCAGGTGATTGATGCGGGCGGTCAGCAGGGAAACCTGAACCTCGGGGGAACCGGTGTCCTTCTCGTGAACGCGGGCAGACTCGATGATAACATTCTTCTGTTCCATTGTGAAATACCTCATTTCTAATATTTGCCAATGACTAGGCACGGGGCAGCTGAGGCGCGTGTTGCACGCATACGCCCTGTACCGGGCCACGGTAGCCTGTATATTATACCATACCCCGCTTTTGAATACAAGTGGAACTTTCGCCCTGTTTTGCGGGGCGGGGCTGTGCTTTCTGCCCGATAACCGGGCGTTTTTTCAGCACATTTCAAAATTCGGGCCGGGGCACAAAGGAGTTTATGCCCTGCCTTGTGACCTATGGTAGGCGATCGATTTTTCGGCGGCATTCTGCACGCAGCCGATCAGCCCATCCAGGTTTTCGAATTTCTGGGTAGGGGCAAGATACTCATAAAACCGCACCTGGGGGCATTCGCCGTAAAGGTCGCCCTCATACCGGGCAATGAAGGTTTCGCAGGTAAGGATGCTGCCGTCACGGTTCACCGTGGGGCGGCTGCCAAAGCCGGTTGCCGAGGGCAGCCAAAGGCCCGGGGCCACCATTGCAAGGGTGATGTACACGCCCTCTTTGGGGGTGGCATAGCCTGCGGGGAACACCTGGTTGATGGTGGGGATGCCCAGCGTTTTGCCAAGCCCCTGCCCGTGCTGCACCGAAAACTCGATCTGGTAGGGCCGGCCCAGCATGGCATTCACCGAAGGGATATCCCCTGCCGCCAGCGCCGCACGGATGCGGGTGGAGCTGACAGGCGCATTCCGCCAGATGGTCATGGGCACCTCGAACACCCGGATGCCCAGCGGGCCGCACAGCTCTTTGAGCAGTGCCACGTCCCCCGCCGCCTTTTTGCCAAAGGTGAAGTTGGAGCCGCAGAACACGGCCTTTGCCCGGCAGAGCCCGGCCAGCACCTTGTGCACGAAATCCTCCGGCTCAAGGCCGCAGAACTCTTCAAAGGGCGGGGCCAGATAATGCTCGGCGCCCAAAGCTTCGATCTCCCGGCGCTTGCTTTCCTCGGTGCAGATGCGCCCGCCCTTGATGGCGTTTTTAAGGGGCAGCTCAAAGGTGAACACCGCCGGCTCCAGACCCTGCTGCCGGGCATAGCCCACGGCGGCATCGATCACCGCCCGGTGGCCGATGTGCACCCCATCGAAAAAGCCCAGCGCAATGCTGGTGCTTTTTTCGCCCCGAAGGGCGGTGAGCGCATTGTAAACCTGCATAGCGGGATCTCCGTATTTTTCCATAGGGCTTTTCACGCCCTTTCAACAAATAATTTGTCCACCTTGAGCACACTGCCCTCCACCCGGACAAGGCCCAAAAAGCCGGAAGGCCCCTGTGCCCGGTAAACACCGTCCTTTTTGTAAAAGCGGTAGGTGGGCGCACCGTTCAGCAGGCGCTTTTCGGTGTCCTCGTCCACGGTGAGCTTTTCCAGATGGGTGAACACCGTTTCCACCGGCAGGAACAGCTCGTCCAGCCGGTTTTCATCGGCGGCCTTCTGGATCTCTTCCAAAGTGTGGCTGCCGGAAAGGTCGAACACGCCGGCCTGGATGCGCCGCAGCCCGGAAAGGCAGGCGGGGCAGCCCAGGGCCTTGCCCACATCCTCCACCAGGGTGCGCACATAGGTGCCCTTGCTGCACTCCACCAGAATCTCGAACTCGCTGCAGCCCAGCACCTCCAGCACCTCCAGCCGGTAAAAGGTCACCGGGCGGGCGGTACGCTCCACCGTTTTGCCCTGACGGGCCAGCTTGTAAAGGGGGGTGCCGTTGATCTTCACTGCCGAATACATGGGCGGGGTCTGCATCTGCGGGCCCAGAAAACCGGCCAGCGCATCCTGAAGCATTTCTTCATTCACCACGCAGTCGGCGGTTTCCAGCACCGTTCCGGTCACATCGCCGGTGTCGGTGGAAAGGCCGAACCGGATGCGGGCCCGATAGGCCTTGTCATGGTTGGGCTGCATGTCCACCGCCCGGGCCGCATTGCCCGCAAACACCGGCAGAACGCCGGTGGCCATGGGGTCCAGTGTGCCGGAATGGCCCAGCTTGCGGGTCTTCAAAATGCCCCGCAGCTTTGCGATCACGTCAAAGCTTGTCCAGCCGGCGGGCTTGTCCACAACCAAAATGCCGTTTCGTCCGCTCACTGAGCTTCCCCCTCTGCGCTAGCTTCGTCCAGGCGCCGGAGTTCCTTTTCCACCTCGGCCAGAATGGCGGCCTTGGCGTTTTCCAGGTTGCCTTCCAGCTCGCAGCCGGCAGCGCGGCCGTGGCCGCCGCCGCCCAAACGCCGCGCGATGGAGCAGGCATCCACGCCCTTCACGGTGCGCACGCTGATCTTGTAGCTTGCGCCGGGCAGCTGGCGCAGGGTGATGCCCACCTGCACGCCCTCGATCTTGCGGGGCAGGCCGGTGAGGTCCTCAAGGTCTGCCATGTTCACGCCGCTTGCGGCGATCTCCTCACGGGTGAGGAACATCAGGGCACAGCGGCCGTCAAAATGATATTCCAGATTTTCAAGAGCGGTGCGCTCAATGGCCATCCGCTCCCGGGTCTTGCTTTCAAACAGGCTTGCGTTCAGATCCTCCACATGGGCCCCGGCCTCCATCAGCGCCGCCGCGATGCGGTGGCTGCGGGCCGTGGTGTTGGAATACAGGAAACAGCCGGTATCGGTAGCAAGGCCGGTATACAGGCAGTCTGCGATCTGGGGGGTGATGCCCACCTGCATTTCGCCCAGCATCTCATAGATCATCTCGGCGGTAGCGGCGGCAGAGCCGTCCAGATACATGGCATCTGCATAGCCGGAGTTGGAGCCGTGGTGGTCGATGCACAGATTCACACGGGAGCTGTAAGGATCCAGCGCATCCCCAAACAGCTGGATGCTGGCCACATCAATGGCCACCACATAGCCGGGGGTGAACTGACCGGTGAACTGTTCAAAACCCATATAGGCATAGCGTGCGGGAATGGGATCTGAGCAGAGCACAGCCACCGTTTTGCCCAGCTTCTTCAGCGCATGGTAAAGGGCCGCGGCACTGCCGATGGTGTCCCCGTCGGGGTTTTTATGGCAGAGCAGCAGCACATCTTCCGCGTGCAGGAGCCGGCGGATGGCTTCCAGCATTTCCAAAATCTCACTCATTGCGTTCTCCTTCTGCATGTGTGGGTTGGAAACCCGCCCGAGGGCGGGTCATTCCTCCCCTTTGTCCAGGCCGGCCAGCAGCTCATTGATGTGGGCTGCATAGGCCGCCCCGTCATCCTGCACGAACACAAAGCGAGGAGCTTTGCGGATGTGCATACGGCGGGAAACCTCGGTGCGGATGTGGCCCGCGCCCCGGTTCAGGGCCGCAATGGCCTCCTGAGGGCCTTCGGGCCGGCCCAGAACGCTCACATATACCTTTGCCACGTCCAGATCCGGCGTAACATCCAGCCGGGTCACGGTAAGCAGACCCCCGGCAAGCCGGGGATCCTTCATCTGGCCGATGATGCCGATGACTTCCCGTTTCATATCCTGGGCAAGACGCCCATGGTTTTTTGTATTGGCCATTGATATACCTCGTTATCAGTCACGGTATTCTTCCAGGATGTAAGCCTCGAAGATATCGCCTTCCTTGATATCACTGAACTTCTCCAGGGTAACGCCGCATTCGTAGCCCTGGGCAACTTCCTTCACGTCATCCTTGAAACGGCGCAGAGAAGCGATCTCGTCCTCTGCAACCACGATGCCGTCACGCACAACACGGATCTTGCTTGCACGGGTGATCTTGCCGTCCAGCACATAGCTGCCGGCAACCAGGCCCACAGAGCTGATCTTGTAAACCTGACGGACCTCCAGGCGGCCCTGCTCCACTTCACGGATCTTGGGGGCCAGCATGCCCTTCATCGCATCGGTAACATCGTTGATGGCATCATAGATGACACGGTACATGCGCATTTCCACTTCGCACTGTGCGGCTTCTTCCTTGGCAATGGGGTCGGGGCGCACGTTGAAGCCGATGATGATGGCGTTGCCGGCATTTGCCAGCATAACGTCCGACTTGTTGATGGCGCCGACGCCTGCGTGGATGACCTTCACCCGCACTTCGTCGTTGGAGATCTTTTCCAGGCTCTGCTTCACAGCCTCGGCGCTGCCCTGAACGTCTGCCTTCACGATGATGTCCAGCTGCTTGCGCTCGCCTTCGGCGATCTGGCTGAACAGGTTATCCAGGGTGACCTTCTGGTAGCTGGAGAACTGCTTTTCCTTCTCTTCGGCGGCACGCTTGTCGGCCAGCTCACGGGCCAGCTTTTCGTCCTCGACCGCATCGAACAGGTCGCCTGCGGAGGGAACTTCGGTCAGGCCGGTGATCTCAACGGGGGTGGAGGGGCCGGCTTCTTCCAGAGAGCGGCCCATATCGTCCTTCATGGTGCGCACACGGCCCACAGCGGTGCCGGCGATCACGCAGTCGCCCTTGCGCAGGGTGCCCTTCTGCACCAGGATGGTGGCAACGGGGCCCTGGCCCTTGTCCAGGCGGGCCTCGATCACGGCGCCCTTGGCACGGCGGTTGGGGTTCGCCTTCAGCTCCTTGACCTCGGCAACCAGCTGGATGTTCTCCAAAAGGTCATCGATGCCCTTGCCGGTGCGGGCGGAAACCGGCACACAGATCACATCGCCGCCCCACTGCTCGGGGATCAGCTCATACTGGGTCAGCTGCTCCATGACCAGGTCGGGGTTGGCGGTGGGCTTATCCATCTTGTTGATGGCAACGATGATGGAAACACCGGCAGCCTTGGCGTGGTTGATGGACTCAACGGTCTGGGGCATGATGCCGTCATCGGCAGCAACCACCAGCACCGCGATATCGGTGAGGTTCGCGCCGCGGGCACGCATGCTGGTGAAGGCCTCGTGGCCGGGGGTGTCCAGGAAGGTGAGCCACTTGTCGCCGGTCTTTACCTGGTAAGCACCGATGTGCTGGGTGATGCCGCCGGCCTCGCCGCTGGTGACATGGGCGGAGCGGATGGCATCCAGGATGCTGGTCTTGCCGTGGTCAACGTGGCCCATGACCACGATGACGGGAGGACGCTCTTCCAGGCTCTCTGCGGGATCTTCGTCCACCTCGAACAGGCGCTCCTCGATGGTGACGTGCACTTCCTTTTCCACCTTTGCGCCAAATTCATCGGCGATGAGGGATGCGGTGTCAAAGTCCACAACTTCGCTCACCGAAGCCATGATGCCAAGGCCCATGAGCTTTTTGATGACGTTTGCGGCGGTCTGCTTCAAACGGGTGGCCAGCTCGCCAACGGTGATCTCCTCGGGGATCTGCACCTTCAGCTGGGCCTTGCGGGCCTTTTCCAGCTGGATGCGCTGCAGACGCTCGGCCTCGGTCTCACGCTTTTTCTGGAAGGTGTTCTGGCGGCCGCCCCGGTTGTTTTTGTTGTTGAGCTTGTGCTTTGCGTTCTGATTGCCGGACTTGCGGCGGTTTTCCACATTTTTGGTGCCGGCAAGCTCGTTGTATTTTTCGTTGAACTTATCCAGGTTCACGTCCACGGTGCGGGTGTCCACCACCTTGGTGACCACCTCACGGCGCACAACAGGCTCTGCCTGGGCCTCGGGCTTCTTTTCAGCCTTGTGCTTGGGGCGGGGCATCTCCACAACGGTGCCGTCGGCCTTTTTCAGGATCTCCGACTCCTTGGGCTGCTTTTTGGGGGCGCTGTCCAGGTAGGTGTCCAGGCTCTTTTCCTGGTTTGCGCTGGTGTAATGCTCAAACAGGAAGTTCATCTCGGCCTCGTCCAGGTTGGCACCGGGCTTTTTCACCTCGCCGCCCCGGGCTGCCAGCAGCTCGATGATCTCCTTTGCGGGCTTATCCAGATCTTTTGCCACGTCGCTCAGTTTATATTTAATGGTCATTCGTTGTCCTCCTTCTGCTGTTCCAGGTATTGTTCGCACAGCTTTGCGAGATTTTCGTCAGTTACGGCAAATGTGCCCACCCTGTGCCGGGTGACCGGGATCAGGTCCTCCTGGGTGAGGGGCATCTGCAGGCAGGGCACCAGGTCCTCGCAGGACCGCCGCATCCGCTTTGCGGTGCCCTCGCTCACATCGGCGGCCAGCAGCACCAGGGCTGCCCTGCCGGCATAAGCGGTTTCCACCACCGCATCAAAGCCCATGGTGAGCTTTGCGGCCCGCCGGCACAGCGACAAAGCCGAAAACAGCTTCTGCTCATTCGTCTTTTCCACTCTGCGCTCCTTCTATCTCATGCCGGATGCTTTCCATCACATCGGCCGGTATGGGGGTCTCCAGGGCCCGCTCCAGCCGCTTTGCCTTTTCCGCCTTTGCAAGGCAGGCCGCATTGGGGCACAGATACACGCCCCGGCCGGGCTTGCGGCCGGTGGTGTCCAGGGAAATGACACCCTCCGGGCTGCGCACTACGCGCACCAGCTCTTTTTTAGGCTTCTGGCTGCTGCAGCCGGCACAGCGGCGCATGGGGATCTTTTTCTGCTGCATGGAACCTCCTCCTTTCAGGCACAGGTGCCTTTGGGGGAAACGGCGCTTACTCCTGCACCGGCTCCTCCTCTTCCTCGCCATAGTAACCGCTTTCGGGGCGGATGTCGATATTATAGCCGGTCAGCCGGGCGCACAGACGGGCGTTCTGGCCCTTGTTGCCGATGGCAAGGCTCAGCTGCTGGTCGGGAACGGTGACACGGCAGGCCTTCTTTTCGCCTTCCAGCAGCTCCACCTTCACGACCTTTGCGGGAGAGATGGCAGCGCTGATGAACTCCTCGGGGTCCTCGCTCCAGCGGACGATGTCGATCTTTTCGCCGCCCATTTCTTCCACGATCTTGTTTACACGGACACCGTGGGCACCGATGCAGGCGCCGACGGGATCGATGTTTTCATCCTTGCTCCACACAGCCATCTTGGAGCGGATGCCGGCCTCACGGCTGATGGCCTTGATCTCAACGCTGCCGTCAAAAATTTCGGGCACTTCGTTTTCGAACATCCGCTTGACCAGCTGCTCGCTGGTGCGGCTGATGATCACGCGGGGGCCGCGCTCGGTGACCAGAACGTCCTTTACATAAACCAGCAGGTGCTGGCCCTCGTAATAAACTTCACCGGGGACCTGTTCGGAGCGGGGCAGCACCACCTCGTTTTTGCCCAGCTGCAGCACCACAAGGCCGCGCTCCTCATCGGTGCGCACCACACGGGCGTTCAGGATCTCGTGTGCCTTGGACTGCATCTGGTCGTACAGCTGGCTGCGCTCGGCCTCACGGATGCCCTGGCGCAGAACATGCTTTGCGGTCTGGGCGGCAATGCGGCCGAACTCGCGGGTCTTCAGGCGGGTAACGGCACGGTCGCCGACCTTATAGGTCCGGCGCAGCTGATGGGCCTCTTCCAGGCTGATCTGGGTGTGGGGGTTTTCCACTTCCTCCACCACGTCCTGCACCAGGCTCACGTTGAACCTGCCTGCTTCCGGGTCGATCTCCACCAGCACGTTGTCGTCCTCTACCTCGTAGTTCTTCTTCACGGCGATCACGATGGCGGTAGCGATCTTGTCTACCAGATATTCTGCGGGCAGTCCGCGCTCGGTCTCCAGAACTTCGAGGGCCTTAAAAAACTCTGCGTTCATTTTTGTTCATTTCTCCTTATTCACTTTTTGATCAAAACAGGTCTTTGTCATCGCAGGCCTTCACATAGCTTGCAGCGCAAAGCTCGAAGTTTTTTTCTTCGGGGCAGCGAAGGGTCAGCCGGCCGTTCTCAAAACCGGCAAGCTCGCCCTCATACACACGGCTGCCGCTTTCGTCCGGCCGCACCAGGCAGATTTCCACCGTCTGGCCAAGGAACTTTTCAAAGTGCTCGGGGCGGGTCAGGCGGCGACCAAGGCCGGGGCTCCCCACCTCCATGTAATAGCTCTGGGAAATGGGGTCTGCCTCGTCGATCACCGGGTCAATGGCCCGGCTGGCCGCTTCGCAGGTGTCCATATCCAGAGGGGTGTCCCGGTCAATGAGGATGCGCAGGAACCAGTCCGGCCCTTCCTTTTCGAAGCGGACGTCCCACAGTTGCAGGCCCATCTGCTCCAAAACCGGGCGCACCAGATCCTCCACGATCTTAATGGTATTCCGGCCGTTGCTCGCTTTTGCCATCATAACCTCCCTTGATATGCAAGAAGAGCGGACCTTGCGGCCCACTCTCCATTCAAAACATAATCTTACGGTATAGGATTATAACATGTTCTTTTGCAATATGCAAGCCTTTCCTGAAAATTCGGCCCGCCGGGCCATGCAGCGCCCTTTCATGGCAAAAAAGCCTTTTCTGTTTTTCGCTTTTGAAGGGCCTTTGCCGCCGGCTTTTCAACAAGATAGGTTCCCGCAAGGGCCGCAAGGAAGGCCGCCCCAAAGCACAGGAAATGATAGCGGAGCATCCAGGGCCCGTCCCCGGTCATGTTGGGCGGGGTATCCCCCTGCCAGAAGGGGATGCGCAGCTCCTTGAGCCAGACGGCAATGCTCTGATGCCACAGATAGAAATTGTAGCTGATGGCGGAAAGGAATGCCAGCACCCCGCCCTTCCGGCTTTCCCCAAGCCCCAGGCAGAGACAGAGCACCATGCCCATAAACAAAAGGCACAGCGGCATCCGCCAAACGAGCTGCACCCGCATGACCTCCTGCCCCCGGGAAAAGATCTTTTGAAGAAAGTCGGAAATCAGCTTCAGCATGAAAAAGCCTGCCAAAAGAAAGCCCGGCCGCCCCCTGCCCTTCAAAGCAAGGCACAGCCTTGGGTACAAAAGGGCCAGCGCAAAACCCAGCCCTAGCACCCCGGCAAAGGCGGGCAGCTGGTTGAAGGCCATCTGGTAGGCAAGCCCCTCAAGGCCCATAGCCCAACGGGTATAGCCCAGCTGCACCGCCCCCAAAAGCAGAAGGGTCAGGCCCGGCCTGCGCCAGAACAGGCGGATCAGGCCGGGGAACGCAAGATAAAACCCGGCCAGCACCCCCACCGTCCACAAAGCGCCGCCCATGCGGGTGTACCAGTAGCTTTCCGGCATGAGGGTGTGGGTCAGGGTCAGGTGGCCGAAAAGATCCTTCCAAACCGCCTTATCCCGCCAAAAGCCGGGATGCGGCCCCATGCGCACAAGGCTCACCGCCAGGTGCACCCCGGCGCATACATAATAAGAAGGAAGGATGCGCACCGCCCGCCGCCGCCAAAAGCCCTCGGTGCCCCGAAAGCCCTGCCCCTGTGCCCGGTCGGCCCCGTAGGGCAGGGCCAGGCAGAAGGCGGAAAGCAGGATGAGCAGGTCCACCCACACATAGCCGGTGCGGGGCACCACATCCAGCGGCCGGGGCGGCGAAAGCCAGCTTTGCTGCCAGATGTGGAACCAGGCCACGATGCCGGTGGCCAGCACCCGGGCAAGGTCGGCCCCGGCCGGGCGGCGCATGGCCCGGCAAAGCTCCGGGGGCATCAGAACGCCCACTCGCCGTTTTCAAAGATGGCAACGGTCTCGCCGTCCTGTGTCAGGCCGGTGATGGTCATATCCTCAGAGCCCACCATCACGTCCTCGTGGATGGCGGAATCGTTCACGCCCTTTTCCAGCAGCTGCTGGGTGTTCATGGCATTGCCGCCCTTCACGGTGCCGGGATAGCCGGCGCCGAAGGCGATGTGGCAGGCGGCGTTCTCGTCAAACAGGGTGTTGTAAAACAGCACACCGCTCTTTTTGATGGGGCTGGAGGCAGGCACCAGCGCAATTTCGCCGATGCGGCGGGCGCCGGCATCGCTGTCCAGCAGTTCGCCCAGCAAAGCCTCGTTCTTTTCGGCGGAATGGGCCACCACCAGGCCGTCCTTGAAGGTCACCGAGAAGCCCTCGATGAGCTGGCCGTTGTAAACATAGGGGCGGGTGCCCTTGACCACGCCGTCCACATGCATGCAGTGGGGTGCGGTGAACACCTCTTCGGTGGGGATGTTGGGCATGAAGGGCACGCCCTTTTCGCTCACGCCGCCGGCGCTTTCCCAGATGTGGTCCTCAGCAAGGCCCACGGTCAGGTCGGTGCCGTTTTTGCTGGTCATATGGATGCTGCGCAGCTTGAGCTGGTTCAGCCGGTCTGCATGGGCGTTCATCACGGCCACATGGTGCTCCCAGTTTTTCACCGGGTCGGTCTGGGCATCCACACGGCAGACCTCAAAAATCACCTGCCACAGCTTTTCCACAGCCTCTTCTTCGCCCAGCCCGGGGAACACGGTTTTTGCCCAGGCCGGGGCGGGAATGGCCGCCACGCACCACTGGATGCGGTCGTTCATGGTATACTCCCGCCAGTTGGCCAGCGCCGTGCGGCGGGCCAGGTTCACCCGGTTCAGCTTGCCCGCGTCGATGCCGGCAAAGACGTTGGGGTCATCGGCGTGGATGTTCAGCACGCAGGCGCCGCCTTCGCTTTCCACATAGTCCAGATAGCTGCGCTCCAGATGGGGCTTCACATCGCACAGGGCGGCTTCCTCACCCATTTCGTAGCGGATGCGGCTGAGCTTGTCATCGGAATATTTCACCACCACATCGGCAGCCCCGGCCTCAAAGGCGGCCTTTGCGCAGGCACGGGCAAAAAAAGCAGCCTCCAGCGGGCTCTGGATGATAAGGGTCTGGCCGGGCTGCACATTGGTGCCCATGCGCACCACAAATTCGGCATATTTTTTCATCAGGTTCTGATCCATTTGAAAGATCCTCCTTTTGGATTCATTTTGTTTTATTATAAAGCAGGGGCCCGGCCTTTCGCAAGTAAGGCCGGGCCCCTTTGCTTAGGTTTTCGTTACCAGAGCATGGCCAGCGCCACCGTGATAAGGCCGGAAACGCCAATGGCAACACTGCTCATGGCCTCCTGCACCGGGCCCATCTCCATGGCGGCGGTGGTGCCCAGCACATGGCTGGAGGTGCCGATGGCAACCCCCACGGCCACCGGGCAGTTTTCCAGCCGCAGAAGCTTTGCAAGGGCCGGCGCGAACACCGCACCCAAGATGCCGGTGACCATCACCGCGGTCACGGTGATGGCGGGCAGTCCCCCGCCCTGCTCACTCAGCGCAACGGCAATGGGGGTGGTCACGCTGCGCGGCAGCAGGCTGTACTGAAGCGATGCATCCAGCGCCGCCAGCCGGCACATCCCCCAGACCGCCCCCACATTCACGACACAGCCCACCGCGCAGCCGATCACCACCGGCCAGAAATTGTCCAAAAGCACCTTGCGCTGCCGCCAGACCGAAAGGCCCAAAGCGGCGGTGGCGGGCAAAAGCAGCATGTCCATCATATTGGCCCCTCTGCGGAACCATTCCAGAGGGATATCGAACACCACCAGCACGATCACCCCCAGCACCATACTGATGAACAGGGGGTTGGCAATGGGCTTTTTGATCTTGTGCTGGCACCACAGGCCTATCTGCCACAGCAAAGCGCAGAGCACGATGCCGAACATGGTGTTGTTGCAAATAAGTTCTTTCATTTGTGCTCCTTTCGCTTTTGGGTCAGGGCCAGAACGCCCTTCACGGTAAAGGCGGTGGCCACAAAGGTGAGCAGGGTGCCCACCGCGCAGATCACCACCAGCTCAAGGCCGCTTTCCTTGAGGATCTCCAGGTTTTCGGCGGCGCCGATGCCGGCGGGGATGAACAGGAACGCCATGTTTTCTTTAAAGAAGTCACACAGACCCGCCACATGCTTTTCCTTCACAAGCCCTGTTCCCAGCAGCAGGATCAGCGCCAGCATGGCCAGCACGCTTGCCGGCACCATCACCGGCAGCACCCCGCTCAGCACCACGCTTGCCAGGCAGATGCCGAACAGGACCAAAATTTGTTTTATCATATTTTGAATTCCTCCTTTTTGGCCCAAAAATGCCCGGGCCGAAAACCGGCCCGGGCATGAAACAGCTGTTTTGCGAAAAGAATATCAGAACTCGATCTTCTTTTCGATGTAAGCCTTCAGCTCGGAGATGGGCAGCCGGACCTGTTCCATGGTGTCACGGTCACGGATGGTAACGCAGTTGTCGCCTTCCTTTTCCTCATCGCCCACCGTGTCAAAGTCCACAGTGATGCAAAGAGGAGTGCCGATCTCGTCCTGGCGGCGGTAACGCTTGCCGATGGAGCCGGCATCGTCAAAGTCCACCATAAAGTACTTGGCCAGCTCGTTGCGGATCTCCATTGCCTTGCCGGACAGCTTTTTGGACAGGGGCAGGATGGCTGCCTTGTAGGGAGCCAGGAAGGGATGCAGGCGCAGGACGACACGAACGTCCTCCTTGCCCTTTGCATCGGTGAGGTGCTCCTCGTCATAAGCTTCGCACAGGAAGGCAAGGGCCACACGGTCGCAGCCCAGAGAAGGCTCGACCACATAGGGGATGTAGTGCTCGTTGGTCTCGGGGTCAAAGTAATCCAGGTTCTTGCCGCAGGCCTCCTGATGGCGGCCCAGGTCGTAGTCGGTGCGGTCGGCAATGCCCCACAGCTCGCCCCACTCGGTGAACGGGAAGGCGTATTCGATGTCGGTAGTGCCCTTGCTGTAAAAAGCCAGCTCTGCGGGGTCATGGTCCCGCATGCGCAGGTTTTCCTCGGCAATGCCAAGGCTCAGCAGCCACTTGTAGCAGAAGTCCTTCCAGAAGGCGAACCATTCCAGATCGGTGCCGGGCTTGCAGAAGAACTCGCACTCCATCTGCTCGAACTCACGGGTGCGGAAGGTGAAGTTGCCCGGGGTGATCTCATTGCGGAAGGCCTTGCCCACCTGGCACACGCCGAAGGGCAGCTTGCGGCGGGTGGTGCGCTGGATGTTGGCAAAGTTCACAAAGATGCCCTGTGCGGTTTCGGGGCGCAGGTAGCAGGTGCTGGAGCTGTCCTCGGTAACGCCGATGGCGGTCTTGAACATCAGGTTGAACTTGCGGATACCGGTAAAGTCGTGCTTGCCGCAGATGGGGCAGACCACATCCTCATGCTCGGCGATGAAGGCATCCAGCTCTTCCGAGGACATGGCATCGGCGTTCACCTCGGGGTGGGTGTCCTCAATGAGCTTGTCGGCACGGTGGCGGGCCTTGCAGCTCTTGCAGTCGATCAGGGGGTCCGAGAAGCCCGCAACGTGACCGGTGGTTACCCAGGTTTGGGGGTTCATGATGATGGCGGCGTCCAGGCCCACGTTGTAGGGGCTTTCCTGAACGAACTTTTTCAGCCATGCCTTTTTCACGTTGTTCTTGAATTCAACACCCAAGGGGCCGTAGTCCCAGCTGTTGGCAAGGCCGCCATAGATCTCGCTGCCCGGATACACAAAGCCCCGGTTTTTGCACAGCGAAACGATGGTGTCAAAATTTTTTTCACGACTATTCATTTCATTATCCTTCCTTTTTCCGCGAAGCTGGCTGCCCCGCGGTTATTTGGTCCTTTTCTTATCTTAAAGCGCCCACTGCGGTTCGTCAAGCCTTAATCCCTGCCACAAGGGCAAAAAACGCCCAAAGTGCCGGCTTTTTTCAAAAACTGTGCGCAGCGGGCACACAGGCGGTTGCTTTTTCCCCTTTCCGTGTTAAAATCAAGTTGAAACCGGGGCTGCAAAACGCCCCAAAAGCACACGCTGGAGGTACGCCCATGATCGCAAACTATCACACCCACACCCACTGGTGCAACCACGCACAGGGCACTGCCGAAGACTACATCCGCCAGGCCCTTGAAAAAGGCCTGCGGGAGATCGCCATTACCGACCATGTTCCCCACCGGCAGAATTTTGATGCAAGCCGGATGCTCTGGGAGGATTTCCCCTCTTTCGATGCCGAGCTCAACGAGGCCATCCGGCGCTGGGGAGACAAGATCCGCATCATCAAGGGGTTCGAGTGCGAATACTACCCCTTTTCCATGGAAAATTACGAGATGTTCCGCCGGGAGTATGGCTACACCTTCTTTATATTGGGCCAGCACACCAGCTGTGACCGCAGCGTTGATTATTTCCGCTCCAAGGGCCGCCCGGAGCTCAAACTTTATGCCGACGAGGTGATCGAGGGGCTGGAAACCGGCGTTTTTTCCATGCTTGCCCACCCGGACGTGGCCCTTTGCGGCTACGGCCCCACCGACGATTTTGCCCTTGAGCAGATGGACCGGATCTTTGCCGCCTGCGCCCGGCTCTCCATCCCGGTGGAGATCAACGCAAACGGCCTGCGCACCGGCCGCCCCTACCCGGACCCTCAGGTGTGGGAGCTTTCCCGCCGGTATCCGCTCACCCGGGTCATCAATTCGGATTGCCACCGGGTAAGCTATCTGTGCGATGAAGAGGGGGTGGCCGCTGCCGAGCGCTTTGCCAAAGAGCTCTCGCTGGAAGTTGCCCCCATGCTGGACCTTGGCTGAAGCATATTACTTTATAATACAAAAAGGAAGCGATGATTTTGGATCTTCGAAAACCCGCCCTGGACAGTTCTTCAGGGAAACTGCGCATTTTGCTTTTGGGCAACAGCTTCACCTTTTTCAACGAGATGCCCACCGCCCTTCTGGAACCCATCCTGAAGGCGGCGGGCCTGGATGCCCGGGTGACCGCCGTTACCTGCGGGGGCTATTATCTCCACCAGTTCCTGGACCCTTCTGACCCATACGGCGCAAAGGCCCTCGGCCTGCTGGAAAGCCAGCCCTTCGATGCGGTGATTTTGCAGGAGCAGAGCAACGCCCCCATTGCAGACCCCGCCCTTTTCTACGATGCGGTGCGTACCCTTGCCCAAAAGGTGCGGAAAAACGGGGCCCGGCTCTGGCTTTATGAAACCTGGGGCTACGAGGCCCGCAACCCGGACCTTTGCCGCTTTGCCCCGGACACCTTTGCCATGGAAATGAAGCTGCGGGCCGCCTACACCGCCATTGCCCGGGAAACGGGCGCTTCGGCGGCCTTTGCCGGTGCCGCCATGAGCCGGGCGTTAAAGACCATCGGCCCGGATATTTATTCCATGAAGGATTTTTACCACCCCAGCCTTCTGGGCAGCCGGCTGGTGGCCTGGACCCTGGCCGGCACCCTGCTGGGCAAAGACCCCCGCAGCCTGCCGCTGCCCCCAAATGAAGCGGACCCCCGGCTGGATGCGGTGCGCGGGGCGGCCGCCTTTGCCGTTTTGGAGGATGTCTCTGTCCAAGCAGGCTTTGACGTTTGCTCCGAAGGGGTCACCCACCGCTGATTTTGAAAAGGCGCCCGGCGCAAAACTGCAAAAAACGGAACGGATCAAACTGCTGATCCGTTCCGTTTTTCTTTTTCCATCCGGGCAGGGGGCGTTTATCAGCCCAGATTGTCCACAATGAGCATATTCATTTTCTGCCAGCGGCGCAGCTCCTTTGGGGTGAGCAGCAGCCGCTGGCGCAGCTCATCGTAGCGGTCGGTGGGGGCAAGGGTCACAAGGCACTTGAAGGCGCAGGGCATCAGATCGGCGCTGGAAATGCCGCAGAGCAGGCCCTCGGTGAAATCCCGCAGTTCCAGAGGGTTGAACAGGTACAAAAGGTCCTGCTCCAGCTTGTTGTACTGGTTCACAAAGGAAAAGCGGATGAGCATATCGCTGTACAGAACGTTTCCGTTGTAATACACCTCGCTGCTGCGGCCGGTGGCGGTGGTGGAGCGGATGGCCATGGCCGCATCCCGGCTGCCGTCCTCATTGCGGATGCCCTTGTGCACGTCGATCACCGCTTCTTTCAGCCGGTCATACCGGCCGTCGTAAAAATAGAACCAGAGCCGGTCCGCCTTGAAAAAGGGGCTTTCGCCGTCCGGCTCCACCATCTGGCCCAGGTCCTCCTGCTCCGGCTCGGGGCGGTAGCTGGTCAGCTGGCCCATGTCCACCTCCAGCACGGTGCTGATCTCATAAAGGGTCTGCACGTCCAGCGTGATCTCGCCGTTTTCGTATTTGCTCACAGTGGCCCTGCTTTTGTGGATGGCGTCGGCCAGCTGCTGCAGGGTCATGCGCTTCATTTTGCGGTAGTTGCGCACCCGCCGGCCAATGTACTGATTGATGTTTTCCATATCCCCGCTCCAAAAGTTTCGTTTAAATATACTTTTTATCTGTTTTGCCGAATTTTCCAAAGAATTTTTGTTGTGTCCTGCATTTATTCTATTACAGCGAAATATTCTTCGTCAATAGTTTCCTTTAACGAAATTTTCTTTGTTTGCCAAAACACCCTTTCCCCGGTATAGTAGACAGTACTTTACGAAAAGAGGGGTTTTGTTTATGGAAACTAAGAAAAAAGGCGGCTTCACCAATTCCATCGGCTTTGTGCTTGCCGCGGCGGGCAGCGCTGTCGGCGTTGGCAACATCTGGCGTTTTCCCTATCTTGCGGCACGGGACGGCGGCGGACTGTTCCTGCTGGTTTATCTGGTGCTGGTGCTCACCTTTGGTTCGGCCCTGCTCACCACCGACATTGCCCTGGGCCGGCGCACCGGCAAAAACGCCTGGCACGCCTTTGGGTCCATCAAACCCAAATGGTCCTTCTTAGGCAAGCTCACCTTTTTGGTGCCGGTCATCATCATGACCTATTACAGCGTCATCGGCGGCTGGATCTTAAAATATTCCACCGTTTACCTCACCGGCCGGCATCACCAGGCCGCACAGGACGATTTCTTCACAAGCTTCATCACCAGCCCGGTTTCCCCCATCGTGTTCATGCTCATCTTCCTGGCGCTCACCGCTCTGGTGGTTTACATGGGCGTTGAAAAGGGCATTGAAAAATTCTCCCGCTATGTGATGCCCTCGCTGCTCATCCTCATCATCGGCATTGCCATTTATGCGCTCACCCTGAAGCACACCGATGCTTCCGGCGTTACCCGCACCGGCCTTGAGGGCCTCAAGATCTACCTCATCCCGGATTTCAAGGATCTCACCTTCGGCCGCTTCCTGAATGTTCTGCTGGATGCCATGAGCCAGCTGTTCTTCTCGCTGAGCGTTTCCATGGGCATCATGATCACCTACGGCTCTTATGTGAAAAAGGATGTGGACCTGAACCGCTCCATCTCGCAGGTGGAATTCTTTGACACCGGCGTTGCCTTCCTTTCCGGCATGATGATCATTCCCGCCATTTATGTGTTTGCCGGAACCGAGGGCATGACCTCCGGCCCCAGCCTGATGTTCGTTTCGCTGCCCAAGGTGTTCAACTCCATGGGCACCGCAGGCATCCTTGTGGGCATCGCCTTCTTTGTAATGATTTTGTTTGCGGCGCTCACCTCCTGCGTGTCCATTCTGGAAACGCTGGTTGCCACCTGCATGGAGCTGTTCCACGCCACCCGCAAAAAGGTCAGCTGTGTGATCGGCCTGCTCTCGGCCGCCGCTTCGGTGGTCATCTGCCTTGGCTACAACCTGTTCTACTTTGAATGCCCCATGCCCGCCGGCGGCAAGGGCCAGCTGCTGGATCTTGCCGACTATGTGAGCAACAGCCTGCTCATGCCGGTGATCTGCCTGCTCACCGCCGTATTCATCGGCTGGGTGATCAAGCCCTCCTGGATCGCCGAGGAAATGCGGGTCGGCTCCAACGGCTTTGCAAAGGAAAAGATCTATTCCGCAATGGTCCGCTATGTGGTCCCGGCCGTTATGGTCATCCTGTTCCTCCAGTCCACCGGGCTGCTGGGCCGCCTGATCGGCTGATTTCGGGGCTTTTTCCAAAGCATTTTCGGCGCACCCTGAAACGGTGCGCCGATTTCTTTGGTGTCCTGCGGAATTTTAGGCTGGAAGGCCCGGCAAAACTGTGCTATGATAGGCACAAGGTTTTTTGAGGGGGAGAATTTTAATGAAGGAAAAAATCAGTTTGAAGGACCTGTTCATTCTGGCAGCCGGCATGCTTGTGGTATCGCTGGCGGTTTATTACATCATGATGCCCAGTGAATTTGTGGTGGGCAGCCTTGCGGGCTTTGTAATGGTGCTTGCCCATTTCATTCCGCTGAAGGTTTCCACCCTGACCTTTATCCTCAATGTGCTCTTACTTGTGGTGGGCTTTCTTTTCATCGGGCGGGAATTCGGCGGCAAAACGGTCATCACCTCGCTGCTGCTGCCCCTTTATCTGAGCATTTTTGAAGTGGTCTCGCCCAGCCCCCAGCCGCTTACCGATGACCTTTTTCTCAATGTGATCTGTTATGTGCTGGTGCTCAGCGCCGGGCAGGCCATTTTGTTTCACATCAATGCCTCCTCCGGCGGGCTTGATATCATTGCAAAGCTGATGAACAAATACCTGCACATGGACCTGGGCAAAGGGGCCGCCGTGGCCGGCTTTGTCACCGCCTCGCTTTCCATTTTGGTGTATGACCGCACCATTCTGGTGGTGAGCCTTGTGGGCACCTATCTGGGCGGCATCGTGCTGGACCATTTTCTGGATGGCTTCAACATCCGCAAAAAGGTATCCATCCTTTCCGATCACTACCCGGAAATTCAAAAATTCATTGTGCAGCAGCTGCACCGGGGCGTGACCCTTTACCCGGTGCTGGGCGGATGGGACAATCAGGCCCGCACCGAGATCGTGACCATTTTGCAGAAAAACGAATACGCCCGCCTGCTGGAATATGTGAACCAGCTGGACCCCACCGCTTTTGTTACGGTGGCCACCGTGGGCCAGGTGATCGGCAAATGGAACCCCCACTACCGGCCCAGCCGCAAGGAGACCCGAAAGAGCCTGTAAAGCCTGTATTTTATGCAAAGTTTATACAGAATGTATTTTCTCTGTCTCCGCTTGCATTCTGCCGCCGGGCGAATTATAATAAAACGATGCACTGCCTTTTTGAAAAAAAGCAGCGCACCGCCGAAACCTGCCGCCGCAACCGCCTTTTGGGCGTTGCGGCTTTCTTTTGGGAGGAATTATGGAATACACCCGCACCCTTGGCACCGCACCCCTGAGCCGGCTTTTGTTCAAATTTTCGCTGCCCTGCGTGACCGGCCTTCTCATCAGCGCCTTTTACAACATTGTGGACCAGATCTTCATCGGCAACAGCAGCCTTGGGTATCTGGGCAACGCGGCCACCGGCATTTCCTTTCCGGTTTTGTGCATCGCCAACGCCTTTGCCTGGTGCGTGGGCGACGGTGCCTCGGCTTTTTTAAGCATCTGCGCCGGCCGGGAGGACAGTGACCAGGCCCATAAATGCGTGGGCACCGGCCTTTCGGCCACCCTCATCATCAGCGCTGTGCTGACGGTGGTGTGCCTTGTGTTCAACCGGCCGCTGATGCTGCTGTTCGGCGCTTCCAGCAAAACGGTGGACCTTGCGGTGGATTATTTCCGCATCATCGCCCTGTTTTTCCCGGTGTATCTTTCCATCAATGTGATGAACAGCCTGATCCGGGCCGACGGCAGCCCCACCGCTGCCATGCTGACCATGAGCGCGGGGGCGGTGGCAAACATCATCCTGGACCCCATTTTTATTTTTGTTTTGGACTGGGGCATCAAGGGTGCGGCCATTGCCACGGTGATCGGCCAGAGCCTTTCTCTGGTGCTGTGTGTGCGGTATCTGCAAAGGCCCCGCTCCTTCCGGCTGAGCCGGAAAAGCTTTCGCATCGACAGGCCCATGCTTTTCACCCTTATCAAAATGGGCAGCTCCACCTTCATCACCCAGATCTCGCTGGTCATCCTTTCGGCGCTGTGCAACGTGACCCTTTTTCACTACGGCGCCCTTTCCCGCTATGGCAGCGATATCCCCATTTCGGTGTTCAGCATCCAGACCAAGGTCTACACCATCGTGAACAACCTGGTGGTGGGCATTGCGCTGGGCGGCCAGCCCATTCTGGGCTACAACTACGGCGCCGGCAAAATGGACCGGGTGCGGGGCACCTACCGGCGCATCCTGGCCGCCTGCATGACGGTGGGCGTGGCTGCCACCCTGCTGTTCGAGCTTTGGCCCCAGGGGGTCATCCGCATTTTCGGCGCCCAGGAGCCGCTTTACATGGAATATGCGGTGCTCTCCTTCCGGCTGTATCTGGCCCTCACCGTGGTCAGCTGCCTGATCAAGCTCACCACCATTTTCTTTCAGGCCATCGGCAAATCCTTTCAGGCCAGCGCCACCGCCATTGGCCGGGATCTTGTCTGCTTTGCCACCTTCACCCTGCTGCTCTGCCCCCTTTTGGAAAGCCGCCGGCCGGGCACCGGGGTATACGGCATTCTGCTTGCCGCCCCCCTGGCCGACTTCATCTCCGGCATTCTGATCGTTTGGATGACGGTTTCCTTTTTCCGAAAGCTCCCAAAGGGCAGCCGGTAAAAAACTTCAAAGCGCCGCCTTCCCCCCGTTTTGTTCGGGGTGGAAGGCGGCGCTTTTTTCTGTCAGCCGGTTTGGGTCATGCGGCTCACGGTGCCGGGGTCTGTTTCGTACAAAAGGGGTTTTCCCTCTTTCCAGCGTGCGATCTCGTTTACCATCTGCCTTGTGCGGGGAGAAGGGGCCGCATTGTGCGGCATCAAAACCTGAATGTTCACGGCTGTCCCCCCCCTTCGCCCGGTTTTCAACATACCGGGCGGTTTTCTGTTAAAAGATCGCGGTGTGCAGGGTCTCGCCGTCCCAGAAAATTTCATAGACCCGGCCGTCCTTTTCGAAACGGGCCCGGTCCCCTTCGGCGGCAAGTTCCGAGATCCGCGGCTCGGCCCCCTGGAAGGGCACAAGCAGTGTCAGATAATCGGCCCGGCCCTCGGGGGCTTTTTCATCGGTGCAGCAAAGGCGCACCGAGGGGCGCTTCTGGTCCGGTTTATCCGAAACAAAGCCCTCCAGCTTTTTAAGCTCCATTCCGGGCATGGTTTTCAAAAGCAGCGACACCTCGCCCTTTGCGCAGGCTTCGTTCTGCTCCTGCCGCAGCTGTACATCCTGAAAATCCAGATGGAAATAAAGGTCGGCACGGCGGCCTTTGGCATGGTCCAGCCGGTCCCACACCAAAAGGAAGCCGCTGCCGAAAAGCAGGATCATCCGGCTGTGGATGGTGGGGAAATACGAGGTGTGCACCGCCATGGCAAACGAGCCGTTTGCCTCGCTGCCCACATTGTAGATGCAGCCGTCCTTTTCGTTTTCAAAGGTCCAGCGGGTGGCGTAGGTGTAAGGGGGGCAGCCGTCCAGCGTGAGCAGATTGTGCATTTCGGCCGATTTGATGATGCGGCGCATCGGCCCCTCCATATAGGTATAGCGGCCGGGGTCCACCACCAGCGCCCGGCCCAGGGCCGTGAAGTCAAAGGAGGCCGGCTCAATGTGAGAATGGCCGTTGAAGCAGGGGATGCGGCAGCCGAAAAACACGCTGGCCCCCTGGCGGGTCCAGTTTGTGCGCAGCATGGCCTGGCTGAGCGTATGCTGCCAGTTCACCCGGGGCAGCAGCTTTCCGTCGGTGTCGGGCAGTGCGGCCGGCGGCTCTGTGTCAAAGACCTGGGCATCTGCCAGCGTTTTGAGCCGTTCTTGGCCCAAAAGCCCGGCCAGCACCAAAAGCCAGCGGTCGCTTTTAAGGCTTTTCTTTGCAAGCAGCGCCGGCAGCACCGCATCTTCGGCCGGGTCGGAATCGCCGTAGGGCACCGTGACCCCGGTGGGCCGGGTGCAGTACAGCAGGTAATCCATGCCCTTTGACACCAGCTCCCGGCAGCTTTCAGGCACCGAAAGCCCCAGCTCCTGCGCCGCCTCGAACCACCGAAGGAAAAGGGTCATGCACAGTGCATGGTAGGAGGGGCTGCCCTCCAGCTGGCCGCCGTCCTCGGTGAGCTGGGCCTGCACACAGCGGCAGAGCTCCCGGTTTGCATGCTGTGCCCACTGCTTTGCCTTTGGCAGCTGCCAAAGCATCCGGGCCGCATACAAAAGGCCCAGGTTTTCCATGATGTAATGGTTGTGGTTCGCCTTGGGCCACAGCAGCGGCGGGACCTTGAGCAGAAGCTCGGCGTGCCGGCACACGCTTTCTGCCGCCGTGGCAAAGCCTTCCTCATCCAGAAGGCCCTCCTGCACCAGAACCGGGATAGCCCAGTTCCAGGAAGCATACATCCGGATGCCGCTTTCCAGCGAGCGCCAGGGCGTGCCCTTTTCGGTGCTGCTGAAAACCTGTCGGGCGGTTTCGGGGTCCTCGGTGAGGGGCGGGCAGGGGCAGGTGCTTATCCAGTCCAGCAGCTCAAGGCGCATCTGTTCCAGATACTCCTTTTTGCCGCCGGCACAGTAGGCAAGGATATAATCCTTCCAGTGCTCCTGCCGGTTGAGGCTCCAGACGAACTCTTCATCCCCCACCGGGTTTTCGCCCCAGCGGGGCGGGCAGCCCACAAACAGGGGCTCGCCCCCGGTGCCAGGCAGGATGAACCGGCCGGACTTTGCCCGGTCGGCACGGGCCCGGGCCTGCCCGGCGGCAGTGTCCGTCAGGCGGGCAGAAAGCATTTTGCAAAGGGACGGCTGCTGCCGGATATGGTCGTAGCAGGCCGCAAAATCGTTTTTGTTTTTCATGCTGCACCTCCGCAGACGATATTCTAGCTTCAGTATAGGCCTTCCCGCCGAAAGATGCAACCGAAAAACCGCCGCACAGAGAAAAGTCTCTGTGCGGCGGTGAAAAATCAAGGCTCGCTCTGGCGCAGCCGCTCCACAAGGGTGTATCGGGACACACTGCGGTAAACCGCTTTGGGCACAAGCCAGCCCAGCAGTGCAAACACCGGCGCCACCACCAGAAGCGGCACAAAGGTTGGCTTATAGGAGAAAAACCAGAACATTTTTTCCAGCACCAGGGCAGCCAGCGGCCCGGCCGCCAGCGCCAGCACCGCCGCCAGCACCACCGAGCCCAGGGCGTACAAAAGCCCCTCGCACACCAGCATGGTGCCCAGCTGCCTGCCGGTCATGCCGATGGACTGCAGCACGGCAAATTCCCGTTTGCGGGTGAGGATGCCGGTGAGGATGGCGTTTACGAAATTGAGCACCCCCACAAGCCCCACAATGAAGGCAAGGATGCCGCCCACCAGCAGGAACATGGTGCGGAAGCTTTCAAACTCGGCCACATAGCTTTGTTTGCTTTCGTAGCCGCAGCGGGGATTTGTTTTTTCGGTGTAATCCCGGATGCAGGCTTCCATCCGCTCAAGGCTGCCTTCCTTCACATCAAAGGCATACAGCATCACATCGGTTTGCGGGGCGATCTGTTTCAGGGTCTGGGCGTTCAGAACAAATTCGTCGCTGCCGTAATAGCGGTAGCAAAGGGTGCTTGGCACCAGCACCAGCGCTTTTACCGTGAAAATTTCATCCTTATAAACGATGGGCCTTGCCAGACAGGTCCGGCCCTCGAAGGTGTCCGGGTCCTCGCTCACCTCGCCGGTTTCAGGGTCAAAATACTCCCATTTTTCGGGAACACGCAAAGTCACGGTGTCCCCCAGCTTTGCCCAGTGGGAAGAGGGCTTCAGCTTGCCGTAATCATCGGCGGAACAAACCGCCGCCACTGCCCGGCTGCCCGGCTGGTAAAGCTCGGAAAGATCGCCTTCCAAAAGGGTGAGCTGATCTAGGATATACGGCTCCATGCCGTAGGTATTGACCCGGTCCATGATCCGGCCGTCCGGTGTGCGGGGCTGGTTTTCCATTTTCAGCTGGATGCTTTGCTCGGATTCGTTCCAGCGGAGCAGCTGCTTTTTGTACCATTCCGGGGGCACAAATTCCTGGATGGCATCCAGCTGGCCGTACACCCGGCCGCCCCGGGCAAAATCGGGATGCGCGGCAAAGGGGGCAATGTCCTCTTCCGAAAGGACATTTTCGCCGCTGCCCCAGCCGTAAACATTGTTGTCAAAATAGGCCCCGTCCGCCAGGATAAAATCCACCGCGGCGGCATCCTGCAGGTATTTGTCCATATCAAAGCCGTTTGTGAAGACCACGGTCATCTGCAGCAGAACCAGGGCCAGGGTCAGGCTCAAAATGGTCACAAAGGTTTTGCCCTTGCTGCGGCCCAGATTTGCTGCCGCCATCTGCCACACCGAAAAGCGCCGGCTCCGCTTTTTCTTCTTTTTCGTTTTGCCGGCCCCCTCGGTGCAGCGCACCGCCTCCACCGGCGAGACCCTTGCCGCCATGCGGGCCGGCCGCGCGCAGGAAAGCAGCACGGTGAAAACCGCAAACACCGCTGAGCCCGCAAAAATCAGGGGGCTTGCCGAAACCGTGCCCGCCGAAAGACCGTTGAGCCGGCTCAGGATCACCGGGGTGAGCTTTGCCCCCAGCAGCCAGCCGATGCCGCACCCCAGCGGGACGCCGGCCAGGCACAGGAAGAGCGCCTGCCGGCGCAGGATGGATTTCACCTGCCGGCCGGTGGTGCCGATGGTTTTGAGCAGGCCGTAAAAGCGGATGTCGTTTACCACCGAGATCTGGAACACGTTGTAGATGATGAGATAGCCGGTGAACATGATGAGCAAAACCAGCCCCGCCAAAGCCAGAACCGTTCCCGCATCGGCATTCTGGGCATACTGGGCCCCGGTGTAGGCCCAGTTCACCCCGATGCTGATATGATCGGGCCGGGCCGGGTCCTCGCTCTGATAGCCGTGATTTGCAAGGATGGTTTTGAGATTTTCTTCAATGTGGTTTGCGTTTTTGAACATCACGTCCAAATTCCAGCCGCCGGTGATCCGATCCTCGGCGGGCAGGGTGATGCCCTGCTCCTTGAGCACCTGATCCACCCGGCTTTCGGGGATGAGCACATGGTTTGCCACAACGATGGGGTCCTTTTCCCACCAGCCGCAGAGGGTGAAGGTTTCCTGTGTTTTTTTGCCGCACACATCCACCTCCATGGTGAACTCGGCCCCAAGCTCCGGCTCCACCCCCAAAAGGCTCAGAAGCTCAAGGTCCGCCGCGGCTTCCCGGGTGCCCTCTTTGGGCAGCCGCCCTTTGATGGGGTCCAGAAAATACCAGTGGGCCAGGGTGGCATCGGCCCAGCGCAGCTCCACATGGTTTTTGCGCAGGGCATCGCCCCGGCCCATGCCCAGCACACGGCTCACGCCCCACTGACGGATGAGCGGGTCCTCCCGAAGCTCCAAAAACTGCTCATGGGTGAGATACTTGAAGCCGCCGTGGCTGCAGCCCCCCACCTGACGGAAATTGGACTGCTGGAAGGCCTCGTTCATGGAAAGCCCCACCGTGAACAGGCTGGTGAACAAAACCGTGGTCAGGGCAATGGCCAGCACCGCAACGATGTTGCGGGCCCGGGCCGCCCCAAAGCACTTGCGGCTAAGCCCACGGATGCAGCTTTTGTTGGAAACACGCAGCATTCCCTCACCCCCTCACCCGGATGCGGCCATCCTCGATGCGGATGATCCGGTCGGCCAGCTGGGCGATCTCTTCGTTGTGGGTGATCATCACGATGGTTTGGGAAAAGCGCTCGCTGGTCACCTTCAGAAGGCCCAGCACATCCTGGCTGGTTTTGCTGTCCAGGTTGCCGGTGGGCTCATCGGCCAGGATGATGGCGGGCTTTGCCGCAAGGGCCCTTGCAATGGCCACCCGCTGCTGCTGGCCGCCGGAAAGATTGGCCGGCAGGCTGTCCAGCTTTTTTTCAAGGCCCAGGGTCTGCACGATTTGGGCAAGATATTCTTCGTCCGGCTGCCTGCCGTCCAGCTGGATGGGCAAAAGGATGTTTTCCATCACGTTCAAAACCGGCACCAGGTTGTAATTCTGGAACACAAAGCCGATCTTGCGCCGGCGGAAGATGGTGAGCTCCTCCTCTTTCAGGGTGGAAAGCTCCCGTCCGTCCACCTGAACGCTGCCCTCGGTGGGCCGGTCCAGCCCGCCCAGCATATGCAGCAGGGTGGATTTTCCGCTGCCGGAGGTGCCCACAATGGCCACGAATTCCCCTTTTTCCACCGCAAGGTCCACCCCGTCCAGGGCGTGGACGGCGTTTTCACCCTGGCCGTAAATCTTTTTAAGGCCGGCTGCCTGCAAAATACTCATGCCTGTTTTCCTCCATACAAAAAAACTGTGTGCGGGAAATCGCTTTTTTCTTTCCCTGCACACAGATCTTAGCACAACATTCTTTCCAGAATCTTTCCCACGGGGGGCAAAATCTAACAGCTTTGAAAGATTTCATCCTGCATCGGCAGAAAAAGGCTGAACTCGGAGCCTTTTCCCGTTTGGGAACGCACCTTGATGTAGCCGCCCTCGCTTTTTAAAATTTCCCGGGCAAGATACAGGCCGATGCCCACCCCCTCCTGCCCGGCGTTCTCTTCGGCCCGATAAAAGCGGGAAAAGATCTTTGCCTGGTTTTCCTCCGGGATGCCCGGCCCGGTGTCGATCACCTGGATGCACACGAACATTTCATAGGGCACCACCCGCACCTGCACTGTGCCCGTTTGGGTGTATTTTATTGCATTGTCCAAAAGGTTGCACAGGGCTTCGCCGGTCCATTTTTCGTCAAAGCAGGCGGCGGCCGCCGTTTCTTCCAGCTGTAAGGCAAGGCCCTTCTGCCGGGCTTTTGGTTCAAACTGCCGCACCGCACTTTGCAGCATGGGCCAGACAGGCCCCTTTTTGGGGTGCAGGGCAATGACCCCGTTTTCCAGCCGGGAAAGCTTCACCAGCGAATCAATGAGGAACCGCAGCTTTTCAGCCTGGGCGTGAAGGGTGGCGGCGTATTCCGCCGCCGGGCCGCACAAAGTCTCTTCCTGCAAAAGCTCGGAGTAGAGCATCAGGTTTGCCACCGGCGTTTTGGTCTGGTGGGAAATATCCGAAATCAGGGCCTTGATGCGCGCCTTTTCCTCTGAAAGATTTTTGGCCGACACCGCCGAGGCCGAAAGATAATGGCAAAGCCTTGTTTCCAGCGCTGAAAGCAGCGTTTCATCAAAATCGGTCTCGTGGAAATCCCCGTCCATGGCTTCGGTGAGCATCCGGTCCAGCCGCTCCAGAAGCTTTCGGCTTTTGCGGCGCTGCCAAAGGCCGAAGCCCAAAGCGCCCGCAAGGCACACCCCGCAGAAAACAAAGCCCCACTCATTCATCGCTCTTCCCCCAGCTGTAACCCACGCCGTAAACGGTGCGGATGGCCTTCTGGGCCGAGAGCTTGTCCCGCAGGCGCTTCACTGTTACCGAAAGGGCGTTTTCGTCCACATATTCAAAGTCCCCGTTCCAGATCTTATCCATCAGCATGGCCCGGGGCACGGTGCGCCCGCAGTTTTCCACAAGGATGCGCAGAAGCTTCTGCTCGGTTTTGCTCAGCTCCACCGGCACCCCGTTCACGCAAAAGCGCAGGGCCGCAAAATCAAATTCATAGGGGCCTTCCCGGAAGCTTTTCGGCTGCAAAACGCCGGCCGACCGGCGCATCTGGGTGTTCACCCGTGCCCTTAAAACCGCCAGCGAAAAGGGCTTCGTGATGTAGTCATCGGCCCCCATTTCCAGCCCCTTCACTACATCCTCATCGGTGTCGTTGGCGGTGAGCAGAATCACCGGCGGCTGCAAGGCCCTTTGCCGGATCTCGGCCAGAAGCTCAAGGCCGTTCCCGTCCGGCAGGTTCAGGTCCAGCAAAATAAGGTCCGGCATCCGGCACAAAAGCTGCTCTCTTGCGCTTTTCAGGGTGCGGCAGCCGGTCACCTGCCGGTTTTCGGTTTTCAGCGCCCGGCAAAGCCCCTGGTGAAGGTCCCGGTCATCTTCCACAAGCAGCAGCTGTTCCATTTGAAAATCCCCCTCGTTTTGGTTTGCTTTTATTATATTTCTCCTTTTGCCGGAAAACAAGCAGAACAAAAAGGCGGCCGCTTTTTTTAAGCAGCCGCCTCAGCTTGCAGATAACCCCCCAATTCGGAAATACGGATGAAATAAAATACGTTCTCATTCACGGGCATGTACCGGGAATGAGAACACCCTGACAGAAAAAAGGCCCTGTTTTGTGTGCGCAGTGCGCAAAACAGGGCCTTTTTTCGCTGGAAAGGAGTACTGAGGGAAACCGGGAAGCAGCTTTTGCGCTGTGCGCAAAATGTGCGCCCGGTGTCCTTCAGAGGCTGTCGAACTTTTTCGACAGCCTGAGGCGGCCGCCTTTTGGCTTTTTACAGAATTTCCACCAGCGCTTCCACACTTTTGCGCACGGTGTGGGCCGGGCCGGGCTGGGCATCCTCGGCGGCATAGCCCACCGGGAAAAGGGCGATCAGGTCATAGCCGGCAAGCTGCGGCAGGGCCTCTTTCAGCTTGGGGGCATCGAAGCTTCCCACCCAGGTGGTGGCAAGGCCCTGTTCCTCGATCTCCAGCATCATGTGGGTGGCGGCAATGGCGCCGTCCACCTCCGAAAAATTGTGCTGGTCGGGGAAACGGGTCCAGGAGCCGCCGGGCTGTGTGCCCAGCATCAGAAAGCAGGGAGCCTCAAAGGTGTATTTGCACAGGCTTTTCAGGGTCTGCTTTGCCTTCTCTGAGCGGAACGCCCAGATCTTGAAGCTCTGCTTGTTCACGGCAGTGGGCGCAATGGCCGCCGCATGCAGGATCTTTTCGATCTTTTCGGCCTCCACCGGCCGGTCGGAAAACTTGCGGCAGGAATACCGCTTTTCAGCAAGCTCTAAAAAATTCATAAAAAATACCGTCCCTTCTTATTTGAGATAAGGCCCTGTTACCGAGCCTTCCCTGTCCATCATTTGCCGGGGAGTGCCCGCAAACAGCAGCCGGCCCCCGTTTGCGCCGCCGCTGGGGCCAAGCTCCACCACATAGTCGGCGGCTTTGAGCACATCCAGGTTGTGCTCGATCACGAACACCGAGTTGCCCTGATCCACCAGCCGGTCAAACAGAGCGATCATCTGCCGGATATCCTGCAAATGCAGGCCGTTGGTGGGCTCGTCCAGAATGAACACCTGCCCCGCATCGTTCAGGTGGGAGGCAAGCTTCATGCGCTGCAATTCGCCCCCGGAAAGGGTGGAAAGCGCCTGGTTGAGATGCAGGTACTCAAGGCCCACCTGCACCAGCGGGGCCAGCTTTTTCTCCACCGAACTGCCTTTGAACAGCTCCATGGCCTGGCTCACGGTCAGGTCCATCACCTGGGCAATGTTGAGGCCCTCCATCCGGAATTCCAGCGCCTGGGGGGAATACCGCAGCCCGCCGCAGGCTTCGCACACCGTTTCCACCGCATCCATGAACGCCATGTCCGAAACGATCACGCCTTTGCCGCCGCAGACCGGGCAGCCGCCTTTGCCGTTGAAGGAATAAAGCCCCACCGGCTTTTTGCTTTTTGCGGCAAAAAGCCGGCGGATATCATCCGAAGCGCCGGTGTAGGTACCCGGGGTGGAGCGCAGGCTCACCCCGATGTCCCGCTGCTGGATGGAAATGAGCCTGCCCGGATACTCGGCTTCAAACACCCGCATCAGCGAGCTTTTGCCCGAGCCCGCCACGCCGGCGATCACCGTGAGCACCCCCAAGGGCAGCTTCACATTTAGATTTTGCAGGTTGTGGAGCCGGGCGTTTTGGATCTGGAACCAGTCCTTCGGGGTGCGCAGCTGCTGTTTGAATTCGCTTTTCTGGCGCAGCAGCCGGCCGGTGAGGGTGTCCGCCTTCAAAAGCTGTGGGTAGCTGCCCTCAAACAGCACCTGGCCGCCGGCGGTTCCCGCACCGGGGCCCATATCCACAATGTGGTCGGCAATTTCCATCATCTCCCGGTGGTGCTCCACCATCAAAACGGTGTTGCCCCGGTCCCGCAGGCCCTGGATGGCCTCGCTCAGCCGGTGGATGTCGTGGCTGTGCAGGCCCACGCTGGGCTCATCCAGCACATACAAAAGGTCCGAAAGGGAGGAATTGTTGTATTTTGCGATCTTGCACCGCTGGGCCTCGCCCCCGGAAAGGGTGCCCATGGGCCGGTCCAACGTGAGATAGTCCAGGCCGATGTCGATGAGCGCCCCGATGCGGTCCTTGAGGGAATCCTTGATGTCCACCGCCAGCGGGTCGGTGATGGCTTCCAGCCATTGCAAGATTTCGCCCAGGGGCATGCCGGTCACATCGGCAATGTTTTTGCCGCCGATCTTGCAGGACAGAATGGTGGGGTTCAGCCGCTGGCCCCGGCACACCGGGCAGGGCCCCTGGGTGACCAGCGGTTCCAGCTTTTTCCAGTGCACCTTGGCATCGTCCCGCTTGAGCATCCGGTTCATCCGGTACATCAGGCCCTCATAGGTCGCTGTCTTATAGTAATCCGGCGGGGGGTCCTTCAGCTTCATGGGCTCCTGGTACAAAAACAGGTCCAGCTCTTCGGGGGTGTAATCCCGGATTTTTTTGTTGTTGTCAAACAGGCCCGAGGCCCCGTAATAGAGCCAGCGCCACTGGCCCGGTTCAAAGGCCACATACCGGATGACCCCCGCATCGTTCAGGCATTTGTCAAAATCCACCAGCTTGTGCACATCCAGCTCGGTCACCTCGCCCAAGCCGTCACATCGGGGGCAGCGCCCCTGGGGATGGTTGAAGGAGAAGGAGTCGGAATAGCCCACAAAGGGCCTGCCCACCCGGGAAAACAGCACCCGCAGGATGGAATAGATATCGGTGTAGGTGCCCAGGGTGGACCGCACATTGGAGCCGGGCTTTTTCTGGTCGATGACAATGGCGGCGGGCAGATGCTCGATGGCCGCCACATGGGGCCGCCGGTATTTGGGCAGATACCGCTGGGAAAAGCTGGGGAAGGTTTCGTTCAGCTCCCGGCGGGACTGGGCGGCGATGGTGTCCAGCACCAGCGAGGATTTTCCCGAGCCGGAAACGCCGGTGACCACCGTGATCTGGTTTTTGGGGATCTCCAGCGAAACGTGTTTCAGGTTGTTCTGGGTCGCATCGTGTACGCAAATGGGTTTTTGGGCCATAGGGCGCTCCTTTCCCGGGCTGGCCGGTTTATTCCCGCACCGGCTGGATCAATTCCAGCACGTTCCGGTCCGGGTCAAAGAAATATACCGCCCGGCTTTTGCCAAAGCCATAGCGGGTGCTGTCAAAGGTCTGGGGCTCTGAAAGGAACTCCACACCCTTTGCCCGCAGGGCCTTGTAATCCCGGTCGATGTCGTCGGTGGCAAAGCAGGCTTCCGAAATGGAGGTCTTGAACAGGCTGGGTTCGTCCGAAACCGCAGGCGCATCCACAAACTGGATCAGCTCCACCAGCGGTGCGTTTTTATCCGCCGTCCGCAGGTAGCCCACCCGGGCGCTGCATCCTTCCCGCTGAAAGAGCGCTGCGGTCTGGGGTCCGTCCATCTTCATTTCACCCACCCATTCAAGGCCCAGGGTGTCCCGGTAAAATTCCACCGAGCGGTCCAGATCACTCACAGTAAAACCGATATGAGCAACAGAAGCAAACATTTGAAATACCTCCTTTTTATGGAAAGAGAGCAGGGGCTGAAAGTGCCCCCGCTCAAAATCTTATCTTTATTATGCGTCCTTTTTGCAGGACTTCATCAGTGCGTGGTAGAAAAAGCCCAGACCCACGGTGAGGATGATGTGGCCGATGCCGGCCATGCCGCCCAGCATGTGGTCCAAAAAGCTGGGGATGGGCATAAAGAACATCTGGCAGACGCCCCGGGCAGACATAAAGCCCAAGGTCATCACAAGGCCCAGGTTGTAGACCCACAAAAACACCCGGAAGCTTTTCTCTTTTTGGATCTCAAAAGCCTTCATGAACAAAGGCACCAGCAGGAACAGGACACCGCCCAGCAGGATGGCGTGGGGGTGCACCCGGGACAAAGCCGAATCGCCCTCAAAATGGGTCCAGTAAGCGGCTTCGTGGTGGAAAACACCGCTGACAAGGCCGAAGGTGAGATATGCGAGGGAAATCTTGTACATGTTTTTCATTTGTTTTTCTCCTTTTTCTTTTCCAAAAAATCCTGATTGACCAGATAAATGCCGGCGCACACCAGCAGCAGCGAAACAAGCCCCTTCAGGGTGAATGCCTGATTGCGCTCACCCAGCAAAGCGGCGCTCAAAATCACCCCGAACACCGGGTTCATAAAGCCGAACACCGCCACCCGGCCCACCGGGTTGTGCCTGAGCAGGATGCCCCAGATGGAGTATGCCGCCGCCGAAATGAGGGCCATGTAGAGCATCAGCAAAGCGGAACTTACGGTGAAGCCGCCCAGCCGGCCGCCCATGCCAAAGCCCGCCGCCGCCATTGCCAGGCCGCCCAGCAGGAACTGGTAGCCGCTCAGCACCACCGGGTTTTCCCGTTCGCCGTACTTTTTAATCAGCACCGAGCTGAGCGCATAAGACAGGGTGGAAAGCAGTATGAAGCCCTCGCCGAAAAAGGACATGCTGCTGTCAAGCCCGGTGCCGTTCAGATTGATGAGCACCACGCCCGCAAAGCCCACAAGGCAGCCCAGAAGCTTGCCCCTGCCCAGCTTTTCATAATGGAACAGAAGGCTGGACATCAAAATGGCAAAGAAGACGTTTGCCGCCTCAATGATGGAAGCCTTGACCCCGGTGGTGTGCGCAAGGCCCACATAAAAGAACAGATACTGAAGCACCGTTTGCGCCAGCGAAAGCCGGGCCACCATGCCCCAGGAGCCTTTTTGGGGGAAAAGGGCTTTGCGCCCAATGGCGCTTCCCATCAGGATGGTGAGCAGGCCCGCCAGTGCAAAGCGGACGCCCGCAAACAAAATCTGAGCGTTCACATCCTGTGAGGCAATGCCCAGCATTGCGTAGCCGATCTTGATGCAGGGGAAGGCGCTCCCCCACAAAAAGCAGCAGATCATGGCCAGAAGCGCCACGACCCAGCCTTTTTGCAAAAATGTTCTGCTGTTTTCGTTTTCCATTTTTTGTGCTGTTTCCCGCTTTCCTTACTTTGTTTGATAGTCGCATTTTCCGCAGCACTGAACTGCCCCGGCCTCTTTCTGAAAGGCCCCTGCCCACCGGCAGATGCTTTGCAGAATGGGAATGACCGACCGCCCCTTCTCGGTGAGGGTATATTCCACCCGGGGCGGGATCTCGTTGTAGGACCGCCTTTCCACCATCTGTGCCTCCATCAGCTTTTTCAGGGCAGCGGCCAATACCGCATCGGTGATGTTGGTCAGCTCTTTTCGCAGCTCGCTGTATCGCAGCGTGCCCATGCCGGCCAGCACACACAGAATGCGGGAGTTCCATTTTCCGCCGAACACCTCCAGGCCGTATTCCAGCGGGCAGCGGATGTCCTCCTGCATTTTCTTTTTGTACACGGCATTCCTCTCCCTTGTTCCGCTTATTTTATCACAGCAAACCGAATTTTTAAAGCCACTATAAAACTTGTAAGTTACTTTCCTTTTGGTAAGTACTTTCTTTTTTACAGCTTTGGCGATTTCCTATTATAGCACCCCTCTTTTGCCTGTGCAAGAAAATTTTTTGTGAACAAAAAAGAGGCCTGCCCGCATGGTTCCCCACCTTTTTGTTCACACAGCGCCCCCTGCAGCAAACGTGCCGGATGCTTTTCCACGTTTGCTGTGCGCTCAGTCTTTGTGCGGATCTAAAAGTTTAAGTCAAAAACTTTATTGACATTAAATTCAGCAGGCACAAAATGTCGATTGTTTTCAAAATCGCTTTATTTCTGTAATATATATAGTTTATATTCGGTAAATATCCTTATTTTTTGGCATAAAACCCGATTTTTCCGTCAAGTATGATAATTTATTGACAATTCATCCTTCAAATGCTATACTCGGAAATATAATTTAACTGTCAAACAAATGGAGGAGTGGTATCCCGCATGGCTTTTCGTTACAGATGGTGGGGCAAAGGTGATATTGATGCCTCACTGGGTGTCTTTTTTGATGGATTTTCAAAGATCCTTTCCGCCACAGGAATCATGCTGTTTGTATTCGGTATGCCCGCAGAGATCGTTTTGGGCAAAATGCTGCCCGGCATCGGTGTTGCTGTCTTTTTGGGAAATTTGTGGTATTTCCATGAGGCACACTCACTTGCACAGCGTGAACAGCGGCACAATGTAACCGCTCAGCCCTTTGGCATTGGTGCTTCGCAGCTGAGCGGATGGCTGTATCTGATCATGGGCCCCATCTATTGGCAGACCGGCAACGCCGAATATGCCTTTCAGATCGGTCTTGCTGCCTGCTTCATCGGCGGCTTTATCGAGATCCTGGGCGCTTTCGTCGGCAAATGGATCGTTCAAAACGTGCCCCACAGCGCCCTGATGGGCAACATGGCCTCGGCCGCCATTGTCTGGCTTTCTTTTGTGGGCATCTCAATGGTTTACGACCGGCCGGTTTATGCGCTGCTGCCCTTGTTTATTGTGATCATTGATTATCTGGGCAAGGCCGACAGGCGTTTCGCCAAGATCCCTTCGGGCCTTGCTGCCGTGGTTTTGGGCTCTGCGATCGCCTGGTGCACAGGCTATTTGAGCCTGGACAATTTCACCCATTCATTCAGCAGCCTGGGTTTTTACCCGCCGCGGCTGTGCGTCGGTGATATTTTCAAAGGCCTGAGCGGCATCGTGCCCTTCCTGCCCATCATCATTCCGCTGCAGCTCAACAACTTTCTTTCCACCCTGCAGGGTGTGGAAGCAGCCCGGTCCGCAGGAGATGTCTATCCCGAACGCCGTTCCATGATCATGGACGGCTTCTCCAGCGTGATCGGCTCCTTATTCGGCAATCCCTTTCCCACCACAGTGTACTTTGGCCACCCTGGCTGGAAGGAGCTGGATGCACATGCGGGCTTCTCGCTTGTAAACGCGGCCGCCTATCTTTTGATCTGCACCACCGGCCTGACCGGTGTACTGATGGCGCTGATCCCCACCGAAGCGGTGATGGTTCTGCTGATTTTTATTGGTTTCTCGGTAACAGCAGCCACCTTCCAGGGAATCGACCACAAGTACAACAACGTCATCCTCATTTCGATGGTGCCCATCCTCTTCCAGTACATTCAAACGCTGATCAACTCAGCCGTTCAGGCAGCAGGCTCCACAGTGGATGCGATCGGCACTGCCGGATTTGCGGAATTCTCAGTGCCCATAAACGGCATTCAGTATCTGGCAAACGGGGCGTTTCTTTCCAGCCTGCTGATCGCCGGTCTGCTGGCTTATATTGTGGATAAAAAATACGGCCGCGCTGCCGCTTTTGCCCTTGCGCTTGCGGGGTGCTCTTTTGTGGGCATGATCCATGCAAGCGAAGTATCGCTTTTCTCCCCTGTGGGTACGCTTTTTGGTGTTTTGTATCTGTTTGTTGCCGGTGCGCTTGCGGCAAAAGCGCGGCTGCTTCGCAACCGGGCCGTTCCGGGTCCGGGTCCGGCTGAGAAAGTTATTTAACAGCACTGCTGTAAGATAAAAGGAGGAAAAAACAATGTCTACCGCAAAAATCCCATTGTTCAAAAAGGCAGACCTGGATGCCTCCATCGGCGTATTTTTCGATGGTTTTTCCAAGGTCATTGTAGCCGTAGCGATCCTGATGTCCACCTTCCAGCTGGACGGCTCTTTGGTGTTCGGCACCATGATGCCCGGCTTGATGCTGTCCACCGTTATCCTGAACGGCGGCCTGTGGCTGATGTATCGGAACCTGGCCGCAAAGCGCGGCGACCCCAACCTGACTGCGATCCCCGCCGGTATGCAGACCGGCCGCATGTTCATCTGGCTGTTCAGCATCATGCTTCCGGTGTACACCACCACCGGTGACGGCCTGCTGGCCTTCCGTGTGGGTGTTCTGGCCCATTTCATCAGCGGTCTGATTTTTGTGATCGGCGCATACGTTGTGCCCTACATCCTGAAAATCGTTCCCGCGGGGGCACTGTTTGGCTCTTTGGCCGGCGGTGCAATGGCTTTTCTGATCCTTCAGTCCATGAACGGCATCCTTGCCATGCCCCTGGTCGGCTGGCTGTCCTTGATGGTTCTGTTCGTGATTTATCTGGGCAAGATCAACACAAAACTGCCCGCTGCCCTCATCGCCATCGTGATTGGCGCCGGAATTGCCTGGGGCACCGGCAGCATGGCCTTCAGCAGTGTTACCGCTTCACTGGCAAACCTGGGCTTCTATCTGCCCCGCCCGTTTTTGAACATCTTCAGCTCTGAGGTGTTCAATCTCACCATGCCCTTCCTGCCCATCATCATCGTGTTTACCATCAACGAGGTCGTTACCGGCATTCAGGCCGTGGAACAGGCCAAGGAATGCGGCGATGACTTCTTTGGCACCACCCAGCCCCTGGTGCTGGCCGGTATCGCCAGCATGGTGGGCGCACTGTTCGGCAGCCCTCTGGCCATGGGCCTGTACTGGGGCTATCCCGGCTGGAAAAAGATGGGCTCCGGCACCGGCTACCATCTGGGCATCGTTGTTCTGTATGCTATGGTAAGCCTGACCGGCCTTGCTGCCATCATCACTGCCTTCATCCCTGAAGCGGTTGTTCTGCCCATTCTGGCCTTTGTTGGTCTTTCCAGCTACTCCCAGGCCTTTGAAGTTGTGGAAAAGAAATATTTCCCGGCCGTTATCATGGCCTCGCTGCCGGTCATCATGGACTTCTTTGTGGACAATATGGCCGAAGGCGCTCTGCCCGGCTTCATTGCCTTCGATGCCGGCTCCGCTTTTGTGGGCCTGCTGGTTGGCTGTGTGTTCGTTTTCATCATCGACAACAAGTGGAAGGAAGCTTCCATCACCAACGTTGTTGCGATCGCTCTGACTCTGATCGGCATGATCCATTCGCCCGGCCTGCTGCTCACTGAGGCTTATGCTCCCAACAAGGACTTTATCATCGCCTATGCCGTTCTGGTTGTTGTTTTTGCCGTTATGCATTTCACCAAATTCAACCAGAAAGCACATCTTGCAGAACAGGCCTCTGAAAAGGCCTCTTCTGAAGCGGAATAAACCAAATATCGAATTGTAGAAAGGAACTTCAATGAAAACTCTGGTTATCATTGGTGCCGCACGCAAAAACGGTCATACCCGCAAAATGGTGGACCTGTTTCTGGAAACCCTGGGCGGCGAGTATGAGATCATCGACGCCTACCGTGCTCAGAACATCGGCCCCTGCCTGGACTGCCGCTATTGCTGGCGCAAAAAAGAATGCGCTGTTAAAGACGGCATGCAGGAGATCTATGCAAAGCTGGAAGAAGCGGACAACGTGCTTTTGGCAAGCCCCATGTACTTCCACTCGGTCACCGGCAAAATGAAGGCCCTGATCGACCGTTTTCAGGTTTACTGGGCTGGCCATGTGCGCGGCGATATGCCCGAGCAGCCTGTGCGCAAGGGTGCCATTTTGATGGTTGGCGGCGCACCTTCGTTTCCCAACCAGTTTCTGGGCGGCGAACTGGTGCTGAAAAATCTGCTGAACGATTTGAGCACCGAATGCCTGGGCGAGGTTTGCCTGCCCAACTCCGACCGGGATTCTCTTGAGACCCGCCCGGATATCGCACAGCAGGTTCGTGACCTGGCTGAAAAGATGAAAGCCGCAAATTCCTGATTTTCAAAAAGCAAACAATATTTTTTAAGGAGGACAACATCATGCAGGGTTATACTTATGTTAAAGGTGAGCATTATCCCGTAGAGCACCTGGTTTTTCACACCGCTCCCGAATTTGTGAAAGAATTTCTGGAAGTGGACCACGAGGTGTGGACCCTGGGCGAAGCAGAAAGCGATCTGTTTGACCACATCCCCTTCCTTTATAAAGAGGTTTGGGTAAACGACAACAAGCCCGGCGAAATGCACTTCATCTTTGTTTGGGAAAGCCTGGAAAGCTGGAAAAAGGTGGATGCTCAGGACGTTCAGGCTGCTTTGATCGCACGTTTTGAATCAAAGTTCCAGCACCCTTACGAGCTCACTCGCTGTGTGCAGAACGAGGAAAACTTCGGCGTACACCGTTACAGCCGTTTTGAGCGCATCTGATCGACCACAAAAGAAAGGGAAACCATCATGAAATTTGAAAACAAGGTTGTTATCGTTACCGGCGCCAGCTCCGGCATTGGCGAAGGCGTTGCAAAAATGTTCCTGGCAGAAGGCGCCAAGGTGGTTGGCTGCGGCATCGAGCCCGCCATGCACATTGAAAGCGAGAATGCCATCTATGTTCAGGCTGACCTGACCCAGTACGGCCAGGCCGAGGCCGTTGTTGCCCGTGCTGTGGAAGTATTCGGCCGTGTAAACAAGCTGGTATGCTGTGCTGGTGTGACCTTTATCGGTTCTCTGGAGAGCACCAGCTCCGAGAGCTTCATGCGTGAGCTTGGCATCAATGCAGGCGGCGTGTTCAACATGTGCAAGGCTGCCATCAGCGAGCTGAAAAAGCAGGAAGGCTCCACCATCGTCACCGTTGGCTCCGACCTGGGCGTGCGCCCCATCCCCGAGCGCATCGGCTACTGCCCCTCCAAGGCAGCGGTCATCATGCTCACCAAGTGCATCGCTTTGGAGTATGCCCCCCACATCCGTGTAAACGCCATCCTGCCCGGTCTGGTGCGCACCCCCATGATCGAACAGCGCTTCCAGGAAGCTGAAGATCCCAAGGCTCTGGAAGAGGCGTATGCTTCTCTGTATCCTTTGCATAAGATGGGCAAGGTCTCCGACATGGCCAACGCGATCTCCTTCCTTTCCAGCGAGGAAAGCGGCTTCATGACCGGTGAGATCATGCACGTTTGCGGCGGCAGCCTGATTTGATGAGGAGGAACACCATGGCAACTTCTCTGTTCAAAATGCCTTTTGACGCTGATCGTTTGAAGGTAGAGCGCATCTATGCCAGCAAGGACCTGGAAAACTGCAAGGTGGAGACTCTCAGCTGCGATAAGATCCGCAATATTTACGGCGACCTCAAATTCTTTGAGCTGCATGAGGACCGTCCCTGCACCTATACCTCTCTGGTGACCTCTTTGGACGGGCGCATCGCCTTTACCGATGCGCCCCAGGGCCCGCTGATTGCAAAGCTGAACATGTATGACCCCGCTGGTGCCGATACCGACTGGTTCATCCTGAACATGCTGCGCTCTGTTTCGGACGGTGTAATGCTGGGCGCCGGCACCATGAATGCTGAGGCCGATTACACCTGCCATGTATTCGATCAGGATCTGGAGGATATGCGCATCCAGGCCGGCAAACCCCCGGTGCCCTGGAACATCATCACCTCTTTGGATGCCACCGACATCCCCTTTGACCATGTTCTGTTCAACACGCCTGAGGTGCCTGTGATGATCAGCACCTCTGCCGCAGGCGTTGAATTGGTAAAGGAAAAGATCAAAAACGATTTCTTTGTGGTGACCGCATCCACCACTGAGGATGTCACCGATGAGCTGATTGCTTCCATGAAGGCCAATCAGGATAAGGTGCTGGTCCTTGGCACCGGCAGCAAAATGCCTGATTCCCGTGTGGCCCTGTATATCCTCAAGCGTTTCGGCATCGACCGTCTGCTGGTTGAAACCCCCTCTTATATGCACTATCTGGTTTCTCAGCAAATGATGGACGAGCTGTTCTTCAACTACTCCTGCCTGTATGTGGGCGGCCAGGCCCTGACCATTGGCAAATTCGGCAAGGAGTTCGGCTCTCAGGACCACCCTCATACCAAGGTGCTGTCTATTCACAGTCACAGCGATCACTTCTTCTATTTCAGACATAAGTTACTGTACGACTGATAAAAAACAGAGCCTGTATGAATTTACAGGCTCTGTTTTTCAATTATTTATCCATTGCAGGGGAAATCGGTGATTTCCTGAAAAAAGTGTTCCTGCACATCGTTTGCCGCCCCTAAAATTGCGCCATACTGCCCCAGTGTGGACAGATAGATGTGCTCTGAGTGGGTAATGGGCAGCACCACCTTCTGCAAAAGGTTCGGGAATTCATAGGGCAAAGCACTCAGCAGTTCCGAGCTTACCGCAATGGCCTCGCAATCGTACCAAAACACCATGTTGGTGATGCCGATTGCCAGATAATAAATGAATTTGCTCAAAATCTCCTCAGCGGCAGGGTCCTGGTGCCGAATTCGATCCACCAGCTGCCGGATGCTGTTCACCGGGGTTTCCAGCTTTTCATTTGCCTGGGCAAGAATGGCGCTGTCGGTGCAGTACTGCTCCCAGCAGCCATAGCGGCCGCAGAAGCACTGCCGTGTCTCATCAAACTTGATGGTCTGGTGGCCGATCGCATTTGCGAACCCATGGTGGCCCCGCAGCACCGAGCCGTTCACGATCAGACCCGCTGAGATGGAATCTCCGATATTGACCACTGCCAGGCTCTGATAAGGCTTGTGCTGTTCGATTTCCGACATGCTGTATTCTGCCCGCGCTGCCAGGTTTCCGTCGGTGTCCACAAAAACAGGCACATGGTACCGTTCCCGCAAAAGCACCTTCAGGTCCACATTGCGCCAGCCCAAACGCGGCACAAAGCGGATCAGGCCCGACAGGTCCACAATGCCGTGAATGGCCACCCCGATGCCCACCAGCCCATAGGGTGAAGCCGGCTCCTGCATCAAAAGAGAATCAATCGCATGGATCAGCTGTTTGTACACACTGGTAAAATGGCTTTCCGTAATGGGAAAATCCTCACGCAGCAGCACCGTTTCAGCAGAAAGGGTGGTCATGACCAGCCGCACTGAGGTCACATCGATCTCAATGGCAAGGATGTGCCCCGCATTCAACTGGGGCATGAGCAAAATCGGCTTGCGGCCGCTTGCAGTGCTTTCCCGTTCGGTTTCCACCAGCAGGCCGATGTCCATCCATTCTTTTACAATGGCCGAAACGGTTGCCTTGTTCAGACCCGTAACGGTTGCCAGTTTTGCCCTGCTGATTGGATAGTGGTGCAGCACCTGCTTGTACAGCCGCCAGCGGTTTGCCGCGCGGATATCTTTTGTTTGTGTAATGTTCATAAATCAGCAGTCCTTTATCTCATTCTTCACAATGGCAGCATCCAAATATTCCCATTGAAAATACTATACCATAGATGCTTGTTAAAATCCATATACGATTAAAAAGGAGAAACTACTATGCCTTGCATTCAAATCCACACCAATCGTCCCGTCGAACAGGAAAAAGCTGAGCGGATCAAAACAGAGCTTGGCCGGATCATCACCTTTCTGCCCGACAAGTCGGAGCAGTGGCTGCTGGTTGAGCTGCTGGACAACAGCCGTATATGGTTTCATGGGGAAGGCGATCGTCCCTTTGCGCTGGTCCAGGTGAAGGTATGGGGCGATCATATCAACCGCGAAGGCAGCGAGCGCATGACCAAGGCCGTTTGCGAACTGCTGAACAAAGAGCTTTCGGTTGCGCCCACCGATGTGTATGTGCGCTATCTGGCCACACCCGACTGGGGCTGGAACAGCGCGAATTTCTAACGCTTTTCCAAGGTGCCTTATGTGCCCCGCAAAGAGCGTTCCGCCGGCAAACGGGAGAACCCCTCAGCAAAAAAGCAAATCATATTGAAAAAAGCGCAGCTGCTTTTGCAGCCGCGCTTTTTTGCTTTATTCAAATCAATTGCATGATCAGCTCGATGCCAAGCACTGTTCCGCAGGCGCACAGGGCCACCGGCATCAGGCTGGCACCCAGGTAGGCGGCGATCAGTGCCGCCGCAAAGCCGCCCACTGCCGAGGGCAGGCTGGCCGTGGAAGAAAAAATGGCCGGGATGGTCATGGCCGCCAGCACCGCATAGGGCACATAGCTGAGAAAACTGCACAAAAAGGGGTTCGTGATCTTTCTGCGCAGCAAAACCAGCGGCAGCATCCGGATGAGATAGGTGGTCAGCGCCATGACCGCAACCGAGGAAAGCAGATATCCAAGCTTCATTCAGGCACCCTCCACTGTTCCGGCAGGCCACAGGGCAGCCCCCACAAGGGACGCCAAGGCCGCACTGATGATGATCCGAAAGCCTTCGGAAAGGCCGGCAAACACCGGCACCCATTTTAAAAGGCAGCTTGCCGATGCCGCAATGGCCACCACAGCCAGCACCCGGCGGGATTTTTTGATGGGCGGCACCACAATGGCCACAAACATTCCGTAAATGGCAATGCCCAGCGCCGAAACCACCATTTCCGGCAGCACCGCACCGGCAGCCGCACCCACCAGGGTGCCCAGCACCCAGCCGCCAAAGGGCGAAATCGCCAGCCCAAACAGATACCGCCGGCTTATTTCGCCCGGCTGGCTGGATGCCACCGCAAAAATTTCATCGGTGACCACAAAGCTTGCAAGCAGCCGGTCGATGGTGCCGAACCGTGCCGAAAGCTTTTGGGTGAGGGAAAAGCTCATCAGGGCATAGCGCAGGTTGATGATGAGCTGGGTCATGGCCATTTCCGCAAAGCCGCCCCCCGCTGTGATCACCGTGAGCCCTGCCAGCTGGCCGGCGCTTGTCAGGTTGGTGGCGCTGATGAGCACCGCCAGCCAGGCCGGGAAACCCGCCCCCACCACCGTGATGCCAAAGGCAAAGGATACCGCAAAATAACCAAGACAGATGGGCAGGCCGTCTTTCAGGCCCTTCTGAAAGCTCTGCTGCGGAGCTTGTTCCATCTCTGCCGCCCCCTTCTTTGTCAATCTGCCGTGCTAAAGCAGTGAATTCATTATAGCAGAAAAGGGTGCTTTGGGGCAAGGGGGTTTCTTTGCTTTTTTCCGCTTTTGGGGCCCCTTGTTACAGTGTGCTTTTTTCCTGCTCTTCCTTTTGTGCCGGCACGCTCCAGTTCCGAAGCGCATCCCGGTCCAGCTTTCCCTGCTTTGCATCAAACTTCACCGCCATGTATGCCACTGGCACCGCCAGGATGAACACAAACGGGGTGTGCAGCATACCGAAAAGCGTTGACATTATAAAAACGCCGCCAACGCCGATCAGGCCCTTCATCAGTATACGGTCCCGGTGCCTTCTGGAAGTGTCCAGCTCCGCCTGGGTGGGCACCCGGTCGTAACGGTGGGGGTCCTGAAGGGATACCGGGTATTTTCCGAACTGTGTGTCCTGGCCGTACTCGATTTCCACCAGACTGTTCAGCCGGATGGTGGTGTACATCGGGGTGCCGGCTATAAAGAAGTCCCCCCGTGCTGGCGAGCCGTTATGATCTGTAAATTCCACATGGGCCCTGTTCCGAAACGGCTCTTTGCTTGAGCGATGCTGATGCACCGGCGTGATCTTGACCACCTTGGCAAGGGCTGTGTATCGTTTTTTCTGGTCCATAAAATTCTGCTCCTTTGTTTTTCATCATCGGCAAAGCCGTTTTGCCTTTCTTTTCGGGGGCTGCTTTTCTGAAAGGTCCGGGACCCTTTCGGGCAGCTGGCAAAAAGACCGGCAGCCCCCTTTGGAATTGCTTTTTTCCATAGTATCATTTCTGAAAAACTTTGAACAGCCTGTTTTGACAGAAAAATAACAATTTACAATTTGTCCAATATTTCCGCACCGATTTTCTCTTGCAAAGAAAGTCTGTCTGCTTTTTGCACAGCCTGATTGAAAAGCGGATGCATTTGTGCTACCATGTAGTTAGTTTAGACAAACCGCTCCGTCCGGCAGACCCGCAAAGCGGGGAGATGCGCCCTTTGCCGGATACGGGCATTTGCGTGAGGAGGCATGCCGCATGAATAAAAACAAATTCCACATTGAACAAAACACCCTTCAGGAAACCCTTGTCATCCCGTTGTATGCAAGGAAACTGTGCACACAGATCTTCCCTTCCATTTATTCCGACCCAAAAGCGGTGCAGCTCATGGACCAGCTGGACTATGATTTTTCCCTGATCGAAGGCAAAATGTCCGGCTTTATGCAGCGGTTCGGCGCGCTGGAGGTGGCCATGCGGCAGACCGATCTTGCTTTTGAGGTGAAGGAATACCTGAAAAGCCACCCCAATGCCGCTGTGGTGAACCTGGGCTGCGGCCTGGACCAGACCGGCGAAGCCTGCGACAACGGCAGCTGCCGCATTTACAACATCGACCTGCCGGATGTGATTGCGGTGCGCAGTGAGCTCATTCCCGCCGCAGAGCGGGTGCAAAACATCGGCTGCGATTTGAAGGATACCGCCTGGTTCGATGAGATCGATGCCTCCGGCGGTGCGGTGCTTTTTGCGGCAGGCGTGTTCTATTATTTTGAAACCAAGGATGTACAGGCCCTTGTCAACCGGATGGCCCTGCAATTCCCCGGCGGAAAGCTGGTGTTTGACACCGCCGGGAAAACCGCCCTGAAAATGATGCTGAAAACCTGGATCAAGCAGGCGGGCATCCAGAAGGTGGATGCTTACTTCCACGTTGGCAGTCTGGAAAAGGATGTCCTGCCCTGGCTGAAAAACGCAAAGGCCTCTTCTCGGGGGTATATGCTGGGCTATCAGAATCTGAAGGACCCCTGTGTTCCCCCGTTTTTCCGCCTGCTTTCCAAGGTAAGCGACAAGCAGCTGCACATGCAGATCCTGCGCTTTGATTTCCAGGCCCGCTGAGGGCCCGGCCGGCCAAAGGGCTTTCAGCCCCCGATTTTTCATTCATCCGCAAAGGAGGAAAGCGGCAGTGGAACTGTTTTTGAAATCGCTCATCATCATTCCGATCGTTCTTTTCATCGTCACGGCGTGTCTCATCACAAGCTGCTCCCGCAAGCTGAAAACCTTCCGGGAATGCACCGGGACCATTGTTCGGTTCGATCACCAAAAGTACCGGCCGGGTTTTCATTCCGAGTCCCGCATCAATAAGATTCCCGTCGTTGCCTACACCGTAAACGGCAGGACCTACGAATTTTACAGCGACTATGTTTCTTCCTCCATGAAGGCGGGCCGGCAGCTGCGCCTTCTTTACCGTGAAGAGGACCCCGCAAAGGCAACGGTAAGGTCCCGCCTGTTTGTCGGCCCCATTGTTGCGGGCTCGCTTGCGCTGAGCTTTTCCATTGCCTATGTGGTGTGCATGGTGCTTTTGCACACCACGCTCCCCTGATGCGCCGCAAAGCGGCAAAAAAGATCGTTTCAAAAAAGGGCCGCCCATTTGAAGGGGCGGCCCTTTTTGCTGTCAGCGGGCCGTGCATGCCCTCTTGCCGGGCAGGATGCAGCCTTTGAAGGCATCTTTGCCGATCTGCGTGACCGTTTGGGGCACAAAATCGGCTTTCAGCTTTACACAGCCGTAAAACGCACAGCCGCCGATGGAGCGCACGGTTTTTGGCAGAAAAACCTTTTGCAGGCGGCGGCAGTCGGCAAAGGCGCTGTTTGCAATGCCAAGGCAGCCCCCGGGCAGCTTTGCCGCCGTGAGCTGTTCATCCGCCTCGATGACCCAGCCGCTCAGCTGCACAAGGCCGTTTTCCCCTTTGCTTTTTGCGGCGCAGCCTTCAAAGGCCCGGTAGGCAACGGCGGTCACTCCCTGGGGGATGGACAGCCTGCGAAGCCGCCCGCACCCATAAAACGCATGCCGCTCAATGGAAAGAAGGCTCTTTGGCAGCTCCACCCTTTCAAGGGCCGTGCAGCCGGCAAAGGTGTTTTCGCCCAGCACCCTCATCCCCTTGGGAAGCAAAACGGCTTTGAGGCTTTCGCAGCCGGAAAAAGCGCCGGCTCCCACCGTGCCCTGCTTTGGCAGGGTGATGCGTTCCAGGGTTTTGCAGCCTTCCAGCAGATTGCATGGGACCTTTTGCACCGATGCGGGGATGCGAAGCTCTTTGAGGGCTGCACAATTTCGAAAGGCAGAGGTGCCGAGGGCCCGAACCGAGTCCGGAATCTCCAGCGCCTCCAGCCCCCGGCATTCGGCAAAGGCACGGACGCCGATAAACGACAGGCTCTCTGGCAGCGTGATTTTTTTAAGGCAGGCACAGCCGCAGAAGATGCCGTCGCTCAGGGCTGTGAGCTTTTCGGGAAGGGTCACATTTTCAAGGCGGCAGCAGCCCCAAAAGGCATTGCGGCCGATCTGTGTGTCCGAACCGGAAAAGAGGATGCTTTTCAGCTGTGTGCAGTGAAAAAACGCGCAGTCCCCCACCGCTGTGACCCCGGCGGGAACGATCAGCTTTTCAAGGCGGGTGCATTTGAAAAAGGCATACTCCCGAATTTCTTTGAGCCCTTTCGGCAAAATCAGATTTTGAAGGCCCCGGCAGCCGGAAAACGCCCCCGCACCGATCACCGACACCTCTTCGGGCAGCACCACGTTTTCGTCTGTGCCCTGATACGCTTTCAGCACACCGTTTTCCACCCGAAACCCATTTTGAACGCTCATACACGACCTCTCCTGTTTTTCAAATCAGCACGGCAGCGGCCTTTGGCTTTTTCCTGCCGGCAGGGGTATTCTACCGCTGCATTCCGGGGCCGTCAATCCACGCCGATTTTCAAGACCCTGCGTGTTTTTCAAGACGTCTGCCCGGTTTTCGGGCAATGTATCCCGCCGGATGCGCCACGTCCTCACAGCAAAAAATATTTTTTTGAAAGCGGTTTTCGGCCCTTTTGAAAAAATTTTTGAATTTGTGAAAAAAAGAGGGACGTCTTTCAAAAGGCGGCAGGACCTTGCCCAAAACACGGGATACGCTGGCATTTTCGGGCTGGTATCTGCGGTTTGCATTCAAAACGGCGCTGTGTTACAGTGTGGGTGCCGCGGGGTTTTGGGCGTTTGCAACAGGCCGCACCACGCAGCTTTTTTCCATGAAAGAACCCACACAAAATGAGAGAAACGAGGTCTGCACATCATGAACACAGCAACCAGCACCGAACGAAACGACGGCACCCTGATTTCCCAAATCTGTTCTGCATTTTCAGCAGTGGTCCAGGATGGACAGTATCTTTTGTCCCGATCCTTTCCGCTTTGCCTGCACGGGCTTTTCAACACCGGAAAGCAAAACCTTCTGCTGGAACTGCGCATCACCGAGGAGGACCGGTGGGCAAGGCTGGATCTGGACACCGGCATCAGCTGCCTGCCCGGCTGCAAAACCCGCTTTCACAGCTGCTTTGGCCGGATCTGCCAATATTCGCCTGTATATCGAAAAGGCACCTACTGGCTGGATGAAAAAAACCGGGTGCATCTGAGCATCTCCCTTTTACTGGGCCGGATCTTGGCCCAGCCGGACTGTTTGAAACACGAGCTGGACGAGCTCAACCGCACCCGCAAGCTCTTTGATTTTGAGCTTCGGAAGATCTGCTCCGGGCAGCTTTTGAATTTTGCCAAAAGTGTCGTTCTTCCGGACAAATGCCGCTTTTTTGGCTGCGGCGATGATGAAAGCTCCACCGGCATGAAACAGCAGCTGGCACGTTTCTTTGCGGCGTTTGACTGCATCGGCCTGCGTGAAAAATTCTGCGGTGAAAACAACAGCGCTTTCCGGGCGCTGATCCAGCCGGAGGATCTGCCTGTCCCGCTCACACTGGATCTGCGCCCGGATGCGGGCCGCCGGGTCCTGGTGGATCTGGCCCTGCCGCTTCCCATGGCCGCAGACACCGCACCGGTTTTATACAGCGGCTTCAACCAGATCTATCAAAACTCCCGTTTCTGGCATCTGGGCTCCTTTTTTGTGGACGAAAACGGCTCTGCCGTGCTGCGGGTGGTGCTCACCTTTGACAAGCTTTTCCAGGACCCGCAGGTTTTGGATGAGGTCATTGCCGAAAGCCAGCGCCTGGCCGAGGTTTTTTATCCCATGCTCGCCCCCCTTGCAAAGGGCCAGCTGCTGCCCTGGTACGGCTTTGACACCGCCCGCTATGAAGATTTGTGGGAGCACCAGCCGTTTGCCCGCTATGAGGATCTGCATCAGCCCCCAAAGGGCCCTGATTTTTCAGAGGATTGCTCAGAGGAGCTGCTGGACGAGGAGCTTGAGGCGGATCTTGAGGATCTGTTCCGGGAGCAGGCCGGCACCCCGGAGCAGGACACCGGCGAAGCGCCGCTTGCTTCCATGCACACCGTGTTTTGCTCAAAAGACCTGCTGCCAAAAGCCGAAACACCCGATGCCCCCGATGAGGAGGAGCCAGACTGGGACGGGTATCAGCTGGAAGATTTTGAAGAGGAGGACTGCAGCGATTTTTCCGACGGCTTTTTCCTGAACGATCTGTTCGAAGGTGAGGAGCCGGATGATGACAGCACCGACCCGCAAGAGGATGAGGAGGACGAGGACGGGATGAGCTGGGACCAGTTCTGTGACGAGCTGGAACAGCTTTTTGACGAGGAGCCCTTTGACGAGGCTTCCCCTTTGTGCCCGGGCGAAACCGACAGCTGCAATATCTTTTTGGACAGTTCCGACGACACCTTTTCCGGCAGCCGGATGGAAGTGTGCAGCTTCCGGCTTTGAGGATAAAAAACCGTGATCAAAAATGTGCGCCGCAGGATTTTCTTCTGCAGCGCACATTTTGTTTGAAAAAGCCCCCATCTTCGGCCTGTGCGCACAGCCTGCCTGCAAAAAGCAGCGGGGCAGCGGGGGCGTTCCTGCCGATTTTTTTCGCCGGGCGGTGGCTGTATCTTTGAAAAGACACTTTAAAAATGCGCCATTTTATGATATATTAATTGAGTATGCCTTCGAGATTTCTAAAAACAGACAAATAAAAGGGAATTGCATTTATGAAAAAACGTTTCTTTGCCGGGGTCCTGGCGTTCTGCCTGGCCCTGACGCTCCTGCCGGTCAGCGGACTGGCTTTGGGAACAGACGCAGCTTTGCCGGATCAGCCGGCCGGGGCTCCCAATGTTGACAGTTTTCATTCAAACGCGGATTTCAAGCCCTTTGATCCCGGATACCCGGAAAAAGATAAATACGGCGACTATATCCTGCGTGTGCCGGAGCTGAAAGGCCGCCTGACCTTCTCTGCCGACAGCCAGAATCGGGTCACCGGCACCTTGTTTGCGCCCGGTGTTTCCAGAGACAAGGGCTGGAAGAACGCCACCAAGGAATGGGGCCATCGTGACTCCGGCCTGTGCTTTGCGGCCGCCAGCTCCAACCTGATCGCCTGGTATCTGCAGCGGTACAAAGAGCTGAACCCGCAGGATACCCAGGATTTTGAAACCCACGAAGAACAAATATTCGAACACTTCCGAAAGGGATGGGATCCGGACACCGGCGGCGACCCCAAAGAGGCCCTCAGCTGGTATTTTACGGGCAAATTCCCCAGCGGACAAGACCACCCCAGCAACAACACCCATCTGACCGGCAAAGAACCGGGCGGCTATCTGTTCGGCAAGCTGCCCCACAACCGCGGCGAACGCCTGCCCTGGGCCATGGTTTCCCTTGACTGGGATCCCAAGGAGGAGTTCGAGGTTTTCGGCGCATACCGCGACCACAAGTTCCCCTTTATCGAGGAAGTGGGCGGCCTTTACTCAAACGGCTCCTTCAGCACGTTGGAGCGTTTTTCCAAGCACATCCTTCGGCAGCTGCACTACGGCGCCAGCATCCTCTCCATCATTCCCGAATCGGTCATGGCCCCCAGCGGCCATGCCATCACGCTTTGGGGCGCTGATTACGATGTGAAAAGCGGCCTGGTCACCCGGATCTATGTGACCGATTCGGACGATGGTGTCGATGTGGGGCTGTTCCCTGTGAACATCATCAAAAACAGGAACAACGACGGGTTCCGCATGGAAAGCTATCCCTATCACCCGCCCTTCAATACGCCCCCGAAATTCACCCTGATCCGGGATTCCCTTCTGATGTACGCCCCCGACGTGGTGCGTGCCGACCAGGAATACACCGGCACCAATGCGGTGATCGACGCCCTGCACCCGAGCTTTGACGGCTCCAGTGTGAAGATCCAGGCGGCCGGCATCGACGGGCAGTCTCTTGAATACGGATATTCCTATGACACAAACCCGAAAAATGTGGTTTACTGGCAGAGCGACAGCTCTTTTGATTCTCTTGAGCCCGGCGAATACTACTTCTTTGCCCGTGTGAAGGAAAACAGCGAACACGCTGCGGGCGGCGTATCTGACCCAATGCCCTTCCTGGTAAAGGACCCCACCCCGCCGGACAACAGCGGCTCGGAGGGTGACAACAGC
>JAHHRU010000013.1 GCA_020025635.1 Allofournierella sp.
GCCGCTTTTTGAGCGCCGCACCCGTTTTTTGGGTGCCTGATTATATTACCACACCAGGATGCATAAGTCAACACTTTTTTTCAAATTTCCTGCAAAAAGATACATGACCGCCCTTGCCAGGGCGGTCATCTCCTGTTAATATATAATGTATAGAAAACAGCTGGGAGGATGCGCTATGGTTCTTACGATCAACATTGGAAACACCCATACCTGTGTGGGTGCGTATACGCCGGAAGGTAAAATGCTGCTTGCGGCGAAGCTTTCCACCGTCACCCGGCGCACGGCGGATGAATACCGGATGGATCTTACCCGGCTGCTGGAGCTGGAGCATCTTGCATCGGAGCCGATCACGGGGGCCATTGTGGGTTCGGTGGTGCCGGCGCGCACCCAGCCGCTTCTGGATGCGCTGCATGTTATGACCGACTGCCGGGTGCTCACGGTGGGGCCGGGCTTAAAGAGCGGGCTTGCCATCCGCATCGACGATCCGTCCCAGCTGGGGCCGGAGATCCTGTGTGCGGCGGTATCGGCCATGCAGCATGCAAAGCCGCCGCTTGTGGTGATTGCGGCGGACACGGCCCTTTCCATGACGGCAGTGGATTTCAAAGGCAGCATCCGAGGCGGAGTGCTTCTGCCGGGGCCGCAGGCGGCTGTGAGCGGGCTTGTGAGCGGAACGGCCCAGCTGCCGCAGGTGGATCTTTCGGCGCAGGGGCCGCAGCCCACGGTGCTGGCCACATCCTCGGCGGCCTGTCTGCGGGCGGGGGCGGTCCTGGGCACGGCGGCCATGCTGGACGGGCTGCTTGCCCAATTTGAGCAGACACTGGGCGGCCCGGTAACGGCCATTGCGACCGGGGCGCTTCCGCCGGCCGTGCTGAAAGCCTGCAAAGCCCCCATCCAGTACCAGCCCCATCTGATTTTAGACGGCATGTTCGCCATCTGGAAAAAGCATTTTTGAATGGCTCGACTGATGGCTTAGTTTTTGATTCGCTGGTTGCGCCTGTGTATTTCCTCGCAGCTTTTCCTGCACCTGCCTTATCAAGTTTTCAGGAACCCACACAGCCCTCTCCTTTAAAACCATTTCAACCAACTCGACCGCCAGCCCGGCTTTCAATCCGCCGCTTGCTCCCCGAGTATTTCCCTGGAGCCTTTTCCTCACCCGCCTTATCAGGTTTTTCAGCAGCCCGCACACCCCTCTCCTTTAAAACCATTTCAAATGACTCGACTGATAGCTTAGCTTTTGATTCGCCGGTTGCGCCTGTGTATTTCCTCGGTGCCTTTCCTGCACCTGCCTTTTCAGGCTTTCGTCCAACGCAAGGCCCGCCCTCTTTGAAACACTTTTTCAAGCCGGCTCAACCGCCAGCCCGGCTTTCAATTCGCCGCTTGCTCCTGTATATTCCCCCGGGGCCTTTCCCGCACCTGTCTTTCAAAGCTTTCGCATAAGCCCCGCCCCATTGGGCAAAGCTCTTTGGGGCGGCATTCCTCCAAAGCAGGGGTTTTGCTTTGAAATCCCTCTTTGCCTTTATCCTAAACCTCTCTTTGCCCTTTATAATGTATAAAGGGCAAAGCCAAAAGCCCGCCTTTGGCCCCCGCCCGCAAAAGGGATTTTTTCAAGCCCTGCGAAACCCCTTTACAAACCTGCGGGGAGTATGATATAATAGCTTTTGCACAACAGGATATGCGTCCGTAGCTCAGTTGGATAGAGCGTTCGGCTCCGACCCGGAAGGCCGCTGGTTCGAATCCAGTCGGGCGCACCAAGCTTCCCTTATACGAACCACTGTTCTGTTCGTATAAGGGATTTTTATTTGCCCTCTTGTGTTCTGCACAGAAATGGTTTTGATGTACGATCCACTCAAAAAAACCCAAAAGCGCCGGGTGCCAAGCAGCCGGCGTAAGAGCCCACAGAGAAAGGATGCTGCGAAAAAATGAAAAAGAAGCAAATTTTCATCATTGCGGCGATTGCGGCAGTGCTGGTTTTAATTCTGGCGGCCTGTGTCGCAACCCGAACCGATGAAAAAACAGCCGAAACCTCAACTTCGTCGGCTGCTGAAACACTCCCCGAAACGACCCCTGAAAAGACCCCCGAGGAATCCCCTGCCCCCGAAAAGGCTCCCGCAGAATCTCCTGCGCCTGAAAAAACCTCTGAAAAGGCTCCCGACAAGGCTCCCGAAAAGGATAAGGCCCCTTCCAAGGGCGCCTCTTCTGCCAACAATCCTTCTGAAAAGAACGACAAACCGGCCAGCGGCACTGTCTCCGGCAGCAAGCCTGCGGAAAAACCCGCAGAAAAACCCGCAGACCAGCCTGCACCCGCTCTCGCCCCTGACAAGCCGGCTCCGGTTCAGCCTGAAAATCCCGCACCTCCTGCTCCCGCTCCCGAACAGCCTGCTCCCGCACCGGCTCAGCCTGAAAAGCCTGCACCTGCCGCACCCCCGGCAGCTCCCGCACCCGCTCCCGAACAGCCCGCTCCCGCACCGGTTCAGCCCGAAAATCCCGCTCCTCCGGCACCCCCTGCACCCCCGGCTCCTGCACCGGCACCCGCACCCGCACCGGATGAGGGCTGGCACGCTGAGGAAGGTAAGCCCATTGATAAAAATGAGCACATGACCACTGACCCGAACGAAACCGGCAGTATGGACGGTGGCCATATGGTCGAGCGCCCCTAAAACTTCCTTTCCCACGCTGTTTTCAGCGTGGGATTTTTGTTTTCTTCAAAACCCCTCCCCGGCAAAAACCGCCCCAGCAGCGGCCCTTTCCCCCTTTGCAAAGGGGCCCGCCCCTGCCCCGGCGTTTTTTCTTTTCAAAAGGCCGGGCTTTTTCTCTGTCTTTTCCCTTTGACATCCCCTTTTCCCGGTGTTAAACTCTACTCAAGGATGAGACTTTTTGAGGTGATTTTATGGAAAAAAAGTATCTTTCGATTGGAAAAATGGCCGAGCTCAACCATGTTTCGGTGCCCACCCTGCGCCTTTATGATGAGATCGGCCTTCTGAAGCCCTATTACGTCGATCCCAAAACCGGCTATCGGTATTACGATATCTGCCAGAACGCCCGGCTGGACATCATCATTTATATGAAGGAGCTGGGCATGAACCTTTCGGAGATCTCCTCTGCCCTTGAAAACGGCGACCTGCTTTTGATCGAGCAGATTTTGATGAAAAAGAACGAGCAGATCCACGCCCAGATCCGGGAGCTGAAGCTGCGCCACAATGCGGTGGAGCGGGCGATGAACGCCATCGAGCGCTACCGCAAATCCCCCGCGCCGGGCACCACCGTGCTGGAATACATCGACCGCCGGTTCGTTCTGGGCCTTCCCTGCACCGAAAACTTCTATGAAACCGACATCCGAAGCTACGAAAAGGCCATTACAGCCCTGCGGGAGTTCTTAAAGCAAGAGGGCCTTGCCCACATCCACACCTACAACATCGGCACCTCCATCGAGGGCCGGAATTTCTGCAGCGGGCAGTTTTCCGCCGACCGCATCTTTGCCTTTGTGGACGAACAGGTGCGGGACACCCTCACCCACCCGGAGCACCTGCACGTTCTGGACAGCGGCATGTACGCCTGCATCTATCTGGACCGCTACGAGGACGAGATCGAATGCGGCCAAAAGCTGCTTTCCTTCTGCAATGAGCGGGGCTACACCATCGCCGGCGATTACATCTGCGAGGTGATGACCGAGTTCAATGTTTTCAGCTGTGAAAACCGCAGCATGTTCCTGCGCTTGCAGGTTCCGTTAAAATTTTGATAAAGTCTGTTGACTCTCTGCCAGCATGAGGGTCTATACTGAAATCACAGCAGATCCTTCCTTCGTATTTTCCCGCATCGGCCCACCGTTTCAAAAAGGCCGTTTGCGAAAAACAAATCATTCAAAATCAAAGGAGAACGAAAACAATGGAAAAGATCAAAGTGGTTCAGTACGGCTGCGGCAAAATGAGCAAATACACCCTGCGCTATCTGTATGAGCATGGCGCACAGATCGTGGGCGCCATCGACGTGAACCCGGAAATCGTGGGCATGGACGTGGGCGACTTCGCAGAGCTGGGTGTCAAGACCGGCGTTCTCATTTCGGGCGATGCCGACAAGGTGCTGGATGAATGCGATGCCGATGTGGCCATCGTGACCCTGTTCAGCTTCGTGTCCGATATCTATGACCACATGGAAAAATGTGTGAAGCGGGGCATCAACGTGATCACCACCTGTGAGGAGGCCATCTATCCCTGGACCACCGCCGCCGCCCAGATCAACAAGCTGGACGCCCTGGCAAAGCAGACCGGCTGCACCATCACCGGCTGCGGCATGCAGGATATCTTCTGGATCAACATGGTGGCCATGGCTGCCGCCGGCTGCCACAAGCTCACCAAGATCAAGGGCGCATACAGCTACAATGTGGAAGAATACGGCCTTGCCCTGGCAAACGCCCACGGCTGTGACCTGACCCCCGAGGAATTCGAGGCAAAGATCGCCCACCCCGCCGAGTTCGAGCCTTCCTACGCCTGGAACGCCGCCGAGGCCATCTGCCGCAAGCTGGGCCTCACCGTGCGCACCATCAGCCAGAAGCACGTTCCCTACACGGCCGACCATGATGTTTACAGCTCCACCCTGGGCAAAACCATCGCCGCCGGCCGCTGCATCGGCATGTCGGCCGTGGTCACCATCGAGACCATGCAGGGCATCACCATTGAAGAAGAGACCATCGGCAAGGTCTACGAAGCCGGTGACGGCGACCTGTGCGACTGGCAGCTCACCGGCGAGCCCAATGTGGAATACCATGTTGTGAAGCCCGCCACCGTAGAGCACACCTGCGCCACCGTGGTGAACCGCCTGCCCGACCTGCTGAACGCTCCCGCCGGCTATGTCACCTGTGACCAGCTGCCCGCTCCCCAGTATCTGGCTTACCCCATGGAGTATTATCTGTAAACTCCCTTCTCCCCGGTGCAAAGGGCTTTTGCACCGGGGCTTTTCGCTTTTTTGCGGCCGTCCGTCAGCCGCCGATCAGATAGCTGCCCACCAGCGAGAGGATGAAAAACCCCGCCCAAAAAACCGTGCCGACTGCGCCGCCGATGCCCGCCGCCCTTGCGGTTTTGGGCCGGGTCTCCCGCAGGAACAGAAACAGCATCAGCCCCGCCATGGGCAAAAGCAGCCCCAGCAGCACCCATCCGAAATGCGGCCTGTCCGCCGGCAGCTTGTTTTGGGTCCTCTGTGCCGTGTTCTTTGCTGTGTCCATTGATTTTTCTCCTTTCCCGCTCCAAGGGCGGCCTTTGCCCCAAGAGCTTTCCTTGATTTTGGAAAAATTTTACCATACAGGCCCCGCCCGGTCAATCGCTTTTTGCCCAGCCTGCCCATTGCGCATCCGGGCCCGGCTGTGGTATCCTTTAGAAAAAGCAAAAAAGGGAGCGTTTCACCATGCAGCTGAATACCCTGGGGGTCGTCCATGATTTTCTCGCCCGCTGTGTAAAGCCGGGCAGCTTCTGCATTGATGCCACCGCCGGCAAAGGGCGGGACACCGCACTTTTGTGCCGGCTTTCGGGCGAAGCCGGCCGGGTGCTGGCCTTTGACATCCAGCAGGATGCGGTAAATGCCACAAATAAGCTTCTGCAGGAGCAGGGCCTTTGCGCCCGGGTCATCCTGGACAGCCACGCTAATATGGAGCAGTACGCCCAGCCCGAAACGGTGGACTGTGTGGTGTTCAATCTGGGCCGCCTTCCCGGCGGGGACCCGAAGATCTTCACGCAGGCCCCCTCCACCCTCACCGCCATCGACGCCGCCCTGCGCCTTTTAAAGGAAGGCGGGGTGCTGGCCATCGCCCTTTATTACGGCGGCGAAAACGGCTACACCGAGCGGGATGCGGTGCTGGAGCACCTCAAAGCGCTGGACGACCGGCGCTATACCGTCCTTCTCTGTGACTGGGCAAACCGCCGGGGCGAACCCCCCATGCCCATCTTTGTCTGGAAAGAGCACTGATGCCCAAAGCCCCGCCCCATCAAAAGGGTGCGGGGCTTTCTTTTTGCCCGTTTTGCCCCTTGCTTTTTTTCAAAGGGCCTTTCTTTTGCCGCTTCTTTTCTTTGTGCGCCGGCTTTTTCCGTTTTGCAAAGCGCTCCCCCTTTTTCACAAAAAAAGGGAGCGTCTTTTTTTCCGTTTTGCACAAAGTCTATGTATTTTTTCCTCAATTGTAAAAATATTTGAACAAATCGAATAAAAAGCGCCATGCAATCGTAAATTTGGCCATGTAAAAACTTTTCCCAAAGCTGTATAGTAAAGGTACAGAAACAACGGATATCGAACGAAAGGAAATGGTTTTATGGCCGCTTCAAAAACCGCCGCAAAGCAGTCCGAAAAAAAGCCCGGCAGGCTGCGCCGCCTGCTCCAGTCGGATCAGTTCCAGATGCAGACCCTCATCTGGCCGGGGCTCATCCTCTGCTTTGTGTTCTCTTACATCCCCATGTACGGCATCCTCATCGCCTTCAAAAATTACACCATCGGCTCCACCATGTCCAGCGCGCCCTGGGTCGGGCTCAAGTTTTTCCAGGAATTCTGGCACGACCCCGCACTGGCAGGCGTGCTGCGCAACACGCTGGCCCTCAACGGCCTGGCGCTGCTGTTCTCCTTCCCGGCGCCCATTCTGCTGGCGCTCTTCATCAACGAGATCCGCAATGTGCGCTTCAAAAAGGTGGTGCAGACCATTTCCTATCTGCCCCACTTCCTCTCCTGGGTCATTTTCGGCGGCATCGTCATTGAAATGCTCATGCCCACCGGCGTTGTCAGCTCGGTGCTGTGCGATCTGGGCATTCTGAAAGAGCCGGTCAACTTCATGGCAAAGGGCGAATATTTCTACGCCATCTACACCATCATCAGCGTGATCAAAAGCGTGGGCTTCGGCTCCATCCTGTATGTGGCGGCCATTGCCGGCATCGACCAGGAGATGTACGAAGCCGCTGTGGTGGACGGCTGCGGCCGGTTCCAGAAAATGTGGTACATCACCCTGCCTTCCATCACCGGCACCATCGTGATCATGCTCATTTTCCAGATCAGCTCCATCCTGAACACCGGCTATGAGCAGATCATCCTGCTTCAGAACCCCCTGAACCTTGCCTTCAGCGAAACGCTGGACACCTACGTTTACAAAATCGGCATTGCCCAGTCCCGCTATTCCTACGGCGCGGCGGTGGGCCTGCTCAAATCCATCCTGTCGGTGGCACTGATGCTCATTGCAAACAAAACATCCAAAAAGCTCCTCAACCGGGGCCTGTTCTAAAAGGAGGGAACGCTCACCATGACCCACTCGGCAAAAAGCTCCAAGCTGAACCACAGCACCCCCTTCGACTGGATCAACTGCGCCGTGATGCTGCTCCTTTCCTTCATCATGCTGTACCCCTTGTGGTACTGCGCGGTGGGCAGCTTCAACGAAGGGGCCGACTATCTGCGGGGCGGCGTTTTCCTCTGGCCCCGCAAATGGACCCTTGCCAACTACAACGCTGTTTTCCTGGACAAATCCATCCTGAACGCCTTCGGCGTGACCATTGCCAAATGCGTGGTGGGCACCGTCACCAGCCTTCTGTGCACCTCCATGGTGGCCTACGCCATCACCCGGCCCCATCTCAAGCTGAAAAAGTTTTACATCCCCTTCATCATGCTCACCATGTTCTTCAGCGGCGGCCTCATCCCCTATTTTCTCCTGATCGTGAATCTCAACCTGTACGACTCCTTCTGGGTCTACATCATCCCCACCATGTTCAGCGCCTATAACATGATCATCATTCAGTCCTTCATGCGGGAGCTGCCAAACGAGCTGATCGAATCGGCCAAGATCGACGGCGCCAACGAATACCGGATCTTCTTCCAGATGATCCTTCCCCTTTCAAAGCCGGTGCTGGCCACCATTGCCCTGTTCACCATCGTGAACCACTGGAACTCTTATTTCGACTCCATGATGTACACCTCTTCCCAGGGGCTGCAAACCATCCAGCTGTTCCTGAAAAAGGTCATCACCGACCCCGCCATGGCAAAGGGCCTGGGCTCGGCAGCCGCCGTGAGCATCCCCGAAAAAGCCATGACCCTGACCCCGCAGGTGGTAAAGCTGGCCACCATGGTCATCACCGCCCTGCCGGTCATCTGCGTGTATCCTTTCCTTCAGCGCTACTTTGTAAAAGGCGTGACCATGGGAGCCGTCAAAGGCTGATGTGTCCGCCGGCAGATATCACAACACACATTACAAGACAGGAGGAACCACCATGAAACTGAAAAAGACACTTTCCCTTGCACTGGCCGGCACCCTGTGTGCCTCCCTTCTGGCCGGATGCGGCGGCAGCCCCGCTTCCCAGCCCGCGCCTTCCCAGGCAGCCGCCCCCAGCGGCAGCCAGACCACTCCCGCAGAGCCCGCCGGCGATCAGCCCAGCTGGAAGCAGGATACTTCCGACTGCACCATCACCTGGTTCTTTGCCTACGATTTCTACGGCAAGAAATTCAACGAAAAAGACAATGCCTTCGACAAAAAGCTCTATGAGCAGACCGGCATCAAGCTGGATATCCAGACCGGTGATAAAGATAAGCTGAACATGCTCATCCAAACCGGCAAGCTGCCCGACGTGATCACCCTGGACGCAAACTCCACCCAGCGCAAGCTGCTGGAAGACCAGGGCATGGTGCAGCCGCTCAACACCCTGCGTGACCAGTACGCCCCGGACCTTCTGGTGCCCCAGTCCATGATCGACTGGTACACCGCAAAGGACGGCAACTGGTATTCCATCGCCAGCTACTACTACGGCAACGACAACATCAAAGACAACGACGGTTTCTTTGAGACCCACAACCAGAACTATGTGCGTGACGACATCCTCAAGGAGATCGGCATGACCTACGACGATCTGCGCACCAAGGAAGGCTTCCTCAATGCGCTGCGTGCCGTGAAGGAAAAGAACATCCAGTACAACGGCCAGCCGGTCATCCCCTACATGGTGCAGTTCAACAGCATGGCCGATGTTTATGTGGCCCAGCAGCTGGGTGCCGCCCAGGAAGACAAGGACGGCAACTTCCAGTCCTTCTACACCACCCCCCAGTACCGTGAGGCCATGCTTCTGTTCAACCAGATGTACCGGGAAGGCCTGCTCACCGATGCCAGCTTCACTGTTGACAAAAGCCAGCTGGAACAGGAAGTAGCCGCCGGCCGTGTGTTTGCCTCCACCGAAAAAACCAACGTCTCCATTGCCCGCAACAGCCTGTATGCTGCCGACAACAACGCCAAGATCCTGTATGCCGGCCAGTTCACCGGCGACACCAACGATAAGGTCATCGTGCCCGCCAAGAGCAACATGGGCTGGACCGCAACCATGATCAACAAGAACGCCAAAAACCCCGACCGCATCATCCGGCTGTTCGCTTACCTGAACACCAAGGAATCCGTTCTGGACAACGAGTACGGCGCCGATGCCTGGACCCTGGACGAAACCGGCCATGTGGTGCGTGACCCCGAAGTGCAGGCCCTTGCCGAAGACAACCCCACCGAATTCACCGCCCGCTACGCAGGCGACATGGGCTGGACCTCCGACTTCACCTTCATCCAGGGCACCCGGCCCAAGGCCGACAGCGTCTGGAGCGAGGACATCTACCTGCACACCCATGACGACCGCATCGTGATCTATGACGATAAGAGCTTCTCCGACGTTGCCCCCGAAGCCGGCAGCGACGAAGCCGCCATCGACGCCCGCATCAAGGAATACAAGCAGCAGGCCCTGGGCCGCATCATCACCGCTCCCACCGCCGAAAAGTGCGAAGCCGAGCTGGATGCCGCTCTTGCCGAAATGGAAAACCTGGGCCTGAGCAAGCTCACCGCCTATCAGAACGAGCTGTTCCAGCAGAACAAGAAAAAGCTGGGCCTCAAGTTTGCTTATCCCGGCAATGAATGACCGCTGCGGCAAAACCTGACAAAACCGCAAACCAAAGGGGGTGCCCAGAGCTGGGCACCCCCCTTTTTCATTTCAAATTCACAAGGAGCTTTGTATGGAACCGAACGTTTTACTTCTGCCCGATACCCTCAGCAGCTCGCCGGTGGCGGCCTTTGCCCGCCAGGAGCTGTGCCGCTGGCTTTCCCGGCTGCTCTCGCCGGAACTTCTCTCTTCCAAAACCTTCACCCTGAGCCTTGTCAGCTCCGGCCTCCGGTGGGACGGCTGGCGCATCCGGGAGACCCCCGGCGGCATCCTGGTGGAGGCCTGCCAGCCCCGGGGCCTTCTGCACGGCGCTTATCAGCTGCTCCAGCAGCTGGGCTGCAGCTTTTTGTTCCCGGGCGAAAGCCGCAACCCCCCGGCCCATCTGGAAAGCTGGCCCTTTGACGGCAGCTTTTCTTTGCAGAAAGAGCCCTTCCTTGAATACCGGGGCATCTGCCTTTACAACACCACCAAGGCCACCCTTTCCAAAACGCTGGATACCATCGACTGGATGGCAAAGCAGGGCTACAACCTGCTGCTCACCTCCATCCACCGCACCGATGACACCGGCTGCGGCGACCACGCCATTTTGTGGGACGAGATCGGCGATACCCTTCTGCCCGAGCTGCAAAAGCGGGGCATCGAGATCGACATGAGCGAGCATTCCACCGATTATTACTTCCCCCGACAGCAGCTTTTCACCCAGCACCCGGAATGGTTTGCTTTGGTGGATGGCAAACGCACCCCCGGCCAGATCTGCTACTCCAACCCGGATGCGGTGAACGCCTATGGGGATGCCCTTGCCCGCTTCGCAAAGGACAAACCCTGGTTCCGTTTTCTGGGCATCTGGCCGCTGGACGGCGGCGGCTACTGCGAATGCGAGCACTGCAAAGACCCCGAGACCATCTTCAGCGCAAACCGGGCCATCGCCAAAAAGATCCAGGCGGTGCGGCCGGACCTCATCGTGGAGCACCTGGCCTACACCCCCCAAAGCTTCGCCCGGCCCAAGGCCCCCATGCCCGGCAACATGAGCGTGCTGGTGTGCCACCTGCGGGACCAAACCGCCTGCGAATGGGCCCAGTGCGCAAAATCGGCCCAGGGTGCCTTTTATTTCGACTACATGACCGGCGACCATTACCGCTACCGGTCGGATGTGGTGCTCTCGCCCCGGTACTGCCGGGAAACGGTGCAGGCCCTTGCAGGCTACGGCTACCGGGGGGTTGTTTCGCTGTATCTGCCGGTGGACTGCTGGTTTGTGCCCAGCCTCAATTACTGGTATCTCTCCCAGCTGTATTACGACCCCGCCAAGCCCCAGGCCGAGCTGGACCTGGCCCTTTCTGCCCAGCTGTTCGGCAAAGAGCTTGCCGCCGAAGGCGCCCAGCTGCTGCACACCCTCTGCGATGAGCTTCTGGACCCCTCTCTCTGGAGCGTTGAGTCCCACTGCCCCGACTGGTGCTGTGAGCACCTATACGGGCGCAACAAGGCGCTGGATGCCCTCAACGCCCAAAAGGTGGATGAGCTGTGTGCCGCGCTCACCGGCACCCTTTGCAAGCTGGAAGAAAAGGCCCAGGGGCGGTATCTTGTCAACATCCGCAATCTGCGGCATTTTGTCCGCCTTCAGCAGCTGTATTACCACGGCGTTGACCAGTACGCCCTGGAAACCGATACCCCCGCCCGGGCCGAGCCCTATTTTGCCGAGCTTTCCGCCCTTTCCAAAGAGCCGGACTGCCCCTTTATTTCCCCCGCCTATGCCCGCTGGCGCATCACCGGGCGAGACAATATCTTTGACCCCTCCAAGGCAAACCTCTTCCAGGCCCGCAGCTGAGCCTTTCAAAACCCCGGCCCTTTCCCGAAAGTGCCCCCAAAGCCCGGCCCGCCGTTTGCGCCCGGCCCCAAAGGCCCCGTTTTTCCCGCAGCAAAAAGGGAGCGCCCCTGGGGGCACTCCCTTTTTTCAAAGCAGCGGCGGGTTTTCCGCGGCCGGGGCCTGCCGGTCCAGCAAAAAGCGGAACACGGTCTCCCCGTTTTCGCATCCCACCTGAATGAAATGCTCCTCGCCGTAAAACAGCTTCAGCCGGGAATTGATGTTGTTCAGGCCGATGTGCTCCCCTTGCGTTTTCACCGTGGCCGGGGCCTGCCGGAACCGCTGGTTCAGCTCCTCCATCCGCTGGGGTGTCAGGGTCTGCCCGTTGTTGCGGATGGTCACCTCGATGCTCTGGCCCGCATCCCGCACCGAGATCAAAATTTTCAAAGGCGAAGCCGTTCCCCGGTACTTGAAGCTGTTTTCCACAAAGGGCTCCAAAAGGAACCGGATGATCCTTTCCCCCATCAGCTCCTTCGGGATGTCAAAATCCACCGCAAAGGGGATGCGGCGGATCTTCTGGATGGCCAGGTAATATTTCACCTGCCCGATCTCGTCCGCCAGGGTGGTCATCAGCTCTTTGGTGTTCATGTTGTAGCGCAGCATCCGGCAGAAGGCCGAAATGGCCCCGCTCTCCTCATAAAGGCCCGCCAGTTCCATGCGGGAAGAGAACACCTCCATGGTGTTGTACAGGAAATGGGGGTTGATCTGGTGCTGCAAAGCCAGCAGCTGGGCCTCCTTTGCCGCGGTCTGCTGCTGGATCTTCTGGGCCAGCAGGGTGCGGATCTGCTGCAGAAGGTAGTTGATGCGGCTGGCCAGCACCGAGATCTCATCGTTTCGCTGCAATGCCTGTTCAATGGGCTCGGCGCGCCCGTCCCGGGGCATCTCAAAATTGTTTTCAATGGCCATCTCCATGCCGTCCAGGCAGGAGTGGATGTCCCGGATGACCTGCCGGTTGTAAAGGGAAAAGCCGGTGGTCAGCGCCAGGAACAAAACCGGCACCAGCAGCGCCAGAAGGCCGGTGGTGTTGGTGATGCCGCTGCGGCTGGTGACCACCAGAATGTCAAAGGGCCCGGCCGGATTTTTTTCAAAGCTGTACACCAGCTCCCGGTCGTATCCGGTCCCCTCGGCGGCGGTCATCTCCCGAAGCTCCTTTGCTTTCAGCTCCCGGCCCGAGTAGTTGTAAACCTGGCAGCGGCCCCACTCCTTCGGGGTCAGTATCCGGTTGGAAAGCAGGTCCGTAATGGCGTAGGCCCGCTCGGGCACCTGCGCGTCGATCACCCCGATGCAGCGGGATGCCACCTGGATCTTATGCAGAAAGTGATAGCACTTTTCCTGGCTGTGAAAGCGGTTCCGGGCAACCGGCACGCCGGGCTCGTCCGCCAGCCAGATGCTTTCCGCGTCGGATGCGTAAAACTGCTGAAACCGCCGGGTCTGGCTGATGTATTCCATTGGGTAAAAGATGCCAAACCCCATGGGGATGCTCTCGTTTTCCAAATAGATCTGCAGTTTGGTGTCCGAAACGCCGTTTGTCACCTTCACAAAATCCCGGATGGTGGTGCGGTAATACAAAAGGTCCGGCATGGTTTCATACTGCTTGTCCAAAAAATCCACCAGGTTCTGGTTCTGCACCACCGCCCGGCACATATTCCGGGCCAGCTCGTTCTGCTGGTGCACCGTGTTCATGGTCTGCAGGGCCAGGTTCTCGTTCTGGGCCAGATCGTTTTTCAGCTGCAGCTGGTTTGCCCGGAAGATGAGGTAAAGCAAAAGCAGCAAAAAGGGGATCAGGATCAGGCAGACGAAGATCGCCAGAAATTTTTTGAACAATCGGTTCTGTTTCATAAAGCACACCTTTCTTTTGCCCGTAAAAGGCCGGTCCCCGCTTGGGGTCTGCGCAAGTCTTTGCCAGCAGGGGCCTTTCAAGAAAAATTTTTAAAAGAGGAAAAAATCATGCGTTATTCTGTTTTTTCGGCCAGCGATTGGCTCTATCCCGACACCCCCCTCGGCCCGCAGCAGGCGGTGCGGCTGGACCTTGCAAAAGGCGGCCATGACGGCGCACAGCTGCTGTTCGAGGAAACGGCCCGGGCCGCCGCCCTCGATTTCCGCTGGGAGAGCGGCCCCGGCCCCGACCTCCAGATCTTTCAGCTGGTTTCGGTGGGTGTCAACGAAAACACGGCCAACGGCACCATGACCACCACCGATTACGAAAGCTGCAGGGCCTTTGTCAGCCGCAAGGCCCCCTTCCGGGTCTACGATGCCCTTTGCCCGGTATCCGAAGGCCTTCAGCCCGGCCGGCTGGGGCTTTATCTCTCGGCCGGCGCAGCGCAAAACGCCCGGCCCGGCGAATACCGGGGCACCCTCACCGTCACCTTCACCGACGGCAGCCGGCAGGCCGTCCCCCTCACCGCTCAGGTGTATGGGGTGTCGGTGCCGCCCATCCAGAAGGCAGAGCTGGGCATGCTCAACTTTTTCAATTATGACGACCTGGGCGCCCAGCACGGTGTCCAGCGGGACAGCCCCGAATACTGGCAGCTCTTCCGCCGGTATGTGCAGGCCCAGCTGGAAATGCGCTGCACCCACATCCTGCTGCCCCCGGGCGAGGCCCGGTTTGAAAACGGCGCCCTCACCGGCTTTGACTTCACCCGGGCCGAAACCGCCGGCAAAATCGCTTTGGAGGAAGGCGCACCCTTTTTGTGCGGCGGCCATGCAGCCCTGCGCAGCAGTCAAAGCGAAAGCGATTACTGCCTCGGGTGGGCCCCCCAGACCAGCGCCCTTGGCACAGAGGGGTACGCTCAGCTGCGAAACTATTTCACCCAGTGGCGGGCGGTCATCCTCAAAAACGGCTGGATGGACCGGATGACCCAGGCCCTTGCTGATGAGCCCCAGACCCCCAACGAAAGCACCTACCGGGTGCTCGCGGCCATCTGCCGCAAGTTCCTGCCCGGGGTGCCCATCCTGGATGCGGTGGAAACCACCAATCTGGGCGGCGGGGTGGACATCTGGGTGCCCAAGCAGGATGTTTATGAAAAACAGCGGGCCGGGTTCGATGCGCTCAAGGCATCCGGCGAAACCATGTGGTTCTATGCCTGTGCTTTCCCCGGCGGGCCCATCATGAACCGCACCATGGATCTTCCCCTCACCGTGAGCCGGCAGCTGCTCTGGATGGGCGCCCTTTACCGGCTGGACGGCTTCCTGCACTGGGGCTTCAACTATTACATCGGCCAGGATCTCCGGAACAGCGCCTGCTGCCCCCACAAGGGTGCGCTGCTGCCGGCAGGCGATGCCCACATCGTTTATCCCGGCCGCCTTGGCCCCTGGCCCAGCCTGCGCTTTGAGGCCCAGAAATGCGGCGCCGAAGACTATGAGCTGCTGATGCAGGCCGCCCGGCCCGACCCCGAATGGACCGATGCCCTGATAAACACCGTCTGCACCGATTTTCGGCACTATACCCGGGAAGGCTCCGTTCTGGAAAACGCCCGCCGGCAGCTGCTTGCCCGCCTTGGGTGATCTTTTGTGCCGGGCGCTCAAAGAAAGAGCGTTTCAAACGCCTTTTCAAAACGCCTGCCGGGCCTTTTCTTTCCCCTTTGGCCCTTGGCCCGGCGGGCAAACTGTGTTAAAATTCAAAAGGAACAATTCTTCTTTCAAAGGAGTGTGAACCCGCATGGATATTCTGGTGGTGGATGACGATATGCTCATCTGCGAAAATGTAAAATCAAAGCTGGGCCGCATCGTCACCGACGGCAGCCTGCACTGCGAAACGGCCAACAGCGTGATCGAGGCAAAGCTTGCCATCCGTTCCCACAAGCCGGATATCCTCATCACCGACCTGAACATGCCGGGCATCTCCGGCCTTTCGCTGGTAAAACATGTGAAAGAGACCTGGCCGGACATCCACACCTATGTGCTCAGCGGCTACGATGATTACGAGCTGGTGCGCCAGGCGTTCCTCAACGGTGCCGAGGATTATCTTTTAAAGCCCATGGAGATCGAGGAGCTGCGGGAAAAGGTGGTGGCAAAGGCCGTGAGCCGCCAGGCCCAGCAGCAGGAAACGGCCCGGGATTTCGAGCTGGAGGCGGCCCTTGCCTTCATCGAGCAGAACCTCACCCGCAGCATCACCATGGACGAAGCGGCTGCCAGCATCGCCATGAGCTACAATTATTTCAGCCGCAAATTCCGTGACTACACCGGTTACAGCTTCCCGGAATATGTGAACCTGCGCCGCATCGACCGCTCCAAAAATTACCTGCGGGACCCCAGCCTGAAAATTGCGGACATCGCCTACAAAATGGGGTACAATTCCGCCTCCACCTTTTCCAAGACCTTCAAAAAATACGAGGGCTGCTACCCGGCCGATTTCCGCCGCCAGAACCAGATCCCGGAGGATTGATACCCTTTCAGTATACCCCTTCCGGCGGCCCAAAACAAGGCCGAACCGCCCTTTCGGCGGGGCCTTCCCGCCCCTTAAAAGCAGCGGCCTTTCCACAAAGCAAAAGCCCAAAAGCGCCCATTTACAAAAGCACCTTTTTTCGCCGGAAAGGAGTACTGAGGGAAACCGGGAAGCATCTTTTGCGCAGTGCGCAAAATGTGCGCCCGGTGTCCTTCAGAGGCTGCCGAACTTTTTCAACAGCCTGAACACACCTTTTTTAAGGGGTGCTTTTGTGCTATACTGGTTTCACCCAAACCAAAAAGGAGTGTTTTCAATATGGAGCCATTCAGCCGTGAAGCCCAGCTTCTGCGCCCGGGCACGGTCGTTTCCCATTTCAAACGGGATGCCCAAGCCTGGCCCGACCCCTTCCAGTACCTGTACCAGATCGTGGGCCTTGCCCTGCACAGCGAAACCCGGGAGGAGCTGGTGGTCTACCGTGCCCTCTATGGCGACAAGGGCCTTTTCTGCCGCCCCAAAGAGATGTTTTTAAGCCCGGTGGACCGAAAAAAATACCCCGATGCCCGGCAGGAATACCGTTTCGAATTTTACAAAGAAAGCCTCTGACCCGGCTTTCCGGCCCTCTTTTTCTGCAAAGAGGGCCGTTTTTGTTCTGTTATTGCAAGCTCTGCCCCTTCTTGCAATTTTCAAAAAATGTTGCTACACTGAATATACACATGCGCCGGGCCGGCGCTCCGGTGCGTAATTTCAAACAAAAAGGGAGATCAAAGCCATGAAAATCGCTCTTATCAACGAAAACAGCCAGGCTGCAAAGAACAGCCAGATCGAAGCCACCCTGAAAAAGGTGGTGGAGCCCATGGGCCACACCGTTCTCAACTGCGGCATGTTCACCGCCGAGGACGATGCCCAGCTCACCTACGTTCAGGCCGGCATCCTGGCCGCCCTGCTGCTGAACAGCGGCGCTGCCGATTATGTTGTCACCGGCTGCGGCACCGGCGAAGGCGCCATGCTGGCCTGCAACAGCTTCCCCGGCGTGATCTGCGGCCATGTGGAGGACCCGGTGGACGCCTACACCTTCGCTCAGGTAAACGACGGCAACTGTGTGGCCATGCCCTTTGCAAAGGGCTGCGGCTGGGGCATGGAGCTGAACTGGGAGTATTCCTTTGAAAAGCTGTTCGGCTTCGGCAGCGGCAACGGCTACCCCGCCGAGCGTGTGGTGCCCGAGCAGAACAACAAAAAGATCCTGGACCTGGTGCGTGAGTGCTCCTTTGCCAGCCTGATCGAAAGCCTCAAGCGCATCGACGCCCTGCCCGCACACGAGGGCATCACCAGCCTGGAAAAGCTGGTCACCCGTGCGGTGAACGCTCCCGGTTTCCGCAAGGTGTTCGCCGAGAACGCCCCGGCCGGCGCCATCCGTGAGTATGTGGAGAGCCTGTGGGCCTGATTTTCCCCGGCCAAAGGCTGCGCCTTTTCCTGAAAAGCTGAAAAAACTCCCGGCCCCTCTGCCTTTTGGAAGGCGGGGGCCGGGAGCTTTTGTGTTTTTCCAAAAAATCAAAGGGTGCCTTTCCCCGCCTTCCGGTTTCCGAAAACCCCTTTTGAGCGCCTTTTTCACCCCAAAGCAAAAAGAGCCGGCCCCTTTTTCAAGGTCCGGCTCTCTGCTTGCAGATAAACCCCAATTCGGAAATAGGGATGAAATAAAATACGTTCTCATTCACGGGCATGTACCGGGAATGAGAACACCCTGACAGAAAAAAGGCCCTGTTTTGTGTGCGCAGTGCGCAAAACAGGGCCTTTTTTCGCCGGAAAGGAGTACTGAGGGAAACCGGGAAGCATCTTTTGCGCTGTGCGCAAAATGTGCGCCCGGTGTCCTTCAGAAGCTGTCGAACTTTTTCGACAGCCAAAAAGCCGGGCCCTTTTTCAGGGTCCGGCTCTTTGCTTTCAAAATCAGGGGGTGCCCGCAGCCTTTGCGGGGCTCACGCTTTCCTTCCAGAAGAAGCAGCCGTGCATTTCGCCTGCGGAATCCAGATACTTCATCCGATCCCCTTCCAGCTCTTCCAGGCAGGGCACACGTCCCTCCAGGTAATCCCGGATGCGCACCGCGGCGGTATCCAGGCGGGCCAGGGTGGCGCCCATGCGGCCGTCCAGAATGTCAAAGCCATGGGGGCGGTTGGTGGTCATCCACTCGGTGCGCCATGCACGGCGCACGGTGTCCAGCCGGTGCTGCACATCGGGAATGACCTCAGCGGCGATCCGCTCAAGGCCGGTCTTGTCCCCTGCCTTGTAAGCGGTGCGGATCACCAGGCCCAGCTCAGCCTTCACGGCCAGCAGGCTGGCCAGCTTTGCGTAGAAATCGAACAGCCGGTCATAGGGGGCTTTCGCCTGGGCCGCATACTGAACGTATTCCGAAGCCAGCTTTTCGTACTCGGCACCAACGCCCCGGCCGCGCACGTCCTCATCCAGAACGCCCAGCAGCGGGTCCTGATACAGAAGGAACTTGCAGGCATTCACATCGTTCACCTGCTCCCCGAAGGTTCCGGGGCGGTTGAAGCGGGACATCTCCATAAAGGGCTTTGCATCCACACCGCAGCAGGCGGCAAAGCGCTTTGCAAGCCGGTCCTCATCCTCCGAGCCGGTGTAGCAGAACTCCGCATACAGCTGCAGGGTGAGCAGGGTGCTGTTCACGCTGGCCTCTGCGCCGTCATCGCCCCAAAGGGTGAGCCACATATCCCGGGTGCCGGCCTTTTTGCAGGCTCGCAGGGATGCAAGGCTGTTCTTGCGGCACAGCTTGTAATCGGTCACCGGCGAAAGCCAGTTCCAGGCGCCGCCCGCAAAGGCAGTCTCGGGGTCCATCTTGCGGTGGATGTCCATGCGGGAGCGGCAGAACTCCTCATCGTCGTGATAGTAGTCCCAGTAAACCAGCTGCAGGCCCTCAGGCAGGGCATGCTTTACCTCTTCGGGGATCTCGGTCACGTTGTAGTAGTTGCCGTCCGGCGAAAGCAGGCGGAAGAACATATCGCTCCACATCATGGGGGCGAAGCCCTGCTTTTTGGCCATTTCGCAAACCTTTGCAAGGTGCCGCAGCATAATGGCCGAAGGCTCCTCGAAGCCGTGCTGGGCCAGATGCTTGCCCAGGCCCAGGCCCATGGCCTCGTCCATGCCGATGTGCACCTTGCCCGAGCTGAAGCATTCCCGCAGCGAAGCAAAGATCTTTTCCAGCAGTGCATCGGTCTCGGGGCTGTCGGTCAACAGCACATCGTTGCAGTCCAGATATTTTTCCTTGGCAGCGGGCCAGTGCAGGAACCGCTCCAGGTGGGCCAGGGTCTGCACGCAGGGGATCAGCTCAATGCCAAGCTCGGCCGCATAGCGGTCAATGGCCCGCAGGTCCTCCCGGGTGTAGCCGCCGCGCATATAACCGAACCAGGGCTCGCCGGGCACCGGGTAGGTGTCCTCGGTGTAAAGCATGAACTGGGTATAGCCCATAGCGGCCAGCCGGCGCAGCAGCGAAAGCACGGTCTCGGGCCGGGGCACTGCGTTGCGGCTCACATCCAGCATGGCGCCCAGCCGCTCAAAGGCCGGCACCTCCCGGATGTCGTTTGCCAGCTCCGAGCCTTCCTGGCCGAATTCCTCGGCCAGGATGCCCAGCGCTCTGCAAAGCTGTGGGATGTTCTGATATTCAAGCTCGATGCCCTCTGCCGTGCGGCGAAGGCTCAAAGGGCCGCCCTCATGGGCAGACACCCGGATACCGTTTTCGGAAAATTCCACACCCAGATCCCGGGCGGTTTCCAGAACCGCAGCCGGAAGAGCCGGTCCATTCCAGTTAAATACCATGGGATGGTTCCTCCTTGATTTGAAAAATCAAACAGTTTTCGGTCAAATCAGCCCTTGACACCGCCGTTGGTGATGCCGGAGATGATGGTCTTGGACAATGCCAGGAACAAAAGCAGAGTGGGCAGGAACACGATCACAACTGCTGCGAACAGGCCGCCCCAGTCGCCGGTGTACTGCATGGCGGTCAGGATGCTCTTCAGGCCGGGGCCGACCGACATGTTCCGTTCGGAAGCGGCGAAGATCAAAGACATGAAGTACTCGTTCCAGATGCCCATGAAAATGAAGATGGACACGGTCACGATGCCGGGCTGGGCCAGGGGCAGCATGATCACCCAGAAGGTCTTCATGGGCGAGCAGCCGTCAATGGCGGCAGCCTCTTCATACACATGAGACAGCTGGCTGAAGAAGGTGATCAGGAAGGTGGTGGTGTAGGGCACCTGCATGCCGATGTACAGCAGGATCAGAACGATCTTGGAGCTGGAAACGCCCATATGTACAGCCATCGAGAACAGGGGCAGAACGATCATGATCTGGGGGATGCTCATTGCGGCAACCAGGCCGGTCTTAATGGGTGCGTTGCCCTTGAACACGTTGCGGGCCAGCACATAGGCGGCGGGGGCGCTTACCAGCACGGTGCCCACCATGGTGCAGGTGGCGTACAGCAGCGAGTTCATAAAGTAGGTGGAAATGCTGTTTGCCTTCCAGGCACGGGCATAGTTTTCAAAGTGCAGGCCGCTTTCAAACTTGAACACCTGGCCGCGCATGATCTCGGGCGAGGTGGAAAGGCTTGCGCCGGTGATCCACACCAGCATCACGATGGTGAACAGCACCCACAGGCCCACAATGATGTGGCCGGGCAGAAGCTTTAACTGGTTGGGCGCAACCGAAGAATCGGCACGTTTGGATTTCTTTTTCAGCTTATTCATTCCGCTCACGCCTCCTTACAGCTCGTAATCATCGTTCTTGATGCCAACATTGATCAGAAGGAACGCCAGCAGAACAACAATGGTCATAACAACACCCACCGCGGCAGCCATGCCGCCGTCACGGGCAGAGTTGCCGGTGGTGCCGAAGGCCAGGTTGTACATGTAGATGAACGGGGTGATGGTGGAAGACTCGCTTGCCAGAGGTGCGCTCCACATCTGGCTCCAAACGAAGAAGCCCACAACGCCGATGCTCCAGAAGGTCAGGCAGGTCTTGAACACGTTGCGCAGCAGCGGCAGGGTGATCATGCTGAACTGCTTCACCTTGTTGGCGCCGTCAATGGTGGCAGCCTCGTAAATGTCCTGGGGCAGCTGCTCGATGCCGCTCATAAAGATCAGCATATAGTAGCCAACCGAGCCAAAACAGAAAGCGATCAGCAGGGTGACAAACTTGATATCGCCGTTCATGTAGTCCAGCTTTGCAAGCTTATCGGCACCGATCGCCTTGAAGACGGTGTGCAGCAGGCCGAAGCGCTTGTTGTAGATGTAGTTGATCCACATGGTAGAGATCGCAACTGCGTTGATGATGTTGGGGATGTAGACCACGGCACGGTAGAAGCTCTTGAAGCGCACGCCGCTGGTCAGGATGACCGCAAACAGCAGCGCGATCGCCAGAACCGCAATGCCGCCGAAAAGCCAGATCTTCATCATGTTGAGCATTGCCACACGGAAGATGGTGGTATTTGCCAGGGTAACATAGTTGCTGATGCCTACAAACTTCCACAGACTCGCGGGATCGCTGATGGCTTCCACTTTAAAAAAGCTCATAACGAGCGTACGGCAGATGGGGTAAACGAAAATGCCGAAGAAGAAGATCAGGGCCGGGGTCAGGAAGCAAACGATCATTTTCTTGTCTTGTTTCAAAGGATACCTCTCCTTTCATCTGTGCCTTTTTTGCATGAAGCAAAAAAGCACAGCACGGTTTTGCTCCTGTTCGAACGTTTTTGTCTTGCCTTTTTTACCAGAACAAGGAGGGCGACAGTGCTCCTGACCAGGCACGGTCCTGCCTGGTAGAAACGGGTCCTGCCGTCCTCCTTGACGAGGTGTTATTTTTACGGAATAAACCCTTCTATTCCGTACCTGTTTTGAAGGAAGCTTTTTCCGTTAAAGCTTACTTCATGCTGCCCATCTCTTCGATGAACTGCTCAGGGGTCACGTCACGCTTGCACAGCTTGATCATGGCATCCTGGATGAATGCTTCGTAGTTAGAGTTGTTGGTCAGGCCAACGTTCCACTCGTAGGTCTTGGTCATGTTCTTGAAGTAGGGCTCAGCGCCGGCAACAACTGCGGGCCACTGGGTGTTCTCTACGTCAGCGGGGATGGAGATAACGGTCTCAGACATCTTCAGGTCGTACTCGCCGGTAACAACGCTCAGGATGAAGTCGAAAGCTTCCTGCTTGTGCTCGCTCTTCTCAACGATGCCGAAGCCCTGGCTGCCAACCATGGAAGCCTCGATGCCGTCAACGCCGCCCTCAACTGCGGGCCAGGGGAAGAAGCCCCAGTTCACAGCCTTGCCGGTGTTCTGGATGATCTCGTTGGGAACCCAGGAAGCGTTCAGGATCATGGCGCTCTCTTCGAAGCCGATCTCGTTCTGGCCTTCGGGGTAGTTTGCGGGAGCATGCTCAGACATATAGCCCTTGTCGAACAGGGTGTAGATGTCCTTAGCGGCCTGCAGAGCCTCGGGAGACTCCTTCCAGCCCACGGTATCACGCAACTCGTTGAGCTTGTCCTGGCCGATGTAGCGGGCAGCCTGGTAGCCGTACAGCAGGCCGACACCGTCAGAGTTGCAGGTCATGGGGTTCACGCCGGAAGCCTTGACCTTCTCGCACAGCTTGAGCAGATCGTCAAAGGTTGCGGGAGCAGCCTCTTCCTCGGTAACGCCTGCAGCTGCGAACATATCCTTATCGTACCAAACGCCGGTGGTGAACGGCTGGTAAGGCATGCACTTGAGCTTGCCTTCGCCGAACTTCAGGGCGTTGTCCAGCAGCACGGGCATGATGTGCTTCTGGTAATCAGCGGCATTTGCCATCTCGGTCAGGTCAGCCAGATACTTGCCGTTCTGCTTCACCAGCTGCTGAGCATCGGTATCAAAGAAGTCGACCTTCTGGCCGGCATCCAGGGCGGGTCCGATCAGGGTCTTCACGTCACGGCCCTTCCATTCAATATTGATGTGCACGCCGGTAGCCTTCTCGTAAGCTTCAGCGGCCTCCTGAATGACCTTTGCCTGGCCTTCGGTGGAGTTCCACATGGACCAGTAGGTCAGTTCAACTTTATCACCTGCTGCAGGAGCAGCTGCCTCAGAACCGTCTGCTGCGGGAGCAGAAGCATCAGAAGCGGGAGCGCCGCCGCAGCCAACCAGCATGCTGGCAGCCAGAGCGAACGCAGTGAGTAAGCTCAGTACTTTTTTCATGGTAAATTGCCTCTCTTTCATTATGTGTCCCGGCGGAATAACCTTCCGCCAAGGTATTGTCACGGCCGCCGGCAGGACCGAGCCGGGAAAGCCATGTTCAATCAGGGTCTTGTCTGCCGCTGTTCGGCGGCTTTTTTCAGAAAACGGTGCCGATTTTGCATTTAAACAGCCTTTTCGTCTCTTTATTGCTTAAAATCGCTTCACAGTTTCTGGTATTATTGTACACCCCGCCAGGCGTGATGTACAGTAACAGAGTAGTAACAGTTTGATTAAAAAGCAACAGCAGCAATTTTCTGCCGTTCCTTCCGCCTTTTGCGGCGCAGTATGTATTGTACACCCTTGTTTCCCGCTTTTGAATATGTTATATTGGTGTAAGGGTTATATTTATTGATTATTCCCTGTATATTTTACGATTCCCCTGTGTAATTTTACGATAAGGCCCAAACGGGATTTTGGAGCGTGTTTTCTTATGAACAAACTTTTTGAACCGAAAAAGCCGGTCTCTTTCGGCAGCTGCGGAAAGCTGCACTACGCCTTCCACTCGCTTTTCGAACGGGACTGGAACGGCCTGCGCCACAGCCACAACTGCTCGGAGATCTTTTTCTGCCTCAACGGCCGGGGCTCTTTTTCCGTGCGGGACAAGGCGGAAAAGGTCGGCCCCTTCGATTTTGTTTTCGTGAACCCCCATGTGGAGCATTCGGAAAGCTCTTCCATCGAAAGCCCGCTGGAATATGTCTGCCTTGGCATTTCGGGCATGGAGCTTCCGCTGGCAAACCCGTCGGGCGGGTATTTCCTTGCAAACTACAAAAATTTTTCGGCCCGCATCCTGGGGCTTCTGTCCGCCCTTCTGCACGAGCTGCAGGCGCAGGATCAAAGCTTTGAAGAGATCTGCTCCCACCTGATGGAGATCATGATCCTTTATCTGGACCGGATCACCTCCTTTCGCCCGGTGCCCACCCTCACCCCCTCCGGCCGCACCGACCCCATGCTGGACTGGCTGCGGGAATACCTGGACGAAAACTTCGCCCGGGACCTGAACCTGGACCAGCTGGCCGTCAAGGTGGGCATGAACAAATACAGCCTCATCAAAAATTTCCAGCAGCGCTACGGCACCACCCCCATCCATTATCTGCTGGACCGCCGCTTCAGCCAGGCCAAGTTCCTTCTGGAAACCACCCAAAGCACCATCCGCCAGATCTCGGACGCCCTGGGCTTTTCCTCGCCCAGCTATTTTTCCCAGTGCTTCCAGCGGCGGGAGGGCATCTCCCCCACCGAATACCGGCTGCGTGCCAGCCACCCCCATGATCGTTCTTAAGCTCAAAAGGCTTCGGATAATAAAGAAAGGAAGGCATTTTAAAAATGAGTGAAAAAAAGAAGCATCAGCCCAACATCCTGCTGATCGTGGCGGATGAATTCCGCGGCGACTGCATGGGCTTCAGGGGCCATCCCGACGTAAAGACCCCCTATCTGGATTCCCTTGCCGCCACCGGCGTCTCCTTCGACAATGCCCAAAGCTGCTGCCCCAGCTGTGTGCCCGCCCGTGCGGTGATGTACACCGGCCTTTCCCCCCGCCACTGCGGCCGGGTGGGCTATCAGGACCGGGTCCGCTGGGATTACCCCCACACCATCGCGGGCGAGCTTGCCCGTGCGGGCTACTATACCCAGTGCGTGGGCAAGATGCACGTTTTCCCGGACCGCAGCCTTCAGGGCTTCCACAACATCGAGCTGCACGACGGCTACCTGCATGAGTCCCGCTACCCCAATGTTCCCTACGGCGAAAACCAGCTTTACATCGACGATTATTTCCACTGGCTCAAAACAGAGCTTGGTGCCGATGCGGATGTGACCACCGCCGGCCTTGACTGCAACTCCTGGGTGTGCCGCCCCTGGCAGTACGCCGAAAAATATCACCCCACCAACTGGGTCACCGACCGCAGCATCGACTTTCTGCGCCGGCGTGACCCGGACAAGCCCTTCTTCCTCATGGCCAGCTATGTGCGCCCCCACGCCCCCTACGATGCCCCCCAGTATTACTTCGACCTTTATAAGGATAAAGAGCTGCGCCCACCCCTTGTGGGCGACTGGGACGACCGGGAAGAGCTTGCCAGGATGGGCCGCATCTTCAACAACTCCACCGGCCCCTCGGACCCCGAGCTCATCCGCCAGCAGCAGATCGGCTATTACGCCTGCATCACCCATCTGGACCACCAGATCGGCCGCCTGATGGTCTCCCTCATCGAGAACCGCCTGATGGATGACACCATCATCCTGTTCACCTCCGACCACGGCGAGCTGCTTTCGGACCATGCCCTCTGCCGCAAGAGCCGGGCCTATCAGGGCTCTGCCAACATCCCGTTCATCATCTCCGGCCCCGAATCCCTCATCGGCCCTTACCGGGGCCGGCGCTCCGACGCTATGGCCGAGCTGCGGGACCTGATGCCCACCCTGCTTTCCATGGCGGGCGAAGACCCCCACTCGGTTCCCACCGACGGCGAGGACCTTCTTTCCGATGCCATCGACCGTCGCCCCTACATCCACGGCGAGCACATCGCCGGCCCCGGCGGCCGGGATTCCGGCCAGTGGATCGTGACCCGCACCGATAAGTTCATCTGGTACACCCAAACCGGCGAAGAGCAGTATTTCGACCTTGCAAAGGACCCGGGCGAGACCCACAACGCCATCCACGATGCCGAATACGCCCAGCGCATCGACACCCTGCGCACCACCCTCATCCGGGAGCTTTCCGGCCGTGAGGAAGGCTTCACCGACGGCACCCGCCTCATCACCGGCCGCCCGCAGAACCCCTGCCTTTCCCATTTTGACCCCGAATGCCGGGATTGATTATTCCATTTTGTATAATTTTCTGCTATAATACAGAAAAGAAGGCTTTTCTTGCCGGAAAGGCCTTCTTTTCCAAGGCAGGGGCCCTGCCCCCTTTGCTTTTTCATCCACTTTGTTTAACGCTTTGCATTTTCGCATTGACAAGCCTTTGGCCCGATGCTATTTTAGAAACTAGTTTGCCTTTTTGAAAGGCGCCGGGGAAAACCCGCAAAGGGAAAAACCCACAAAAAAGGAGAAAGAAATATGAAACAGATCACTGCCATCCTGATCGGTGCCGGTGCACGCGGTCAGATCTATGCCCGCTACGCAAAGCAGCATCCCGAAGAGCTGAAGATCGTGGCCGTGGCCGAGCCCAAGGCCGAGCGCCGGGAAAAGTTCTGCCGGGAATACGGCATCGATCTTTCGGCCCAGTACGATGACTGGGCCCAGATCCTGGCCCAGCCCAAGCTGGCCGATGCCGCCCTCATCGCCACTTTGGACGACCAGCACACCGGCCCCGCCGTGAAAGCGCTGGAGCTGGGCTATCATGTGCTTTTGGAAAAGCCCATGAGCAACAAGGAAGACGAGTGCCGGGCCATTGCCGAGGCCGCAAAAAAGAGCGGTGCCGTCCTTTCTGTGTGCCATGTGCTGCGCTACACCCCCTTCTTCCGCACCGTGAAGCGGCTTCTGGATGAGGGCACTCTGGGTGAGGTCGCCTCCATCTCCATGATCGAGAACGTGGCCTACTGGCACTATGCCCACAGCTATGTGCGGGGCAACTGGCGCAACGAGGCCGAGTCCAGCAACATGCTGCTTGCCAAGAGCTGCCATGATATGGACATCATCGTGTGGCTGATGGGCCGGCCCTGCCGCTGGGTGAACAGCTTCGGCAGCCTGCAGTACTTCAATGCGGCCCACGCCCCCGAGGGTGCCGCCCTGCGCTGCTCCGACGGCTGCCCCCACGCAAAGGAATGCGTTTACGAAGACCGCAAGCTTTACCTCACCGGCAACACCGAATGGCCGGTGGATATGCTCACCACCGACCTGACCCCCGCCGGCATCGAAAAGGCCCTGCGGGAAGGCCCCTACGGCCGCTGTGTTTACCACTGCGACAATGACGTGGTAGACCGCCAGGTGGTCAACCTGGAATTCGAGGGCGGCGCGGTGGCCAGCTTCACCATGACCCCCTTCACCGGCGACTGCACCCGCATGATCCGCATCACCGGCACCGCCGGCGACCTGGAGGGCAACCTGGACAAAAACACCCTCACCCTGCACCGCTTCGGCCATGAGGCCGAAACCGTGGACGTGCCCGTGCCCGAAGAAAACAACACCTACGGCCACGCCGGCGGCGACTATTACCTCATGAAGGACTTTGTGCGTGCCGTTCAGGGCGCTGCCGACAACCAGACCGACGCTTCGGTTTCCCTGGCAAGCCATCTCATCTGCTTTGCGGCCGAAAAGTCCCGCCACGAAAAGATCACCGTTCCCCTCGAGCTGTGATTTTTTCCCTGCCCGTTTTTTCCGGGGCCCCGAAAAGGGCCCCGGTCAGCTTGTAGATAAACCCCAATTCGGAAATACGGATGCAATAAAATACGTTCTCATTCACGGGCATGTACCGGGAATGAGAACACCCTGACAGAAAAAAGGCCCTGTTTTGTGTGCGCAGTGCGCAAAACAGGGCCTTTTTTCGCCGGAAAGGAGTACTGAGGGAAACCGGGAAGCAGCTTTTGCGCTGTGCGCAAAATGTGCGCCCGGTGTCCTTCAGAGGCTGTCGAACTTTTTCGACAGCCTGTCTGGGGCCCCGAAAAGGGCCCCGGTTTTTTTACACTTTTTTAAAAGTGTTTTTCAAAGGGTGTGCTATAATAAGAAAAACTTTTTCAAAAGGAGGTTTTTTCGTGCCCAAACCTGCCGGTTCCAAACGGGACCTTCTGCATCTGGAACTGCTGCGGCTGCTGGCCATCTATCTTGTTTTGTTCAACCACTCCGGCGATGCAGGTTTTTCGTATTACACCATCGCCCAGACCCAGGCGGGTAAGCTTCTGAGCCTGTTTTTTTCGCTGTTCGATAAAATTGCCGTGCCGCTGTTTTTCATGATCTCCGGCGCGCTCCTGCTGGAAAAAGAAGAGAGCCTTGTCCAGCTTTTCCGCCGCCGTGTGCTCAAATTCGTCCTTTCCCTCACCGTGTTCACCGGCTTTTACCTTTTGTTTTTCCACTTTGCCGACGGCTCCCCCCTCACCCTTTCGGATCTTTGGCTCAATTTCTACTCCCGGGGCGCAAGCTCTTCCAGCTGGTTTTTCTACGCCTATCTTTCCTTTCTTGTGTTCCTGCCGCTGCTGCGCCCGCTGGCCCGCAGCCTGCAGACCCGGCATTTTTTGTATCTGGCGGCGCTTCAGCTGCTCTTTTCCGGGTTCATTCCGCTGGCTGAACAGTTCCTCACCGGCGGCGAATACCGGCTCAACCCCAATTTTTATCTGCCGCTGCTGTTCCTCACGGTGTTTTTCCCGCTGATGGGCCATTTCCTTGAGCGGGTGCTGGATATTGAAGCCATCCGCGGCCGGCATCTTCTGGCAATGGCCCTTCTTTCCGTGGGGGTGCTGGTGTTGAGCGAAGCCGCTACTCTTTCGGAAATGGCCCTTACCGGCGAGGCCCGCCAGACCTATTTCCCCTGCATGACCACCCTTCCCGCCGCCACCGTCTACCTTGCCTGCAAAAAGCTGTTTGCAAAGCGGCCCCTTTCGGGCCTTCCCGCCCGGCTGCTGGCCAGGGCCGGCTGTGCCGCCTTCGGCGTTTATTTCTTTGACCCGCTGCTGCGCAGCCTTACCCGCCCGGTATATCAGGCGTTTGTGCCTTATCTCGGCGTATGGCCATCCGCCCTTGTGTGGACAGCCGCCGCCCTTCTGCTGGGCCTTTTGGCCGTTTCCCTTTTCAAGAAGATCCCGGGTGTTCGGTATCTTTTGTAAACTCAAAAAACGAGGTGTAAAATGAAACGAATCCTTTCCGTGCTGATTTTGCTTGCCGCGCTGGTTCTGGCCGGTGTTTTGGGTTATCGGTATCTGGGCCCGGTGCTGGCCGAAAAGCTTGCCGGCACTTCCGGCCAAAGCGAAAGCGGGCAGCCCGCCTCCCGGCCCCAGAGCGAGCCTTCTTCCCAAAGTGAGCCCGCTTCCCAAAGCGAAGCGCCCGCCCTCTCCTCCCTGCTGCCCCTTCTGCCCGAAGAGCTCCAGCAGAAGGCCTCCCGGATGCTGGAAGGCATCTCTGCCGAAGACCAGGACCGTGCCTTTGAGATCCTCAGCGAAAACGTTTCGGTGAGCGATCTTTCCGGCCTTTTGGAAAATTTCCAGAACGGCGACACCCAGGCCCTCAAGGACTACGCCCTCTCCCATTTCAGCGAAGAGGAGCTGGCAGAGCTGAAAAGCCTTTACGAAAAAAACAGCTGACGCCCCTGCCGCCCCGTTTGGGAGCGGCTTTTTTGCGCCCTCTTGCAACCTTTTTCCGGTTCTGCTATATTGAAATCACCGATTTTAAAGATAAGGGAGTGTTCCGTTTTGTCCGTCAGCATCCTGTTCGACACCCCGGAAAAGGCGGCCCGGCCGCTGGCCCAGCAGCCCCCCGCCTTTTTTGTTGACCTGGCCCTTGACCGCATCTGTGAAGCCGCGGCCGCCGGCTGCGCCCTTGTGGACCTGCGCCCGTTTTTCTACACCCCGCTTTCCGACCCCGCCTGTGTGCGCTACCGCCAGCAGGTCCTGCAGGATCTGGATGAGCCGGAGCTCTGCTTCCGGCTGCGCCGGGCCACCAATGCCCTTTTGGTTTTGGAGCAGCGCCGGGCCGAAGCCGAAGCGGACCTTACTGATTCCATGAGCGGCCGGAACGATTTCATGACCCGCTGCCGCTGTGTGCATCTGGCGGGCCGGTACGCCGCCGCCCTGAAAGAGCTGCTTTCGGATTTTGAGGCCCTTAATCCCCGTTCCCCCGGCCTTTGCGCCTTTTGGCAGCAGCTTTCGGCCCTGTGCTCCTCGCCGGAATTTCTGGCCATGCAGGCCGAAGCGGCCCGGCTGGAAGAAGGCCTTCTTTCCGTCTCCTGCACCATGCTCATCCGGGACGGCACCTTCCGCCTGCGGCCCTTTGAGGGCGAAGCGGACATCAACGGGGAGGTCCGCCGCCTGTTTTCCCGCTTTGGAGAAAAGGACGGCCCGGCCCGCAGCTTCCGCCAGCCCACCGATGCCACCGAGCACATGATCGACGCCCAGCTTCTGGGCATGGTCAGCCGCTGGAACAAGCCCCTTTTTGCGGACATCGACTCCTTCTGCAAAAAATATCTGCACTTTTTCGAGGAAGGGGTGCTGCGCTTTTGCAAAGAGGCCCAGTTCTATCTCTGCTGGCAGGCCCTCACCGCCCCCCTCAAGGAGCGGGGCCTTGCCTTCTGCTATCCGGCTTTGGACGAGGCCCCCGGCCATGCGGGCTGTGAAAAGCTTTTCGATCTGGCCCTTGGCCTGCGGCTCTGGCGGGAAGAAAAGCTGCCGGTCACCAGCAGCTTTTCGCTGGATGACCCGGAGCGGGTGCTGGTCATCACCGGCCCGAACCAGGGCGGCAAAACCACCTTCACCCGGGCCATCGGCCAGCTTTATTACCTCACCGCCCTGGGCTGCTCGGTGCCGGGCCGCAGTGCCCGGCTGCATCTGGCCGACGGCATCTATACCCACTTCAACCGGGAAGAGGACCTTTCCACCCTTTCCAGCCGCCTGCAGGAAGAGCTGGTCCGCCTGCACGGCATCCTCTCAAAAGCAGGGCCTCAAAGCCTTGTGCTCATCAACGAGATTTTCGCCTCCACCACCTTGGAGGACGGCTTGTGGCTGGGGCGCAAAATGATGGAAGCCCTTGGCCGCATCGGCTGCACCGCCGTGTGCGTCACCTTTCTGGATGAGCTTTCCGCCTTTGATGAGCACACCGTGAGCATGACCAGCGCCGTGGACCCGGCCGACCCGGCCCGGCGCACCTTTGAGATCCGCCGCCGCCCGGCCGACGGCATGGCCTATGCGGGCAGTCTGGCCCAGAAATACCACCTCACCGAAGAGGAACTGAACAGGAGGCTTTGCCGATGAAGGTCCGTTTGCTGTTTGCCCACCGCCCCTTTGATGCGGCGGCCCCCCTTGCCTTCGGCGCGCAGGAGCTTTGCTCCGATTTAGAGCTTGCGCCGGTCTTTTCCGCCATGGCCGGGCAGGACCCGGTCATTGAACAGTCGGCAAGGGCGGTGCTCCTTGCCCCCCTCACCGACCGGGACGACATCCTTTACCGCCAGCGGGTGCTGGCCGACTGCATGGCCCACCCGGATGCGGTGCGCCGCCTTTATGAAATTTCCTGCCGGGCGCTGGCCGGCTGCCAAAAGGGCGACTGGTGGGATTCCTCCGATTTTGCGCCCGGCGTTTTCGCCGCCGCCGTGGAGCTGCTCACCGGCTTCCTTGCCCACCTTCGGGACCTGCGGGAGGTCTGCCAGAAAAGCCGCCCGCTCTTTTCCTCCGAGGGCTTCACCGCCCTTTTCGATGAGGTGCTCTCTCAGGTGGACACGGCCTTTTTAAAGGAGGCCGCCCGCCTTCTGGACGACCTGCAGTTCAAAGGCGGCATCGTGGTGGGCATGCGCCTTGGCCCCGACAGCCGCACCGAAAATTACACCCTTCTGCGGCAGGACCCCCAGAAGTCCTGGCTCAAATGGAAGCTTGCCCCCGGCTACACCCCCAACGCCTGGGACTACAACGCCATCCGGGACCTGAACAACCGGCGGGACCGTGCCATGACCGCCAGCGTGCAGGTGCTGGTGAACGCCGCCAGCCGCATCACCGATTTTTTTGCGGCCTTGCAGGCGGAGCTTGCCTTTTATGTGGGTGCGCTTTCGCTGAAGGACCGGCTCTCTTCTCTGGATGTGCCGGTGTGCCTGCCCGAATTCTGCCAAAAGGGCACCCTGCTGCGCTCTTTCCAGGGCCTGCGGGACGTGAGCCTCTGCCTTACCCTTTCGGGCCCCGTGGTGCCCACCGCCCTGCGGGCGGAAAACAAGCCCCTCATTGTGGTCACCGGAGCCAACCGGGGCGGCAAAACCACCTTCCTGCGCAGCCTGGGCCAAAGCCAGCTGATGGCCCAGGCGGGGCTTTTCACCGTCAGCAGCCGGTGCACCCTGCCGCTGGTGCCGGGCATCTTCACCCACTTCTGCCGGGAGGAGGACGCCTCCCTTTCCAGCGGCAAGCTGGACGAAGAACTGCGCCGGATGGATGCCATCGTGGACAAGCTCACCCCCGGGGCGCTGGTGCTGTTCAACGAATCCTTTGCCTCCACCAACGAGCGGGAGGGCTCGGCCCTCTGCCGGCAGATCTCCCGGGCGCTGGTCCAAAACGGCATCGAAACGGTATTCGTTACCCACCAGTTCGCCTTTGCCGCCCTCTGCCGGAAAGAGGACCCCGCCCGCAGCCTGTTCCTGCGGGCCCCCCGCCTTGCGGATGGCTCCCGCAGCTTTGTCATTGAAGAGGGCGAGCCCCTGCAGACCGCCTTCGGAGCCGACCTTTACCACCAGATCTTCGGATGAACAAAAAAACGCCGCCTTCCCCGGGAAATAGGAAAGCGGCGTTTTTTGTTTAACCCAAAGCCTTTGGCCCCCGTTTTGCATCGGGCAGTACGCAAGGCGGGGGCCTTTGGCCTTTTTAGGGGGAAAACCGTGATTTATCCAATGGACGGCGTGCGGTACAGGAACTTGGCGCAAAGGCCTTCCTGCATGCCGGCCTCAAAGCCGGTGTAGCCCTGGGCTGCATCCAGGCTGTCCTGCAGGGTGTCCACAGCGTTCTTCAAATCGCCGTTCACCGCGTCTGCCAGCTTCTGGATGCCCTCCCGGTCGAACTTCTCCAGCCCTTCCGACAGGGTGCCTGCGCCCTCGCTGAGCTTTGTCACACCGTCCACCAAAGCGGGCATGTTCTTCTGCATCTCGCCGGTGCCGTCCTTGAGCTTGCCGGCGCCGTCCTTCAGGGCAGCGCTGCCCTTTTTCAGTTCGCCTGCGCCGGCCGAGATCTTATCGGCGGCGGCCTTTGCGGTGTCCACACCGCCGGTGTAGCTCACAAGGCCCTGATAGAACTGGTTGTAGCTGTCCAGGCCGCCCTTGAGTGCGCTGATGGCGCCCGCGCCCTGGTTTGCCTGGTTGATGGCCTCGGTGATCTTGCCCTGCACATCGGGGGATGCCATCATCTGCTCAATGAGCTCGGCGGCCTTTTCGCCGGTCTTTGCCTCGATGAGGGCAAGGATGTCCTCCGACTGCATGGTGCTTTCAATGCCCTGCTCGATCATGGCCTTCACCTCGTCGGAACCCATCTTGGCCTGCAAAGCGGCCTGCAGGGCGGCCTGCTGTTCCGGGGGCAGCTGGGCAAAGGTCTCTTCGCTGAGCCCCTGGGAAGCAAGGATCATGGCCCAGACCTTGGCCTTTGCCTCTTCGGGGGCCTTTGCGGCCACCTGCTCACGCACGGCGGCCGTAACGCCCGCACGGATGTCGTCCATCTTGGCGTTCACACCGGCCGTTACCTGTTCACGGGCCACGGCCTCGGCCTTCTGGCGCACCTCGCCCTCACCCAGGCTGTCAATGGCGCCGTTCAGCACCTGGGCGTAGTTGTCCCGGGTCAGCTCCGGCAGCTCAAGGCCTGCGGCGGCCAGCTGCTTGTTCGCCTCCCCCAGCAATGTGGCAAACACCTGCTCGGCGCCGGCGTTCAGTGCGGCGCTGTTCTGGGAAAGGGTTGTAAGCCCGGTGGAAAGCTGGCCCACACCGCCGGACAGGGTGGCAAGGCCGTCATCCAGCTTGCCGGCGCCCTCGGAAAGGGCACCTGCACCCTCATTCAGCTTTGTCACGCCCTCCGAAAGGGGGCCGGTCTTTTCCGAAAGGGTGGAAAGTCCGTCCTTCAGCTTGCCGGAACCCTCGATCAGGGCCGACATGGCATCGGTGAGCTTCTCCACCGAGTCGGTCAGTTCGTCCAGATCGCCGAATTTGTCCCGGTCCATCTGGTGGAAGGGCTCATCGGTCACCAGGGTCATGGTGTTCATCAGGCGCAGATCCTCCACCCGTGCGGTGATCTCCAAATGGTCCGGCAGCTCCACCAGGTCGGTGTCCAGCCGGCCGGCAAGGCCCGGGAAGCAGACCCCCAAAACCAGGGTGCGGTCGCCGTCGTCCACCATGCGCCCGCCATCCACCGTCACCTGAGAGAACACGTCGTTTTCCAGCACAAGGCCGGTAACGGCGGCAAAGGGCACCGGGGTCCTGCCTTCGGCGCCGGTGCGGTTCTCATAATCGTACCGGATGGTGAGAAGGCCGCTTTTGCCTTCCAGCTTTTTGGCTTCCATCTCCTGGCCATCCAGCTTGTAGCTCACCTTTATGGAAACGGGCAGCTCCTCGTTTGCTTTTTTCTTTTTGTATTCCCGGCCCTCTGGGTCCTTCAGGCCCTGGGCCACCACTTTATCCACGCTGCCGTCGCCCTTGGTGAACACATACACCATGCCGTCCGGCGCTTTTTCGGTTTCAGCGGCAGTTTTGCGCACCTTTGCTTCGGCGGCGGCGGGGGCGGGGTCTGCCTCATTCTTTGCGGCGCTCACGCCCACGGTCAGCACCCCTGCCAAAAGGGCGGCTCCGGCCACGGCAGCGGCCGTTCTTTTCCAGTTGAATTTCATGGTTCAAACCTCCGTCATCGTTTGCTTGTAGATCTGTCTCATACCGGCGGTGGTGGCGCAGATGGCCCTGTCACACAAAAGCAGCAGTGCCGGCAGCATGAACACCACGCACACCACGCTGATCGCAGCGCCCCGGGCCATCAGCATGCACATGGAGCTGATGATGTCGATGTCCGAATAAACAGCCACGCCGAAGGTGGCGGCAAACAGGCCGGCGCCGCTCACGATGATGGAGGGCACCGAGGCCGCCAGGGCGGTGATGACTGCGCCCTTCTTGTTCCGGCCGGCAATGCGTTCGGATTTATAGCGGGTGGTCATCAAAATGGCGTAGTCCACCGTTGCGCCCAGCTGGATGGTGCTGATGCAGATGGGGGCAATGAAGGGCAGCGACTGGCCCAGATAATGGGCAAGCCCCAGGTTCATGAAGATGGCAAGCTCGATGACCGCGATCAAAATGAAGGGCAGCAGGCCGCTCTTCTGCACCAGGGCAATGATCACGAAAATGGCAAGGATGGAAACTGCGTTCACCACCTTGAAGTCCCGGTCGGTGGTCTCGATCATATCCTTCATGCAGGGCGCTTCGCCAATGAGCATGCCGGTGGGGTCATAGTCCTTCAAAATGCGGTTGATCTGGCCCACCTGGGCATTCACCGCATCGCTGGCCACATCGTATTCCGAGTTGATGAGAAGCAGTTCCCAGTTTTCGCTCTGGGCAAGCTCCAAAATGCGGTCGGGCAGCATCTCCTTGGGCACCCGGCTGCCCAGAACGCTTTCCAGCCCCAGCACGAACGAAACGCCGTCCACATCCTCCATCTCGTTTATCATGGCCCGCACGTTCTGCTGGCCCAGGTCCGCATCCACCAGCAGCATGTGGGTGGACGCAACGCCGAATTCCTGCGAAAGCTTTTCCTGGGCGATCACATATTCCATGTCCTTGGGCAGGCACTGGCCCATGTCGTAGTAAACTTCCCTGTTGGTGCGGCTGTAACCCCAGCAGGCGGGGATCACCAGCAGCAAAGCCACCAGCAGAATGGGCACCTTGCCCTTGGCCACCCCGCCGGAAAATCCGGTCATATCGCCGATGAGCGGCCGGTGGCGGGTCTTTTGCAGCCAGCGGTCAAACACCAAAATCATGGCGGGCAGCACGGTCACACAGCCGGCCACACCGAACAGAACGCCCTTTGCCATCACCAGGCCCAGGTCCTTGCCCAGGGTAAAGGTCATGAAGCACAGGGCCGCAAAGCCGGCCACGGTGGTAATGGAGCTTCCGATCACCGAGGTGAGCGTTTCGCTGATGGCCTTGGCCATGGCCTCGTTGTTGTCGTCCATCTTCTTTTTCTGCTCGTTGTAGCTGTGCCACAAAAAGATGGAATAGTCCATGGTAACGGCCAGCTGCAAAACCGCCGAAAGGGCTTTTGTAATGTAAGAAATTTCGCCGAAGAAAATGTTGGTGCCAAGGTTCAGCAAGATCATCATGCCGATGGATGCCAAAAACACAAAGGGCACCAGCCAGCTGTCCAGAAACAGCACCATGGCGGCGCTGGCGCACAGCACCGCAAGGCCCACATAAACCGGCTCTTCCTTTTCGCACAGGTCCTTAAGGTCGGTCACCAAAGCGGACATACCGGCGGTAAAGCAGCTTTTGCCCGCCGCCGCGCGGATCTGGCGGATGGCGTCCATGGTCACATCGGCAGAGGTGGCCGAGTCAAAGAAAATGGCCATCAGCGTGGCGTCGCCCGCGTTGAAGGCATCGTACAGCTTCTGGGGCAAAAGCTCCATGGGCACCGAAACATCCGCCAACGTGTCGTACCACAAAACGGTCTCCACATGGTCGATGCCCCGGATGGTCTGGGCCAGCCGCTGGGTCTCGTCGGGGGGCAGGTCCTCCACCACCAAAAAAGAAAACGCACCTTTGCCGAATTCATCCAAAAGGATGTCCTGCCCGGCCACCGTGTCCATATCGGCGGGCAGATAATCCAGCATATCGTAGTTGATCCGGGTGCCAGCCATTCCCAAAAAGGCGGGGATCATCAAAATCAGCGCCAAAATCAGAATGGGCACACGGAATTTTACCACTGCTCTTGAAAAAGCCATTCTATCTCTCCTTCGTTTACGGCAAGGCCGGTCTCAAGTTGCAGTATACCGCGCATCCCCCTTTGCCGTACACCGACAAAGCCCCCGGCCTATCCAAATTCCCGACAAACCCCCCGGCTTATCCAAAATCCAGACACATCGGCCCGCCTGTCAAAAAGGCACAAAAAAGCGCCGCCCTTTTTTTGCAAAAGAGCGGCGCTTTTTGTTTTGATTTTTGTTTTTATTACAGCACCTTTGCCAGAAATTCCTTCAGGCGGGGGTCATGGGGGTCGTCGAACAGCTCATGGCTGGGCCGGTCCTCCTTCACGATGCCCTCGTCCATGAACAGCACCCGGTTGGCAACCTCCCGGGCAAAGCCCATCTCGTGGGTCACCACCACCATGGTCATGCCGGACTGGGCCAGCCCCTTCATCACGTCCAGCACCTCGCCCACCATCTCCGGGTCCAAAGCGGAGGTGGGCTCGTCAAACAGCATCACATCCGGCTGCATGGCCAGCGCCCGCACAATGGCAACCCGCTGCTTCTGGCCGCCGGAAAGCTGGGCCGGGAAATTTTCAGCCTTGTCGGCAAGGCCCACCCGGGCCAGCAGCTCCATGGCCATCTTCTCGGCCTGGGCCGGGTCCATGCCCTTGATCTTCACCGGGGCGGCGGTGATGTTTTTCAGAATGGTCATGTTGTTGAACAGGTTGAACTGCTGGAACACCATGCCGATGCGCTGGCGGTGCTTGTCCAGGTTCACCTTTTTGTCGGAAATATCCACGCCCTCAAACAGAACACGGCCGCCGGTGGGCTTTTCCAGCAGGTTGAGGCAGCGCAGAAGGGTGGATTTGCCCGAGCCGGAAGGCCCGATGATGGCAATGACCTCGCCCTTTTTCACGGTGGCGTTGATGTTTTTCAGCACTTCCAGGTGGCCGAACTTCTTCTGGAGGCCTTCCACCTTCAAGATCTCGTTATTTTCCATGAGACATTCTCCTTTCGGCCAGCGCCACCAGGCGGGAGGTGATAAAGGTCAGCACAAAGTAGATGAGGGCCGCTATGGTAAGGGCCTCCAGGTTTTTCCAGGTGTTGGAGATCACGCCGTTGGTGCGGTACATCAGGTCGGCCACGCCAATAACCGAAACGATGGAGGATTCCTTGATCATGGTCACGAACTCGTTGCCCAAAGCCGGCAGGATGTTCTTCACCGCCTGGGGCAGCACCACCATGCGCAAAGTCTGGCTGCGGGTAAAGCCCAGGCTGCGGGCGGCCTCGGTCTGGCCCGCATCCACCGCCTGGATGCCCGAGCGGATGATCTCGGCCACATAGGCGCCGGAGTTGATGGCCATGGCAATGATGCCGGCCATGAACCGGTCGGAATCCGGTATGAACGGGATCGCCGGGAACACGATGCCCGCCATGGGCAGGCCGAAATGCAGGAACATCAGCTGCACCAGCAGCGGAGTGCCTCGGATGAACTCGATATAGGCATTTGCGAACCAGCGCAGCGGGGGCACGGGGCCCATGCGCATCACAGCCAGCAGCATACCCAGCAAAGTGCCCAGCACAACGGTGAACAGTGCCAGGATCAGGGTGTTGCGGGTGCCCTCCAAAAACAGGGGCCAGTACCGGCTCACCAGCTTGCCCATGGTGGCAAAGAAGGTGACAAGGGGCTCAAAAAATTGGTAGATCGGGTTCAAAACGATCATTCCTCAGTTCTCCTTTCGCTCTTTTACAAAACACCGCGAAGGCAGAGGTGCCGAAAGTCTCCCTCTAGGCTTTCGGCCCTCTGCCCGCTCTTCTCAAATATTATACACGATTTTTGGGGGGCTGTGTGCCATTTTCAAACATTTCCCCCGGTCTTTCGGTAAAGATCCTCTCATTCTGCCGCTTTTTGCGGCCGCCGGATGCTTTTTTCCCTTTTTGCAAAGGAACTTACAGGCCCATCTCCTTGGACTGGGCAACGGCCTTGTCGTAAGCGGCGTCAAAGCCCTTGTCGCCTTCCACGGCGGCGATCACGGCGTTCACCAGCTCCAGCAGGTCCTCGTGGCCCTTCTGCACCACAGCAGCCTCACCGGCGTTCATGGTGCCTTCGGGGAAGTCGAAGTTTGCAATGGCCAGCTTGTCGTTGCCGGAAACCATGTTCTCAGCGGCAGCGGCATCGGTGAGCAGCGCATCGATCTTGCCGGAAGCAACTTCCATTGCAACGCTGGGCCATTTGTCCAGCTCGAACAGCTCAGACTCGGTGAGAACGCCCTTGATCAGCTCCGACTGCACGGTGCCCAGCTGAGCGCCCACGGTCAGGCCTGCCAGGTCCTCCATGGAAGCGAATTTGTCCTCGCTGCCCTTGGCAACCACCAGCTTCTGGGCGCTGGCGATGTAAGAGTCGGAGAAGTCCACCTCTTCGGCACGTTCGCCGGTGTAGGTGATGGCCGCAATGCCGATGTCGGCCTGGCCTGCCTTGATGGAAGGAACGATGCCGTCAAAGGCCATGTCCACCACCTTGAGCTTCACGCCCATTGCAGCGGCGATCTGGTTTGCCAGCCACATGTCGCAGCCCAGGAAGTTGCCCTTGGCATCGGTGAATTCAAACGGAGCGTACTGGGCTTCGGTGGCAACCACCAGCTCACCCTTTGCCTTGATGGCGTCGATGGTCTCGCCGGTGTACTGCTGATAATCCTCAGCCTTCACAATGATCTCGTGGGTGGGCTCTGCGTTTGCGGCGCCGCCGCATCCAACCAAAGAAACTGCCATCAGTGCACTCAGTGCAATGCTCATTAATTTTTTCATGCTGTTTTCCTCCTGTCAGCGGGGCGGGGTGCTGTTTCCTGCCCTCGCTGTTTTGTTGTGTGTTTTGTGTCTGTGTTTTTTATTATACACATCCGGCCAGGGAATGCAAGCCTTTTTTGAAAATTTATTCATGATTTTTTGAAATTATTGCATTTTATCCCTTTTTTAGCTTGTTTATGCGGTTTTACTTGCATATTTCCTGTATATTCATGCATATATGCAGTTCTCCCCCTGTTACAAAGCCCGGCCTTTGCCCCAGAATTAGACAGCTTTTCACCTTTGCCGGGTTGTAGCCGGCGCTTTGGCGGCTTATAATAAGGGCATAAACAACAAAATCCAGGCGCCAAGCGCAGAAAGGGCATGACCATGAATATCCTCACGCAAGAATGGACCCGTCCCGCACAAAGCGGCGAAGGCCGGATCTTCTCCCGTCTGTGGGCTCCCGAAGAGCCCCGCGCTATTTTGATGATCGCCCACGGCATGGCCGAGCACTCGGCCCGTTACGATGCCTTTGCCCGTCACCTGGCTTCACAGGGCTTTGTGGTGTGCATGAACGACCATGCGGGCCACGGCAAATCGGACGGCACCCGGGGCTTTTTTGCCGAAAAGGACGGCTGGCAGTGTGTGGTGCGGGATCTGCGCGCCCTTCTTTTAGAGGTAAAGGAAAAATACCCGGGGCTGCCCGTGTGCATGATGGGCCACTCCATGGGCAGCTTCCTCACCCGGGAATACATCACCCATTGGGGCGGCGAGCTTTCGGCCTGTGTTATCTGCGGCACCATGGGCAAAAACCCGGCCCTTGCGGGCGGCCTTGCCCTGGCAAAGCTCCAGTGCCGCATCAAAGGCCCCAAAAGCCCGGGAAAGCTTCTGGACAAAATGTCCACCGGCGGCTTTTACAAAAAGATCCCGAATGCGGTGAACGAGTTCGCCTGGCTTTCGGCAGACCCCCAGAACTGCGAGATGTATAAAAACGATCCCCTCTGCGGCTTTCTGTTCACCGCCTCGGCCTTCCGGGATATGTTCGGCGGGGTGCAGGCGGTCACCGGCCTTGAATGGGCCCGGGATGTGCCCAAAAACCTGCCGGTGCTGGTGGTTGCCGGCAGCGAGGACCCGGTGGGCGCAAACGGCAAAGGCCCTGCAGAGGTTGCCGGCTGGCTGCGGGAAGCCGGCCTTGGGGATGTGACCCTGAAGCTTTACGACGGCATGCGCCACGAGATCCTGAACGAAATCGGCAAAGAGACCGTTTTTGAGGATATCTCCCGCTGGCTGTGCGAAAGCCTGCCCGGCTGAAAGCCCGCCGGGCGTTTTTGAAAAGAACATAAAAAGGAAAGGAGCCCCCCTATGGAGCACTTCACAAGTCAGTTTGCGTATACCGATCAGATCATCGAGGAAAGCACCCGGTTTTACTTCCGCCGCAGGATGCGCATCCCCGCCATCCTTCTTTTGATCGTCTTTGTTGTGCAGATCCTTCCCCTCCTGGCCAGCCGAACCCCCAGCAGCATCGTGGCCATCCTGCTGGTGCTGGCCGCTTTCGTAATGGGCATGCTCAAGGAAAAGTCCCTGATCAAAACCGAAAAGCAGCGTCTTGCGGTGCTCTATTCGGACGAACAGCCCATCATGACGGTAACGGTGGGCGAAGATATCACCCTGGAAAGCGATGATTCCACCCGAAGCATCGACTTTTCCCACATCCGGTATGTGGGCGAAAACAGCTCCTTCATCATCGTGCTTTTGAAAGGCGCCATGTTCATCCCCCTGAAAAAGGACAGCTTCATAGAGGGCACCCCCGAGGAATGCTTTGCCTACCTGAAAGCAAAGTCCCGCAGAAAATAAGGCGTCCGCGCTTTTTTGCGGCCCTTCAAAAAAAGAAAAACAGCCGTGCAGAAAAAACTTCTGCACGGCTCAGCTTGTAGATAAACCCCCAATTCGGAAATAGGGATGAAATAAAATACGTTCTCATTCACGGGCATGTACCGGGAATGAGAACACCCTGACAGAAAAAAGGCCCTGTTTTGTGTGCGCAGTGCGCAAAACAGGGCCTTTTTTCGCCGGAAAGGAGTACTGAGGGAAACCGGGAAGCAGCTTTTGCGCTGTGCGCAAAATGTGCGCCCGGTGTCCTTCAGAGGCTGTCGAACTTTTTCGACAGCCTGAGCCGTGCAGAAAAAACCTTCTGCACGGCTGTTTTTTATTTTCCGTGGTCGCTTTCCATCATGTGGAACAGCTCCCCCACCCCCATCATGGGCATGCCCGGGTCACTGGAAGGGGTATCCAGCAGCGAGCCCGCCTTTTCAAAGCAGCCGCTGCACACATACTCCCTGAAATAGGTGCTCATCTCGTCGCCCAAGCCGGCGGTGCGGTTCAGCAGCCGGGAAAAGCTCACCAGCATCTTGTTTTCCTTATACAAAGGATAAAGCAGGTCGTGGTCCACCTCGCTCCAGGCTTCCTCAAACAGGGTGCGCACCTGAAGCTCCAGATAATACTCCTTGAAGCGGATGAGATAGTGGATGGAGCGGTAGTAGCCGTCCCGGTCCAGGCAGATGCCCTCCACCCCCCGGTAGTAGCGCTCATCATCGCCGGTGCGGATGTAAACACAGGGGCGCTCCACCATGTAGCTTTCGTCCCGGGTGGGCTGGTAGCCCGCCGCAAGATCCGTTTCGGGCAGATAGTCCGCCGGGTCATTGCGGAACATTTTCAAAAGATAATCGTGAACGTCCTTCCAGTCCTCCTTATAAACCAGGAGCACCCGGCAGCCGATCAGGTCGGTGACATATTTGTAATAGTTGTCCACCCGCAGGCCCGCGTATTTTGCGTTCCGGTTGTTGCGCTTGCGGATGATTTTTTCAATGAGATGGTCCGGGCTTTTCACCCGGCCGCCGTAAGAGTGGAACCGCACCCCCCGGGCGCTCACCATATAGCGGGAAATGAACTCCCGTTCCAGCTCTTCCAGCCTGGGGTAGCGCTCCAGATAATCCTCATAGATCTTTTGCAGCTCCTCCACCGAAAAGCCGCAGCGTTTTACAGCCTCATCCGAAATATCAAATTCCTGCTGGATCCGTTCCATGCAGAAGGGCTCACGCCGGTATCCCATCGGTCTCCCCCCGCCTTTCTCTTTTTTTGATCTCTTTTATTATATCACATCTGGCAGCCGGCCGGCGCTGCCTTTTGCACAAAACCCAAAAAAGCTCCCCGGCGGGGGAGCTTTCAGCTTGTAGATAAATCCTAATTCAGAAAATACGGATGAAATAAAATACGTTCTCATTCACGGGCATGTACCGGGAATGAGAACACCCTGACAGAAAAAAGGCCCTGTTTTGTGTGCGCTGTGCGCAAAATCTGCGCCCGGTGTCCCTTAGAGGCTGTCGAACTTTTTCGACAGCCTGAAAGCCTTTTGTCAGATGGCCAGATACTGGTATACATTGTAGGCGCTGATGCCCATAATGACCACCATCAGGCCGATGAACAGCTTGTCCACCGCGCTGTTGTCCATCTTCTTGTTGGCCATGCGGCCCAGCATGCCGCCCAAAATGCCGCCGCACACCATCAAAATAAGGGCCAGCCATGCAAACGGGGGCACCGATCCGGTCACCAAAGTGGCCAGCAGGCTGGTGATCTGGCTCACAAGGATCACATACAGGCTGTTCTGTGCCGCGGTTTTGGTATCCATCGAGAAGAAGTAGTAGAACACCACCAGGTTAATGGGGCCGCCGCCGATGCCCAAAAAGCTGGACATGATGCCCAAAAGCAGACCGATGACCAGGCTCACCCAGAGCTTGTCGATCTTTTTGGTGCGGATCTTCTCCTTTTTCAGGGTGTAGATCATGGTTGCCAGGGTGATGAGCAGCAGGCAGGCCGCCTGGATGGCGCCGGCCGTTTCGTGGTACCGGCCGCTGATCACGCTGAACATCTGCTTGCCCGCCACGCCGCCGATGGCCGCGCCGATGGCAAGGGGTGTGCCCATTTTCAGATCCACCTTGGAATCTCCCGCCCGCATGCTCTTGGTCACCGAATAGCAGCTCATGGCAAGCACGGTGCAGCCGGAAAGGAAGCTCACGGTGGCAACGGTGTCCAGATGGAAAAGGTCCAGCGTGGGCTTGATGATCACGCCGCCGCCGATGCCGCAGATGGCACCGGCCACACTGGCCAGCAGACTGATGATAAAATATGCAATTACCTGCATGGATATTCGCCCTCCTTGTTCGATCGTGTTCCGAACGCTTTCGAAAATAAGCATACTCCAAAAAGCATCCACTGGCAAGCCCTTCTTTGCGCCCGGGGGCCCAAAGCCCCCCTTCAAAGGCCGGTTTTGGGGGCCTTTTTCAGAAGGCAGAGATCCCCCGAAACCGCCGCCGAAAATCCTTGACAAACAGGGGGTCCAGGGCATAGACTTAAAGAGTATGAGCAAAGCTCATAATATGATTTTTAAAGGAGTGAAACGAATGGACGCTGGAGGTACGAACGGCACCACGGGTGACCGAAGTAACAGCCGGGCCGGAGACCCCCCGCCGTCTTCTTCGGCCCGCACTCTTTGACCGCCCGGGATGCCTTTGCCTTCCTATTCTAAACAATCAGGAGGAAAGACACTATGGCAGAACACGCATCCCTCACGCAGGACACCCTGCTCAAGCTTTTGGACAAGAAAAAGTACATTGTCCTGCGTGATTTTCTAGCAGAAATGAACCCGGTGGATATCGCCGCAATTTTTGAGGATATCCCCGAAGACCGTCTCCCGCTTTTGTTCCGGCTTCTGCCCAAAGAGGTTGCGGCCGACACCTTTGTGGAGATGGAAACCGATGCGCAGGAGATCCTGATCCGGGGCTTCTCGGACCGGGAGCTGCGCGAAGTTCTGGATGAGCTTTATGTGGACGATGCGGTGGACATTGTGGAAGAAATGCCCGCAAACGTGGTCCGGCGCATCCTCTCTCAGGCAGACCCGGAAATGCGCCAGCAGATCAACGAGATCCTGCGCTACCCGGAAAACTCGGCCGGCAGCCTTATGACCACCGAGTATGTGACCCTTCGCCCCGACATGACGGTGGAGGATGCCATCACCCGCATCCGCCGCACCGGCATCGACAAGGAGACTATCTACACCTGTTACGTCACGCTGGACCGGCGGCTGGTGGGCCTTGTCACCGTAAAAGACCTGCTTCTTTGTCAGGATGACGACGCCTCCATCAGCAGCATGATGGAAGAGAACGTGATCTCGGTGAACACCCTGGAGGACAAGGAAGACGTTGCCCAGATGTTCTCCAAATACGATTTCCTGGCCCTGCCGGTGGTGGACACCGAAGACCGGATGGTGGGCATCATCACCTTCGACGATGCCATGGACGTTATGGAGAGCGAGGCCACCGAGGATATGGAGATCATGGCCGCTATGAGCCCCTCGGAAAAGCCCTACATGCGCTCTTCCGTTGTCTCCATCTGGAAAAACCGCATCCCCTGGCTTTTGCTTTTGATGGTGTCGGCCACCTTCACCGGCATGATCCTGAACAAGTTCGAGGGTGCCCTTGCCGCCCAGATCGTGCTCACCAGCTTCATTCCCATGCTGATGGACACCGCCGGAAACTCCGGCTCCCAGACCTCTGTCACCGTCATCCGCGGCCTGTCTCTGGGCGAGATCGAGCTTTCGGACCTGCCCAAGGTCCTGTGGAAGGAATGCCGGGTGGCCCTTTTGTGCGGCGTGACCCTGGCCGCCGCCGTATTTGTGAAAATGCTTCTGGTGGACCGTCTGCTCATGGGCGGCGCCGAAATTTCCATCGGTGTCATCCTCACCGTCTGCATCACCATGGCCGTTACCATCCTGCTGGCAAAGCTGGTGGGCGGCACCCTGCCCATCGTGGCCGAGCGCCTGGGCTTCGACCCGGCGGTCATGGCAAGCCCCTTCATCACCACCATTGTGGATGCTCTGTCCCTTCTGGTGTACTTCAAGGTGGCAACCATTCTTCTGGGCTTATAAAACCATTTAAAAAGGAGCGCATCCTTTCCGGGATGCGCTCCTTTTTGTTTTTCATCAAAGGCGGATGTGCGCTCTGCCTTTTCAGGCAAACAGCTCCGGCCAAAGGCCCTTTGCCATCTCCTCCACCGCGTAGGCCATGCGGCTGCCGGGCAGAACGCTTTCCAGCGTGATGGCGGCAAACCGCTCGTTCTTCACGCAGTCCAGCTGGGCAAGGGCGGGGTTTGCCTTGATCTCGGCGATCTTTTCCTCAAGGCCGGGCTGGTCGTAGTCGTGAATGAGGATCACGTCCGGCTGCCGGGCCAGCACCGCCTCATAGCTCACGGTGATCCACTGCTTGTCGGTGCGGTCGGCGAACAGGTTTTCGCCCCCCGCAAGGGAAAGCAGCAGTGTTTCAAAATTCGTGCCCGAGCAGGTGAACACCCCGTCCCGGCCGCTGTCGTAAACCAGCACCTTTTTGGGGCTTTTCCCTTCCAGCTTTTCCTTCACCGCATCCAGCCGCTGCTTCTGGTCGGCAATGAGGGCTTCGGCCTTTTCCTCCGCATCAAAAATGCGGCCCAGGTCCCGGATCTCCTTGAACTGCTCTTCCAAAGTGACGGCCGAATTCACATACACCTGCATGCCGTACTGGCCGGCCTCTTCGATGCTGCAGCCCACGTCACTGATCTCCCAGTCGATGGCGTAAACGAAATCCGCCCCCGAGGTGATCACCGCCTCCCGGGTGGCTTCGCCCACGTTCAAAACCGGCATCCCGTTCACCGCGTCGGCGATCTCGGGCAGCGGGCCCCGGCTGTGGTTCACCAGCGAGCGCCCCGCCACCAGGTCCGCAAGGCCCAGCTGGGCCATTACCTCGGCGCAGTTGGGGCCAAGGGCCAGCACCCTTTCCGGCCGCTTTTCCACCACCATCTCCCGGCCGTAATTTTCCACCGTCACCGGGTAGTGCACGCCGCCCGCTTCGGGGGCGCTTTGGGCGGGCTTTTCGGCCGGGGCCGAAGCCGGTGCCCCGCCGCAGCCGGAAAGGGCCAGCACCGTGCAAAGGGCCAGGGCCAGCGCTCTCATCCTCTTTTTTTTCATGGCAGTTTCTCCTTTCTTTTTTCATGCCCTGCGGGCAGAAACACAATGTTCAGCCTTCCGGTGGCGGGGTGCACCTCCACCGTGCTGTTCACCCCGTAAACCTCCTGGATGTTGTGGGGGGTCAGCACCTCTTCGGGGGTGCCCTCCAGCACCACCCGGCCCTTTTTCAAAACGAACAGATAGTCGCAGTAAAGGGCCGCCAGATTCAGGTCATGGATGGCCGCCAGCACCGTGGCATCCAGCGAGCGGATGAAATCGAAGATCCGCAGCTGGCACCGGATGTCCAGATGGTTGGTGGGCTCGTCCAGCACCAGAAGATCGCTCTGCTGGGCAAGGGCCCGGGCAATCAGCACCCGCTGCTTTTCCCCGCCGGAAAGCTCCCGGTAGCTGCGCTTTGCCATCTCCGCAAGCCCCATGTCGGCCAGGGCCTTGTGCACAAGGGCGGTGTCCTGGGCGGTGTCCCGGTCAAAAAAGCGTTTATAGGGGCTGCGGCCCATGGCCACGATCTCCTCCACCCTGAAATCAAAGGGCACCTGGTTTTCCTGCCCCACCACCGCCATGCGCCGGGCGCTTTTGCGGTAGCTCATCCGAAAAAGGTCCTCGCCGTCCAGCCGGATGCTGCCGGCTTTGGGTTGCAGCGCCCGGTAAATGTTCTTCAAAACGGTGGATTTGCCCGAGCCGTTGGGCCCGATGAGCCCCACGAACTGGCCGGCCTTCACTTTCAGCGAAACATCCCGCACCGCATCCGCATGGCCGTAGGCGTAGCTCAGGCCCTCCACCTTTAGCCGGTATCCGGACTCCTGTTTCATTTTCTGCCCCCCTTCCGCTTGAGCATCCAGATGAACACCGGCCCGCCGATCACCGCCGTGAGCACACCCACCGGCAGCTCCTCGGGGGCAAACAGCATCCGGGCCGCCACATCCACCCATACCACCAGAATGCCGCCCAAAAGGGCCGACACCGGCAGCACCCGCCGGTGGTCTCCCCCCACCAGCAGCCGGGTGAAATGGGGGGTCATCAGCCCCACAAAGCTAATGGTGCCGCTCACCGAAATGGTCACCCCCGCCATGAGCGAGGCAATGAGCACCAGAAGCTTCTGCATCCGGCGCACGTTCACCCCCAGCGCCCCGGCGGTGTCCTCCCCCATCAAAAGCAGGTTCAGGCTGCGGCTGCTCAGCATCAAAACCGCCATGCACACCAAAAGCACCAAAAGCGGCAGTCCCAGATAGGCCCATTTGGCCCCGGCAAGGCTGCCCGCCATCCAGAAGGCGGCGCTGTGCACCCCCAGGGCGTTGGGGGCGCTGATCTTGATGATGCTGGTGATGCCGCCCATAATCATGGAGACCGCCACCCCCGAAAGCAGCATCTGGGCAATGTGGATGCGCCCGTTCACCCGGGCCAGGGCATACACCAGCAGAATGGTGAACGCCGCCCCCAGAAAAGCGCTCAATGCAAGGGAATAAGGCCCCAGAAAAGAAAAGGTGCCAAACAAAATGCCCAGGGTGGCAAAGGCCGCCGCCCCGTCCGACACACCCAGAATAAAGGGGTCGGCCAGATCGTTGCGCACCAGGGCCTGCATGGCAACGCCGCACACCGAAAGGGACGCCCCCACCACCATGCCCAAAAGCACCCGGGGCAGCCGCAGCCCCCAAATGATGTTTTCCTCCAAAGCCTGCCAGCTCACCGGGATCTTTTCGCCGATGCCCGGCAGCCGGCTCAGAAGGATGCGGGCGGTGTTCCGGGGCGATACCGACACCGGCCCAAGGCCGGCGGCCAGCAGCACCGTAAGCGCCGCCAGCACCAGAAGGCCCGCCAGCAAAAGCCCAAAGCCGGCCCGTTTCCGCTCTGTGTGTTTTTCCATCCGGGTGTTCTCCTCCTCAAAAAGAAAAAGGCGTATGGCGCACCTGTCCTTCGGTGCCCATACGCCTTCTTGACGTGTTTCATTTTCCCGTATGCCCCGGCCTTTTGCCGGTGCGTTTTTTCAGTCCACGGCCCTCGGGGGCCCTGTGCGCAAATTCCGTTTGCGCCGTGCTGCTTCATACAGCCTTCAAAGCGTATCATATTTCACAAAAATTGTCAATCGCCTTTCTGTTTCATCGTTTACACCGCTGCAATTTTGTGTTATACTGTCCCATGGAAAACGTCCGGAGCAGGAAGCTTCGGCAGCTGCGCTTTTATTTTTTTGAAACCAATGCCACGAAGGCATACTGCCAGCACCCCCTTTGAGCCGGGGCGGGGCGGTCTGTTTTCGTGGTCTTTTTTTTGCAAAAGGAGTGTTTTGGCCCATGTCCTCTACCAGCAGCCCTTTGGGCGAACAGGCGCTCTGCGCTTATCTTGCCCAGTGCCCGCCGGCAGCGCTGGCCTTTTCGGGCGGGTGTGATTCCGCCCTTCTTCTGGCCCTTGCGGCAAAGGCCGGCTGCAGCATCCGCCCCTATTTTGTAAAGGGCGATTTTCAGCCCGAATTTGAGCTTGAGGATGCCCGGCGCCTGTGCCGTGAGCTGGGCGTTCCCCTCACGGTGATCCAGGCCCATCCCCTCACCGAGCCTTGCATCCGGGCAAACGATGCCCAGCGGTGCTACCACTGCAAGCGGCTGATTTTCGAAAATCTGATTTCCCGGGCAAAGGCCGACGGCCGCACCCTTTTGTTCGACGGCACCAACGCCAGCGACCCGGAGGCCGACCGCCCGGGCATGCGGGCTTTGCGTGAGCTTTCGGTGCAAAGCCCGCTGCGCCGGTTCGGCCTGACCAAAACTCAGGTGCGGGCCATCTCCCGCCGGATGGGGCTTTTCACCGCCGACAAGCCCGCCTATGCCTGCCTTGCCACCCGCATCCCCACCGGCACCCCGCTGGAAAAACGGGACCTTGAGCGGGTGGAAAGCGCCGAAGCCGCCCTTTTCGGGATGGGTTTTTCCAACCTGCGGCTGCGGCTTTCGGGCGATACCGGCCGGCTGCAGCTGCCGGCCGCCCAGCTGGAAAAAGCCGCCGCCCAGCACGAAGCCATCACCCGGCAGCTGCGCCCCTTTGTAAGCGAGGTCCTTTTGGACCTCACACCAAGACCGGAGGTGGAATGAATGGAAAAAACAGAACTGCTGGCCCTTCTGCAAAAGGTGCAGGCCGGCTCGCTCAGCCCCGATGAAGCGGCCCTCAAGCTGAAGCTGGAGCCCTTCGAGGACCTGGGCTATGCCATGGTGGACCACCACCGGGCACTGCGCCAGGGCGCAAAGGAGGTCATCTACGGGGCGGGCAAGACCCCCCAGCAGATGGACGGCATCCTGCACGCCATGGAGGGCCGGGGCGAAACCGATGTGATCATCACCCGCCTTGCGCCCGAGGCGGCGGAATACCTTCAAAAAAGCCACAGGCTGGAATATGATCCCCTTTCCCGCTTCGGCCTTGTGAATCCCACCGGCACCGTTACCGCCCCCGGCTTCATTGCCGTGATTTCCGGCGGCACCAGCGATATGCCGGTGTGTGAGGAGGCCGCCCGCACCGCCCAGGCCCTGGGCAACCGGGTGGAGCGGGTGTACGATGTGGGGGTGGCCGGGCTGCACCGGCTGCTCTCCAAGCTGGATGTGCTGATGCAGGCCCGGGTGGTCATTGCGGTGGCCGGCATGGAGGGCGCCCTTGCCAGCGTGGTGGGCGGCCTTGTGGACTGCCCGGTCATTGCGGTGCCCACAAGCGTGGGCTACGGCGCAAACTTCGGCGGGCTTTCGGCGCTGCTTTCCATGCTCAATTCCTGCGCCAGCGGGGTGAGCGTTGTGAACATCGACAACGGCTTCGGGGCCGGTTATCTTGCCAGCATGATCAATCATATGGACGGCGCCGGCCGCTGACGGCCCGCCTTTGGAAATGAGGTTTTTCAATGAAAACGCTGTATCTGGAATGCGCCATGGGCGCCGCCGGCGATATGCTCACCGCCGCTTTGCTGGACCTTTTCCCTGCCGAAAAGCAGCAGGAATTCCTTTCCGTCATGAACACCATCCCCGGCGTAAAGGTCACCCTGGAGCGCAAAGCCCCCTGCGGGGTGGACGGCTGCCATGTCACCGTGAAGGTGAACGGAACCGAAGAACAAAGCGAGGACCTGCCCCCCCTGGGGGCCGAAACAGGCGGCCATGCCCATGAACACGGCCACACCCATGAGCATGAACACGAACACGGCCACACCCATGAGCATGAACACGCACAGGAACACGGGCATGAGCACCCCCATCACCACGGCCACCACCATGCAGGCATGGAAGAGATCTCGGCCCTCATCGGGGCAATGCCGGTGCCGGATGCGGTAAAAAGCCGGGCCCTTGCGGTTTACGGCCGCATTGCCCAGGCCGAAAGCAAAGCCCACGGCCTGCCGCTCGCCCAGGTGCACTTCCATGAGGTGGGTGCGCTGGATGCGGTGGTGGATGTGACCGGTGCCTGCCTGCTGATGGATTGGCTCTGTCCCGATCAGGTGATCGCAAGCCCCATCCACCTGGGCAGCGGCCGGGTGAAATGCGCCCATGGCATCCTGCCGGTGCCGGCGCCTGCCACCGCAAATCTGCTGGCAGGCGTGCCCTGCTATACCGGCAGTATTTCGGGCGAGCTGTGCACCCCCACCGGCGCGGCGCTGGTGCGCACCTTTGCCGGCAGCTTCGGCCCCATGCCGGCCATGACCCTTTCCCGGGTGGGCATCGGCACCGGAAACAAAGAGTTTTCCCAGGCAAACATCCTGCGGGCCTTCCTGGGCGAAACCGAAGCTTCGCCCCTTTCCGACACCGCCGTGGAAATTTCCTGCAATCTGGACGATATGACCGGCGAGGAGATCGCCCATACCGCCGGATGTCTGCTGGATGCGGGCGCTCTAGATGTTTACACCCTGCCCATCCAGATGAAAAAGGGCCGCCCGGCGGTAATGCTGTGCTGCCTGTGCCGCCCCCAGCAGAAGGAAGCCCTTGCCGCCCTTATGCTGAAGCACACCACCAGCTGGGGGGTGCGGATGCAGGAATGCAGCCGCCGGGTGCTGCCCCGGGCCGTAAAAACGGTGGATACCCCCTACGGCCCGGTGCGGGTAAAATATTCCGAAAACCCCAAAAAGGCAAAGGCCGAATACGCCGATGCCGCCGCCGCGGCCCAAAAGGCCGGTGTCCCCCTTTGGCAGGTGCAGAACGCCGCCCTCGCCGCCTTCCGAAAATAAAAGGCGGCCCCGCCGGGGCACACAAACGGTTTTCCGGCCCCAAAAAGCGGCACCATTCCCAAACCAAGCGGGGGCCGCTTTCCGGCCCCTCAAACACAAAACGGCGTGTATCCCCATTGGATACACGCCGTTTTTTCTGCTGCGCCCCGCAATTCGTTTTGTGCGTTTTTCAAAACAGATCATCCGGCAGGAAAATGTCGGTTTTGGGCACCTTTTCCCAGTCGAAAATTTTGGCAAGCTCGGCGGGGGCGGCCGGCTCGGGCCGCTCCAGCTGGCCGGCCAGCCAGGCCAGCCGGCCGATCACCTGGGGGGCGGTGTATTTTTCCTTCAGCACCTCCAGGCTCACATCCCCGTCCCGTTTGGAAAGCCGCCGCCCGTCCGATGCCAGCAGCAGCGGCAGGTGGCAGAAGCGGGGCGCTTGCAGCCCCAGCAGCCGGTACAAAAGCAGCTGCCTCGGGGTGGACTGCAAAAGGTCCGCCCCCCGCACCACCTCGTTCACCCCCATGAGGGCATCGTCCACCACCACGGCCAGCTGGTAGGCAAACACCCCGTCGCCCCGGCGCAGCACAAAATCGCCGCAGTCATCCGGCAGGTATTCCGAGTAAGGGCCCAGGTGGCCGTCGGTAAAGGCGATGGTTTCATCCGGCACAAGCAGCCGCATGGCGGGGCTGCGCTTTTTTTCAAGGGCCGCCCTTTCTTCTTCGCTCAGGTGCAGGCAGTGCCGGTTGTAAATGGGGGTGCCGTCCTCCCGGTGGGGGGCGCTGGCCGCCCGCACCTGGCTCCGGCTGCAATAGCAGGGGTAAACAAGGCCCGCTTTTTGCAGTTTTTCAAAATACTTTTCGTATATTTCAGCTCTATTCGACTGATAGTAGCTCCCAGCAGGCCCGCCTGCGGAGCCGCCCTCGTCCCAGTCCAGGCCCAGCCAGTGCAGGTCCTGTTCCAAAAGGTCAGCGAATGCCCGGGGGCAGCGCTCGGCATCCAGGTCCTCAATGCGCAGCACGATGCGCCCGCCGGTGCTTTTGGCCGAAAGCCAGGCAAGCAGGCTGCACAGCAGGTTGCCCAGGTGCATCCGTCCCGATGGGCTGGGGGCAAACCGGCCCACCGTTTCTCTTTTTTCCAATCTCGTCAGCCCTTCTCTCAAAGCGGCCGGGTTTTCCACAAGAAGTCCCCTCTTTGTGGAAAACCCGGCCCCTCTTTTTTTTACAGTGCCCAGCCCTGGCTGGTCTTTTCAATGCGGGCCGCGTACCAGGCGCACACCGCATTCACCAAAGCATCCACATCCTGTGCGGCCGCCGTCTCCACGCAGGAGTGCATGGCCAGCTGGGGCAGGCCGATGTCGGCCATGCGCACGCTCACCTGTGCGCTCAGCAGGTTGCCCAGGGTGCTGCCGCCGGGAAGGTCGGGCCGGTTGTAGTAATCCTGCACCGGCACGCCCGCCTTTTCGCAAACCGAGCGGAACAATGCCGCCGTTTCGCCGCTGGTGGTGTATTTCTGGCTGGCGTTCCACTTGAGCACAACGCCGCCGCCCAGCCGAACCGGGTTTGCCGCATCGCTCATCTCGGCAAAGTTCGGGTGGATGGCGTGGCCGTTGTCGGCGGAAAGCAGCAGGCTCTTGGCAAGGGCCCGGCGGCTGTCCTCGGCGTTTTCGCCCAGGGCCTCGGCGGCCCGGGCCAGCACGTCCGGCAGCAGGCTGCTCAGTGCGCCCTGGCGGGTGCCGCTGCCCACCTCCTCGTTATCGAACAGGCAGAACACGGCGCCCTGCTCGCTTTCGGGTGCATTCAACAGGCCCGCAAGGCCGGCAAAGGCACAGCCCAAATCGTCCAGGCGGGGCACCAAAATCAGGCCGTTCGGGGTCTGGGTGCCCTTGTCAGAGCAGTAAAGCAGCAGGTCCTGGGCCAGGATCTCCTCCTTTTTGCAGCCGGCCGCATCGGCCAGCGCCTGCTGAAGGTCGGCCTTTGCGGCCGGGGCATACAGGGCGGGCATATCCTTTTTCATGTCGTAGTTGTGGCCGCTGTTGGCGGTGCGGTCCATGTGGATGGCCAGGTGCGGGATCACCGCCTGCTCACCGCCCAGGTCCACCAGCTGTTCCCGGATGCCGCCGGCGGTTTTCACCATCAGCCGGCCGGCAATGCCAAGGGGCCGGTCCAGCCAGGCCGCCCGGATCATCCCGCCGTAGCCCTCCAGATCCAGCATGGTGCAGCCGGCCCGGTCCACGGCGCCCTTCACCCGGAAGGCGGGGCTGTCGCTGTGGGCGGCGCTCATGCGCCAGCCGGCGCCGGGAACTTTGGGCATCCGCCAGGCGATCAGCGAAGAGCCGGCCCGGGTGGTGTAGTATTTTTTGCCCGGCTCAAGGCCCCAGCTGTCGGCCTCTTCCAGGCGGGCAAAGCCGGCCTCGTCCAGCCGGCGGGCGGTTTCGGCAACTGCGTGCCAGGGGGTGGGGGCTGCCTCGATGTAACGGAAAAGCTCCGTGGTATTGCTCATTTTCATTCCGCTCCTTTTCTTTTCAAAAATCCCCCGCCGAAGGCTCGTGCGGGGTCTTTTTGAATACTCTTTGTATAATATATTTGTTTTTATACTGTTTTCAGCTCGTAATCCCGGCTGCCCAGGCCGATTTTTTCGGCATGTGCCAGGCAGACGGTCCAGTCGGTGCCGGGGGCGCTGTCGGAAAAATGGTCGCCGCAGCTGTGGCCGCAGTGCTCCAGGTTGTCGGCCAGCTGGCTGCCCCGGATGGGCTCCATCCGGTTGCAGGCATCGGCACAGGCCTGATCCAGCGCCACCGGGTCGAAGCTTGCGAACATGCCCACATCCGGGATGATAGCCGCATCGTTTTCGCCGTGGCAGTCGCAGTTGGGCGAAACGTTCATCACCAGGTTGATGTGGAAGGAAGGCCGGTCCTGCACCACCGCTTTTGCGTATTCGGCAATGCGCCGGTTCAGCTCATCGTTTGCGGTGTAGTCGGTATTTTCAATGGCATCGAAATTGCAGATGCCGATGCACCGCCCGCAGCCCACGCACCGGTGGTGGTCGATGCGGGCCCTGCCGGTTTCAAAGCCGATGGCATCCTGGGCGCAGATCTTTGCGCAGGCATGGCAGCTGCGGCAAAGCTCTGGCTGCACCTGGGGCTTTCCGCTGTTGTGCTGCTCCATCTTGCCGGCCCGGCTGCCGCTGCCCATGCCCAGGTTTTTCAGCGCGCCGCCGAACCCGGTGGACTCATGCCCCTTGAAATGGTTCAGGCTGATCACCACATCCGCATCCATGATGGCACGGCCGATCTTTGCCTCCTTCACGCACCGGCCGCCCTTCACCGGCACCAGCACCTCGTCGGTGCCCTTCAGGCCGTCGGCGATCACCACCTGGCAGCCGGTGGAAAAGGGCGAAAACCCGTTTTCATAGGCGGCATCCATATGCTCCAGCGCATTCTTGCGCCGGCCCACATACAGGGTGTTGCAGTCGGTCAGAAACGGCAGGCCGCCCTGCTGCTTCACATAGTCGGCCACTGCCTTTGCGTAGTTGGGGCGGATGTAGGAAAGGTTGCCCGGCTCGCCGAAATGGATCTTGATGGCAACGAACTGCTTTTCCATGTCAATGCTTTCAAAGCCCGCCGCCTTCATCAGCCGCCGCAGCTTGTCCAGCAGGTTGAGGCCCGGGCGGGCCCGCATATTGGTGAAATACACAACCGGCTTTTCCATAAGGATGCCCTCCATTCTTTCTCAGGAATTTATCACAGGCTCAAAAACGCCATGGCCAGCACTGCGGCGCCCAGCAGGATGCGGTACCAGCCGAACACGGTGAAGTCGTGCTTTTTCACAAAGTTCACCAAAAAGCGGATGGCCGCAAGACTCACCACAAAGGCCGAAACGCAGCCCAGCACCAAAGCGGTGACCTCGCTTCCGGCCAGCACGGCGCCGCCGGCCACGAATTTGACCCCCTTCAGAAGGCTTGCGCCCAGCATCACCGGAATGGCCAGAAAGAAGGTGAACTCGGCAGCCACCGGCCGGCCCAGGCCCAAAAGCAGGCCGCCCACGATGGTGGCGCCGGAACGGCTGGTGCCGGGGATCATGGCCAGCACCTGCCACAGGCCGATGATGAAGGCATCCTTGTAGGTGATGTCGGCAATGCTCTGCGCCCGAACGGGGCGGGGCCTGCGCTCGATGAGGATGAAGAACACGCCGTACAAAATCAGCATCACGGCAACGGTCCAGTAATTGTAAAGGTATTTGTCCAAAAGGTCGTCAAAGGCAAGGCCCAGCACCATGGCGGGCAGGGTGGCCGCCAGCACATGGAACCACATGGACCACACGTCTTTTTTCAGGTAATGCTCTTCTTTTTTTGCCGAGAAGGGCCAGAGCTTGGGCAGATACAAAACCACCACCGCCAAAATGGCGCCCAGCTGAATGACCACCCGGAACATTTCCAAAAATTCTTCCGAATAGGGCAGTGCCAGCAGCTTCTCCACCAAAATCAGGTGGCCGGTGCTGGAAACGGGCAGCCATTCGGTGATGCCCTCAATGATACCGTAAAATAAGATCTTCAAATACTCCATTTTCATTCCCCTTTTTGCAATTTACTCTGTAACAGTATAGCACACCCCACCCAAAAACAGAACTGTTTTCGGGCCGTTTTTCCCGCCGTGGGGGCAGTTTGCCCGGTTTTGCATTTTTTGCCGCCTCATTTTGAACTGCACTCTTTTTTTTAGCGGGCAAATACAGTATAATGGTTGTAAGTATCGAACCGGCACCAAAGGTGCCCATTTCAAGGATTTTTCCTGTAAAGAGGTGTTTTGATTTGAACATTCTGGTCGTTGGCTGCGGGCGCGCCGGCGCACAGCTGATCCTTCTTTTGGAGCAGCTGGGCCATGACGTCTCCGTGCTGGATGCCAACCCTGCCGAGCTGGAGCGGCTGAACGAATTTGAGGATCACGATTTTTCGGGCGAGGCCATGGCCGGCATCCCCATCGACGTGGATACCCTGCGCCATGCGGGCATTGAAACCTGCGATGCGGTGGCCATTGCCACCAATGATGACAGTGTGAACATCATGGTGGCCCAGATCGCCTCCGAGGTGTTCGGCGTGCAGCGGGTGGTTGCCCGCATCACCGACCCGGTGCTGAAGGATTTCTTTGTGGAGCATTACGGCTTCAAAACCGTCTGCCCCACAAACCTGTCGGCCCAAAGCATGCTGCTGGGCATTTTGGAAGATCAGGAAAGCTGTGCGCTCACCATCGGCTCCACCACATCGGCCTTCTTCACCGTGCCGGTGCCGGAGTATCATGTGGGCCGCCCCCTCACCCGGGTGAAGGCCCCCGAGGGCGAGCTTCTGTTCGGTGTGCTGCACCAGAACGGCTCGGTGGAGCTTGCCACCAATCCCAGCCCGGTTCTGAAGTCAAGCGATCAGCTCATCTACTGCCGCATTGCAGACTGATGACCCCTCTGCATCCCAAATCCATTTTCTGCTTTTCCCCCGTTTTGCGGGGATGAAAGGAGCTTTTTATGAAAATTCTCATTGTGGGCGGCGGCAAGGTCGGTTACTATATGGCAAAGACCCTGCTGGCCCACGGCCATGAGGCCCACGTTCTGGAACAGGACGAGGCCCTCTGCATGCAGATCGCCAACGAGCTGGACATTCCGGTCACCTGCGGCGATGGTTCCATGATCGAATACCTGCGGGCCGCCGGCTGCGGCGAATGCCAGGCCCTAGTTGCCGTTACCGGCCGGGACGAGGTGAACCTGATCACCTGCCAGATCGCCAAAAAGGAATTCGGCGTAAAGAAAACCGTTGCCCGGGTGAACAACCCCAAAAACACCGTCATCCTGCGCAAGCTGGGTGTGGACATCGTGGTTTCCAGCACCGAGAACCTGGCCCGCATTCTGGAGCGTGAGGTGGAGACCGCTGCCATCCGCCAGCTGCTGAGCCTTGCCGGCGGCACCGCCACTTTGGTGGAGCTGCTCATCCCCACCCCCTTCAAGTACCACGGGCAGAGCCTTTCTCAGATCCCCATCACCGAGGATGCGGTCATCATCTCCATCACCCGCCACGGCGAGCTGCTCATCCCCCGCGGCAACACCCTTCTGTGTGAGGGCGACAAGGTCCTGTGCGTTGCCAAGGATGAAGCCATGCACAGTCTCGTGAAGGACTGGAACCTGGGCGATGCATAAATTTTTCCCGGCTTTTTGGGCTTTGCCTGCGCAGGTTTTGCCGGCGTTTTCGGTTCGCCTTCCCAAAAGCCGGGTTTGCCGCATCTGGCGGCTGTTTTCCCTTGTTTTCGCACAACAAATTGTATAAAATATTCTTTTAGTACGTTTTGTTTTTCAAATACCGCCTGTTTTCCCCTTTTGGGGGGCTTTTCCGCCGGGCGGTGCCAGATGCAAAGGGGGCTTTCATGCTGCAATTCAAGCTGGATTCGGCTGCGTGTCGGGTGCTGGGCCTGTGGCTTTTTCTGCCGGGGGCCCTGGTCTGCCCTTTTCTTTTCTGGCGCTCGTTCGTGGCCGGGGCCGTGTTCCTGATCGGCTGGGCGGTGGTTTCGCTTTGGCTGTGCCCGCTGTGGGCCCAAAGCTTTTCGGCCGCTGTCACGCTGGGCGAGGTGCGGGTGGAATACGGCCTTTTGTTTAAATTCCGCCGCCGTGTGCCCACCCGTTTCATAACCGGCATCAGCCGGATGAGCACCCCCCTTCTGCACAGCTGCGGCTGCTCGCTGGTGCTTTTGCACGCCAGCGGCACCTGCCTGTGGCTTTTGGGCCTTTCGGACAAAACGGCCGACCAGCTTCTGGCCCTTCTGGAGGAGCGCCTATGACCTGCCGCGGACGGTTCCATTTCGTTTATATTTTAAGGCTGCTGCGCAACGGCCTGGTGCTGTGCCTTCTGCCCATGATCCGGGCGCTGCTGCGCTTCGATCTGCAAAGCCTCATCACCGCCCTCAAGCAGGATGCGGTGATCCTTGCGGTAATGGCCCTGGTGGCCCTGCTGCTTTGGCACCGGGGCGGCTGGCAGCTGGAGCCCGGCCGGCTGGTGCTCAAATTCGGGCTCATCGGCTGGCACCAGTGGGTGCTGCCCTTTGACCAGGTGGCCGTGCTGGAGCAGTCCCGCCCCATCTGGCTGCGCACATTGGGGGCCGCCCGGGTCACCCTTTACACCACCCGGTCCCGGCCGTTCAAAAAAGCCCGCATCTATCTTTCCCGCTCTCAGGGGGCGCTGCTCAGCGAAACCATCCTGCCGGTGCAGAACGATGCGGTGGTGTTTGCCCCCTCCGGGGCCGAGCGGCTCCGCTTTGTGATGCTCAGCGCCAATCTGGCCGCAAGCCTTGCCTTGCTTTTTGTGAGCGCCCGGCAGACCAAAAGCCTTTTGGGCCAAAGCGGCAGCGCCCTGCTCAATCAGCTCACTTTGGGAAACCTGGCCCGGGTGGAAAAGCTGGTGGAGCTGGTCCTGCCCGCGGGCCTTGCCTGGCTGTTTACCCTCATCTGCATGCTGTGGGGCCTGGCCCTTTTGTTTTCGTTTCTGTCCACCTCCAATTTCCGGGTGAGCCGCTCGGGCGGGGTCATCCTTGCCTGGGGCGGCCGTGTGAACCACACCGAGCGCCGGGTGCTGGTCTCGTCCATCAACTTCTGTGATGTGCGCCAGTCCCCCATTGCCCGGCTGCTGCGCCGGTTCCCGGTGTATCTGTCGGCCGGCAGCTTCACCGGGGCAGACCAGCCCTTCCTCATTTATAAAAAAGGCGAAGAACAGCTGCTCAACGCCCTGCTGCCCGCCTTCCGGCTGGAAAATCTGGACCCCGGCCCCATTTCCGACCGGAGCTGGCCGCTGTACCTGTGGAAGGGCGGTTCCGCCTTTGGGGTGAGCGCCGTGCTTTTGAGCGTTTCACTGTGGCGCTTGCCCTCCCTTTCCACCCTTCTGCTCATCCCGCTGGGCCTTTCGGCGGGGCTGTTGGCCCTTGGCATCGAAGCCCGTTTCAGAGAAGGCGCCGCCCGGCAGGAAGGCGGCAGCCTGCGGGTGTGCTACACCCGGCATTTCACCCGGCATGACCTTTGTGTTCTCACGCCGGACCTTTCCTTTACTACCTTCCAAACCCCCTTTTCCGAAAGCGTTGCCCGGTGCAACCTGTATATCCGGCTGCCCTTCCGGCAAAAGCTGCGGGTGCGGGGTTTGAAGCAGTTCCAGGCCGACCGCCTGAAACTCACCCATTGACCAGCGCAATTCAAGGAGGATATCTTCATGTATAAAACCGTCATTTTCGATTTGGACGGTACCCTGCTGGATACCATTCAGGACCTGGCCGATGCCGCAAACTATGTCTGCGAGCAGCGGGGCTGGCCGGTGCATACCGTAAACGAATACAAAAAAATGGTAGGCAACGGCATCCCAAAGCTTGTGGAGCGTTTTTCCCCGGCCAATGCCCGCCAGCCCCAGCAGCTTGCCCGCACACTGGAAGCCTTCCTCATGCGGTACTCCGCCTATATGCGGCAGAAAACCGCCCCGTATCCGGGCATCCAGGAGCTTTTGGAACAGCTGAAAAAGGCCGGCGTTCAGCTGGCGGTGCTTTCCAACAAGCAGGACAGCCTGTGCCGTGAGGTGATTTCCTATTACTTCGACCTGTCTGTGTTCGACCGGGTGCGGGGTGCTTTGCCGGGCGTTGCCACAAAGCCCGACCCGGCCGGTGTGCACCGGCTGATGGCGGAGCTTTCGGCAGATGCGCCGTCCACCCTGTTTGTGGGCGACAGCGATGTGGACATCCTCACCGCAAAGAATTCCGGCCTTGCCGGCTGCGGCGTTCTGTGGGGCTTCCGTGACCGGGACGAGCTTACCCGTGCCGGTGCCGACCACATTGCCCAAACCCCCAGCGAGCTGGCCCGGATCATTCTGGGCACCGATTGACCCCAAAGCCTTCTGCCGGTGGGTGTTTCCCTTTTTAAAACCCGGCAGCTTTCCCTTTTCCATTCCCGCCTTTAAGGGCTTTATTTCATTTCAAAGGAGGTTCTAAACAAATGGCCATTCGAAAATCCGGCGAAGACTATCTGGAAACCATCCTGGTCCTGGCCGAGCGTACCGGCTCGGTGCATTCGGTGGATGTGGCAGCCGAGCTGGGCTACACCAAAGCCAGCGTAAGCGTTGCCATGAAAAAGCTTCGGCAGGACGGTTACCTGACCATGGAGACAGACGGTGAGCTTCGCCTTACACAAACCGGTCTCAAGATCGCCCAGCGCATTTATGAGCGGCACCGCACCCTGACCAATTTCTTCATCAGCCTGGGCGTTGACCCGGAGGTTGCCTCTGAGGACGCCTGCAAGGTAGAACACGATCTTTCGGAGGAGACCTTCCAGCGCCTTCTTGAACACGCCCGTTCAAGCCTTGAGCCGGAAAGATCTTTTACCAAATAACAAACGCCCCCTGCGTTTTGACCTGTATTGAAAAGGCCTCCCGCCGTAGAAAAAAACTACGGCAGGAGGCCTTTTTATGATCGGGTTTTCGGGTTTCTTTCTGCCCTGTTTTTCAGCACCGGTTTACTGGTTGCTGCCGCGCTTTTTCACAATTGCAAATACCAGCGCCAGCAGTGCGAAAGCTGCGGCCAAAATCAGCACCCATGCCAGAACAGACAATCCTTCAGAAGTCTGTTCCACCTCAGGGCTTGCCGCCGGCTGCTCAGAAGGTTCGCTTTCAGCCGGGGCAGCTGTGCTGGGGGCGCTGGAGGAAGCGCCGGATGCAGCCGCCTGCTCTTTTTCCGCTTCCAGCTTCGCATCCAACAGCACATAATCATCGCCGTCCGTCAGCACGATCTGGAGCTGTCCCTTTGCATCGGTCTGATATTCACCCAGATATTCCAGCTTATCTGCCTTGGGATCATAGCTGTACAAATATTTCGTGGTGTTTGCCTGTTTCTTTCCCAGGGCTACTTGAGCCTCGGTCTGCTGTGTGCGGTTTTTCAGATGCACAGCCACGAAGTCCACACCGTTTGTCAGCTCTGTGATCTGCTGTGCATAGGGGCTGTCCAGCTCAACACGCATCTTCGGATCCGGCTTTACCGCAGGTGCGGGCTTTTTATCAGGCGCTGGCTTTGCGGCAGGCTTGGGCTGCTCGGCGGGCTTGGGCTGCTCGGTGGGCCTCGGCTCCTCGGTGGGCTTGGGCGTGGGTCCAGCCGGTTCTTCCTTTGTCCAGCA
>JAHHRU010000014.1 GCA_020025635.1 Allofournierella sp.
AGAGCTGTGGGACTTTGAACTCGCTAAGTGTTGCACTTAGTTTGACAATTCACTATCATTGCTGCGCTGCGGGCTGAACGAAAAAAATCATTGGCATGCCCCGCAATGATGTCCGACGGATAAGGCGAGGATCACAAGTTTATCCTCTTGAATTGTGCCGATCATCCGATAATCACCAATTCGATACCGCCACTGACCATTTCGGTTTGTGGTCAGTCCTTTTCCCGAACGTTGCAGAGCTTCGCAGTTTACCAGATTTTTGCCGATCCACGCCTTGAGCATTCGTTGCGTGTAACGATCCAGCTTTTTGAACCCTTGGTCAAAGCGCGGGGTGGTTTCTACATGGTACATCATAAATCAAGCTCTTTCCACAGGTTTTCGATGGGAGCACTTTGCTTTCCGCTTTGCAGATATTCGTTATAGGCTTCATCGGCTGCCGACAAATCAAATTCATCCTCAATGCGTTCAAACAAAGCACGTTTGAAGGCTTCGCCAATGGATATCGCGTGCAAGGCGGCATAGCTGCCGGCAAGCTGCTGTTCTTCTTTTGTTAATCGAATTGAAAACGGCATATGAATCCCTCCTTTTTGTAATATATTGTACTACAAAAAGCCGGAAATGTCGATCGCTTTTCAATGTTTGCGGGATGCTGTGCGGCAAGGATGCATGATCCGGCCCGCCGGCCATCTGCCTGCTGAAACAGGCAGATGGCCGCACCAAAGAAAAACCGCCCGGGCCGATGGGTAAATTCAATTCGACAAATGCAGCTCACGCTTCAAGGCGTCCTGCAGCAGCTGGGAGAAGTTAAAATTGTGCTCCAGCCCCATGGCGTTGAGCCAGGCAGGCAGGGTGACCGTTCTGCTGACAGAGCGGTTCGCCTGGGCCAGCCGGACAGAGGGCATATAAACATCCACAAGAACCGTGCGCTGATTGCCGGCGGTGGGAATTTCCGAAAGCGGGGTGGGGGCAGGAATGGGCTCTCCGTCTTCTTCCAGACCGTTCATCACGATGCCCAGCAGTTCGCGTGCGGACAAGAGCGCATCCTCTTCATTTGCTCCACTGGTGGCGCAGTCCAAATCGGGAAAGACAACGGAAATCTCTTCTCCCTGCTCAAACGAAAAAACAGCCGGATAAAAATACTTCTCTGCTTTTTTCATGGCGATCTCCTTTTGGGTGCGGCATCCGGGCTGCCGAAACAGCGGGCCGGACTGCCGTTTCATGTTATCGGGCGTTTGCCCCGGGATATCTTTGTCAGGATGCTTCACAGTCGGCCTTTCCCGCCGGGGTGTTGGGACCGGCGGCGGGCCGCCGCATTCATTGCACGCCGGCCGTTTTCTTTTGTGCTTTTCAGGATATCTTTCAACGGGCGGCGTTTCATTGCGGTTTTCCTGACAGCTTCATTATAACACATATAAAACTATGTGTTAACCCTTTTTTGCAGCTATTTTTATGGGGCGGAGCAAAGGGGCCTGTGATAAGGGCCATAAGCCTCACAAACGAAAAACAGCGCCTGCTTTTTTGCGGCAGGCGCTGTTTTTCTTTTATAAGAGAGGGGTCCTTTTTTCGGGAGCACAGAATTTCCGGGGCCGGCCGCGCTCTTCCAGCGCACGCAGGACCCCGGCGGGGTCCCTAAATTTTGCCAGAAAGATCATGGCGGCGATCACATACGGCTTATAGCCCGCTTCTTTGTACAGCAGGGGCCGGAACCGTTCGAACACCGAAGCCTCCACCTCGCCGCCCCGGCCGGGACTTTGGACATCGGCGGGCAGGCAGTGCAGATACAGGGCTTTGCCGTTTTTGGTGGCTGCCAGCCTTTCTTCGGTGCAGCACCAGCTCCGGTGCCGGGCGTTTTGGGCCAGCAGGCGTTTTTCCAGCTCTTCCATGGCCTTGGCATCGCCGCTGCTGCAAAGCTCTGTGCGCTCCTGCATGGCGGCAAAGGGGGCCCAGCTTTTGGGGTAAACGATGTCCGCATCCCGGAACGCTTCCTGCATGGAATGGGTCCGGGTGAAGGAGCCGCCGCTTTCCCTTGCGTTTGTGCGGGCGATCTCCTCGATCTGAGGCATCACCTCATAGCCTTCGGGGTGGGCCAGAACAACGTCCATGCCGAAACGGGTCATCAGGCCGATCACCCCCTGCGGCACACTGAGCGGCTTGCCGTAGCTGGGCGAATAGGCCCAGGTCATGGCCAGCTTTCTGCCTTTCAGGTTTTCGATCCCGCCGAATTCATGGATGAGGTGCAGCAGATCCGCCATGCACTGGGTGGGGTGGTCGATGTCGCACTGCAGGTTCACCAAAGTGGGCCTTTGCTCCAGCACGCCCTCTTTTTTCCCCTGAGACACCGCCTCTGCAAAGGCCAGCTGGCCGGTGTGGCCCCGGCCGATGTACAGATCGTCCCGAATGCCGACCACATCGGCCATGAAAGAAACCATGGCTGCGGTTTCACGCACCGTTTCGCCGTGGGCGATCTGGCTTTTTTCCTCGTCCAGGTCCTGCACCGCCAGGCCCAGCAGGTTGCAGGCAGCGGCAAAGGAGAACCGGGTCCGGGTGGAGCGGTCACGGAACAGGGACACCCCAAGGCCGGAATCGAACACCCGGGTGGAGAGATTGTTCTGCCGCAGATACCGCAGCGCATCGGCCACGGTGAAAACGGCTTTCAGCTCGTCAAGGGTCTTGTCCCAGGTGAGCAGAAAATCGGTTTCGTACATCTGCCCAAGCTCCAGCCGGTCAAGTTTTTCGATATATGCCCGCAGTGTTTTATCCATTGTGATGAAAGCCTTTCAAAGGCTCCTTTCCTTTTTTTGGCACAGCCGCCCGCTCAGCGGATGTGGTTATCGGTCCTGCCGGCACGGAACTGGGAAACATCGCCGGTTTTGTTCTCTTCTTTATAAAAGCCGGGGACCGCCGCATACAAAGCGGCGCAGGTCACCAGGTCATCCTTCCAGGTGATCTCGTTGGGGGCGTGCGCCTGGTTTTCGGCACCGGGGCCGAAGCCCACGCAGGGGATACCATAGCGGCCCTGGATGGCAACGCCGTTGGTGGAGAAGGTCCATTTGTCGATCAGGGGGCGCTCACGCAGGCTCATTGCGCCGGCAGCGCCGATGCGCTTTTCGCCGAACAGGGCGTGGTGGGCATCCACCAGGGCCTGCACATGGGCCGAAGTTTCCTTATTGATCCAGGTGGGGAAATAGCTCTCGGTCTCGTAGACCTCGCCGGTCCAGGAGGGGCGGTCGTACATATACATGGAGACCTTCACATCCTCGCCGTACTGCTTCACATGGGGCAGGTTCCGGATCTCATCCAGGCAGGAATCCCAGGTTTCGCCGGCGGTCATGCGCCGGTCGATGGAGATGGAGCAGGAATCCGCCACAGCACAGCGGCTGGGCGAGGTGAAGAAGATCTGCGAGGTGGTGCAGCTGCCCCGGCCCAGGAACCGGGCATCTTCGAAGTGGTCGGGGTTGTATGCGGGGTCCAGCATCTTGACCAGGCCCTTGATCTGAACGGTATCGTCGGCGGGGTTTTCGTTCAGGGCACGCACATCCTGCAAAATATCGGCCATTTTATAGATGGCGTTGTCGCCGCGCTCGGGGGCAGAGCCATGGCAGGAAACGCCCTTCACATCCACACGGATCTCCATGCGGCCCCGATGGCCCCGGTAGATGCCGCCGTCGGTGGGCTCGGTGGAAATGACAAACTCGATCTTCTCCCGGCACTCGGGGTGGCCCTTGTTCACAATGTACTGCCAGCACATGCCGTCGCAGTCCTCTTCCTGAACAGAGCCCACCACCATGATCTTATAGCCGGCGGGAATGAGGCCCAGATCCTTCATGATCCGGGCGCCGTACACAGCCGAGGCCATGCCGCCCTCCTGGTCGGAAGCGCCGCGGCCGTAGATGATCTCATCGGTTTCAAGGCCCTCATAGGGGTCATGGGTCCAGTTGTCCCGGTTGCCCACGCCCACCGTGTCGATGTGGGAATCCAGCGCAATGATCTTTTCGCCTTCCCCCATCCAGCCGATCACGTTGCCCAGGCCGTCCACCTCCACGCTGTCGAAGCCCAGCTTCTCCATTTCGGCTTTGATGCAGGCCACGACCTCCTTTTCCTGGCAGCTTTCGCTGGGATGAGAGATCATTGCCCGCAGAAAGCGGGTCATATCCGCGCGGTAGCCTTCGGCCGTTTTCTTGATGCGTTCGTAATCCATTTCTTCAAAACCTCACTTTTTATCGATTTTATCTTTCAAAAGCAGATTTCGCACCATCTGCCTTTTCTGCAAAGTCAGGGGTCTGCGGGAAAGGATACTGTATATTTTTTTGTACCGCTTAATTATTTTCTGCATTCGTTGTTATCATCATACCATACTGTAAAAAACAATCAATGGGCATTCAGACGAATTTCCGGCTGTTTTTCCGGCAGTTTGCACCGGGGCACCGGCACGGAGCGGCCGGCCCAAACCGCCGGCGTGCCGGCCAAAAAGGGCACCGGCCGGTTTATGGGGGCCGGATACAGCAAAAGCCCAGTTCCGCATGAGAACGGACCGGGCTTTTGACTGCTTTTTATGGTTCTTTTTTCACTTGACAAGTTTGCGCCAGCGGCCCTGCGGCCGCAGGGCCGCAAAGAAAAATTCTCTGCGGTGTTCCCTCTTTATTCGGTAACGGCAGTGGTTTCTTCCTGCTCGGCAGCGGTTTCTTCCGGTGCGGCAGCGGCTTCTTCCTGCTCGGCAGCGGCTTCTTGCGGTGCCTGGGCCGGCTGTTCTGCGTTCAGCTTTGCGCCGCAGGCGGGGCAGAAAGCGGCACCGCCGTCCACCTCAGCGCCGCAGCCGGGGCAGGCGGGCTTTGCCTGCTCATTTTCCACAGGCACACAGGGCATCTCGGCGCCGCACCGGTCGCAGAAGCGGCTGGAACGGTTCACCTCGGCGCCGCAGCCGGGGCACAGGCTGATGCCGCGCACATCCAGCAGGGCCTGGCGGCTCTGCTCGATCTTTTCCTGCAGCTGAGCCAGGCTCTCACGCTTCTGGAGGAAGGTCTCGTCCTGGGCATCCACCAGCTGCGGATTGTTCAGAAGGTATTCGCCGGCGCTGGTGTACAGCTCCTTGATCTTCTGCTCCTGGCTGCTGATCTCCAGATTCAGGCGGGTGATCTCTGCCATTTCCTTGCTTTTGGCCACTGCGTTATGAGCCATGCGGCCCACGTTCTCTTTCCAGAATGCCATTGTGGTTTCCTCCTTTATTGTTTTGTTTGTGTTAAAACCCGGTCAGTTTACCGAAAGGGACTTGCGGTAGGCCAGGTAGGCCAGGCCGCCGTAAAGTGCCAGGTACAGCAGCGCAGAATAGTTCAGGCTGTGGTATTTGAACAGGCTCGAGAGCAGGTTCCACACATGGTCCAGGCCCATGATGCCCAGGCCGATGGCGCTCATGCGGAAGCTGCAGGTGGACAGGCTCAGCAGCAAAAAGAGCCAGAAGCCCACATAGGACAGCACATTCACCACGGCACCCAGGTAGATGAAGTTGCTGATCAGCTGAAGACCTGCGCAGACAAACATTCCCGGCACAGCCAGGGGCAGCAATACGCTCCAATAGTTTTTCTGGGCAAGATACTGGTTGAAGGTCTGGCAAACTTGTTCAAATTTCATGATTTCTTCTCCTTTTATTTCCAGAAGCAGCGCTTCTGTTGATCGGATTCGCTTTGGGTCACGGCTCAAAAGCGCCATTCCGGTTTTGTGCCCATGCCCCGGGCGGCAGGGCGGGGCATGCTTTTGAACCTTTTGTATTTTTTTCATTTCGGCCGGGGTCTCGCAAAGGGCCTGCGCCTGTGCTTCTGCGCCGGGAAAACCCAGCCCCAAAGCCCCGCTTGATATTTTTTTTACGATTATACCGTGTTTTTTTGCCATAGTAAAGTGAGCTGTGACAATTTTGTGAAACATTCCCTGTTTTTCGTTCGAGACGGCCTTTTTCGGCCCGAAAATTTGGTATATCTGCCTTTTTATTTGAAAGAAAGGCCTGCTTTCGGGCTTTGGCTCCGGCAGCTTTTTGGAAGGGGGGAAAGCCCCTTTGACAGCAAAAAACAGCAGCCACCCTGGGTGGCTGCTGTTTTGACTGTGCTTTTTTCGGCCGCCGTGCCCGGCAGGCCGCTGTTTTAACAATGCTTTCAGGCTTTGCCCTCTTCGATGTAGCTGTAAAGGGTGTATTTGGAGATGCCGAACACCTTGCACACCCGGTCGCCGGAGCGGGTGATGAGAAAAGCGCCGCTCTGGTCCAGAAAATGGATGGCCTTGACCCGGTCCTCTTTGGTCATGAGGGCAACGGGCTTGCCCACCAGCTCAAGGCTCTGGGCGATCAGTTCCTCCAGCAGGTCGTTCACATTTTTTACAATGGCCTCCGGCTCCCGGGTGGTGACCTCGGCGCTGGTGAATTCCCGAAGGGACTTTTCCATGGCAAGCATCAGGGTAATGTCATAATTGATGGAAAAAATGCCCACCGCCGTGCCGTCATCATCCCGGATATAGATGGTGCTGGATTTCAGGATGCGCCCGTCCTGGGTGCGGGTGAGGTAGGCCAAACGATCCTGAAGGTCGCTGCGGTCCCCTTTCAAGGCCTCCAGCACCACATGGGAAGGCCCGTCCCCCACCTTGCGGCCGGTGACATGACCGTTTTCGATGGCAGCAATGGAGCTGTTGATGTCTCCGGACTGCAGGTCATGCACCACCACCTCACAGTTTGGGCCAAACTGCTGCGCGATCCCCTTGGCCAGCTTCAAATAAAAATCGATCGTGGATGCCTGCATGGGAAACCCCGCCTTTCCTTTTTATTTTTTCATTATATACCATCTGCCGCATCCCCGGCAAGAGCCGCATTCCACAAATCAGCCCCCGCCGCCTTGTATCCCTTTGCCGGCGGCAGGCCGCTTTGGCATTTTAAAAAGCGCACCCTCCAGAAAAAGGGTGCGCTTTTTTGCTTACACATCCACCGGGCGGCTGCCGGCGTAAAAGTGTTTGTCCCGCTCTGTGATGGGGCGCAGCACCCGGCAGGGGCTGCCCACCGCCACCACATTGGGGGGGATATCCCGGGTGACCACGCTGCCTGCGCCGATGATGCTGTTTTCGCCGATGGTAACACCGGGCAGCACCACCGAATTGGCCCCGATCCACACCCGGCGGCAGATCCGCACCGGCTGGTTGTACTGGGCCAGCCGGGCACGCAGCTCCGGGTCCACCGGGTGGCTGCCGGCCACCAGCGTCACATTGGGCCCGATGAGCACGTCATCCTCCACGTCGATGGCGGCGTCATCCACCATGGTGAGGTTGAAATTGGCGTAAACATTTTTGCCGAAGGTGCAGAACTTGCCGGCCCAGTTGGCGTGAAGCGGCTGCTCGATGTAGCAGTTTTCGCCGATGCCGGCGAACATCTCCTCCAGCAGCCGCCGGCGGGCGGCGGCGTCCGAGGGGCGGGTATGGTTGTATTCATACAGCTTGTCCATGCAGGCAGCCTGCTCGGCCATCAGGCCTTCATCGTCGCAGAAATAAAGCCGCCCGTCCTGCATACGGGCTTTGATTTCGTTCAGATCCATTGGTCGTTCTCCTGATTTTGTTTTCCGGGGCCTTTTGCCGCCGGTTTTCCCTCAGTATAATCCACCCCTCTGCGAAAGGCAAGCCCCCGAAGGGCCGGGGCTTTTGGGAAGGGGGGTCGGTTTTTCTTGACAGCGTTCCCCCCGGCCGTTACACTGAAGAAAAAACACCGAACGAAGGGGGCTCTTTTTATGAGCGGCACTTTTTACAGCGATCTTCTGGCCACGGCCCGGTCTTTGACCGAGGGCGAATGCCACACCGGGGCAAACCTGGCAAACCTGGCGGCCCTTTTGGGCCAAAGCCTTGCGGACATCAACTGGGCGGGCTTTTATCTGATGGACGGCGGCATGCTGGTGCTGGGGCCGTTCTGGGGCAGGCCCGCCTGCATCCGCATCCCGCTGGAGCGGGGGGTATGCGGCGCAGCCGCCCGCACCGGCAAGGTGCAGCGTGTGGCCGACGTGCACGCCTTTCCCGGCCACATTGCCTGCGACGGGGCCTCCCGCTCGGAGATCGTTCTGCCCATTCGGCAGAACGGCCGGGTGGCGGCGGTGCTGGACATCGACAGCCCCTCTTTGGACCGGTTCAGCCCCCAGGATGAGGCCGGCCTTTTACAGCTCACCGGCCTGCTGGAGGCCCTTGACTGGGGCCGCACCGGCTACACCCTTTGCTGAGGGCCTTTTGGGGCAAAGCAAAGCCCGGCCCTTTCAAAGGGGCCGGCTTTGCCGCCGCATCCTTTGAAAGAAAACCACCGGGCAGGGCCTTTCGGCCTTTGCCCGGTGCCAGCTTGCAGATAAACCCCAATTCGGAAATACGGATAAAAGACGTTCTCATTCACGGGCATGTACCGGGAATGAGAACACCCTGACAGAAAAAAGGCCCTGTTTTGTGTGCGCAGTGCGCAAAACAGGGCCTTTTTTCGCCGGAAAGGAGTACTGAGGGACACCGGGCAGGGCCTTTCGGCCTTTGCCCGGTGGCTTTTTTTGTGTTCATTCCGCTTCTTCCCAGTGCAGGCTGCGGCCCACGGCCTTGTGCCAGCCGCGCAGGAGCCGGTCCCGGACGGCCGCATTCATGGACGGCCGGTAAACGGCCGCACCGGTCCACAGGTCGGCAAGCTCCCGGGTGTTATGCCAAAGGCCCACCGCAAGGCCCGCAAGGTAGGCGGCCCCCAGGGCGGTGGTGTCCCGCAGCTCGGAGCAGCGGATCTTTTTATCCAGCACGTCCGCCTGGAACTGCATCAAAAACCGCTCCCGGATGGCGCCGCCGTCCACCTTCAGCTCGGCCATGCAGACACCGGCATCCTTTTCCATGGTGCGCACCAGGTCGGCCGACTGATAGGCGATGGACTCCAGCGCCGCCCGGATGATGTGCTCCCGCCGGGTGCCCCGGGTGATGCCCACAAGGCAGCCCCGGGCGTACATGTCCCAATAGGGCGCCCCAAGGCCGGTGAAGGCCGGCACCAGGTAGATGCCGCCGTTGTCCTCCACCTTTTGGGCATAGTAGGCCGCATCCGCGCTTTCCTCAATGAAGCGCATCCGGTCCCGCAGCCATTCCAGAACGCCGGCACCCACGAACACGCTGCCCTCCAAAACGTAATCGGGCCGGTCATCGGTGCCGCAGGCAAGGCCGGTGACAAGGCCGCTGGGGCTTTTCACCCGGTCTTTGCCGGTGTTCATCAAAAGGAAGCTGCCGGAGCCGTAGGTGTTTTTCGCCTGCCCCTTTTCAAAGCAGCACTGGCCGAACAAAGCGGCCTGCTGGTCGCCGGCAAGGGAGGCGATGGGCACCTCGCAGCCGCCGATGCTGGTGGTGCCGTAAAGGTGGCTGGAAGGGTAGACCTCGGGCAGCATGGCCCGGGGGATGTCCATGGCATCCAGAAGGGTATCGTCCCACTGGAGGCGGTCGATATCAAACAGCATGGTGCAGCCGGCGTTTGTATAATCGGTGGCGTGCACCCGGCCCTGGGTGAGCTTCCACAAAAGCCAGCTGTCCACCGTGCCGAACAGCACCTCGCCCCGCCGGGCCTTTTCCCGGGCACCGGGCACATTGTCCAGGATCCACTGGATCTTGGGGCCGGAGAAGCAGGCATCCGGCACAAGGCCGGTGACTTTGCGGATGTGCCCCTCCAGGCCCTTGTCCAAAAGGCCCTGCACGATGGGGGCGGTACGCCGGCACTGCCAGCTGATGGCGTTGCAGATGGGCCGGCCGGTGGCTTTTTCCCACAAAACGGTGGTTTCCCGCTGGGCGGTGATGCCCACGGCGGCAATGTCACCGGGGGCGATGCCGCTTTTGGCCACCACCTCCATCATCACCGCATACTGGCTGGACCAAAGCTCCATGGGCTCCTGCTCGGCCCAGCCCTGCTGGGGATACAGCTGCCCAAGGTCCCGCTTTGCGCTGGCGAGCACACTGCCCTCGTCATCGAACACGATGGCACGGCTGGCACTCATTCCCTGTTCCAGCGCCAGGATGTATTTTGACATGGTAAACGCCTCCTTGCAGGCGGCGGCCGCCGTGGCCGCGCCTTTCCTTTTGGGCAAAACCGGATATTCCGGGGCCGATCTGCCGGTTTTTCACGTCTATTCTTGATAAAATTTTAGCACACCAGGTGGGTGAAATCAAGCAAAACAGCCCAAAAGCGGCGAATGCGGCCGCCTGCTGTGAGGGCAAAAAATAAAGCCGCATACATACAAAAAAACTGTTTACACCGGGGCCTGTTCTTTGTATAATAGTACCGTATGAGTTTGTGTCCGAATGGCCTGACAAGGCTGTCACATGCTTGGTTTACTAAAAGGAGCAATGAAATATATGGAACGTTTGGTGGGTACTGTTTCCCGGGGCGTACGCGCTCCCATCATCCGCAAGGGCGACGACATGGCGAAGATCGTGGTCGAGTCCGTTCTGGCCGCTTCCGAGAGCGAGGGCTTTGCCCTGCGTGACCGGGACGTTGTTGCAGTGACCGAGGCCGTTGTGGCCCGCTCTCAGGGCAATTACGCCACGGTTGAAGAGATCGCAGCCGACGTGAAGGCAAAGCTGGGCGGCGGCACCGTCGGTGTCATCTTCCCCATCCTGAGCCGCAACCGTTTTGCCATCTGCCTGCGCGGCATCGCTTCGGGCTGCAAAAAGGTGGTCCTGATGCTCAGCTATCCCAGCGATGAGGTGGGCAACCACCTGATCTCGATGGATCAGCTGGACGAGAGCGGCGTGAACCCCTGGAGCGATGTGCTCACCGAAGAAAAATACCGGGAGCTGTTCGGCTACCAGAAGCACCGCTTCACCGGCGTGGACTATGTGGAATACTACCGCAGCGTGATCGAGGATGCCGGCGCTGAGTGCGAGATCATCTTTGCAAACAACGCAACCGCCATTTTGAGCCGCACCAAAACCGTGCTGGCCTGCGACATCCACACCCGTGCCCGCACCAAGCGCATCCTGACCAAGGCCGGCGCCGAGAAGGTGCTCACCCTGGACGATATCATGACCGCTTCGGTGAACGGCTCCGGCTACAACGACCGTTACGGCCTGCTGGGCTCCAACAAGGCCACCGAAAACAGCGTGAAGCTGTTCCCCATCCACTGCCAGGAGCTGGTGGACCGTGTTCACGCCGAGCTGAAAGAGCGCACCGGCAAGAACATTGAGGTTATGATTTACGGCGACGGCGCCTTCAAGGACCCCGTGGGCCAGATCTGGGAGCTGGCCGACCCGGTTGTTTCCCCCGCTTACACCGCAGGCCTGGAGGGCACCCCCAACGAGCTGAAGCTGAAGTACCTGGCCGACAACGATTTTGCCGACCTGTCCGGCGATGCTCTGAAGGCCGCCATCTCGGAAGCCATTGTGGAGAAGGACCAGAAGGCCGAGACCCTGGTTGGCTCCATGGCAAGCCAGGGCACCACCCCCCGCCGCCTCACCGACCTGATCGGCAGCCTGGCCGACCTGACCAGCGGCAGCGGCGACAAGGGCACCCCCATCATCCTGGTGCAGGGCTACTTCGACAACTACACCAAGTAATTCTGGCAAAAAAATACATCGGCAGCCGCCGCAAAAGCATCTCCCTGCTTTGCGGCGGCTGCTTTTTTGTTTTCTTTTTATGGTTTGCGGCGAAATTTTCAAGCCGAACTTTGGGGATCTTTGCACTGTTTTTTGTGGCGGGGCCATGGTATAATGGGGAAAAAATTTTTTTGCAGTGAGGTGCTTTATGAAAACAGTGCTGACCCTTCCCGAAAACTATCACGAAAGCTTTCACATCGACCTGCAAAAGGACAAAAAGCTGGCGCTGCTTGTGAACCTGCTGGCGCTTGTGATCGCCGCGGCGGTGCTTTTTGCGGGGTTTTTCATCCGCCCCTTTGAACTGGCTTCGGAAGATTTCCCTGCCATGTGCCTTGCCATCCTGGCCGCTTCGGCAGCCTATTTTGTTCTGCACGAGGCGGTGCACGGCATCTTCATGCGGGCCTTCAGCGGGGTGCGGCCCCATTACGGCTTCACCGGGCTTTACGCCTATGCGGGCAGCAGCGCCTATTTTGACCGCAGCCGCTATCTCATCATTGCGCTGGCCCCGGTGGTGATCTGGGGGCTGGTGCTGGCGGTGCTGTGCGCCGTGAGCGTTTCCAGCTTCTGGTTCTGGGTGTGGTATCTCATCCAGACGACCAACCTGAGCGGCGCTGCCGGCGACCTGTATGTGACCGTTCGGTTTTCCAGGCTGCCCAAAACCATCCTGGTTCAGGATACCGGCGTTTCCATGACCGTTTATGAGGCCGGATAAGACCCGGGGCCTTTCAAAAGCGGCCCCGGCCCCTTTGCAAAAAAGCCGGAGCGCACCCCGCAAAAAAACGGGATGCGCTCCGGTTTTTATTTTTTGAAAGGCGCTTTTTACAGCTCGATGTCCTGCAAACGCAGCAGGGCCAGGATGTAGATCTTGAGCGCCTGCATCAGCTGGTCCACATTGGCGCACTCGTTGGCACCGTGGATGGGGCCGCCGAACTCGGGCAGCACGGTGGTGAGGTTTTCGGGGCCGAAGCTCACCGCACGGGGGAAGTGGCGGGCATAGGTGCCGCCGCCCATGGTGAAGGGCTTTGCGTTTTCGCCGGTGACCTCGTTGTAGGTGTTGATGAGGGCCTGGATGGCCGGGTCCTCGGCGGAGCAGTAGAAGGGCTCGCAGGCGCTTACGCCCTCGATGGAGGCAGTGCCCTCAGAGGCTTTTACCAGCCGCTGTGCCAGCTCTTCGCCGGTGATGCTGGTGGGATAGCGGCTGTCCACCTGCTGGTAGAGGCGGCCGTTTTCCATACGGATGACACCGCCGATGATGGTGAGCGGGTCGAACACCTCATCCTTTGCGGCAACGCCCACGCCGCTGCCGTCGGTTGCATGGTGCAGCTTCTGCAAAAAGTGCAGGAAACGGTTTTCCTTTTCGGTGCAAAGGCCGTTGTCCACCAGGTAATCCACCACCAGGCCGATGGCGTTCACGGTGCCGGCGGGCATGGAGGCGTGGCCGCCCTTGCCCCAGCCCCGAATGCGCACCGCGCCGTTTTCCTCTTCCAGGGTGATGCCGTCCCGGGGGATAAGGGCCGCAAAGTCCGCCTTCACAAGGCAGCTGGCCCGGTCCGGGATCACGTTGTTGGCAACGCCGCCGGCAAAATCGATCAGGTTGCCGCCCAGCTCTTCGCTTACCAAAGTGGCGCCGAACACGCCCTTTTCCCCGTTGCACACCGGGAACTCGGCATCCGGCGAGAAGCAGAAGTCCGGGGCCTTGAAGTTTTCCAGGTAGTACTCCACGTCCTCCATGCCGGTTTCCTCGTTGGCGCCCAGCAGGGCCCGCACGCTGTAACGCAGGGGCACCTTGTTGTCCTTCAAAAATTTGAGGGCGTACAGGCACAGCACCGAGGGGCCCTTGTCGTCGGTGACGCCCCGGCCGATGAGCCAGCCGTCCCGCTCCACCATGTTGAAGGGGTCGCCGGTCCAGCCGTTGCCCTGGGGCACCACGTCCAGATGGGTGATGGTGGCGATCTGCTTGTCGGTGGTGCCGGCAAGCTCGGCCCAGCCGATGCGGTTTTCGCTGTTTTCGGTGGCAAGGCCCATTTCTTGGGCCATTTTCAGGCCCTCGGCCAAAGCGGCGGCGGGGCCGGGGCCAAAGGGCATCCCGGCCTGGGGGGCGCTTTCCACGCTGGGAATGTCCACCAAACGCTTGATGCTGCGGATGATATCCTGCCGGCTGGCGGCGCAGAAGCCGTCCACCCGGTCTTTATACTGTTCATACAACATAGGGGTTCTTCTCCTTTTCTGCGGCCGGAAAAGGCCGTTCGATATCGGTTGGTATCTTTTATTATAGCATAAACCGGGGATATTCGGGCATGGACGGGGCAGGATTTTTTTGTTATAATGTGAGAATATCTGAAAGGACGGCACGACCCATGGAACACAATAAAAAGAAAGCCCTTTTCACAAACCTTATTTTTGCCGGGGTGCTGGTTTTGCTGGCGCTGGTTTTTTGGCTGGTGCTGGGCCGGCGGCCGGCGGCCGGGGTGGCGGTGCTCACCTACGGCAGCAGCAATCAGCGCATGGAGCTTTCGCTGGACAAGGACGAAACCTACCACATCGACACCGGCTACCTCACCGTGAACATCCAGGTGAAGGACGGGGCCGCCCGCTTTGTGGACTCCCCCTGCCCGGACCATCTGTGTGAGAATTTCGGCTGGCTTTCCAAGGATGGCGACACCGCCACCTGCCTGCCCGGCCGGGCAAGCCTGATGGTGCTGGAAAAAACTTGAAACACAAAGGCACGGCGCAAAGGGCCAGCGGGTCGTTTGCGCCGTGCCTTTGCCGTTTTTGCACAAAAAAACCTGTCCTTCTGCCAAAAAAACGGCCGGGTCCGGCTTTATTTCTGGCGAAAACTCTCTTTTTCCCGCCGTGCCCTGCTTTTGGCTGGTTTTTCTTGCGGGGGGCCGACGGCTGGTGTTATAATAGCGGTAAGCGGATTTTTTGCTTCAGAAGGCCATTCGGCGTTTTTTCGTCCGCTGCGTCCTGCCGGTTTGTGTGAGTATGGAAAAGAAGGTGCAGGGCGATCCACCCATAACATTACAAATGACCGGCCCCGAGTGTGAGCGGGCCGGGTCAGGGGGTTCACAAAAATGCAAATTCAGGACGTTATCAATCTGGCAGGCGGCATCGCGCTTTTCCTTTACGGCATGAGCATCATGGGCGCGGGCCTGGAAAAACTGGCGGGCGGCAAAATGGAAGGCATCCTGCAGCGGCTCACCAGCAGCGTTCCCAAGGCGGTTCTGCTGGGCGCGGTGATCACCGGGCTCATCCAGTCCTCCGCGGGCACCACCGTTATCTGCATCGGCCTTGTAAACTCGGGCATCTTCACCCTGAGCCAGGCCATCGGCGTGATCATGGGCGCCAACATCGGCACCACCGTTACCGGCCAGCTGATCCGCCTTTCGGACATTTCCGGCTCGGGCTGGCTGATGACCATGCTCAAGCCCTCCACCTTCAGCCCCATCGTGGCCTTTATCGGCGCCATCCTGTTCGTGTTCATCAAAAGCCCCAAAAAGCGCAACATCGGCCAGATCTGCATGGGCTTCGGCATCCTGTTCACCGGCCTTTTCACGGTGGAGCGGGCGGTGGAGCCTTTGCGTGATTCGCCTTTGTTCGTGCAGCTGTTCACCAGCCTGCAGAACCCCATTCTGGGCGTTCTGGCCGGTGCGCTGGTCACGGTGGCCATCCAGTCCTCTTCGGCCTCGGTGGGCATTCTGCAGGCCCTTTCCAGCACCGGTGTGGTCACCTGGGGCTCGGCCATCCCCATCATTTTGGGCCAGAACATCGGCACCTGCTCCACCCCGCTGCTGGCGTCCTTCGGCGCTTCCACCGCGGCAAAGCGCAGTGCCATTGTGCACCTTTATTTCAACGTGATCGGCAGTGCGGTGTTCCTTGCCGCCGTTTACGGCCTGAAGGCCGCGGGCCTGTTCCCCTTCTGGAACGAGGTGATGAGCCGCGGCGATATCGCAAACTTCCACACCCTGTTCAACGTGGTGGTGACTTTGGCCTTCATGCCCTTCACAAAGGTGCTGGCCTGGTGTGCTGAGCGCACCATTCCCGAAAAGCCGGGCGAGGCGCTGGATCTTTCCATGCCGGTGCTGGACGAGCGCCTGCTGCACAGCCCCGCCGTGGCCCTTCAGCAGGCCAAGGCCGCTGTGGAAAAGATGTCCCGCCGGGCCTATGTGAACTTCACCAACACCAGCAGCCTGTTCCACAAGTTCGATGCCGAGGTGCATTCCAACGTGATCCACCGGGAAGAGCTGCTGGATAAGATGGAGGTGCAGATCGGCGACTATCTCATCAAGATCAGCGACCAGGAGATCAGCGATGCCGAAAACCACACCATCTCGGAAATGCTGAAATTCATCGGTGAGTACGAACGCATCGGTGACTATACCATCAACCTGATGCAGTGCGCCCAGCGCCTGCACGACAATGAGGTGCACTTCTCCCCCGCCGCCGAAAAGCAGGCCGAGCTTTTGTTCAAGGCCGTGGCCGACGTGCAGAAGCTCACCAACGCCGCCTTTGCCGGCCAGGACGCCGAAATGGCCGACCGGGTGGAGCCTTTGGAAGAAACCATCGACCGGATGTGCGAGCAGCTGCGTGAGCTGCACATCGGCCGCTTGAAGGACGGCTCCTGCAGCGTGGAATCCGGCATCATCTACCTGGATATGCTCACCATGCTGGAGCGTATTTCCGACCACTGCTCCAACATTGCGGCACGCCTGATCGGCAACCTATCGGACGATCTGGACGCCCACCAGCGCAAGCACACCCTGCTTGCCGGCGAGGACCCGGTGTTCAACCAGCGCCTTGCCGAAATGGAGCGGATCTACATGAAGCCTCTGGCCGAGATCATGGACTGATGCCCGTTCCTGCGGCACAAAGCGGCGGCAGACCTTTTGAAAATTTTAAAAAAAGCGCCCTGCCTGGCGGCAGGGCTGCTCAGAGCAAAAAAACCGCTGACCCGGCTTTGAGGTCAGCGGTTTTTGTTTTTCAGTTCACCTTCATGCGAAGGACAAGGGCACGCCGGTCAAAGAAGGGCTTATCCGCCGAAACGCCCAGATAATCCTTTCCGAACATTTCATAGATGTTGCCGCTCAGCGAAAATTCCGGCAGGCGGCCCACGGGTTTTCCGTTTCGCAGCAGGTAGGCCAGCTGCACCGGGGAGGCGCAATTGCCCTCGGCGGTGCAGTCGCCGCCGGACATGGTGTCGATGAGGATGGCCTCCCCCTCGCCCAAAAGCTCCTTTAAAGTCTTTTCGCCGGGTGCGGCCAGCACCGAGTTTTCGCCCAGGGCAGGCACATCGTCGTAGCTGCCGCCGGCAGCGGCGGTGTTTTCAAAGCCGAACTCGGCGGCGTTCTTTTTGTCGCAGAAGCCCCGCTTGAGCACCCCGTTTTCGATCAGGGGGATGCGGTCGCCGGCAAGGGTGCTGCCCTCCTTGTCAAAGAAGCTTTCGCCCAGGCTTTCGGCCGAGCGGTCAGCAAAAAGGGTGAACCGGCTGCTGAACAGCTTTTCGCCCAGCCGGCCCGCAAAGATCGAGGTGCCCTTGCCCAGCGCCTCGGCAGAAAGGCCCTGCAGGATGGGCTCACCCACCAGCCCGAAGGAAAGCACCACCGGCATCACCGGGGCGTCGGGCAGCCGGGCCGGGGTGTTGTGGGCATCCAGCTGCTGGCAGGCATCCCGCAGGAAGGCCTCACTGTCCCAGCGGCGGCTCTCCATCCAAAGGCCCCCGTCGAACACGGCGTTGGAGCTTTTGTGCTTGAAGATGATGGAAAGCTGATAGACCCGGTCCCGGTATTCATAGGAAAGGCCCTTTTCGCCGGTGAGGGTCTGGGTGATGTCCAGCGAGAGGATCTTGTTGGAGAAGATGAACTCCGGCTGGCGGCGGGAAAGCCGAGCCAAAAGCTCCTCGGCCCGGCAGAGCAGCTGCTTTTCGTCCAGCAGCTCTTCCCGCCGGTCCTCGGTGCGCATTTTCCCTTCCTCAAGGGGATATTCATAAGGGATGCCCAGGGCCAGGTTTTCCTCGGCGGCCTTCCAGTTTTGCCGGGTGGGCTGGCCGAAAAAGCCGCTGATGCCGATGCAGCCGTTTTCGTACACCCGGCAGGCGGAGCGGGTGATCTGGTTCTTGCGCACCGAATCCACCCGGCTCTGGGTGATGTTGAGGGTGGTTTTCTGAATGGTCTGACTGTATACTTCCCGTTTCATAGCGCTCCTCCTTTACTGCACCTGAAGGTCTTCCACCCGCACATAGGGGCCGCCGAAGGCAACCGGGAGCGGGAACTGTTCCATTTTGCCGCAGCCGCCCAGGGCGCTGCTGCAAAGCTTGAATTCCTTGGAAAGGCCGGTGATCCTGTGCAGCGTTTCCATCACATTGCCCGAAACCACCGAGACCCGCACCGGCTCGGCCAGGCGGCCGTTTCGGATGCGCCAGGCCCGGTTGGGGGCGATGGTGAAGGTGGACATGCCGGAGCCGTGCTTGTAGTCTTCGATGTAAACGCCGTCCTCTACGCCGCCGATGAGCTCTTCCCGGGTAAGGGTGCCCGCACCGATGTAGGTGGAGGTCATGCGAACGATGGGCTCATACTCAAAGCTCATGGCCCGGGCGTTGCCGGTAACCTTTTCGCCCAGATCGGCGGCGGTGAGCGCCGAGTGCAGCCGGCCGGTGAGGATGCCGTTTTTGATGAGATAGGTCTCCTTGGCCCGGCAGCCCTCATCGTCAAAGGGCACAAAGCCGCTGCCCTCGGGCAGGCCGCTGTCGATGATGTTCAGCGTCTCGCTGCCCACCCGGGTGCCCAGCTTCCATTCCCGCTTCATGGTCTCATCGCCAATCATGAAATCGGCCTCGCTTTTGTGGCCGAAGCTTTCGTGGGCAAACACGCCCGCCGTTACCGGCGAGAACACGCAGGTGTAAACGCCGGCGGGCATGGGCACCGCATTTTGGGCGTATTCCACATCCCGCACAAGCTCCTGCCGCAGGGCCTGCCGGGTGCCGGTGAGCTCTTCGAACCGGGTCTTATAGCAGCGGTAGCGGCCATTGTGGGGCGCCCCGAAGCCCACCACGGTGTAGGCAAAGTTCACGCTTGCAAACTGCTGGTCGAACCGGACATCGGTGCCAAGGCTGGAAAGGATGTGCTTTTCCAGATGCCGGTCGCTGTAAATCATCTGCACCCCTTTCACCGCTTCGAACTCTTCAAAAACGGCCTTGTGGGAAAGCAGCAGCTCCAGCTTTTGAGCCCCCGGCACCCGGCGCACGTCCTGCCCGGCATAGCGCAGCTCCTGGGCTTTGTTCACCTCCAGCGCCCGCACCACCGGATGGTTTTCGATGTCCGGGTCCGGGGCGGCAAGGGCGGCAAGGCCGTCGATCTCGGCCTGGATGGCGGAAAGATCGGTCACGGCGGAATAATACCAGCGGCGGCCGTCGAACACACGGATCATGGCCCCGGTCTCGGAGCGGTTTTTATTCTGTACAAGCTTTCCATCGTTCACCTGAATGGTGGTGGAGTCGGTGGTTTCCAGCCGGACATCGGTGAAAAGCCCTTTGGGGAACTGATACATAGACTCAAAGCTCCTTTGCGTTTTCTTGTGTGAAAAGGCCCTTTCGGCGCCTTTTGGCAGTTCTTTTCTGAGTATACCCCAAAGCCCAAAAAAGAACAAGAAACATTCTGTAAAGAAAAAGCCCGCCGAAACGCTTCCGGCGGGCCTCAGGCTGTCGAAAAAGTTCGACAGCCTCTGAGGGACACCGGGCGCACATTTTGCGCACAGCGCAAAAGCTGCTTCCCGGTTTCCCTCAGTACTCCTTTCCGGCGAAAAAAGGCCCTGTTTTGCGCACTGCGCACACAAAACAGGGCCTTTTTTCTGTCAGGGTGTTCTCATTCCCGGTACATGCCCGTGAATGAGAACGTATTTTATTTCAGCCGTATTTCCCGAATTGGGGTTCATCTACAAGCTGAAGGCCCGCCGAAACGCTTCCGGCGGGCCTGGTTTTTGGTTTTTTAAGGGGGCTTTTTTATTTTAAGAAGCCCTTGATGATGGTTTCCTCGGCTTCCTTTTCGGTAAGGCCCAGGGTGCGCAGCTTGATGAGCTGCTCGCCGGCGATCTTGCCGATGGCGGCCTCGTGGATGAGCTCGGCATCCACATGGTTTGCCTCAAGGCCGGGCTGGGCCAGCACGGTGCCGTTTTCGGCCAGGATGGCATCACACTCGGAATGGCCGGTGCAGGGGGCGTTGCCGTGGATGGTGGAGAAAAACTCCTGCCGGGAATTGCCCCGGGCCACGCTGCGGCTCACAAGGTCGGCCGCGCTGCCCTCCCCCTCCAGCTTGACCACGAAATCGGTGTGGGCAAATTCATCCCCGCTTGTAAGGATGCGCTCACGCACCAGCAGGCGGGAATTTTTTTGCAGCACCGCCCGGGTGGTGCGCTTGGTGCGGGAAACGCCGCCCAGCTGCACCGTGTCCATCTCAAGGCTTGCGCCCTCGGCCAGCTCGATATCGGTGACCGGGTCGATGCGCTTTTCGCCGGTGCCGGCGCCGGTTGCAATGTGCTTTTCCCGGTAGAGCACCCGGGCGCCCTTTGCCAAAAAGAAGCGGTGGATGCCGTTGTGGCGGGCCTCTTCTTCCCCGTCACTGTGCACGCCGCAGCCGGCCTCGATGATCACATCGGCCCCTTCGCCCACATAAAAATCGTTGTAGACCAGATCGTCGATGCCCGCATGGGTGACGCAGGCGGGAATGTAAACGGTTTCGTTTTGGGTGCCGGGCTTTACATGGATGACCATGCCCGGGGCATCCTTTTTATCCTCGATGAGGATGTTTTTGCTGCTTTTGCGGGCGGCGCAGGAGCCGTTTTCCCGGATGCTGAACGCACCCTTGAAATCCAGCACCGGAACCGAAGAAATCAGCTTCAGCAGATCGTCTGTGAGTTTGTTCATACCCGGGCCTCCTCTTTGTCCAGCGGGCAGCGCCCGGCTTTTTCGCCTGCCAGCAATGTGGGCAGGATCTCTTCTCTCGGGCCGTGGCCCCGCACATGGCCGCCCGCGATCACCACGATCTCGTCCGCAATGGAAAGGATACGCTCCTGATGGCTGATGACCAAAAGGGTGCCGGAGCTTTTCTGGCGCAGCTCCTGGAAGGTTTCCACCAGGCGGGCAAAGCTCCAAAGGTCGATGCCGGCCTCCGGCTCGTCAAAAATGGAAAGCTGGGCGTTGCGGGCCAGCACGCTTGCGATCTCGATGCGCTTGATCTCGCCGCCGGAAAGGCTGGCGTTGAGCTCACGGTCGATGTATTCGTTGGCGCAAAGGCCCACCTTGCCCAAAAGGCCGCACAGAGCGCTTTCGGTGAGCTTTTCGCCCGCGGCCAGCTCCAGCATGTCCCGCACACGCAGGCCCTTGAACCGCACCGGCTGCTGGAAGGCATATGCGATGCCGCTTTTGGCCCGCTCGGTGATGTCAAGGCCGGTGATGTCTTTTCCGTTGAACCAGATCCTGCCCGAGGTGGGGGTTTCCAGGCCGGCCACCAGCTTTGCAAGGCTGGTTTTGCCGCCGCCGTTGGGGCCGGTGACCACCACCAGCTTGCCGCCGGAAAGCGTAAGGTCCAGGTCCTTTATGATTTCCTCGCCGTCCGGCAGGGACCAGCCGAGGTGCTCCAGTTTCAGCATAATGTTTTTTCCTCTCTCCGCCGGGCCTTTTCCGCCGGCGTTCTCACCCGCCGGGGCGCCCGTATTCTTTTTAAAAAGGCCGGCAAAGCGGCCCTTTTTTTTGGCTTTCACATACTCTATAATTATGAGCTTTTTTGCGCAAAAGTCAAGGCTTTGGGCCCTTTGCGCCCCTTTGGGGCGGGGTCTTTTCGGCCCCGGCGGCCGAAAAAAGCGGGCCGCCCCAAGGGGGCAGCCCGCCAAGCGCTTTCTTTGGTTTTCAAAAAGGGTCAGGCGGCTTCGTTTTCAAACTCCTGCCGAGCCTGTTCATAGCCCTCGGCAAAGCCTTCATCGAAGCCCTCGTCAAAGGGGGTCTTGCCGCCGTTTTGCTGCTGGTGGTCGGCAGCATCCTGCAGGGCCTGGTCACAGCCATTGCTGTAAGCCTGCAGCCGGGCGGCCTCCACCGCATCGGGGGTGGCCAAAAGGCCTTTTTCCCGCATTTCCTGATACTGGCTGGTTTTTTCCGGCCGGGGTCCGGGCAGCTGGTCCGCCTGGGCGCCCGCCTCCCGGATGCCGTCGGCATAGCCCTCTTCAAAGGAAGCCCTGCTCTCTTCGTCCAGCGCTTCGGCGGTGAAAAGGGTGCCCTCTTCCTTCATCTTCTGGAACTTTTCGTCCTCCAGGGCCATCGCACCGTCCTGGGTGTACACCATCCAGCTGTGCTGCACCCGGCCCGCAAGGGCCTCGGCGGACACCTCCTGCCAGGGGTAGACCGGGTCCAGGCTCAGCGACCAGTTGCCGTAGGCGTCGCCGGTGCTGATGTAAAGGGTGTCCACCTCATCCTGGCCCGCTGCGATCTGCACCAGCGGCAGGGCCTTTTCGGCAAACTGCTGGGCGTTTTCAAAGCTGCCGGAAAGCCGGGCATCCACCCGCAGGTGCACCTTGTTCCCTTCGACCCAATGGCTGCTGACGCTGAGGCTTTCCAGATCCTGGGCGGGATAGCCCTGATAGAGCGTTTTCTCCATCCGGCTGGCGGCCTCGTTGATCTGCTGGGTGCGGGGCGGGCCGTACTCCTGCCAAACCTGGGGCAGCAGTGCGGCGCACACCGAGCCGCCGATGAGCACCAGGCACAAAAGGGTGGTGCCGAAGCCCACCTTCACCGGCCGGTCGCTGCGGATGAAGGAGGAGATCAAAATCTCGGCCCCCAGCGCCACCAGGATGAGGGGGGTGAATTTGGCCAGCCGGATCAGATCGAAGCCGGGCGCCAGCATGGCGGCGGTGATGATGCCGCCGGTGAAGATGAGGGCAAGGCCCAGGGTGATGCGGCCCACATAGCGGGGCTTCGGGCCGGCGCTTCTCTGGGCGTTTTGGGGGGCGTTTTGGGCCGGGCTGCGGTTTTCGAAGGCCTTTGCGGCCTCGGGGGGCAGCTGCCCCGCCGGGCAGCTTTCGGCGGCCTCGGCGGTCTCGGCTTTTTCGGCGGCTTCGGCGGTTTCGGCGGGTTCCGAAAGCTCCGGGGTTTGGGCAAGGAGGGTGTCCTGCTGTTCAAAATCCTGCTTGTTCGGGTCCATCATTTCAGTTTTCCCCCTTATACTCTTCAAAATCCTCGTTCTTTTCGTGTTTTGAGCCCTTTACCAGCCACAGGCCCACCAGAATGAACACCACACCCACGGCAACGCCGGGCAGGTCGTAAACAAGGCCCCGCAGGATGCTGTGCAAAGGGTGCTCGTAGGGGATGAGGTCCACCAGGTTCTGCATCAGGGGCTGCAGCATGGTTTTGTAGATGCCCACCACGCCCAGGGCCACAAAGCCCCAGCCGATCAGGTGGTTTTTGCCCTGCAGCAGCTTTTTCATATCGGTTTCGCCCAGGTTCAGGTGCACCAGGAACTCATCCGGGGGCAGCTGGCCCATGTTCAGCTGGCTGCGCAGGTTGAGCGAGTCAAAAAAGCTGTACATATACACCACGGCGGCAAAGGCGGCCAGCACCGGCATGAAGGCGGCGCCCACCATGATGGGCAGAACGAACAGCAGGATCAGCGACAGGCCCCGCTTCATATAGCCCTGATACATCTGACCCGCACCGGGGCAGAAGGAAAAAAGAAAAGTCCAGAATGCACTGCGTTTCATAAGATTTATCCTCCGATTTCGTTGTTTTCAATTTGCGCCGGCCGGTTTGGGGCACGGTAGATGGGGGCGGCTTTTTCCTGAACACGGATGGACCATTCGTCCACCGCTTTTAAAATGGCATCGCCAAGGCCCGGCTTCTGCGGGCCTGCGGCCTGCGCTTGGGAAAGGCCGGGCCGCTCTGCCTGGGGTAGGGGCCGCTCCAGCGCCTGGGCGGTCTGCTGGAACACGCCGGTGTAGAACAGGGTGCTGCCAACGGCCACCGCCGCGGCCGCCGAGGCCCAGCGGCGCACCCGCTGCCGGCGGGCCTGGGTGCTGTTTTTTCGCATCACCGGCAGGGTCAGGTCGGTTTCGGGGCTTTCCAGCACCTCTTCGGTGAGAAGCGCGGTGTAACGGTCCAGGCACCTGTCGCAAAAGCTCAGGTGCTCGCCCGCTTCCAGCCGGCCCAGCTCATCCAGCCCGCCGCTGATAAGGCCCTTGAGGGCGGCATCGGTGAGGTGGCCGTCCGGTGTAAACAATTCGTTCATGTGGCTTCTCTCCTTTCCCGTATTTTTTCCCGCAGCATCGCTTTTGCCCGGAAAAGCTGGGTGCTCACGGTTTTTGGGGGTCGTTTCAGTGCTTTTGAGATCTCCTCGATGGAGCGCTCCTGCAAAAAGTACAGCCGGGACACCGCAAGATACGGCTCCTTCAGGCTGTTCACCATGCCCCGGATGGCCTCGGCCTCGGCGTTGTCCACCACCAGGTCCTCCGGGCCGGGGGGCGCGTGGCTGCCGGGGGGCGGCCCTTCGGGGAAGGCCTCGTCGCCGGGGGCGGTCACCCTTCGGTGCCAGGCACTGCGCAGGTGGTCGGTGGCTTTGTTTGCCGCCACACGGGCCAGCCACGGCCGGTATTTTTCCGGCGGGCAGGTGTCGATGTGGGAGAAAGCGGCGAGGAAGGTCTCCTGCGCAAGATCTTCGGCCAGCTGATGATCCTTCACCAGCTGGTAGCAGACGGTATACACCAGACCCTGATACTCACTCACGATTTTGGAAAACTGTGCATTGGTCACGCCGCTCTCTTCACCCCCTTTGCTTTGCCTTTCGCTTATTAAGACGAGAACGCCCCCGGCCGCATTTCAGAAAAAAACGAAAACTTTTCAAAAAAAAATCGGGCAGGCCCCGCTGTTTTGGCAAAGGGGCCTGCCCGGTTTGGCTGTTCTTTTTAGTTTTCGCCCATTTTATAGGTGGCAAAGCCGCCGCACACCCCCAGCACCAGGCCCGCAATGAGCCCGCCCACGCTGAAAGCACCCAGCGCCCCGGAGGAATAGAGGATGGCGAAGGGGCTGGACAAGATCAGGCCGATGATGGCCGCATAGGTCTGGCTGGGGAAGTTTTTGAACAGGTACTCGATGAGCTTTGCAATGCCGAAGATGCCCAGCAGCACACCGATGCCGAAGGGGATGATCAGCCCCATGTTGTGCAGCAGGGTGCCCCAGTCGCCGGCGGCCAGCGCATCCACGCTGCCGGTGATGAGGGCCAGGATGGCGTTGTAGTAGCCCAGCACCAAAAGCACCATGGAGCCGGAAACGCCGGGGATGACCATGGTGGCGCTGGCCACAACGCCCAGCACGAACAGAAGGATCATGGTGCCCACGCCAAAGGTAAGGCCGTGCTCGGCGCCGCCCTGCAAAAGGGCCATGCCGATGCCGAAGGCCAAAAGCAGCACAAAGCAGATGAGCTCACAAGCGCCCATTCTGCGGCTTTTTTTGGCGCCCAGGGCGCCCTTGAACTGGGCAAGCAGGATGGGCAGGCCCCCCAGCACCAGGCCCACAAAGGTAAGGGCGGTGGCAAGGGTGTGGTGCTCCAGAAGGTACTCAAGGCCGTAGCCGAAGGCCACGATGCCGGTGCCCATGCCGATGGCCAAAGGCAGCAGGATGGCAATGCTCTTTTTGAAGTGCTTGAACAGGCCGGTGATGGCTCCGATGAGCTTATCGTAAATGCCCAGGGACACCGCCATGGTGCCGCCGGAAACACCGGGAATGATGTTGGCGATGCCGATGACCATGCCCCGGAGGATGTCGAGAACCAGTTTCATAAATTTTACTCCTTTGCCGCTGTGTTGGGCGGCCTTATGGAAAGACTGCATACTTCATCACTATAACAAACCCGGCACAAAAGAGCAAGGGACTGGGGCAAAAAAACACAATTCGGCAAAAGAAAACGCCCCGCCGGAAAAGCGGGGCGAAGGGGCTTGCTTTGATCAGCCGATGGGCATGACCTCGGCGATCTTGCACACCAGGGTAGCATCGCTGATGTACTGGTTGTTTGCCTTGAGCTCGTCCAGAACAGCCTTGTCCTCTTCCAGCTCCAGGCGCAGAACAGCACCCTGATGGCGCTCTTCCTTGGTTTCGGCAGTGGGGTTCGACTTATCGAACACCATTTCGGCCACCTTGTCACGCAGCAGGTTTTCCTGGGTGGTGTTGGGGGCCACGTTGAAGATGATGTGGTCCTCGTCACCTGCGGTGCCGGGGGTCAGGATGGCGATGTTGGGGGTGCCGTCCGCATTGGTGGTGGCAACCACGGTCACGCCGGTGTACTGGGCGATCTCTTCCAGCAGGGCAGCCTTTTCCAGGTTGGTGTACAGGTTGGTGTAAACAGAGGGGGTGGCAGCGGCATCTGCGCCTTCGGCAGAAGCTTCGCCGGAAGCTGCGCTTTCAGCGGGCATCTCACTGGGAGCGGTGCTTTCAGCAGCCGGTTTATTGCCGCAGGCAGCAAGGCTCAAAGCCAGAGCGGCGCACAGCACGAGAGCAAAGATCTTTTTCATTGTTCTTCTCCTTTATAATTCCTGCCTGTGCCAAAGGCATCGGCCCCCGGCACAGGTCAGCTTTCATTATAACCGAAGAAGTACGACTTTGTCAATGCTTTGGCAGGCCCTGCCTTCCCCCGAAAAAAGGGGCCCTTTTTTGCTCTTTTTTCTTTTGCAAAGGGGCCTTTGCGGCAGCTTTGGGGGCAGCGCTCACAGGTCCACTTCCAAAAGCACCGGGCAGTGGTCACTGCCGAATTCCTCCGCAAGGATGCGGCTTTCCCGCACCCTGTCCATCAGGCGCTCGCTCACGATGAAGTAGTCGATGCGCCATCCCGCATTGTTCTTGCGGGCGTTGAACCGGTAGCTCCACCAGCTGTAAGCCCCGGTGGTGTCCGGGTGGAGCCGGCGGAAGGTGTCGGCAAAGCCGCTGGAAAGAAGCTGGGTCATCTTTCCCCGCTCCTGGTCGGAAAAGCCGGCGTTGCCCCGGTTCGTGCGGGGGTTTTTCAAATCGATCTCCTCATGGGCCACGTTCAGATCGCCGCAGTAGATCACCGGCTTTTTCTTATCCAGCTCCATCAGGTATCCCCGCAGGTCATCCTCCCACTGCATCCGGTAGTCGATGCGGGCAAGGCCGTCCTGGGCGTTGGGGGTGTACACGTTCACAAGATAAAAGCCCGGGTATTCCAGCGTGATGGCCCGGCCCTCTTCGGGGTGGCCCTCACAGCCGATGCCGTACTGCACCGACAGCGGCTCCTGTTTTGCCCAGCAGGCCGTGCCGGAATATCCTTTGCGCTGGGCCGAATAGAAATAAGAGTGGTAGCCCTCGGGGGCAAAATCTGCCTCGCCGGGCTGGCACTTGGTTTCCTGCACGCTGAACACATCCGCATCCAGGCGGGCAAACTGCTGGGCAAAATCCTTTTTCAGCACGGCCCGAAGGCCGTTCACGTTCCAGCTTACAAATCGCATAGGGGGAAAAGCTCCTTTTTTATGTTTTTAAAATCAGTTGATCACCGAAAGCCAGGCCATCAGGATGCACAGCGCCGCCAGCAAAAGGAAGCCGGGGCTTGCGATCACCGAAAGGGTCTGCTTTGCGCTCAGGCGGATGCCCTTTGCCGGGCGCAGGGCCTTGCGGTGCAGCACAAAGAAGGCCACACCCAAAGCCATGCAGGCGGGCACCCAAAGGCCCACCAGCGTGGCGCCCTCCTCACGCATGCCCAGGGGGGCCACAAAGGCAATGGAAAGGAAATTCACAAGGAAATGCAGGATCATGCTGTATGCAATGCTGCCGGTGCGGCTCACCAGCAGCGCAAAGGCGCAGCCCAGCGCAAAGGCAAAGAACAGCTGGCTCAGGTTGCCGTGGAACAGCCCGAACATCAGGCCCGAGAACACCACATAGATCTCTTCCCCATAGGGCGAGAGCTTCTGGTACAGAATGCCCCGGAACACCAGCTCTTCCAGAACGGCGGGCACCACCGCCACCAGCACCACCGCCGGCAGGCCCTGAAGGTCGAACAGAAGCTCTTCGGCGGGCGAAGCCTGCGGCAGGCCGCCCAGGGTGAGCAGCAGCTGGGTAAGCAGGCTGGCAAGATAGCCCAGTGTCAGCGCAAAGGTCCCATACCAGAAAAACAGGACGGGGCCCGGCGCGCGCACCGGGTGCAGCGGCATGGGGCGGCCCGGGATGGTGTTCCAGACCAGCAGCGCCAGCGGCAGGCCGGCAAGATACATCCCCGCATCGTTTGCCAGAAGGATGTAGGCCGGGTCCTGGGACAGGAACGGGCCGGCCAGGGCCGCAAACAGGTTCACGCCCAGCGTTCCCCCCAGCATCAGGATCACACTGCCCAGCGCCATGCGGCTCACGGCCCGGCGCAGGGCCGAAATTTGGTTTACAGGCACATTCAGCACCTCCCTTTCATTATCTGGTTATCAGTTTACCACACAAACTGCCCCATTTCTACAAACACCGGCGCATTTTTTTGCCCCGGCGGCCCGCCAAAGAGATTTTTATTGTATTCGGCCGGCGGATGGGCTATAATAAGGTTACTGAGACCCGCTCACGCCGCCCAGCTTCAAAGGGCGCGCGGTGAGCCCCATTTTTGATCATGAAGGAGGTTCGACCCCATGAAAAAGTCTACCACTCTGGTTGCTCTGGCCCTGTTCCTTTCCGCCGCTGTCGGTGCGCTCACCGCTGCCTGGCTGTATATCCGCCGCCGGGAAAAGGAGCTGGACGAATACGAGCAGCTGCTGTTCAGCGAGGATGACTGCGAGCTGGACGAAGAGCCCTGTGAGCAGGCTGAAAAGGCCGACTTACAGGAGTAAGCTTTTTGCGTGAAACGCTTTTTTGCCGCCTGCAGACCCTGCGGGCGGTTTTTTGCGCTTTTGGGGCCGCAAAGGGCCCGTTTTGCAAAGAAAAAGACTGGTTTTTGTTGGAATCCCCCCACTTTGTGCTATAATGTGAGAGGTTTCTTGCTGCGCTGCCCTTTGGGGGGCGCTTTTGGTGTTATGAGTTTAGGAAGACGAGGTGCGCAAAGCGTTGAGATATGTGAAGGCATTCGGGAAATGGCTTTTGCTTGTGGTGGTGCTGGCCGCTTTGATCGTGGGCAGCGTGGAATACTTTTTCTACCGCAATGTCTCCCAAAACGATCTGCCCGTGTGGCAGCCCGTTTTCGGCGAAGAAGAGCTTTCCCCCACCGAATACCATTGGTTCGTGCCGGTTGCGGGCCGGCACCTGGGCCGCACCTTTTCCATGGACAAAAAGGCCCCGGCCGCTTTCCCGGCCGTGCTCACCAGCCAGCCCAAGCTGAAGGTGCCCGCCGCTGCCCGCAGCCGCCTGACCCTTACCGGGGCAGACGGCAGCGAGGTGTTTTCCGGCACCGCCGAGGAATACTCTCATTTTTCCTTCACCCAGGACGGGGACTACACCGGCCGGCTGGAGCTTTCCAGCCAGCAGGACCTGCGGCAAAGCGATGCGGCGCCCACCGGCAGCTATGCGTATGATTTTTCCTTCCGGCTGCACTGCTCGCCCACGCTGACCGTTTCCACCGACACGGCGGTGCAGGGCAGCGTGGTGGGGGTGCGGCTTTCCGGCGTTCTGGGCACCATTCCCCCGGTCATCCAGTGCGACCTTGCCCGGGATGCGGTGTTCGCCCCGGTGGACGGTGACTGGGTGTGCTACCTGCCGGTGGACTACAACCAGCCCGGCGGCGATTACCCCATCAAGGTTACGGTGGGCGGCCACACGGCGGAAAGCTCGGTGAAGGTGCGCGGGCGGGGCCGCCGTGAGCAGGACAGCTACACCGCCAACGGCACCGCGGCCATCCCCTACATCGGCAAGTTCCCCAAAAAATTGCAGGAAGTTCTCACCATCGCCGACCCGGACATCTACTGGTCCGGCCCGTTCACCCAGCCGGTGAGCGGCCGGGTGGTGCGGGACTATGCGGTGCTGGAATACATCGACCGCATCGACGCCGCCACCCTTGCAGTGGCCCCGGAGCTTGCGGCCATCAACGAAACCATCGCCCCCCGGCGCAGCGTGAACGTGACCATGGCGGTGTCGCCCGGGCGCAAGGTGGTTGCCCCGGCAGCGGGCCGGGTGGTGTTTGCCGGCAACAGCGGCGAGGGCGGCCGCACGGTGGTGATCGAGCACGGCTGTGCTCTAAAAAGCATCATCTACCTTTTGGGCAAGCTGAACGTTTCCGAGGGCGATTCGGTGGCCCAGGGGGACGTGATCGGAAAGACCCAGGGCCATGTGATCTGCGAAATGCGGCTTTACGACGTGCCCATCAGCCCCTGGGAGGTCTGGCGGGGCCACGGCGCACTGTTCCAGGAATAACAGCATAAAAAAAGAGCGTATCGGCGGATACGCTCACAGGCTGTCGAAAAAGTTCGACAGCCTCTAAGGGACACCGGGCGCACATTTTGCGCACAGCGCAAAAGCTGCTTCCCGGTTTCCCTCAGTACTCCTTTCCGGCGAAAAAAGGCCCTGTTTTGCGCACTGCGCACACAAAACAGGGCCTTTTTTCTGTCAGGGTGTTCTCATTCCCGGTACATGCCCGTGAATGAGAACTTGTTTTATTTCATCCGTATTTCCGAATTGGGGTTTGTCTGCAAGCTGAGAGCGTATCGGCAGATACGCTCTCAGCTTGTTTTGTTTTATCAGTCGGCCGCGCCGAACTCGGAAAGGCGCAGCTGGGAGTTGTGCTGCTCGGCCCAGGTGATGGACCAGGGGGAGGTGAACAGCAGAAGGCGGCTGCCCTTCAGGTCCTCGATCCTGCGGGTATCGCTGGTCAGGTCCAGGTCACGGGGGTCCAGCTCATCCGGGTCGTTTTCGATCCAGCGGATGTGCTCATAGGGCAGCTTCTGCATGCGGATGTCCACATTGTACTCGTTCTTGAGCCGGTATTCCAGAACCTCCAGCTGCAGAACGCCCACGACGCCCACGATCACTTCCTCCATGCCGCCGCCCAGGTCCCGGAAGATCTGGATGGCGCCCTCCTGGGCCACCTGCTCCATGCCCTTCACGAACTGCTTGCGCTTCATGGTATCCACCTGGGTGACCCGTGCAAAGTGCTCGGGGGCAAAGGTGGGGATGCCGGCGTACTGGATCTTTTCCTTGCCGGTGTACAACGTATCGCCGATGGAGAAGATGCCCGGGTCAAACAGGCCGATGATATCGCCTGCATAGGCCTCGTCCACGGTGGCACGGTCCTGCGCCATCAGCTGGGTGGACTGGGCAAGCTTGATCTTCTTGCCGCCCTGCACATGGTTCACCTCCATGCCCCGCTCGAATTTACCCGAGCAGATGCGCATGAAGGCGATGCGGTCCCGATGGGCCTTGTTCATGTTGGCCTGAATTTTAAAGATGAAGCCGGAGAACTCTTCCTTTTCCATGGGGTCCACCGGGCCCTCGATGCTCTGGCGGGGCAGCGGCGGCAGAGACAGGCGCAGGAATTCCTGCAGGAAAGGCTCTACGCCGAAGTTGGTGAGGGCCGAGCCGAAGAACACCGGCGAAAGCTCGCCCTTATCCACGGCGGCCTTGTCGAATTCATAGCTTGCGCCGTCCAGCAGCTCAATATCCTCCGAGAGCTTTTCCCGCAAAGGGGCGGTGATGATGGCATCCAGGCCCGCATCATCAAGGCCGGCCTCGGTTTTTTCCACCCGCTTCACGCCGTTTGCCTTACCGTCTGAGGTGAAGGCCAGGATGTGGCGGCTTTCCCGGTCGAACACACCCTTGAAGTCCTTTCCGCAGCCGATGGGCCAGTTCATGGGATAGGTGCGGATGCCCAGGATGGTCTCGATCTCTTCCATCAGGTCGAAGGGGTCCCGGGCCTCCCGGTCCATCTTGTTCACAAAGGTGAAGATGGGGATGTGGCGCAGCGTGCACACCTTGAACAGCTTGATGGTCTGGGCCTCAACGCCCTTGGCGGCGTCGATGACCATGACCGCCGCATCGGCGGCCATCAGGGTGCGGTAGGTATCCTCCGAAAAGTCCTGGTGGCCGGGGGTGTCCAGGATGTTCACGCAGCGGCCCGCGTACTCGAACTGGAGCACCGAGCTGGTGACCGAGATGCCGCGCTGTTTTTCAATTTCCATCCAGTCCGACACAGCGTGCCGGGCAGACTGCTTGCCCTTAACGCTGCCCGCCTGCTGAATGGCCCCGCCGTAAAGCAGCAGCTTTTCGGTGAGGGTGGTTTTGCCCGCATCGGGGTGCGAGATGATGGCGAAGGTACGTCTCCGCTTGATTTCCTGCCGCAGATCGGCCATGTGTGCGTTCCTCCTGTTTGCAGATCCCGGATAAAGCCGGGTTTTGGTGTCACTGAAAAGGCCGCCCGAAATATCGGCAGCCTATACTATTATACCGTGGCCGCGGGCTTTGGCAAGGGGCAGAGGCCAAAAACCCGCTGTTTTGCTGAAAATTCCCGGGGTTTTGGGGCCCACCGGCTGGCGTGAGGGGGGCTTTTCTGCTATAATGGGGGCAGGCAGCCCCCCCGAAAAGGCGGTTTTCACATTTCACAGTTCTTTCACCCTTCTTTGGCCGCTTTTTCACCATTTGCGGGTATACTGGGAACCAGTAAAGGAAATCCGGGGTTTTTTGGTTTTCCCCCAAAGGCCCCTTGCTTATGTTTGAAAGGATCTGAGAGTTTATGGAAAACAAGTGGGAATACGATTATTCCGGCATCTACCAAAACCCGACCCCCCCGGCAGGCGGCCCTGCCTATCAGCAGCCGGCAGGCCCGGGGCCCATGGGCCCCATTGGCCCCGATCTTTCCGGCCAGCAGCCCCCCATGCCCGCCCCCAAAAAGGGCCGGGGCAAAAAGGCGGCCCTGGCTGTGGCAGCCGTGCTCTTGGTGGGCGCTGTGAGCTTTGGCGGCGGCTTTGCCGGCTACACCCTGGCCAGCAAGGCCGACCGGCGGGTGGTTTACCAGTCGGTGCAGCCCTCCCCCATCAGCAATGCGGACGACGGCTCTTTGGCAAACGGCCTTGTGAACGTGGCCGGGGCCGTTTCCCCCAGCGTTGTGGTGGTGACCACCGATAAGCTGGTCACCGACGGCAGCTTCTGGGGCGTGCCCCGGGTGGCCAGCGGCGCCGGCTCAGGCGTTATCTACACCCAGGACGGCTACATCATCACCAACAACCATGTGATCGAGGGCGCCCAGAAAATTTCGGTAAAGCTGAACGACGGCACCGAATACCCCGCCGCCCTGGTGGGCACCGACCCCCAGACCGACGTGGCCGTGATCAAGGTGGAGGCCGATGACCTGGTGCCCGCTGTGCTGGGCGATTCCGACACGGTGCAGGTGGGCGAAACGGTGGTGGCCGTGGGCAACCCCATGGGCACCCTGGGCGGCACCGTTACCAACGGCATCATCAGCGCCATCAACCGCTCCATCACGGTGCAGGGCCAGGAGATGAGCCTGATGCAGACCAATGCGGCCGTGAGCCCCGGCAACTCCGGCGGCGGCCTGTTCAACGCCAGCGGCGAGCTGATCGGCATCGTGAACGCCAAATCCGCCGGTGAAAACGCCGAGGGCCTGGGCTTTGCCATCCCGGTGAACACCGCCCGGCAGGTTGCCCAGGACCTGATGGAGCACGGCTATGTGACCGGCCGGCCGGTGCTGGGCGTTGTGGTGCGCAACATCCTGGACCCCCAGACCGCCATGCAGTACGGCGTTTCCAGCATGGGCGTTTATGTGCAGGAAGTGGTTCCCGGCAGCGGCGCCGACAACGCCGGCGTGAAGGTGGGCGACCGGGTGCTGGCCGTGAACGGCAAGATGATTGAAGCCAGCGGCGATGTGCTCAACGCCCTTTCCACCCTTTCCGCCGGGGACACGGTGGAAATGCAGCTGGCACGGGAGCAGAAGATCCTCACCGTATCGGTGGTGCTGGGCGAAAAGCCCGCCGAGAGATGAGCTCTCTTTGAAAGCCGCTTTCCTTATTTGAAACCGCAAAAAGGCCGGAGCCGGCGGGCATTTGCCGCCGCTCCGGCCCTTTTTGGGCCCTTTTGCCAAAGCGAAGGCCCGCCTGCCCCGGCGCTTTGGGCCCCGGCCCGTTGGGCGGGGGCGGGCGCTTTTGCCGCCCAACGGGGCGAAATGGACAAAAAAACGTTAAACTTTTTACAAACCCCCGCATTTTGTTGCCTTGGCAACACGCCTTTTCAACGGCTGGGTGGTATGCTATAAGATAGTATCGTTCCGCCCGCCAGGCGGCTGCGGGGCCATCGATTTTTCATCACAGGAGGAACAGACCATGAGCAGCATTCAGCTCCGGGACGGCTTTTACTGGACCGGCATCATTGACGACCAGCTTCGGGTTTTTGATATCATTATGGAGACCCAGTACGGCACCACCTACAATTCCTATGTTTTGAAGGCCGGCGGCAAGACCGTTCTGTTCGAAACAGCAAAAGCCAAATTTATGGACCAGTACCTGGAAAACCTTTCCCAGGTCTGCGACATCCACGCCATCGACTACCTGGTGGTGGAGCACACCGAGCCGGACCATGCCGGCAGCGTGGAAAAGCTGCTGGAGCTTTCGCCCGAAATGCGGGTGATCGGCACCACCTGCGCCATCAACTTTTTGAGGGAGATCACCAACCGGCGGTTCCCGGCAAGGGCCGTGAAGGACGGCGAGAGCCTTTCTCTGGGCGACAAGACCCTTCAGTTCCTGGTGGTGCCAAACCTCCACTGGCCCGACACCATGTACACCTACATCCCCGAAGAGGGTGTGCTGATCACCTGTGATTCCTTCGGCGCCCACTTCTGCGAGCCCCAGGTGCTGCGCAGCAAGGTGACCGACGAGGAGGGCTACAAGTCCGCCCTCAAGTATTATTTCGATGGCATCATCGGCCCCTTCAAGCCCTTTATGCTCCGGGCGCTGGACCGGGTGGAAAAGCTGGATGTTTCCATGATCTGCACCGGCCACGGCCCTGTTCTGGACTGCCGCCTGGATGAAATGTACGCCACCTACCGGGAATGGTGCACCCCCAAGAACCCGAACCCCGGCAAAACGGTGGTGATCCCCTATGTGAGCGCCTACGGCTATACCGCAGAGCTGGCCGAAAAGATCGCCGAGGGCATCCGTGCCGCCGGCCCCATCGAGACAAAGCTCTATGACCTGGTAACCGCCGACAAAAACGAGGTGCTCACCCAGATCGGCTGGGCCGACGGCTTTCTGCTGGGCAGCCCCACCATTCTGGGCCAGGCCCTGGAGCCGGTGTATGAGCTGACCCTGCATCTGTTCGGCGGCGTTCACGGCGGCAAGCACGCAGCGGCCTTTGGCAGCTACGGCTGGTCCGGTGAAGCCGTTCCCCACCTTACCGAACGTCTCAAACAGCTGCGCATGAAGGTGCACGAGGGCTTCCGGGTGAAATTCAAGCCCAGCGAAGCCGACCTTGCCGCCGCTTTTGAATTCGGCAAAAACTTTGGAGGCTCCATTTTGGAGTGAAGGGATATATGAAAAAGAAAAAACTTGTTCGATGCCTTGTCTGCGGCGAAGTGTTCGACGCTTCGCTGGAATACTGCCCGGTCTGCGGCGTGGGGCCCGACCAGTTTGAGCCCTATGAAGTGCCGGAAGTTGCTTTTTTCAACGACACCAATGAGCGGTATGTGATCCTGGGCGGCGGCGCCGCTGCCCTTGCCGCCGCAAAGGCCATCCGTGAGCGGGACAAGACCGGCACGGTGGTGATGGTCTCCCAGGAAGAGATCCTGCCTTACAACCGGCCCATGCTCACAAAGGCACTGGGCATCGAGCTTTCGGCCGAGGGCCTTGCCATCGAGCCGAAAAGCTGGTACGAAGAGAACAAGATCTACCCCATTTTGGGCAAGACCGTTTCTTCGGTGGACCCGGCAGGCCGGGAGGTGCTGCTGGAAAGCGGCGAAAAGCTCAGCTACACCCGCCTTATCTATGCGCTGGGTGCTTCCTGCTTCCTGCCGCCTTTTGCCGGCTCGGACCTGGACGGCATCTTCACCATCCGCACCCTTGACGACGTGAAGAGTGCCCAGAAGCGCATCCGGCAGGGCGGCAAGGCCGTTGTGATCGGCGGCGGCGTGCTGGGCCTTGAGGCCGCGTGGGAGCTGCGCCAGTCCGGCATGGAGGTGACGGTGCTGGAATTCAGCCCCCGCCTGATGCCCCGCCAGCTGAACCCCGAGGCCGCAAAGGTGCTGATGGAGGCCGCCGAAAACGCCGGGGTGCACATCCTCACCGGCATGCAGGTAACCGCCGCCGAGGGCTCCAGCCATGTGATCGCGGTGGACACCGCCGACGGCCAGCGCTTTGAAGCCCAGCTGGTGATCGTTTCGGCCGGCGTTCGGGCAAACACGGCCGTTGCCGCCGAGATGGGCCTTCCCGTGGAGCGGGCCGTTGTGGTGGACGACCACATGAAGGCCGCCGAGAACATTTACGCCTGCGGCGACTGCGCCCAGCTGGACGGCCTGAACCTGGCCAACTGGCCCCAGGCGCTGGAACAGGGCCGTGTGGCCGGTGCCAACGCCACCGGAGACGACCTTTCCTACGAGCGGGGCAGCCTGGGCCTGAGCTTCTCCGGCTTTGGCACCAGCCTTTACGCCGCCGGGGAAAACAGCGAAAAGCCCGGTGTGCTGCGCAAGACCCTGGAATACAAGGACGAGGCCGCCGGCCATTACCGCCGCCTGAGCTTTACCGGCGACAAGCTCACCGGTGTGGTGCTTCTGGGCGATGTTTCGGCCATGAGGACCCTCACCGAGGCGCTGGAAGAGGGCCACAGCTACCGGAAGGTTTTGGCACAGGACCTGGCTTTCTAAAGCCGGGGCCGGCCCTTTAAAAACAAAAAACAGGCGCTTCCCAACAGGCCGCAAGGCAGCCTTTGGGGAGCGCTTTTTTAAAACAAAGCCGCGGTGTATGGTTTTTGCATACACCGCGGCTTTTTCTCTTTTAGGGTTTCCTGCTTTCGGAAAGGGTGGTTTGCAGGTGCTCTTCGAACTGGGTGCGCACCGAGGCGGGCTCCAGGATGCGTACCCGGCCCCCAAAGCCGCACAGCCAGCCGAAAAAGGTGGGGCTCACCGCCACATCCGCATGCACATGCACCCAGCCTTCCTCCACCGGGATGAGGGTCACATCCGAACCGAAGCGGTCCAGCATGGGGCCCACCAGCTCTTCCCGGCAGCTAAGGTTCAGCCGGTGCACCTGGCCGCTGTACATGCCGAACAGGGGCTTTGCGTAGTTCCGCATTTTCTGGGGGTCGTACTGCTCCCGGCCCTCCCGCTGCTTTTTCAGCTGGAAGAGCTTTTCCATTTTGTCCACCCGGTAATGGCGCAGGGCCTGGGTCTTTGGGTCCCAGCCCACCAGGTAATAGTTTTCCTCTTCCCACAAAAGGGCCCAGGGGCTCACCCGGTAGCGTTTGCCCTCGTGGCGGGGCACCCGTTCTTTTTCCCGGTTCCAGTCCACATACACAAAGCTCACCTGCCGGTCCTGTGCAATGGCCTGGTGCAGCTCGTCCACCGTGTAATAAATGGACTCGTTCATGGTTTTCACCCGGCTGGACGCAAACACCTGGCGGCGCAGGTCCTGGGCCTGGTAGCTGCTGGCAAAGCGGGAAAGCTTCTGGATGAGCTTTTCGCTTTTGCGGGCGGTGATAAAGCGGGATGCCTGCACCGCATCGATGAGCAGCTTGAGCTCGGCCAGCTCAAAGGCCCGCTCGCCCATGCAGTAGCCGCCGCCCCGGCCCCGCTGTTGAAGGATATCGAATCCCAGCTCCCGCAGGGTGTCGATATCGTCATAGATGCTCTTGCGCTCGGCCACGATGCCAAAGCGCTCGTCCAGGCGTTCCACCAGCCGGTTTACCGAAAGACGATGGTTCTCGTCCGTTTCCTCGGCAAAGATCTGCGCCAGGCGCATCAGCTTTGCCTTTTGTCCTTCCTTACGCGGCATAGGATCTCCTCCTTCCTGTTTTTTGTTTTTGTTTTTTTAAGGCTCCAGGCGGATGTCCGCCCCGGCCTGGTTCAGCTCTTCAAAAAAGCTGGGCCAGCTTTTCCCGACGGCCTCGGCCCCTTCGATTTGGGCGGGCACCCCGGCCGCCAGGGCCGCAAAGGTGAGCGCCATGACCACCCGGTGGTCCCCATGGGAAGAAAGGGGCTCCTCGGGGGCATGCAGTTCGCCGCCCAGCACACTCACGCTGTTTTCGTTGAGCCGCACCTTTGCGCCGAACTTGGAAAGTTCCTGTGCCATGGCCCGGCCTCGATCGCTTTCCTTGAAGGCCAGCCGCTTTGTGCCGCCGATCACCTGCCGGCCCTCGCAGAACATGGAAAGGGCCATCAATAGGGGGGCAAGGTCCGGGCAGGCATCCACATCCGCCTGCAGCCTTTTCAAAGGCGCCTTTTCAAAGCGCACCACATCCCCCTCACAGGTGAAGCTTGCGCCGGCTTTTTTCAAAAATTTCAGAATGGCACGGTCCGGCTGGGGGTATTTGCTGTCATAGCCGCTGACCTGCACATTGCCGCACACGCTGCCCAGCGCCGCCCAGAAGGCCGCCTGGCTGTCATCGGCGGGAACGGTGAAGCGGGCCGGCTCATACCGCTGGCAGCCGTGGATGGCAAAGCTGCCCGGCTCGATGCCGTTGTACACCCGCACCCCAAAGGCTTCCTGCACCCGGATGGTGAGGTCCACATAGCCGGCCGAGGCCAGCGCCCCATCCGGGCAGAGCTGGCTGAAGCCCGGCATCAGGGGCATTGCCAGCAGAAGGCCGGTGAAGAACTGGCTGGAAACCCCGCCGGGCACCTGGTATCTGCCGCCTGTCATGGGGCCCTGGAAGCAAAGCTCGTCCTTTGAAAGGGCAAACGCCAGGCCGCTTTCGGCAAAAATCTGCTGATAGGGCTCCATGGGGCGCTCCAACAGGCGGCCCATGCCGGTGAGGATAACGGGCTGGTCTGAAAGTGCCAGCAGCGGCACCGCAAACCGCAGGGTGCTGGCGCTTTCGCCGCAGTTCACCCGGATGGGGCTGCTGATCTTGAAGGGATCGACCCCCTGCACCAGCGCTTTTTCGTTTTGCAGGGTGATCTTGGCACCCATCGCCTCCAGCACCCGCATGGTTGCAAGCAGATCCTCGCTCATGGCAACGCCGGTGATCTCGGATGTGCCGGCAGCAAGACCCGCTGCCAGAAGCGCCCGGTGGGCGATGCTTTTGGAAGGCGGCGGAACGACCCGGCCCGACGGACGGGCCGCTGAAATGATTGCACGCATTGATCAATGCCTCCTCTAAGGCTGCTGCCACCGCTTTTTTGTGCGCAGCAGCAGGATATAATAACCGATGGTGTAGCACAGGCGGTAAAGCCCGCGCGCCCCGGTTTCATCGGATTCGTACAGCCGCCCAAGCAGCCACCGGCTTTTCAGCCGGAACGGAAGATAATAGACCGAGTAGGCCTGGTTCTGTTTCAGAAGGTCCAGCATTTCGGTAACCTCTGGCCCCGAAAGAAAATTGGGCGGCAGCGCTTCGCCCAGCTTTTGGGCGGTCCACACCGCAAAGGCGAACCGGCGCAGATAGGTGCGCAGCTGGGGCAGCAGCTCCTCTTTGGAAAGGAAGGCCCAGCCATCGACCGCCTGGCGGGCGGCGCTGTATTCGGCCAGCATATGCCGGGCATACTGGGGGTAATCCTTGGGGTCATACTGCACCGGCTGCTTTTTCCTTGGGGGTTTTTCTTTTGCGTTGGTGGCGCTGCCCTCGGTGACACGCCAGAAATAAAGGGGCAGCTCCAGCTGACGGATGCAGCCGTTTGGGTTTTCTGCAAAAAAGGCATCCAGATACCGGCCGCCGAACTCATAATCCTCGGCACGGGCAAGGGCCGGGTCATACCGAAGGGCGTTTTTTTCCAAAAGGGCTTTGGAAAACAGCTTGTTGCAGTTGGAATGCCCCGGGATGGTGGTGTGGTAAAGGCCGGCCTGCCGGGCGGAAAAAAGCTTGCATTCCGGCCGGATGCTTTCCCTTGGCAGAAGCTCCATTTTTCGGCAGAGGGTCCAGCAGATCAGATCTTTTGGGTGTTCCTTTTGTGCGGCAAGGGCCAGCTCCATGGCGGCGGGGGCGATCACATCGTCGCCGTCGCAGAAAAGGATATATTCCCCTTGGGCCGCCGAAAGGCCGGCGTTGCGGGCGGCGGAAACGCCCCCATTCGGCTGGTGGATGACCCGGAACCGGGCATCCCTTTGGGCCGCTTCATCGCAGAGCTTTGGGCAGGCATCGGGCGAGCCGTCGTCCACCAAAATGCACTCCCAGCCCGGGAAGGTCTGCTCCCGCACGCTTTGGATGCACTGGGGCAGGTATTTTTCGGCCTTATACACCGGCACAATGAGAGAGATGCAGGGTCTCACAGCTTGTTCCACCTCCTGAGAAGGGCAAGGTCCCCCATGAGGAACACCCGCCAGTAAAGGCGCTTTGTTTCCTTTTCATCGGATTCATACACCGCCCGGATGAGCCGCTTCCACCGAAGGCGCAGCGGCCAGTAATAGGCGTTGTACAGCCGCCGGGCCTTCATGGCCCGGGTGAGCCCGCCCACCGCCAAAGGGCCGAAAAAGCCCTCCGGCAGCGCCTCGCCCAGCTTTTGGGCGGCCCAAACGGCAAAGGCGAACCGGCGGCAGTACTGGATGGCAAAATGCAGGGCATCCCGCTCATCAAAGCCGTCCCAGCCGCCCATGGCCTGAAGGATGCCCTCATATTCTTTCATCAGCCGGGCGGCATAGCCCCGGCTTTCCTCGGGGTCCCAGTCGATGTCGTGGGCAGTCAGGGCTTTTTCGGAGGCCCGGGCAGAGCCGTTGTCGGTGCCGATGATGTAAAGGGGCGCATCCCACTGGCGGATGCAGCTTTCAGGCCAGGCCCTGAAAAAGGCCGGGATGTACTGCCAGCAGAACTGGCCGTCCTCCCCGCGGGCCACCCCCTCGGGGAAGGCAAGGCCGTTTTCCCGGATGATGCGGGCCGAAAACAGCCGGTTGGTCACATTGCTGCCGTTTGCGCCCACCAGATACCCGCCGCTTTGGCGGGCGGTGTACACCTGGGGCACGGCGGCCCGCTTTTCGCTGAAGGGGGGCTCGGTTTCCAGCCGCATCCGCCAGGCAAGCCCGTCCGAGGGGAACTGTTTGAGCTTTTCGGCGATCCATTCCAGGGCAAAGGGCTCAAGGCGATCGTCCCCGTCCACAAACAAAAGCCACTGCCCCTTTGCGGCGGCCATACCGGTGTTGCGGGCGGCGGAAACGCCCCCGTTGGGCCGGTGGATCACCCGAAAGCCGGGATTTTTTTGGGCGTACTCATCCAGAAAAGGGCCGGTGGCGTCGGTGGAGCCGTCGTCCACCACCACGCATTCCCAGTTTTGAAAGCTCTGGGCCCGGATGCTGTCCAGACAGCGGCCCACCAGCTTTTCCAGATCGTACACCGGCACGATGATGGTAAACAGCACAGATGGTTCCATGATGGCTCCCCTTTCTCACCTTTGCCAGCCCCGGCAGAAAAGCCGGTAAAAAATTTCGTAAAAGCGCCAGTACCAGATGCTTTTCCCCTCGTCCCACACATACATGCGGGCGCAGAGCGCTGCGCTTTTCATCCGGAAGGGCTGGTAATAGGCCGAATAGATGCGGTTTTCCTCTGCCAGCTGCAAAAGGTCCCGGATGCGCCGGTCGGAAAAGAAGTTTTCCGGCAGGGGCTCGCCCAGGGCACGGGCGCTGTACACCCCAAAGGCCATGCAGCGCAGATAATGCAGAAGGTACATCCGAAGGCCGTCCCGGTCCTCGGTGCCCCGGAAGGTCTCTTTGGCGGTTTCGCACTCCTTCAAAAGGGCCTTGCAGTAGCCCGGCTCGGGCTTTGGCAGGGCGGCTTTTGGGGCCGGGCCTTCCAGCCGGCGCTTTTGATGGATGATGGAGTTTTCGTTTTCCTGCCGGTAGAAATACAGGGGCTGGTCGATGACGAGCACCGTAAAATCGCCGCCCGGCCACCGGGCGGGGCAATAGCGGTTGTTGAAATCCAGGTCCTCGGCTTCACTGTCGGCAAAGCCCAGCGCCTCGTTGAAGTGAAGGCCGGTCTTTCGCAGGAAATCGCCGTCGTACAGGCGGCTCCACACATTCACGAACAGGGTGTCCCGCCAGCAAAGGGCCTTGTAGCCGGACCTTGTGTGGGTGGGCTGCTTTTTTGCCCCGGCGGCAAAGGCCTCGGGGTCTTCTGCATAGTTCCACACCACCATGGCCTCGGGGTCCTTCTGCTGAAGGCCCAGGGCATATTCCATAAGGCCGGGGGCGATGACATCATCGGAATCAACGAACATCACCCAGCGGCCCCGGGCCTTTGCAAGGCCAGCCGTGCGGGCTGCGGCCGCGCCGCCGTTCTGCTTGTGGAGCACCGTGAACCGGGCATCGGCCGCGGCGGCTTCGTCGCACAGGGCCGGGCAGCCATCGGGCGAGCCGTCGTCCACCAGGATGCACTCCCAGTTCTGGAAGGTCTGGCTTTGGATGCTCTGGATGCAGTCCGGCAGCCATTTTTCCACCCGGTACACCGGCACGATGACGGTGATGAGGGGATCGTTCGGCATAAGCTTGCCTCCTTATTTTTCATAGCCCCGGTAAAAAAGCCGGTAGAAAATTTCGTAAAAGCGCCAGTACCAGATGCTTTTTTCCTCGTCCCACACATAGAAACGGGCAATGAAGCGGGTGGCATGCAGGCGCATGAGCACACAATAGGGGGAATAGAGCCGGGCTGCTTTGCAGATGCGGAAAAGCTCTTTCACAAAGGGGTCCCGGTAAAGGCCCCGGGGCAGCTCTTCGCCCAGCGCCCGGGCGCTGTAAATGCCAAAGGCAAGCGCCCGCAGGAAATGCCGGGCAAAGTGGCGGGCACCGGGCGGGTCCTCTTCCACCCGGAGGGTGGAAAGGGCCGCCTGCCCGTCCCGGATGGCCTTTTGCCAGTAGCCGGCTTCCGGCTGCAGGGGGTCGGTTTCCGGCTGCACATTCTGCCGGGCTTCCAGGCGGCTGTGCCGGTGCATGATGGAGTTTTCGTTTTCCTGATTGTAATAGTACAGGGGCTGGTCGATGATCAGCACCGGAAAATCGCCGCCGGGCCAGCGGCTGTTCACATAGCGGGTGTAAAAATCGCCGTCCTCATAAACATGGCCCGGCTCGCCCAGCTTTTCATCAAAAGCAAGGCCCTTCTGGCGGATGAACGCAAGGTCGAACACCCGCTGGGTAACAAGGCCGAACAGCTCGTCCCGGAAGGACAGGGCCTGCCGGGTGGAGCTTGTGTGGGTGAGGGGGCGGCTGTCCGCCGCAAGGAATTCCTCTTCCCGGATGGTGCGGGACCAGGTGACCATGGCCTCGGGCTGCCGGGTCTTGAGCCGCACGGCTTCTTCCAGCAGGCGGGTGCTGACCTGATCGTCGGAATCGAAAAAGAACACCCACCGGCCCCGGGCCTTTTCAAGGGCGGCGTTGCGGGCCGCCGAGACCCCGCTGTTGGGCTGGTGGATCACCCGGAACCGGGCATCCCGGCGGGCGGCTTCATCGCACACCGCACCGGAGCCGTCGGTGGAGCCGTCGTCCACCAGAAAGCACTCCCAGTTTTGGAGGGTCTGGTTTTCGATGCGGGAAATGAGCTTTCCCACCCAGGGCGCAGTGTTCCACACCGGGATGATGACAGTGGCGGTCGGTTCGTTTTGCATATTGCGTTCCCTCATTTTTCATAGCCCCGGTAAAAAAGCCGGTAAAAAATTTCATAAAAGCGCCAGTACCAGATGGTTTGCAGCTCGTCCTGCTCATAGAGCCAGCCGGAAAACCGGCCCCAGTGCAGCGTGAACGGCAGCAGGTACACCGAATAGATGCGGTTTTCTTTTGCAAGCCGCAGAAGGTCTTTGAGGGCCGGGGCTTTGAAAAGGCCCCGGGGCAGCGCTTCGCCCAGCTTTTGGGCGCTGTAAACGCCAAAGGCCATGCAGCGCAGATAATGCACAAGATACGCCGTGAGGGCCGCCCGGTCGGCCGGGCCGCTGAAGGCACTGCGGGTCTTTTCCATTTCGGCCAAAAGCCGGGCGCAGTAGCCGCTTTCCGGCGGGGTGCGGTCATGCCGGGAGATGGCGGTGAGGTTGTTGGTGACCGAGTCGGGATTGTCCGGGAAATAGAAATAACGGGGCTGTGTGCCCCGCACAAAGGTAAAGGAACCGTCCGGCCAGCGGGCGTCCATGTATTTCTGGTTGAACTCCACATCCTCGCCCAGCTTGTCCTTCCAGCCAAGCGCCGGGTCAAAGCGCAGGTGGTTCTGCTTCACCGGCTCCATCCAGAACAGCCGGTTCCAAACGGTGTGGAACCAATCCGAGCGCCAGGCCACCTGGGCAAAGGGCCAGCTCTGCCACTGCTGGGGCAGGCCCTCGGCGGCCGCAAAGGCGGCCTCATCCCGCACAAAGGGCCAGCTGACCATGGCATCCGGGTTTTGTTTCTGGGCGGCCAGGGCCTCTTCCAGGCAGGTGGGGGCATACCAGTCGTCCTGGTCGCAGAACATCAGGTATTCGCCCTTTGCGTTTTCCAGCCCCAGGTTGCGGGCGGCGGAAACGCCCCCGTTTTCCTTTTCCAGATAAACAAAGCGGTCATCCTTTTCTGCAAAGCTTTGGCAGAAGGCCCGGCTTTCATCGGTGGAGCCGTCGTTCACCATCAGGCATTCCCAGTTTGGGTAGGTCTGGCTTTGCAAAGCCGCAAAGCAGCGGCCCGCAAGGCCCGCGCCGTTATACACCGGCACAATGATGCTCACAAGAGGGGTGGTCATTTTGCGTTTTCTCCTTTTTGGATCACGGCAGCCAGAAATTCCAGCGCTTCCCGGTAGCCGGCAAGGCCCCGGCCGATGAAATGGGCCATGCAGCCAAGGCCCGCATAGCTCACCCGGCGGAAGGGCTCCCGCTTCATGATGTCGGTGATGTGCACTTCGGCGGCGGGCAGCCCCGCCGCAAGCAGCGCATCCAGAATGGCGATGGAGGTGTGGGTATAGGCCCCGGCGTTGATCAGGATGCCGTCACAGTCCTTGCCGGCGCTTTGGATGGCATCCACAAGCGCCCCTTCGTGGTTTGACTGCACAAAGCGCACCTCAGCGCCGAGGGCGGCGGCCTCTTCGGCGAGCATTTCCACGAGCTGGGGATACCCTTCTTTTCCGTACAGACTGGGCTGACGGATGCCCAGCAGATTGAGGTTTGGCCCGTTCAAGATCAAAATACGCATACACTGCCTCCAAAACCGCCCGTGCGGCCCGATCAAAATTGCCGCCGGGGTTTTCCACCCGCAGGTCGGCGTGGCTTTCGTAAAGGGGGCGGCGGCGCTGTTCCATGCGGCGCAGCGCTTCGGGGCTGGTGGAAAGGGGCCGGTGCCCCCCTACCCGCAGGCCCTCCACCGGCCGGTCGATGAAGATGACAAGGCCGTTGCGGCGCAGGGCCGGAAGGTTTTCCTCACCTTCCACCACCCCCCCGCCGCAGGCGATGACCTGCCCGCTGCCCCGGGCGGCCCGGGCGGCGTAAACGGCCTCCCGCTTTCGGTAGGCCTCTTCGCCCCAGGCGGCAAAATATTCCGGGATGGTGCACCCCTCGCCCTCTTCCAGCATCCGGTCCAGATCCACAAAGGGGCTGCCCATCCAGCGGCTGAGCTTGCGCCCGATGGTGGATTTGCCGCAGCTGGGCATGCCGATGAGCACGATGTTGCTCTGCTCAAAGGCAAGGCGCCCCAGCACCTGCCGGGTGCGCCGTGGGTCGGCGGGGATGCCGGTGAATTTTTCGCAGGCAAGGGCCGCCTGCCACACCAGCATTTCAAGGCCGCCCCGGCTTTTCACCCCAAGGCTGCGGGCCTTGGTGACAAGGGCGGTGGAAAGGGGGTTGTACACCACGTCCAGCACCCCTTCCAGGTTTGGGAAAAGCCCGGGGTCGATGGGCATTTCCTCCTCATGGGGGAACATTCCCACCGGGGTGGTGTTCACCAGCACCTGCACATCGGTGCGTTTTTTTGCTTCTTCATAGGAAATTTGGCCCGGGCCGGGGGTGCGGCTTGCCACCAGCAGCTCCTTCGGCCCCTGGGCCGTAATGGCTGCCCTTGCGGTGCCGCCGGTGCCGCCGGTGCCCAGCACCAGCACCACCCGCCCCGCAAAGGAGATCTGGGCCGAAGCGGCCAGCCTTTCAAAGCCGGCAAGGTCGGTATTGTAGCCCAAAAGCCGGCCGCTTTGGTTCACCACCGTGTTCACCGCGCCGGCGGCCTTTGCCGCATCGTCCAGCTCATCGCACAGGGAATAGGCCAGTTTTTTATAGGGGATGGTCACATTGACCCCCCGGTATTTGCCGGAAAGGAGGAATTCTTTTGCGGCGTTTTCGTCCGCCAGCTCCCGCAGCTGGTAGTCATAGCCCGCCAGCAGCTGATGCAGCCGGGGCGAACAGCTTTGGCCGAGTTTTTCACCGATCAGTCCGAATTCCATGGGGGGAGCGCTCCTTTCCGTACACACGCAAACAAGATTTTCAAAAGGGCCTCTGCCACAGGGTGCCAAAGCGCTGGGTGCAAAGGTCCAGAAGGCCCAGCGCGCAGGCGGCCGTCTGCACCACCGCCGCCCGGGGCAGGATGCAGGGGTCATGCCGGCCCGAAAGCTCCAGCGTGACCGGCTCCATCCGGTCCAGGTCCACGGTGGGCTGGGCCTTGCGGATGGAGGGTGTGGGCCGGTAGGCGGCCCGCAGCAGCACCGGCATGCCGTTGGAAATGCCGCCGTTGATGCCGCCGCTGTTGTTGGTGGCGGTGTAAACGCTGCCGTTTTGGATGCACAGCGCATCGTTTGCGGCGCTGCCCCGGCTTTGGCCAAAGCCGAAGCCCAGGCCGAACTCCACCCCTTTTACCCCGGGGATGGCGAACACCAGGTGGGCAAGCACCCCTTCCACCGTGTCAAAAAACGGCTCGCCCACCCCGCCGATGAGGCCGGTGACGGCGGTTTCCAGAACGCCGCCCACACTGTCGCCCTCTTTTGCGGCGGCGGCAATGGCGGCTTCCATCTGCCGGCCCGCCTCTTCGCTTAAAACCGGCAGGCCGGTTTTTCTGCCAAGGGCCGAAAGCTGGCCCATCAGCTCTGCCGGCTCCTGGGAAAAGGGGGTGTCGGCACAGGCGCCCAGCCGGTGGATGTGGGTGCCGATGGACACCCCTTTCGCCTGCAGGATCTGCAGGCAGATGCCCCCCGCCGCCGTCAAAGGGGCGGTGAGCCGGCCGGAAAAATGGCCGCCGCCCCGGCCGTCCTCAAAGCCTGCGTATTTCTGGCGGGCCGCCCAGTCGGCATGGCCGGGCCGGGCGGGGATGGCCGCATAGTCTTTTGAGCGGGCATCGGTGTTTTCCAGCATGAAGGCAAGGGGGGTGCCGGTGGTGAAGCCGTCCTTCACGCCGCTTAAAATGCAGAGCCGGTCCTGCTCTTTGCGGGCGGTGGCAAGGGGGCTTTTGCCCGGCCTGCGCTTTTCCAAAAAGGCGTCCAGCGCCTGCATATCCAGCGGGATGCCCGCCGAAAGGCCGTCCAGCACGCCGCCCACGGCGGGGCCGTGGCTTTCGCCGAACAGGGTGAAGCTCACCCCGTTTCCAATGGTGTTTTTCATGGCATCACTTCCCCGCCAGCAGCTGCTCGGCCTCGCTCAGGGGCACCCGGTCCAGCCGCCAGCAGCCAAGGCCCGGCACCTTCACCAGGGTGATGAAGCCCGAGCGGGCCTTTTTGTCCCGGCGGATCTCGTCCATCAGGCCGGTTTTATCGTAAGTAAGGCGGGCGGGCAGCTCCAGCTTGCGCAGAAGGGCCCGTGTGCGCTTTTGCAGGGCCCGGTCCTCGATCATGGGCAGCATGCCCAGCGCCACGCACTCGCCGTGGTAATAGCCGTTTTTGCGCCGGCCGTTCACGCCCTTTCTGGCCTCGATGGCATGGCCCAAAGTGTGGCCCAGGTTCAGCACCGCCCGCATCCCCTTTTCTTTTTCATCCTTTTCCACCACCCGCTTTTTCAAAAGCAGGCTGCGGTAGATGATCTCCTCGATGTTCTGCTGCACATCGCAGCTTTCCAGCGTTTGGAACAGGGCCGCATCCAGCGAAAGGGCCATCTTCACCGCCTCGGCCAGGCCGTTCATGAAATGGCGGCGGGGCAGGGTGTCCAGGGTGTCCGGGTCCACCAGCACCAGCCGGGGCTGCCAGAAGGCCCCCACCAGGTTTTTGGTGCCGTCCAGATCCACGCCGGTCTTGCCCCCGATGGAGGAATCGATCTGGGAAAGGGTGGTGGTGGGGCAGTTGATGAAGTCGATGCCCCGCATGTAGGTGGCGGCGGCAAAGCCCGCAAGGTCGCCCACCACGCCGCCGCCCACGGCCACCACCAGATCGCCCCGGTCAAGGCCGGCCTCCAGCATGGCCGAAAGCAGGGCGGTGTACTGTTTGAGGCTCTTGGAGCCCTCCCCTTCCGGGATGGTGTAAACGAAGGGCTTTCGGCACTGGGCCGAGACCCGGGCGGCATACTGGGCGGGAACGCCCGTGTCGGTGACGATGAACACCCGCCGGTCAAGACTGGCCAGCTGGGAAAGCCGGTCAAGCCCGCCCCGGCTGATGATCACATCGTAGCTGTCTTTTCCAAGTCGTACCGTGAGCTTCATAGGGTGTTCCTCCTGTTTTTGCCCTGCCCCCCGCACCCTGCGCCGGGAGCAAGGCAGTCTGTTTAAAAAGTATACCATAAATGGGGCTTGATTATCAATAAAGAAACCGGCCAAAACCCCCGCAAAACGGCCCTTTCCCGCCGGGTTTTGTGCCTTTTGCCGGCAAAGGCCGGGGTTTTGCCCCCGCCTTTTAAAAAAAACCCGAAAACAGGGCCGAAAGGTGCTTGATTTTTTGCCGAAAATCGATTATTTTTAAGAAAAATCTTTTTCAAAAGGGGGAGCCTTGCACCATGATCGAAACCTACGACCTGCCCATCCGTTTTTCCGAAGAGGAGCGCTGCCGGTATGCCCAGTGGGGCATCAAACGGGAAAAGTTCGCCACGCCTTTGATGGTGCTGGTGCTGGTTTTGGATCTTGTGCTGGTTTTGGGCACCCTTTTGTACCTGATCGGCTTTCTCAAGCAGATGCCGGGCCTTTTCCTCTTTTTGACCCGCCAGACCCCGTTTTTCACCCTTGTGGGCAACGCCCTTTTTGTTGTGGTTTCGTTTTTTGTGTACAAGCCCTTGGAGCTGCTGTTTGACCTGCTCCACGGCCGGCCCGATGACCCCCGCACCCTGCGCCTTGTGCCCCGGCCCAAAGGGATGAACTATCAGCTGCTTTTGAAAAAAAAGGAGCTTGCCCGGGGCAGCATCCCCTGGGACGAATGGGACCGGTTTGTGAAGGCAAAGGAAAACCAGATCCTCATTGACGGCGAATGGCTCACCATTGGGGCCAACACCCGTGAGAACATCTACCCCAAAAACCAGCAAAGGCCCTGGCTGGAGGTGCCCGGCGAAAAGATCGTGACCCCCATCGAGCTTGGCCGCATCCGCCGGAATATGGACGGCTACCTGGCCTCTCTGGAAGAAAAGGAAAAGGAAAAAGCCTGGGCCGAGAAAAACGCCCCCCAGCCCTGACCCTTTTTCAAAAGGGGCCGGCCTTTTTTGCAAAAGCGAAACGGAGTGTATTCCCACAAGATACACTCCGTTTTTTATTTTTACAGATACATTTCCGGCCGGGCGGGGCGCACACACACCCGGGCCAGCTTTGCGGCCATGGCATCCTGGGCGCCGGCCGCAAGGCTGCGGGCCCCCCGTGGGCAGAGCCAGACACACCGCATGCAGGTGACGCATTTGTCCAGATCGGTGACGGTGGGGTCCTTTTTGGAAATGGCCCCGGTGGGGCAGTTTGCGGCGCAGACACCGCACCGGTCGCACCCGCCGCTGACCTGGGGCTTTGCGGCCACGCCGCCGAAGGCCCGGTAGGGGAAATCCCCCGGCAGCTGCACCGGCCGCACCGGGCCGCTTTCGTTCTTTTCGCAGAGCTTTCTGCCAAAATCCCGGGCAAATTCCAGATCCTCCCGGTTGGGGCGGCCGGAGGCGATGGCGGGCACGATGGAATGGCGGGCCACGAAGGCGGCCCCGGCCGTTACCACAAAGCCCGCCCGGGTGAGGGCGGCGGCCAGCTCCAGCATGGCATCCTCATAGGCCCGGTTGCCGTAAACCACAATGGCAGCGGCGGCGGCCCCGTTGCCCCGCAGCTTTTCCACCCGTTCCAGCGCCGGGGCGGGCACACGGCCGCCGAACACCGGCACCACAACGGCTGCCAGCTGCCCGGGGCCGAAGCGCAGCGGCTCGCAGGAAACGGTCATATCAAAGAAGAAACCGCCCTCCATGCCCTTCAAAACGGCCTGCGCGATCTGGGCGCAGGAGCCGGTTGGGCTGAAGGCAAGCGAAATGTATTTTTTGGGCTCCACTTGAGAAACGCTCCTTTCCGTATTCTGACGAACAAGCTCTTCAAAGCTGCGCTCTTTGCCGTAGATGGGCCGGTAAGGGTTGTCCAGCCGGGCCGAAAGAGCGCTTTCTTTTTTCTGCCGGCCCCTGAAAAGCGGGCTCACGGCCTTTTGGCCCCCTCGGTCATGGAAGCCAGCAGCTTTTGGTTTGCCTGGGCGGTCTGCTCGTCGGGGCGGCCGTCGTACACGGCACGGTGCAGGAGGGTGAGGTCCTTAAAATAGCTGTTCACCGGGCGCACGTTGCCGGCAATGTCGGTGAAATCGCCCAGCGCAAGGCCGGTGAGCACCGGGCAGTCGGCCCAGCGGTAAAGGTCGGCCCCTTCCAGGCTTTCCCGGTTTTCCAGCGCCTGGCCGTTTTCGTCGGCGGCAATGCCGGTGAGGTACTGCAGGCGCTCGGGGTCATCGGTGAGAAGGATCACCAGGTCCCCGGTCTGGATGTCGCCGGTGAGGCGGGTCTGGCTGGCGATCTGCATCATGGGGTCCTGGCCGGTCATCATTTCCTCATCGGAAGTCTCCTCCGGCGGGCGCAGGTCCATCTGGTAGTGCATCACCTCCACCAGGATCTTTCCGTCGCCGTTCACATCCTGCGCGCCGGGAAGGCCCGCAAGGGCCTCGCCCAGCTTCTGGCGGGCGTTGTCATCCACCGGGTAGCGGGTCACCACACCCACCCGGTAATCGGCCTTTTCCTGGGTGAGGATCTCGGTGACGCCCATCACCGCAAGCCCCAAAAGCAGCAGGCCCACAAGCAGCATCTTCCAGTGATAATGCCACCAGTTGGCCAGCTTTTCGCCGGGGGTGAGCTCCCGGGGTTTTTCCGGGCGCAGGTCGTTTGGGTCGATATTCAGGGTATATCGGGCACTTGCCATGATCTTTTTACTCCTTTGCTTTGATGCGTTCGGGTTCCAGGTTTTCCAAAATCAGCTGACGGGTCTGCTCGGGCAGGGCCTTGAGGGCCGCCCGGTCCAGCCCGGCGGTTTCAATGGGGGGCAGCACACGGATGATCACATGGCAGGGGTGCATGAACATGTGGTGGTTTTCCATGGCCTCCCGGCTGCCGGTGATGGCCACCGGCACAATGGGCGCACCGGCCCGGGTGGCAATGCGGAAGGCGCCGCCCTTGAATTCCAGCAAGGTGCCCTCCTCGCCCTTGTTGCGGGTGCCCTCGGGGAAGATGGAGATGCTGTAACCCTTTTTCACGATCTCGGTGGCCTCCTTGAGGGCATCCATCGCCTTGCGGGTGTCCTCACGGTCCAGAAAAACGCAGTGCAGAAGCCGCATCCAGCCCCGCACCAGCGGCAGATTGCCCACCTCTTTTTTGGCCACCAGGCCGTGGGGTGCATCCAGCTGGTTGAGCATCAGGGCGATATCGTAAAAGCTGCGGTGGTTGGCGGCAAAAACGCAGGGCCGGCCCTTGGGGATGTTTTCAAGGCCGGTGACCTCGGTGGTGACGCCCGCCAGCTTCAAAAGCCGGCCGGTCCAGCGCATAACGTGCCGGGCGGCAAGCGCATCGCCGGTTTCCCAGTCCCCCGCCTTGAGCGCCTTGAGGCCCCGGCTGAGGGTGGGCCAGTGAAACAGCAGATAGCCCCAAAAATAAATAAACCAGATCAGCGTGCGCATCGCCACAGCTCCCTTCCAAAATAGCGGCCCCCAAGCTTTGGGGCCATTCTACTATTCTAGCACGGAACAAGGGCCGTGTAAACGGTCTTGCGCCCCGCCGAAAGAGGCAAAACAGGCCTTTCTCTGCCCTTTTTTGTGTTGGAAATGTAAAAAGCCGCCCCGCCCCTTGCAAAAGGCCGCAGGTTTCTGTATGATTATTGTTTAGAGCAATTCAAAAATACAAAGCAAAGCGGGGCGCCACCGCCCGCTTTTGAAAGGAACGCATCATGGGTTTTTTCAATCGCAATTTTGAACGCCCGGGCCCCGGTGTTGAACGGGACACCCCCCGCAAAAAGGGCTTTGCCCGCTTTTTTGAGCTGGTGGGCCGGGATTTCGGCAGCTTTTTCAAGGCAAACCTGCTGTGTGTGGTCTCGGCCATCCCGGCGGCGTTTCTGGTAAGCTTCGGCCTTTTCTCCCACAGCCTGCTCATCACCCTTCTGGGCGGCATCCTGGGCGGCATGCTTCTGGGGCCGTTCTACGCCGGCCTGCACGACACCGTGCTGCGGGCCATGCGGGATGAGCCGGGCTACTGGTGGCACGTTTACAAGCGGGCCATGAAGAACAACTGGAAGCAGAGCCTTGTGCCCGGCGCCTTGTGCGGCCTTCTGCTGACCAGCCAGATCACCGTTGTGTGGCTGATTTTGCAGTCCGGCATGAAGCTGACCATCCCCATGGTGATGCTGTTCATGGCCGACCTGCTCATCACCGGCATGTGCACCCCGTTTTTGTGGGGCCAGCTGGTGCTGATGGATATGCCCTTTGCCATGGTTTTGAAAAACAGCCTGCTGTTCGCCTTGGGCAACGCCCCCCGCGCGCTGATCCTTGCCTTCCTGCAGATCCTTTACTGGGGCTTCATGCTGCTGTTCATGCCCGTTACCAGCGTTCTGGTGCTGCTGTTCGGCTTTTCGCTCATCGTGCTCATCACCCAGATGATCGCCTGGCCCGCCATGGACAAGATCATGGGCCTTGAGGAAAAGTTCAAGGCCCTGCGTGCCGAGCAGGAAAAGGATATGGACGGCCCCGCCGACACCTGGTACTAAGGCGCTTTTCCCTTTGAAAAGCCCAAAAAGGGTCCGCTTCAAAGGGGACAGCCCGCACCGGCACGGTGCCAAAACAAAACAGAAAGAGCCCTGAGACTTTGTGAGAGAAGTCTCAGGGCTCTTTTGCAAAAGGATACCGAAGGCTGCAATGGGGCCGGCGCACTTTGCATTGGTGCACCGGCCCCGCTGTGATTCAGCACAGATATGCAGACGTCCTGCCCAAATGCGTATCAAACCCAAGCGCTTGATACATTCTCTCGTCGCAGGCAGCGCAGGTGACGGTCAGGCTTGCAATGCCGTTCTCCCTGCTCCATTGCTGTGCCGCCTGTGCCAGCTTTCGGGCAGCGCCCTTTCCGCGGAACGCCGGTTCGATGTAAAAGTCCTCAAAGATCCCGGTATCGGCACAAGCAAAGGTGGAAAAGCATTTTGCAACACTGCACATTCCGATGGCACGATACCCACGCTTTGCCATAAAGAATGTGATTTTGCCGTCCCGGACCGCCCGGGCAAGCTTTTCCTGCTTTTCCTCTGTCAGCGGCGCTTCTCCGATTTCTCTGAGAAAGCCGTTTTCCAGCTTTTTGAGCTGCCAGTCCTGTGGATCGGTGAGGATCTCTATGGTGATCGGGACCTCCTCTTTGGGCGGCAGGATCATCAGCGGTTCGCCCCATTCGTCCGCGCCATTTTCCAGAAAACCCACCGTTTCCCAGAAATGCCGCCGCCGTGCGCTGCGGCCATGGTTCAGCTCTGCGTACAATGCGCCGTGTTCCTTTGCCCAATCCAGAAGCGCCTTGGCACATTCCCTGCCGGTCCCGTTTCCCCGGAACTCTGGATAAACACAGTATTCCAGGATGAAGCACTTGCCATCCTCAAAAGTGAAGATCACCGGCATGGCAAAGCCGATATCCTGCCCGTTTTGCCGAAAGAACAGGAAAAAGCAGCGGTCCTGCTGCCTTCGATAAAGCTTCATCATGTGATCGTGATACTCGGGGCCAAGAAAATATTCCAGTTCCTCACGATCGGAATCAGAGAAGATGTCACGCTTGTGATAGGCGTGGAGCTGCTGCCAAAAGGCGGCAACATCCGTTTGTGAAACGGCTTCACGAACGGTTATCGGCGATGGCAGTGCCATTCCTTCGCAAACCAGGCAGAACTGCTCTGTTCCCAAGGTGGATTCGTCCGGCAGGCATTTGTTGTGACGGCCCTTGAAGCTGTAAGCTTCATCGGGTGCTCCATACTCCCTTTGGGCGATCTGTTTTGCGGTTTCTTTGGTAAGCGGCTGTAAGCAGCCGTTTTCCATGTCGATTTGGTTTTTCATTTTGTTTCCTCCAAAATAATATTCGGAGGGTTAGGAAGCGTGAACCCTCCACACACGATCCATCTTCATAAAAACCACACCTTTCTTTCATGATCTGTATTCGATCACCTATAACGGTGATGATACCGCACGGCGTGTTCCGTTTCTTTTGATCGGCCCAGCACATTGCTTTTCATTACTATAAGATATCTTCATGGATTTTTCAACCGTTCTTCCCAAAAAGGCCCGCCCCTTCTTTTGGGAACGCCTTTTTTCGACAGACTAAAGCGGCAGGGGAAAACCCCTGCCGCTTTGTGTTTTTGCTTTTATTTGCCGCTTTGTGTTTTTGCTTTTATTCCTGGGGCGCCGCTGCCTGCAGGCCGGAGAGGGTGACCCCGCCGGACAGATAATAGGAGCCGCCGTCATAGGCGATGCCGATCTTGTAGCGGGTGCCCGCCTCCAGGCCGGAGAAGGTGCCGGTGTAGCAGCTGCCGTCCGCCGTGAGGTAAAGGGTGCCGCCGGGCACATATTCACGGGCGCCGGTGGTTTCCTTCCACAGGGTCACACGCCAGGTCTTGCGGTTCTGGCTTTCGGTGGTTGCCTGGCCGGTGATGGTGATGGTGTCACCCGCCGGGGAAAAATAGCCGCTGGTGCGGCTCTGCACGCCGTTGAAGGAGACATAGAGGGTGCCGTCCTGCTCAAGGGTGGTCAGCCGCTCGGTGGTGTCGAAGCCCTCCGGCCAGGAGATGCTGCCGCCGGCCTGGGCCCAGTTGCGGGCATCGGTTTCGCCCTCGGAGCCATCCTCTTTGGTGCATCCGCAGAAAACGCCGCAGGCAAGCACCAGCACAAGCCCCAGCGCAATGATCTTTTTCAGGTGTTTCATGTTGTTTCCCTTCCGCCCGAAGCTTTGCGGGCGCTGACTGTACGGTTGTGAAAAAGGCCCCGGGCATACCGCCGGGGCCCTTTTTGCTATTATATAATATTTTGCCCACCGATACAAGGCTTATTCCCCGGGGGCGCGGCCCAGCACCTGGCCCATTTTCACCGGGAGCTCTTCGCCGGTTTTGGCGGCCTTCAAAAGCTTTGGCGAAAGCCGGGCCTTTCCTTTTTCCAAAAGCAGCACAACGGTGCTGCCGCCGTAAAGGAACATCCCCTTTTCTTCGCCCTTTTCAAAGCAGCCGGGGCCCTGGCGGTTGCGGATCTTTCCCACCAGCATGGCCCCCACCTCCACCTGCACGGCGGTGCCGAAATGGTCGGTTTCAAGGGCGGTGTACTCCCGGCAGTTGCGGCTGAACACCGGCAGGCTTTCCAGCGCCGCCGGGCGCACGGTGTGCAGCTGGCCGGGGATGAACACATTGGGGCCCTTGCGGCCGCTGTCGAAATAGGCGTAGCGGTGGTAATGGTCCACACAAAGGCGGAACACAAGGGCGGTGCCGCCGGCGTATTTTTCGGCCAGCGGGCTTTCGCCCAGAAGGGACGAAACGGTATAGCGGCTCTGCTTGATGGGCATGACCAGCCCCGCCCGGATGGGGTGCACGCTCAAAAGCCCGTCGCAGGGGGCGCACAGGTCCGCCCCATCTTCGGAAAAGGGCCGCAGCGCCGGGTTTTTCAGCCGGCGGGTGAAGCAGTCATTGAAGCAGCGCCAGCCGGTGGTGTCATAATCCGAAAGGTCGATATGGCACCGGCGCAGGAACACCGGGATGAGGGGTTTGGAAAGGGGGCTGTCCAAAAATGCGCCCGCCGCCCGGGAAAGGCCCCGCCCCGCCAAAACCTTCAGGCACAGCCGCCCGGGCAGGGTGCCGTAAAGAAAGCGCACGGCGCGCCCGTTCTGATCGTTTGCCATGTTGCGTTTATCCTTTCAGCCAGTAGCGCAGGCCCAGCAGCACGCATTCCACCGTGCCGGCCAGCACCATGATGAGCAGGCCCCTGGTGCCGGGCTTGGGGATGCGGATGCGGCTGAGGAACAAAAAGCCGGTGACAAGGGCAACGCCCATGTAAACCAGGGTGATGTCCATGGGAACGATGTAATTCACCAGCAGCACCAGCGGGAAGATGAGGGCCGCCGAGGTGACCGGCAGGCCGGTGTACACCTTGCGCGCGCCGCCCTCGGTTTTCTGGCGCTCTTCTTCGGTTACATTGAAATAGGCAAGGCGGATCATGGCCGCCAGCACGTACAGCAAAAGCACCGCATGGATCACGAACTGCAGGGTGCGGGCCTGCCAGGTGCCAAGGCGGCCGTCCAGCATCCAGTGCAGAAAGGGCGAGGTGCGGATCAGCGCCGTGCCGATGCAGGCGGGCAGCATGCCGAAGGCCACAAGGTCGGAAAGGGAATCCACCTGGATGCCGAAGTTCTGCTCAATGCGGGTGCGGTCCTTTTTCATGCGGGCCACCTTGCCGTCAAACGCATCGCACAGGCCGCTGAACAGCAGGAAAAAGCAGCCCAGATACGGGTGGCCGCTGCCGGCCAGCGAAACCACGATGCCGGTGCCGGCCGAAAGCAGGGACAAATAGGTCAGGATGACGGTATAATCATAAACTCCGATCATTTTTCAGATTCCTCTCTTTTGTGTTTTTTCGCAAGGGCCCACCGCAGAACGAGGGCGCCGCCGCAAAGCAGGATGCACAGATAGAACGAAAGCGAGCGGCTCACCAGCTCAAGGCCCACCGCCGCAGGGCCGGGCAGAAGGCCCCCGAACCCGTCCAGCATCAGATAATCGGTGATGCCCATGCCGCCGGGCACCGGAACGTAGTTGGAGCCCAGCACCACATAGCTCTGCACCGCAAAAAGGTCTAAGGCCGAAACGGCTCCCGTGCCGCCCAGGGCCAGGAACACGAACACGGTAACGGCGATCTGGCTGGCACGCTGCAAAAGATTGTAAAAAAACACCTTTGCCAGCAGCCGGCCGTGGCCGGTGAGCCGGTGAGCCGCCAAGCGGTATTCGGCCATTTTGGCTTCCAGCCGGGCGCAGAGCCTTTCGAACCGGGGCCTGTGGTGCTTTACCACCGGCAGCTTTGCCGCAAGGCCCAGGGCCCCGGCCAGGATGGCCTCCAAAAGCTGTTCCCGGCGCACCAGCAGGTAGAAAAACAGGGCCAGAAAGATCTGCACCAGATACCCGGCCACGATCAGCACCCGGGAAACAAGGCCGAAGCCCAAAAGCAGCCCCGGCCGCAGAAGGAAGGCCCCCAGCCCCAGCACCAAAATGGACAGGGTGTACATGGTCAAATTCATCACCAGGGCCGCCGTGCCCGCGGCGGCGGGGATGCCGTCCTGCCGCATGAGCAGAAGGCAGGCGGGCTGGCCGCCGGTTGCCGAGGGGGTGATGGCCGAAAAGTAGATGTCGGCCGCCGCCCATTCGCAGCTTTTTTTCACCCGGGGCACTGGCGCAAAGGCCGAGCAGGTGGCCCGCAGGGCCAGCGCCTCGAACAAAATGAAGCCCAGCATGCAGACTGCGGCAAGGGTCATGAACAGGGGGTCTGCCGTTTGCAGCTGGCGCAAAAGCCGGGAAAGGGATTCTTTGTGCAGCTGCGAGGCCACCGCCCCGATGCTTGCCAGGGCAATGAAAAGAGAAAGCACCGGCCAGAGCAGCTTTTTTGCCCAGCCGGAACAGGTTTGTTTTTTCATGGATGCAGTGCCTTGAGCCTCCTTTTTTTCATCTTCACACGGGGGGCCGGCCGCCCCCGGGGCCGTTCTTTTATAGAACGAAACAGCGTGTTCGATCATTTCACCGCCGGCTCGTTTCGTTTGCAAAAAACAGGCAGGATGCCGCAGGGGCCGGCCGGGCGCGGCCGCTTTAAAAAAGGCAAAAGGCCGCATACCCCCCTGTTTTGAAGGGAGGGTATTTTGTCCTATTATAGCATATCTGCCCGCCTTTTAGAACACCCGGGATGAATTTGCCAGGAAAGTGGCAAATCGGCCGTTTTTCTGCCAAAAAGCGGCCCTTTTGGCAACGGCCCAGAAGACGGTGGTCTGTATTTTAAACACAACTCAGAGCCCGCGGGACGCTGGCTTTCCTAGTATGCCGTCTTCTGCTTGAAAAAAATAGGAGAATAGTATTATGAGAGTTTTAGGAATAGATCCAGGTACTGCA